>JACPOB010000034.1 GCA_016185145.1 Rhodospirillales bacterium | reverse complement strand
GACATCGGAGGGGGTCTCGTTCTTGCTCACGATGTATGTATGCCACAAAACGCACATACAGATCAACAGACAACACGCCACAAGGCCTCATAAAACCCCGATAATCTCCGGCTTTCTTGCCTTTCGAGACAGAAACTAGTTAGATCGCGCGTCCTCCACGTTGGAGGTAGCGGTCAAACGCGGCGGCCGGTAGCCTCCTGGAAACGTCCAGAGGGTCAGAATGGCACGACGCAGCGGAAACCCTGCCAGGCGAGCTTCGGGCTTGTCCGAAACGGACCGGCTTGCGCAGCGCATCGCGGTGACCATCGCCAAAGGGCAATCGCCGAAGCGTTCGAATGAGCTGGAAGATTACTTCCACCGCTCGCCGCGCGACATCTTTGCCGCCCTCGACGGTGCGGTGGCCAACATGCCGTCGACCGGCGAGCACAAGCCCCTGGCATACGGCTATCTTTTCCTTCTCGAAGGCCTGCTGGTTCATCTGCGTTATCGCATCGACCGGGGCTACGCCGATGCCATCGACCTCGTGGCGGAGTTCCAGGCCGCTCTGGCGGCGCGAATCCGCGATCGGTCGATCGATGGGCTGATGCTCGGACTGGTCGTCGGCGTGTTGCAGCAGGCGGGCATTGCCGCTGCGTCCGAGCTGGTCGAAGCATCGGCGGCGCTCTCCGAGCAACGCACCGGGGCCGTCCTCGAAGCCGATCTCCATGACACGATGGTGGAGATGGTGGAGGCATGCGGCGGCGATCCCTTTGCGCTGGTCGCTTCGGGCAGCGAAGCCTGTCATGCGATGCCCGAAGAGGCGCGAGGCGCCATGGTCACAGCTTTCGCATCGAGTGATCATCCTGTGACGCGCAGCGCGGCGGTCCTGTTTCTCCTCGATCCCTGCCCCGAGACCCGGATGGCTGCCGCCGCGGCCCTCGCCCGGGTCTGTGCGGCGCTGTCGCCGGCCGATGTGAGGCGCCTGATCGCCATGCGCGAATGGCGCCCCGAGCAGGAGCGCGCCGCCATCGACGCCTTGGTCCGCCGCGCCCGTGAGGCCGGCATCGATGCCGCGCAGTGGCCGGCCGGCAGTGCCGAGGAGATCCTTGCGAGTGCCGTCGACGGGGCGACGAGTCAGGGAATAGTGATCGTATCTCCGTCGGGCCGAAAGAAGCGGATATCTTCAATCCTGATCAAGAACGGCATCGCGGACGCATTTGTCGGAGAAGAGATGTCCCTCCGCCAAACCGATGCGACGATCACGAGGGCGGCCGTCGAGGGCCAGATGGCGCCAGTGTCGCGGGGCTATGTGGACGATGTCGTCTCTCATTATCTCGCAACGCTCGTTGCCCAAGGGACAGTGCCGCCTGTCGGCCTCATGGAAGTGGCCGAAGTGATCGGCGGTGCCGATTGGCGGCCCGTCAGCTTGGAGTTCGAAGCCGTTCTTGCAGGTCTATTGGCCTCCATTCCCAAAGCCATGCTCGCTCCTGAAGCGGTCCGGGCGATCCTTCGAAGAAGCGGCGAGCTGGCCGATCTCATAGAGGTAGCGGATTCGTGGTTCGAGGATGATGCCGACATCAGCCGGACTTTTGCCGGAAGCAGCGGCGCCAGGAGAGAGAAGCGCGCAGAATATCTCCTGCAAACCGGCTTCGATCAGCGCCGAGGCAAATGGTCGGATCTCTTTCTGTGCACGGCGGCGTGGCTGCGCGAAGTCGATGAGGCAGACCAGCGCTGCTGGTCCGAGCTTGCCATCGTGGCCAAGGCGGTTGCCGAAGGCCGAAACCTGGCCGAGATCGGGCTGATGCTCCGGATCGCGTCACGGACGGTGGCCTTCCTCGAAGCCAATCCGCGGCGCGATTGGTCCTAGCCCAGCCGCGTCCGGATCTTGATCTCCGACGTGAGCGTGCGATGGACCGGGCAGCGATCGGCGATCTGCAGCAGCCGCTCGCGCTGCGCCTGATCGAGCGGTCCCTCCAGCACGATCTGTCGGTCGATCTGGTCGATCCTGCCCTCTTTCGTCTCGCAGTCGGCGCAATCCTGGGCGTGGATCTTGTCGTGCTTCAGCCAGACCCGGACCTTCTGCAGCGGCCAGTTCTTCTGCCGGGCATACATGCGCAAGGTCATCGCCGTGCAGGCGCCCAGTCCGGCCAGCAGGTAGTCGTAGGGGCTGGGGCCGGTGTTGGTGCCGCCGCTGCCGACCGGCTCGTCGGCCGACAGCACGTGCGTGCCGACGCGCACCGTCTCGGCGAATGGGCCGATGTTGCGGTCCTCGACGATCACGACGCCCGGTGGGGGAAGTTCTGCCTCGGCCATGTCCCGCTCCTTACGCGCTTTCCAAAGCAAATCGCCTGAGCCACGATTGCGCGCAAGCAGTGTAGAAGTGCCAAGCCCCTCCGCCACATTCTTTCTCGACCATTTCGGCCTCCGCCGCCCGTATCGCTTCGAGCGGGTCGTCCTGGCCGGGTTGGCGGTCCTGTTGGCGCTGCTTGCCCTGCTGGCCGCCGCGTGGATGCGCGCGATCGGCGAGCTGCCGTTGCACGGACCGCGCGGCGAATACTTCCTCTATCTGCTGGCCCTGTTCGCCCTGGTGCTGGCGCTGGTCCGTTGGCCGCGGCTGGCCGGGCTGCTGCTGGTGCTGATGGCCTTCGATCTCGCCTGGGGCGCCGGTCTGTTCGCCGTGCAGCGGATGGGAGGCGCCTCCGCTTCGCTGATGCCGCCCGGCAAATTCGAGCCGCAGCGCTTCGAATGGCATCCTTTGCTGCAAGCCGTGCCGATCCCGTCGCTCGCGCTCACCAGCTCGACGGGGCTCGCGATCCAGCACACGCGCGAAGGCACGCGCGGCAAGGATCCCGAAGGCAGCCTCGAGGGCAAGACTGTCGTTGCGACCTTCGGCGGATCGACGACCTACGACATCGGTGCGGGCGAGGGCGAGACCTGGCCCGATCGCCTGGGCCAGGCGCTGGGCGATCGGTACTTCGTCGTCAATCACGGCGTGCCGGGCTACACGACGGCCGAGCACCTGATCCAGACGGCGTTCTACCAGACCAAGTTCGGCAAGCCTCCGCGCTGCGCCGTCTACTATGTCGGCTGGAACGACCTGCGCAATGCGCACATCGCCAACCTCGATCCCGGTTACGCCGATTTCCACCTGCCGAGCCAGATCGATTCCCAGAAGGTGCGCCGGGTCGGCGGCGCCCACGTCACCTTCTCGCCCTTGTTGACCCTGCTGATGCGTTTCGCCGCCGCCAACCTCGACACGGCGCGCTACTTCGCCGATCCGTACGGCCAGCCGCCGGTGAGCGGTGACGATCCCAACCTCGACGCCATCTACAAGCGCAACATCGCCGCGATCTCGGCGATCAACCGCCAGCGCGGCGTCACCACGATCTGGGTCGGACAGCTCCTCAACCGCGAGCGGCTGATGGGTGACGGCCAGTACGGCTGGCTGCCTCGGGTGCGCGATCGCGACCTGTGGCCGATGCAGCAGAGGTTCAACGAGGTCCTGAAGCAGACGGCGGACATGCTCGGCGACACCTATGTCGGCATCGACCCCGCGTCGTTCGTCGGTGTCGACTTCGTCGACCAGGGGCACTTCTCGGCACGCGGCGCGAAACGCTTCGCCGACGACCTGGCACCGGTCGTGCGTCGGCTCTGCCGCTAGGCTAAGGTTTTGTGATGATTTCCCACGTCCATGTCGGCGTCGACGATTTCGAGCGCGCTTTTGCGTTCTATTCGGCCGTATTGCCGGTGCTGGGGCTCGAGCTGAAATTCAAGGAGCCGCAGAACGGCTGGGCCGGCTGGATGACGCCCGGCGTTGCGCGGCCATTGTTCCTGATCGGCCGGCCGTTCAATCGCGAGCCGGCGTCACCCGGCAACGGCCAGATGATCGCGTTGATGGCGTCCGACCGCGCCGCGGTCGACCGCTGTTACGCAACGGCGCTGGCCCAGGGCGGCCGGTCCGAGGGTGCGCCCGGCCTTCGTCCGCACTACCACGCCAACTACTACGGCGCCTATTTCCGCGATCCCGCGGGCAACAAGCTCTGCATCTGCTGTCACCAACCGGAACCGACATGACCCGTGCCATCCTGATCACCGGTGCCTCGTCAGGCATCGGCGCTGCCACCGCTCGCGCGCTCGCTGCCCCCGACGCCGCCATCGCTGTGCATGCCCGCAAGAATCGCGCGGGCGCCGACAAGGTCGCGCAGGTCGTGCGCGATGCCGGCGGCAAGGCGCTGGTCGTCGAAGGCGATCTCGCGAAGCCCGGCACGGGGCGCCGCCTGGTCGAGGAGACCGCCGCCGCCTTCGGCCGACTCGATGTCGTGGTGAGCAATGCCGGCTTCGCCGACCGCCGCCCGATCGACCAGCTCGACCGCGCGGCTTGGGACGAAAGCCAGGCGGCCATGACCTCGGCATTCTTCGAGCTCGCCCACGCCGCCAAGCCGTGGCTGGTCAAGGCCGGCGCCGTGGGCCGTCTCGTCGGCGTCTCGTCCTTCGTGGCCCATGCCTATGCCCGCGGCCTGCCGATGTTCCCGGCTTCGGCCGCCGCCAAGGCCGGCATCGAAGCCTTTGCGCGTGCGATGGCCGTCGACCTGGCGCCGTCGGGGGCCACGGCGAACTGCGTGGCGCCCGGCCTGATCGAGAAGGACGCCGACGCCCATGCGGCGTTGTCGCGCGATCGCATGGCGGAGATGGGCAAGCTGGTGCCGATCGGGCGTTACGGCAGGACGGCCGAGGTCGCGGCGGTGATCGCCTTCTTGTGCTCGCCCGGTGCCAGCTATGTCACAGGGCAGACCATCCACGTGAACGGCGGTCTGACGCTGTAGATCTGCTGGACCGTAGACCTCCAAGTCTGCGCTCATAGTCTTCCGGACCGCGCGCTTCCAGCGCGCTTCATGATTCATGAGCGCGCAAGGATGCGCGCGGTCCGGAAGAGCATATTATCCACCGCGCGCGCCTTCGCCGCGGCGGCTGTCGGATTTCTGTAACCGAACCGTCGCCTTTGTGCAGCTTGCCGCCGCTACGCCAGCGAAGAGGGAAGCTTCGCGAGGGTGCCCAGTGCTGCGACTGGAAGGCGTCACCAAGAGTTTTGGCGACAAGCGCGCCGTCGACCAGGTCTCGCTGGTCGTTCCGACCGGCCAGCTCGTCGGCGTGATCGGCCGTTCGGGGGCCGGCAAGTCGACCCTGCTGCGCATGATCAACCGCCTGGGCGACCCCACCCATGGGCGGATCCTGTTCGGCGATACCGACATCACCCGGCTCAAGGGCCGGGCGCTGCGCCAGTGGCGGGCGCGCTGCGCCATGATCTTCCAGCAGTTCAACCTCGCCGGCCGGCTCGACGTTCTGAACAACGTCATGATGGGCCGCGCCTTCAACGTTCCCGCCTCGCGCGCGCTCCTGAAGCTGTGGAGCGATGCCGAGAAGGCGCAGGCGCTGTCGGCGCTGGAGAGCCTCGACATGGCGCGTCTCGCCGGCCAGCGCGCCGATACGCTCTCGGGCGGCCAGCAGCAGCGCGTCGCCATCGCCCGAGCGCTCGTGCAGGAGCCCGACATCATCCTGGCCGACGAGCCCATCGCCTCGCTCGACCCGCGCAACACCAAGGTGGTGATGGACGCGCTGCTGCACATCAACAAGCACTTCGGCATCACCGTCGTCTGCAACCTCCACAGCCTCGATCTCGCCCGCAACTACTGCGACCGGCTGGTCGGCATGGCGGCGGGACGCGTCGTGTTCGACGACGTTCCGGCGGCCCTCACCGATGCCGTCGCCCGCGACCTCTACGGTCTCGAGGCCGGCGAAGTCGTGGGGGAGGCCGCCGCTCCCGTCCACGTGCCGGTCGGAGGCCGCCCGGGCTTCGCGCTCGCCGGTTCGTGATCCTGTCCACGCCCCTTCAACAAGGAGAAACCCGCATGCTCACCCGTCGTATCGTCCTGGGTGCGGCACTTGCCGTATCCGCCGTCGCCGGCTCCACCCCCACCGCGTCGCAGGCTCAGAGCTGGAAGTCCGCCTATCCCGAACTCGTGATGGCGGTCGTGCCGGCCGAGAACGCGTCCGGCGTCACCGAGCGCTACGCGCCGTTCGTCGAGTATCTCTCCAAGGAACTCGGCACCAAGGTGACCCTGCGCGTAGCCAACGACTACGCCGCCGTCATCGAGGGCCAGCGCAATGGCAGCATCCATCTGGCGGGCTACGGTCCGGCCTCGTATGCCCGTGCCATCGTCACCGGCGTCGCCGTGGAACCCTTCGCCACGACGGTGAACAACGACGGCACGATCGGCTACTACTCGGTGTTCTATGTGAAGGCCGATAGCCCCTACAAGACGATCAACGATCTCAAGGGCAAGAACCTAGGCCTGGTCGATCCCAACTCGACTTCCGGCAACAACGTGCCACGCTTTGCCCTCAACAAGATGAAGATCAACCCCGAGACCTTCTTCTCGAAGGTCACCTATACGGGCAGCCATGAGAACGCGGTGATCGCGCTTCAACAGGGCACGGTCGACATCGCCGCCAACTGGTGGAACTCCGAAGACGATTCCAACCTCACGCGCATGGCGAACAAGAACCTGGCGAAGAAGGACGACTTCCGCATCGTCTACAAGTCGGACCTGATCCCGAACTCGCCGTTCGCCTACCTGGCCAACCTGCCGCCCGACCTGAAGGCTGCCATCGTCAAGGCATTCAACGAGGCGCCGACCAAGGCCAAGCCGGCCTTCGACAAGCTGTCCGACGGCAAGGACAAGGAATTCACCAAGGTCGACGCCAAGTACTACGAACCGGTCGTCGAGCTGATCAAGTTCATCGACCAGCTGCGTAAGCAGAAGAGCTGAGGTGACGGTCGTGGTCGCCGGTACGCAGCCACCGGCGATTACTTCCTCCCCTTCGCGGTTTCCGCGAAGGGGAGGTGCCCGCGCAGCGGGCGGAGGGGTCATGAGCACCAACGTTGATGCTCATGACCCCTCCGTCGGCGTAAGACGCCGACACCTCCCCAGCTTCGCTGGGGAGGCAGGTATGATATGACCTCCCCCATCGCCCTGCTGCCGGACGCCCAGCTCCGGCCTCTGCTCGATGCCTATGAGGCGTCGGTGCGCAGCCGCCGTTGGCACACGCTGCTCATCTTCGCCTGTGTCGCCGTGGCGGTGGTCCTGTCGTCGATCTCGGCCGAGGTCTCGATCGCCAAGCTGCTGGACAACATCCACCGCTTCCCGAGCTACATCATCCGCCTGTTCCAGCTCGAGAACGGTCGCCCGGTATGGACGGACGTCGCCGAATGGTTCTGGGGCCTGTCGCGCTGGCTCAGGCTGCTCGGCGAAACCTTGCTGATGGCCTATGTCGGCACGGTGCTGGGCGCGGTCGGCGCCTTCGTGCTGAGCTTCCTCGCCGCGGCCAACGTGGCGCCGAGCCGCTGGCTGCGCTGGACCGTGCGCCGCTTCTGCGAGATCTGCCGCACCGTCCCTGAGCTGGTGTTCGCCCTGGTCTTCGTGATCGCCTTCGGATTGGGACCGGTGGCCGGCGTCCTCGCCGTCGCCATCCATACCGTGGGCGCGCTCGGCAAGCTGTTCGCCGAGGTGGTCGAGAACATCGACATGAAGCCCGTCGAGGCCATCGTCGCCGGCGGCTCGTCATGGCCGGTCGCCATGCGCTTCGGCTCGCTGCCGCAGACCCTGTCGAACTTCGTGAGCTACACGCTGCTGCGCTTCGAGATCAACGTGCGCAGCACCGCGGTGATGGGTTTCGTCGGCGCGGGCGGCATCGGCCAGGACCTGATCGAGGCGATCCGCAAGTTCTACTACCCCGACGTGTCGGCCATCCTGGTGCTGATCATCATCACCGTGTCGGTGATCGACACGCTCACCTCGTACGTCCGCCATCGCCTGATCGGTCTGCAGGAGAAGCACTGATGCCGGCGCGCTTTCAGGTCGATCTCGACGCCGTTCGCGGCCGTCATCCCGAGCATTTCCAGCGCTTCGATCGTGGCCGCCAGACGATCGTCGCCGTCGCGGCCGCAGCCTTCGCTCTGCTGGTCTTCGCCATGGCCGAGCTCGGCTTCTTCGACGGCAAGCTGCTCGCCGGCATGGGCCGGCTGGTCGAGATCGCCGGTCTCATGTTGCCGCCCGATCCGAAGGACTGGGCGCATGCCCGCATCTTCGCATCCGCCCTGCTCGAAACCGTCGCAATCTCGCTGATCGGCACGCTGGCCGCGGCCGTGCTGGCGTTGCCGCTGGCCTTCCTGGCGGCGCGCAACGTCACCGCCCGGCGCGTGGTGCGCTTTTTGTCGCGGCGTTCGCTCGACACCATCCGCAGCGTCGACATCCTGGTGTGGGCGCTGATCTGGGTGAACGTCGTGGGATTGGGACCCTTCGCCGGCGCGCTCGCCATCATGACCGCCGACATCGGCACCTTCGGCAAGCTTTTCTCCGAGGCGATCGAGGCGGCCGATCGCAAGCCGGTCGAAGGCATCGTCTCGGCCGGCGGCGGCAAGCTTCTGGGCGTGCGGTTCGGCATCATACCGGAGGTCTTCCCGGTGCTGGTGAGCCAGGTTCTTTACTTCTTCGAATCGAACACGCGGTCTGCAAGCATCATCGGCATCGTCGGCGCCGGGGGCATCGGCCTCTATCTCGCCGAAGCGATCCGGACACTGGAGTTGCAGCAGACGTCGTTCATCATTCTTATGATTCTGGTATCCGTGGCTCTGATCGACTATGTCTCCGGCCAATTGCGTTTCGCCGTCATTGGTCGTCGTGGAGTGGTCGCTTGAGCGTAGAGTCCGAGTCCGTGTCCGTCCCCGCCCCCGTCGCGCGCTATGCGCTGTATTACGCCCCTCGAGCCGAGGAGGGGCTGGCGGTTGCCGCCAGCCAATGGCTCGGCCGCAACGCCGAGACCGGTCAGAGCCGTCCGCTCAAGGCGGTGTCGGCGTTCACCGCCGAACGCCTGGCAGAGATCACCGCCGATCCGCGGCTCTACGGCTTCCACGGCACGCTGAAGGCGCCGATCGCGCTCGCCGAGGGTTTCAGCGAGCGCGACCTGCTGGAGGCGGTGGGCAGTTTCGCCGCCGGTCGACGGTCGGTCGTCGTGCCGTCGATGACGCTCACCTGCCTGTCGGGCTTCATGGCGCTGGTGCCCAGCCAGCCGTCGGTCGAGCTGCAGGATCTCGCCGACAGCTGCGTCATCGAGTTCGACGAATTCCGTCAGCCCGCCGACGAAGCCGAACTGGCGCGCCGCCGGGCCGCCGGCCTGTCGCCGCGCCAGGACGAGCTGCTGCTGCGCTGGGGCTATCCCTACGTGCTCGAGGAATGGCGCTTCCATCTCTCCCTGACGGGGCGTCTCTCCGACGAGGGCGAGCGGTCGGTGATCACCGATCTGCTGCGCCGCCAGTTCATGGGTTTCATCGACCGGCCGCTGTCGGTGCGCGATCTCTGCGTGTTCCGCCAGCCTGCGGCCGGACGGCCGTTCACCGCGCTCGCGCGCTTCACGCTCGGCGGCGGACGCCGGGTGAGTAGCGAAGTGTGGCGAGCAGCCTGACGAACGCTTCCGCGGCGGCATCGAGTTCGCCGTCGTTGACGATGGTGACCAGCCGCGAATCGTTCACCGCGTAGGCGTCGCTGCGGGCCAGCCGACTTGCCGCTGCGGCGGCATTCTCGCGCCCGCGGTCGCTCAGCCTTTGCCGCAGCTTGTCGAGGGCGGCCGTGATCAGCACGGGATGCAGGTCGGGATCGCTGCCCACCACCTTTTCGTAGTGCTCGCGCGAGCCGCTCACCACCACGGTGAGGCCGCCGGCGCGCCACGTCTCGATCTCCCGACCGATGCCGTAGTCGTTGCCGTGGGCGTGCCAGTGGAAGGCGAACAGCCCGTGCGCGCGTCGCAGGGCGAACTCGGCGCGGCTCAACGCCACGTGGTTCTCGCCGCCGACATTGGCAGGCCGCGTGATGTAGCGGTGGGCGAAGGCGATCGGCGCATCGACCGACAGCATGGCGCGGGCGCGATCGAGCACCGAGTCCTTGCCCGCGCCGGACGGCCCCATGACGTAGACGAGGGGGGCGTTCATGGTCTTCTGGACCGCGCGCATCCTGCGCGCTCATGATCGTGAGCGCGCTGGAAGCGCGCGGTCCGGAAGACCATGGCTCAGACCACCCGCTCGCCTTCGCGCCAAACGGCGCGGACCATCGGCGCCTCGTCGTGATGGCGCACGCGCACGAAGTCGGCGCGGCGGTCGGCGGCGATCTCGCCGCGGTCGCCGAGGCCGACCGCCTTGGCGGGAGTAAGCGAGGCGAGCCGTACCGCCTCGGGCAGCGAGATGCCGATGCCGGCCGCGGGCAGCTTGAAGAGGCTCTCCATCAGGCTGGCCGGTACATAGTCCGACGACAGGATGTCGGCGTGTCGGTCGCGCAGCAGGTCGAGGGCGGCGATGTTGCCGGAGTGCGAGCCGCCCAGCACCAGGTTGGGCGCGCCGACCAGCACGGCGAGGCCGCCCTCGCGCGAGGCTTCGGCCGCCTCGCGCGTGGTCGGGAACTCGGCGATGGTCATGCCGTGCTCGACCGCCTCGGCGACGTGGGCGCGGGTGGCATCGTCGTGACTGGCCAGCGGCAGGGCGCGGGCCTGGGCCCGGGCCACGATCTCGCGGCGATGCTTCGCGGCATTGCGGTTGTGCAGCTCGACGGCGCGGTCGTGGAAGACCGTGAACTGCTCCTCGGTCATGGCGTACTTGCCCATGTAGTACTGCTTGAGCTTGTCCGGATCGAGGAACTGGCGCTGGCCCGGCGTGTGATCGTTGATCGAGATCAGGCCGACCAGCGGCAGGTCGATCCAGCGGTCGACGGCCTCGACGGCATCGTCGGGCGTGATCTCGCAACGCAGGTGCAGCCGATGCTCGGCGCGCGACAGGCGACGCTCGCTCACCGCGCAGATCGCCTCGACCATGCGGGCGCGGTTCTTGACGCGGTCGGTGTCGCCGCGCACGTCGCCCAGCGACAGGGAATCGAACACCGTGGTGATGCCCGCGGCGGCGATCTGGGTGTCGTGCGCCATGACGGCGGCGAGGCTCGGCCATTGCACGCCGGGCCGCGGCGCGAAGTGCTTCTCCATGTTGTCGGTGTGCAGCTCGACCAGGCCGGGCACCAGGTAGTCGCCTTCGAGATCGAGAGCGGTGGCGCAGGCGGAGCGGCCGGGCGCCACCTCGACGATCAGCCCGTCACGCACGACGACGGTGCCGTCGAACTCGGCATCGCGCGTGACGATGCGGCCGTTGGTGAAGATCTGTTCGCTGCCTTTGGCGTTGCTCATGGAAAAACCTCGAACACTCGATTGGCCAGAAGCTCGCGCACACCGATATCGTGGAAGATGCCGACCAGGGCGCACCCGGCATCGCGACGCTGCCCGATCAGCTCGACAACGCGGTCGCGGTTGCCTGCGTCGAGCGAGGCGGTCGGCTCGTCGAGCAGCAGGATCGGGTAGTCGACGATCAGCGAGCGGGCGATGTTGACGCGCTGCTGCTCGCCGCCCGAGAAGGTGGCCGGCGGCAACGGCCACAGGTGTTGCGGGATGTTGAGCAGGGCGAGCAGGAATTCGGCGCGATCGCGCGCCTCGGACGGATCGGCGCCCAGCCGCAGCAAGGGCTCGGCCACGACGTCGACGGTGGCGACGCGCGGGATCACGCGCAGGAACTGGCTGACAAAGCCCATGGTGCGGCGGCGCACGTCGAGCACGGTGCGCGGCTCGGCGCCGACAAGCTCGGTCCAGGCATGGTCGTGATGGACGCGGATCGAGCCCGCGTCGGCGCGGTAGTTGCCGTAGAGCGAGCGCAACAGCGTGCTCTTGCCGGCGCCCGACGGGCCGACCAGGGCGAGGCACTCGCCCGGCGACACGGCGAGCGCGACGTCGCGCAGCACCGGCAGGGCGAGGTCGCCGTGGGCGTGGACGATGAAGGATTTCGTGAGGCCGGCGACCTTGAGGACGGAGCTCATGGTCTTATCCGGACCGCGGGCGTCCCGCCCGCTCATGAGTCATGAGGCGGGCGGGACGCCCGCGGTCCGAATATGAAGAACGCATCTGTTCCATCATCACACCGGCAGGATCGAAGCCACGAGCATCTGCGTGTAGGCGTGCTGGGGATCGTCCAGCACCTGGTCGGTCAGGCCGTCTTCGACGACGGCGCCGCCCTGCATCACCATGAGGCGGTGGGTCAGCAGGCGCGCCACGCCGAGATCGTGCGTCACCAGGACGGCCGACAGGTGCAGGCTGCCCACCAGGCTGCGCAGCAGGTCGAGGATGCGGGCCTGCACCGAGACGTCGAGGCCGCCGGTCGGCTCGTCCATGAAGACCAGCCGCGGCTCGCTCACCAGGTTGCGGGCGATCTGCAGGCGCTGGCGCATGCCGCCGGAATAGGTGGTCGGCCGGTCGTCCAGCCGGTCGCGTTCGATCTCGACGCGGTCGAGCCAGTCCGACGCCGTGCTCCGAATGTCGCCGTAGTGGCGGGCGCCCACGGCCATCAGCCGCTCGCCGATATTGGCGCCGGCGCTCACGCCCATGCGCAGGCCTTCGCGCGCATCCTGGTTCACGAAGCCCCATTCGGTGCGCGACAGCAGCCGCCGTCGGGCTTCGCTCAAGTCATGCACGTCGACCGCGCCGTAGGCCACCGAATCGTAGGTCACGGAACCGGTGTCCGGCGTCAGTCGGCCGGCGAGACAGTTCAGCAGCGTCGTCTTGCCCGAACCGGATTCGCCCACGATGCCCAGGACTTCGCCGGGCCACAGGTCGAAGTCGACGTCGCGGCAGGCGACGCGCGCGCCGAAACGCTTGGAGAGCCCGCGCGTCGAAAGCAGCGGCTTCATTCTGCCGCCTCGGCCGGCGTGCGCCGGCGCTCGCAATAGTCGCTGTCGGAACAGACGAACAGGCGCTGGCCGTCGTCGTCGACGATCATCTCGTCTAAAAAGCTTTCCTTGGAGCCGCACAAGGCGCAGCACTGGTCCCAGGTCTCGATCTCGAACGGATGGTCGTCGAAGTCGAGGCTCTTGACCGGCGTGTAGGGCGGCACGGCGTAGATGCGCTTCTCGCGGCCCGCGCCGTAGAGCTGCAGGGCGGGGCTGCGGTCGAGCTTGGGATTGTCGAACTTCGGGATGGGCGAGGGGCTCATGATGTAGCGCCCGTTCACCATCACCGGGTAGTTGTAGGCCTTGGAGATGCGGCCGTGCCTGGCGATGCTCTCGTAGAGGCTGACCTGCATGACGCCGTACTCGGAGAGGGCGTGCAGGGTGCGGGTCTCGGTCTCGCGCGGCTCGAGCATGCGCAGCGGCTCGGGGATCGGCACCTGGAAGACCAGGATCTGGCCCTCGCGCAACGGCGTCTCCGGCACGCGATGGCGCGTCTGGATGACGGTGGCGTCCTCGGTCCGCGTCGTCGTGGCAACCTCGGCCACCCGGGCGAAGAAGCGGCGGATCGACACGGCGTTGGTCGTGTCGTCGGCGCCCTGGTCGATCACCTTCAGGGTGTCGTCGCGGCCGATGATGGCGGCCGTCACCTGGATGCCGCCGGTGCCCCAGCCGTAGGGCAGCGGCATCTCGCGTCCGCCGAACGGCACCTGATAGCCCGGCACCGCCACCGCCTTCAGGATGGCGCGGCGGATCATGCGCTTGGTCTGCTCGTCGAGGTAGGCGTAGTTGTAAGCGCCGTCCGTCATCGCTTACTCCGCCGCCTGGTCGAGCGCCGCCTGTCGACGGCGCGCCTCGACCTCGGCGCGCAATGTCCGCACCACCACGAGCTCGGACTGGAAATCGACGTAGTGCGGCAGCTTCAGGTGCTGCACGAAGCCCGAGGCCTCGACATTGTCGGAATGGGCCAGCACGAACTCCTCGTCCTGTGCCGGCGAGGTCGCCGTTTCGGAGAGCTCCTCGGCGCGCAGCGCGCGATCGACCAGCGCCATGGACATGGCCTTGCGCTCGCTGTGGCCGAAGGCCAGTCCATAGCCGCGCGTGAACTGCGGTGGCACGTCGTGCGAGCCTGCGAACTGGTTGACCATGTCGCACTCGGTGACGTCGATGTCGGCGATCTCGATGGCGAAGCCCAGCTCCTCGGGCACGAAGGAAACCGGCACGTGGCCGTAGCGGATCTCGCCGACGAAGGGATGGTTGTTGCCGTAGCCGCGCTGGGTCGAGTAGCCCAGCGCCAGCAGGAAGCCCTCGTCGCCGCGAGCCAGGTTCTGCAGGCGCACTGGACGGCTGGCCGGCAAGGTCAGCGGCTGGCGCGTCAAATCTTCGGACGCCGAAGCCTGCGGTGGCGGTTCCAGCATGCCCTCGCGCTCGAGGATGTCGCCGACCCGCGGCAAGGCGGTGCGATTGCTGTCGGTGGGCGCGGTCGGTGCGGTCGGCCGCTCGTCTGCGGCCATCAGCGAGAAGTCGAGCAGGCGATGGGTATAGTCGTAGGTCGGCCCGAGCACCTGGCCGCCCGGCACGTCCTTGAAGGTCGACGAGATGCGCCGCTCGGCCACCATGGCCGAGGTGTCGAGCGGCAGCGATCCGCCGAAGCGTGGCAGCGTCGTGCGATAGGCGCGCAAGAGGAAGATCGCCTCGATCAGGTCGCCGCGCGCCTGCTTGACGGCGAGCGCGCCGAGAGACCGGTCGTAGCAGGAGCCCTCGGTCATCACGCGATCGACGGCGAGCCCGAGCTGCTGGTCGATCTGCTCCAGCGAAAGCTCGGCAATGTCGCGGTCGCCGCGCCGCTTGTCGGCCACCAGGTCGAGGGAGTTGGCGATGGCCGTCTCGCCACCTTTGACTGCGACGTACATGTCAGCACTCCACGGCGATGCTGCGCGGCAGCGCGCAGAGCTCGCTGCCGGCGGTGAAGACGATGTCGACACCGCAGGGAAACAGGCCGTGGTTGGCGGCCCAGTCTTGCCAGAAATCGTCGGAAAGGCCGGCGATGGTCACGGCTTCGCGGCGGTCGATGCCCGGGCCATGCCATTGCCGCGGCGGTCCAACCCTGAGGTCCGCCACTTCCACGATCAGCGTGGCCGAGCGGTCGGGATAGGCATCGGTGCCGAGGTTGAAGCCGTCGAAGGGCTGCGGTGTCTCCGAGGCCAGCATGCCAAAGGCCGCTTCGGCGCGTTGGGCCACGATCGGCGCGCCGGCGTGGAAGCGCAGGAAATCGCGGATCTCGGGCCGGTCGAACTCGGCTGCCAGCCAGACCGGCGTGTCGCGATCGGCCAGGGTCAAAAGATAGGCCGTCGCGGCGGCGCTCAAGCTGCCTGGTCCGGCCGGTGCGGCGGGCAGCGACACGATGCGGCCGGGATGGGACGTGGCGTCGAGGATGGCGCGGAAGAGCTGCTGGGCGTCGTGCGACGGATCGGCAAGGCCCGGCGCCAGCGTGCGGAGATCGCTGATGTGCCCGTTGCTCATATGAGCGTTGCTCATGAGTTGGCCTCGCGGGCGACGGTGAAGAAATCGACCTTGGTCGCCGCGGCCCGGGCGGCGACGGCCCGGCAACGGGCGTCGGCCTCGGCCTCGAGCGGCGCCACGATCTCGGCCTCCAAACGGTCACACCAGTCGGCGCGCTGGCCCAAGGCATCGACGGCGGCGGCAATCTCGGCATGGCGCGCGCTGCGTCCGCCGACATAGCCGATGCCGACCTCGCCACTCTCGAGCCGCACCGCGGCACGGGTCGTCGTCATCTCGCCGGCACAGAACGGTGCGCCGCTGCCCGAGATGCGGCCCTTGACCATGACCAGCCCCGTCTCGGGTCGGCGCAGGAAGGCGTAGGAGGGAACAGGGCCAAGGCCGTCCCACAGCGCGGCAAGCCGCGCGACGGGTGCTTTGGCCAGAACGGAGAGCCACCGCTGTCGACGCGCTTGCGCGGTGGCATCGGCGGATGAGGAAAGTGGCATGGCGACGCTCGTTGGAGCGCCGACCATGCGAAGGTCGCGTTACCGAATGGCTGGCGATTGATGAAGTTATTGTGAAAGGGACGGCCGCTTGTCCCCAAAAGAAAGCGGCGGGGCAAAGGCCCCGCCGTCGATCCTGTCTCGCCCAGCTTGGCTGGAGCGGACTACAGATGCTTCAGGACGTTCTCGGCCGTCGACACCTCGAAGGCGCCCGGCTTCTCGACGAACAGGTCCTTGATGACGCCGCCGTCGACGATCATGGCATAGCGCTGGCTGCGCGTGCCCAGGCCGAACTTCGAGCCGTCCATGGTGAGGCCCATCGCCTGGGTGAATTCGGCATTGCCGTCGCCCAGCATGAGGACCTTGTCGCCCGCCTTCTGGTCCTTGCCCCAGGCACCCATCACGAACGCGTCGTTGACGGAAATGCAGGCGATGGTGTCGACACCTTTCGCCTTCAGCTTATCTGCTTCGGCCACGAACCCGGGCACGTGCTTTGCTGAACAAGTGGGGGTGAACGCACCCGGCAGGGCGAAGGCAACCACCTTCTTGCCGGGCGCGAAAAGCTCTTCGGTGGTGACCGCTTTGGGTCCTTCCGGGCCCAACATGCGCAGCGTGGCGCTGGGCACCTTGTCGCCGACTTTCGCCATTATTTGCTCCTTACAATTGCCGCCCCAAAACCGGCGGTCTCACGAACCGCCGGACCCTAGAGCGGGGGTCTCGGTTTGTCGAATCGGCGGCCAAGATCCTTGATCTTTGGCCAGACAATCCCCATGGAATTGGAGGATCATAAAAACCATGCCCGGCTCAGGCTCCCCCGCCGCCTCCTTGGTTGGCCGCTTCCTGGTCGCCGCGCCCTCCATGCCGGACGAGCGCTTCCAGAAGAGCGTCGTGTTCATCTGCAAGCACGATGACGACGGCGCGCTCGGCATCATCGTCAACAACAAGGTCGAGGACCTGCCGCTGGGCCAGGTCTACAAGGAGCTCGGCATCGAGGTGCCGGAAGCGGCGGCCGAGCGGCCGGTGCTGTTCGGCGGCCCGGTCGAGCCCACGCGCGGCCTGGTGCTGCATTCGGCCGACTACAAGCGCGAGGGGGAGACCCTGCTGATCGAAGGCGGCATGGCGCTCACGGCCTCGCCCGAGATCCTGAAGGACATGGCGGGCGGCAGCGGGCCCAAGCACGCCTGGCTCGCCCTGGGCCACTCCGGCTGGGCGCCGGGCCAGCTCGATCGCGAGATGCAGGACAACGCCTGGCTCGTGGTCGACGGCGACGCCGGCCTGGTGTTCGATCCCGATCTTTCCGCCAAATGGCAGCGCGCCCTCGACCGCCTGGGCGGCGGCGTCACACGCCGCTTCGATCCGGCGTCGTTTTCGCATCAGACCGGGCGCGCTTAGCCCGTCATCCCGAGCGAAGCCGCCCGAAGGGCGGCGTAGTCGAGGGACCTGTTCGTTTGGACAGAGAGGCAAAACGAGGTCCCTCCGCTCCGCCTCGCGGAGCCTGCCCCGAGCGAAGTCGAGGGGCTCGGCTCCGGTCGGGATGACGAAGGGCGACTGCATCGCCTGCGCGCCGAGATGCATCTCAGATGTGCGTCCACGACCATCGATTGCATCGGTCGCGGACCCTATATCGGCTTCGTGTCCCCGTGACCCCTCCCTTGAGCGGGGGCACTGCGTACCCGGGACGCCGTCGCTTCCTTCTCCAACCCCTTTCGGAGGCGGGGGCGTCCCGTCACTCGGCAGCGACCGACTGCGTCGCCGGATTGCGGTAGGCGGCGAGCAGGCTCGCCTCGCGCTCCTTGGCCGCCTTCACGTTCTTCTCCTTGACGTGGCCGAAGCCGCGCATGCTCTCCGGCACCGAGGCGATCTGGACGGCGAGCGCATGGTTGTCCTGGCCGAGTGAAGCCAGCACCTGCTCGATCGTCGCCTGGTATTCACCAATCAGGCGGCGCTCCATGCGGCGCTCCTCGCTGTAGCCGAAGATGTCGAGCCTGGTGCCGCGCAGCTTCTTCAGCGAGGCGAGGATGCGGAACATCGGCATCACCCAGGAACCGTACTCGCGCTTCTTGAGCTGGCCGGTCGTCGGATCGCGATCGGCGAACAAGGGCGGCGCGAGGTGGAAGGTGACCTTGTAGTCGCCCTCGAACTGGCTGGAGAGCTTCTTCAGGAACTCGCCGTCGCTGTAGAGGCGGCCGACTTCGTATTCGTCCTTGTAGGCCATCAGCTTGTAGAGCGACTTGGCCACCGCCTCGGCCAGTCCGCGGCGACCCGGCGCCTTGGCCTTCTCGGCCGCGGCCACCTTGTCGACGAAGATGCGATAGCGCTCGGCGTAGGCCGCGTCCTGGTAGGCCGTCAGCAGCTCGACGCGCTTGGCGACGATCTCAGGCAGCGTCCGCGCCGCCGGCTTCTCGCTGCGCAGCGTCGGCTTGGCGGCCGCCTGCACCGCCGCGATGTCGTGCGCGGCGAGCCGGCCCCAGGCGAAGGTGCGCTTGGAGGTCTCGATGGCGACGCCGTTCAGCTCGATGGCCCGCTCGATGGCCTCGAACGACAGCGGCACCAGTCCCTTCTGCCAGGCATAGCCCAGCATGAAGAGGTTGGTGGCGATGGAATCGCCCAGGATCGCCGTGGCAAGCCCGGTGCCGTCGACGAACGACACGGCCTCGTCGCCCGTGGCGTCGCGGATCGACTTCATCATGGCCTCGGCGCCGAGATCCATGTCGCCGTTCATCACGAACGCCGCGACCGGCGTCATGTAGCCGTTGATCACCGCCCGGGTGACACCGGGCTCGATGCGCGACAGCGCCGCCGGCGAGGCCGCCACGACCATGTCGCAGCCCAGCACCAGGTTGGCGCCGCCGGCGGCGATGCGCACGGCATGCAGGTCCTCGGGCTTGGGCGCGAGGCGGACATGACTCATCACCGCGCCGTTCTTCTGCGCCAGGCCCGTGAAGTCGAGCACGGTGCAACCCTTGCCTTCGAGGTGGGCGGCCATGCCGATCAGCGCACCGACGGTGATCACGCCGGTGCCGCCGATGCCGGTCACCAGGATGCCGTAGGCCTCCGAGAGCGGCCGCACGGTCGGCATGGGAAGCTGGGCGAAGGGATCGTCCTGCACGACCTTCAATTGCGGCCGCCTGGCCTTGGCTGGCGTGCCGCCATGCACCGACACGAAGGACGGGCAGAAGCCGTTCACGCAGGAGAAGTCCTTGTTGCAATTGCTCTGGTCGATCTGGCGCTTGCGGCCGAGCTCGGTCTCGAGCGGCTTCACCGACACGCAGTTGCTCTTGTCGGAGCAGTCGCCGCAGCCCTCGCACACCGTGTCGTTGATGAACACGCGCTTGGCGGGGTCGGGGAAGGTGCCGCGCTTGCGCCGGCGCCGCTTCTCGGCGGCGCAGGTCTGGTCGTAGACCAGCACGGTGAGGCCCGGGATGTCGCGCAATTCGCGCTGCACGGCGTCGAGCTCGTCGCGATGGCGGATGCTCACACCGTGGGCGAAGTCGGTGCCCGGCGGATACTTGTCGGGCTCGTCGGTGACGACGACGACTTTCTTGGCGCCCTCGGCGGCGACCTGCTTGGTGATCTCGGGCACGCTGAGCGGCCCGTCGTGCGGCTGGCCGCCGGTCATGGCGACGGCGTCGTTGAACAGGATCTTGTAGGTGATGTTGACGCCGGCGGCCGCAGCTTGCCGGATCGCCATTAAACCTGAGTGGTAGTAGGTGCCGTCGCCCAGGTTCTGGAAGATGTGATTGTCGCCGCTGAACGGCGCCTGGCCGACCCAGGGCACGCCTTCGCCACCCATGTGGGAAATCAGCGCCGTGCGCCGTTCGGGCATCCAGATCGCCATGCCGTGGCAGCCGATGCCGGCCATGGCGCGGCTGCCGTCGGGGACGCGCGTCGACGTGTTGTGCGGGCAGCCCGAGCAGAAGTACGGCGTGCGCGCCACCTTGGGCGGCGGCGCCGACAGCAGCTTCTCCTTGGCTTCGAGACGGGCGAGCCGCTGCTTGAGCTCGGGCGATTCGCCCATGTGCTTCATCAGGCGCCCGGCGATCACCATGGCGACGCCGGTCGGCGTCAGCTCGCCTTCGCTCGGCAGGATGAGGTGGCCGGTCTCGTCGGACTTGCCGATCACCAGAGGCCGGCGGTCGGCCGGCATGTTGTAGAGGAGGTGGACGAGCTGCTCCTCGAGGTTGGAGCGCTTCTCCTCGATCACGATCACTTCCTGGAGGCCTTCGGCGAAGCGGCGCGCGCCTTCCGGCTCCAGCGGCCAGGTCATGCCGACCTTGTAGATGCGGATGCCGAGCGCGCGCGCCCGCTCGTCGTTGATGCCTAGGTCTTCCAGGGCCTGGCGCGTGTCGAGATAGGCCTTGCCCGTGGTCATGATGCCGATGCGCGCCCTTGTGCCCGATTGGGCGGGATCGATGACGATGCGATCGAAGCCGTTGGCGCGCACGAACGCCTTGACCGCCGCCATCTTCGGGCCGTGCAGGCGCTTCTCCGCCTCCATCGGCGGATCGGGATTGCGGATGCCAAGCCCGCCCGGCGGGAGCTGGAAATCCGTCGGCATGACGATCTTGATGCGTTCGGGATCGACCCAGACCGAGGCGCCCGATTCGACCGTCTCGGAAATCGCCTTGAAGCCGATCCAGCAGCCCGAGTAGCGCGACAGCGCGAAGCCCAGCAGGCCGAAGTCGAGATACTCCTGCACGTTCGCCGGATTGATCACCGGGATCATGGCGGCCGAGAAGACCTGCTCGCTCTGATGCGGCAGGGTCGAGGACTGGGCGCCATGGTCGTCGCCCGCCAGCACGATCACGCCGCCGTGCGCCGAGGAGCCGGCGGCATTGCCGTGCTTCAGAACGTCCATCGAGCGGTCGACGCCGGGCCCCTTGCCGTACCAGATCGAGAACACGCCATCGACCTTGGCGCCGGGGAACAGGTTGACCTGCTGGGTGCCCCACACCGCGGTGGCGGCGAGGTCCTCGTTCAGGCCCGGCTGGAAGTGGATGTTGCTTTCCTTGAGGTACTTCTTGGCCGTCCACAAAGCGTGGTCGTACATGCCGAGCGGCGAGCCGCGATAGCCCGAGATGAAGCCGCCGGTATTGAGGCCGGCGGCGAGGTCGCGCTGGCGCTGCATCATGGGCAGGCGCACCAGCGCCTGGATGCCGGTCATGTAGACCCGACCCTTGTCGAGCCGGTAACGATCCTCGAGCGCGTAGTCTCCGAAAACCAGCGGGACGGGAGTGGCGACGGTCATCGCGGAAAGCCCTCCGAAAGCGGCGGCGTAAATGGGCGTTTATGTCGGGCAAAGCATAGCGGGCCGAGGCTGTCAGAGGAAAGGGTGGTGCAGAGAGTGTGCGCCATCAATTTCGCATCAAGCGAACAAGCCGCAGGCCGCAATCCCGGGTAGCGTCGCCATCGGATGGCCAATACCCCCAACGCGGCGAAATCTCATGATGCTAAGGCGAATTCTCATGATGCTTACCCCATGCAACCCATTGGCGTTCAGGAGACAGTCACCACGTTGGGTCCAGTCGGTCGGAAAGGAGGCCCTCGATGCGTACTTCGCAGAAGATGGTCTTGGACAGAGCACAGAGCGCCCTCGCGATGCTGGGTAGCATATCGACCAAGGCAATAGTCACGCTTGTTGTTTGCACTGGGTTGGGGATCGTCGGCATCTATTTTGCAACGACGATCGACTCTGACATTCCGCTGTCGGGTTCCGGTTCCCTGGCTTTGATCATTGGAGTGACGTTCACCCTGATTCTCGGTGTGGGGTTGATGGCCCTGATCTTCTTCAGCAGCCGCAACGGGTTCGACGAGCCTCCGGACGTTCAGTCCGATGATAGGGCCATGAGGGGTGGGCAGGCGACTCCCGGCGATCCGTCACGACGGCGATAACGACGGGCGCAAACGACGGGCGCACCGTTAGGATGCGGGCTCGTTGCCTTTGCGCCTTAATACCTCTCTTTTGAGCGCATCTTTGTCACCGGCATTGGACTCGGTAACGCCGCCGGGCGCATCCTGTTCGACGAACAATCTCCATCGCAAGGGCTACGCCCATGACGATCAGGACAAATGCGGGCGTGCCGCGGGCCGCAACCATCATTGTGGCGGTCTCCATCGCGGTCATCCTCGGCGTGTCGCTATGGTATCTCGCGCGGCCGCAGCCGCTGATCGTGCAGGGCGAGGCCGACGCCACGCGCGTCGACATCGCTGCCCGTGTCGATGGTCGTGTGGCGAGCCGGCCGGTGCATCGCGGCGAAGACGTCAAGGCGGGCCAGGTCCTGGTCACGATCGACAATCCCGAGCTGCTGACGCGGCTCAAGGAGGCCGAAGCCGCGCGCGCCGTGGCCGCCGCCGATCTGAAGCGAATCGAGGTCGGCACCCGCGCCGAGGTCGTCGATGCACGCCGCGCGGCGCTCGCCTCGGCCGAAGCGAGCGCCAGGCTTGCCGAGCAGACCTACGACCGGACCAAGCAGCTGACCGCGCGCGACTTCGCCTCGGTCCAGAAGCTCGACGAGGCGACGGCGTCGCTCGACGTCGCGCGACGCAGCGAGCAGCAGGCGAAGCTGGCGCTGGATGAAGCCGTCAACGGCTACACGGCCGAGGAGCGCGGCGTGGCCAAGGCGACGCTGGCCAAAGCCGAGGCCGCGATCGCCACGCTGCAGGCGCAGGTCGCGGAACTCACCGTGAAGGCGCCGGTGACGGCGCAGGTCTACCACACGGGTGCCGATCCCGGAGAATACGTCTCGCCAGGCGTGCCGTTGCTGACGCTGGTCGACCTGTCCGACGTCTGGGTGCGTTTCGAATTGCGCGAGGACCTGGTGAAGGGCCTGAAGATCGGCGACCAGTTCGAGGTCAAGGCACCGGCTCTGGGCGACAAGCCGATCACCGTCGTGGTGCGCAAGATCGCGACGCGCGGCGAGTATGCCGGCTGGCGTGCGACGCGCGCGACCGGCGACTTCGATCTGCGCACCTTCGAGGTCCGTGCCTATCCGGTCGATCCGCTGCCCGAGCTGCGGCCGGGCATGAGCGTCTACGCCGACTGGAAGAAGCCCTGATGGCGTATCCGCCAACCGGACTGGTCGCGGTCGCCTGGCGCGAGGTCCAATGGATCTGGCGCGACCGAGTCGCCCTGTTCCTTGTGGTGGGAGTGCCGCTGCTCGCTTTCGCCGTCCTGTCGCTCACCTTCAGCAGCGCCGTGGTGCGCGACCTCAGGGTCGATGTCGTCGACGCCGACCGCACCGAAACGTCCTCGATCTTCGTGCAGGCGGTGAACGCCGCGCCCGGGGTTGCGGTGACCCGGCGATCGACCGATCTCAACGGCGCCATGCAGGCGGTTCGGTCTGGTGAGGCCATCGCCGCCGTCTATATTCCGCGCAATCTCGAGCGCGACGTCCAGGCCGGCAAGCGGCCGCAGATCGTGATCTTCCACAACAAGCAATACTTCACGCCGGGCAATATCGCCTCGGGCGCCTTGTCGGCGGCCCTGACGGCGGGCATCGCCGAGCTGCCGAGAATGCCGCAGCGCGGCGGCTATGCGCCGGGGTCCCTGGTGGTCGAGCAGTACGTGCTCACCAATCCGGCGATGAACTACGCGCAGTTCCTGCTGCGCGCCATCCTGCCGATGGTCCTGCATGTCGTGATCGCCATCGCGGCGGGCTATGCCGTCGGCTCGGAGTTCAGCCGGCGCGACATGCGGGAATGGCTGGCCGCGGCGGACGGCCATGCACTGACAGCGCTGGTCGGCAAGCTCATGCCCTACTTCGGCATCTTCGTGGTGCTGCTGGTGGTCGCCGCGTTCACCATCCACGACGGCTTCACGATCCCGTTCCGCGGCGATCCGGTGGTCGCCGGCCTCGCCGGCTGCCTGTTCATCGCGGCCTATCTCTGTGTCGGGGCGCTGTTTCAGCTCCTGGTGCGCAACCTCGCCTTCGGCCTGTCGCTCACCGGCATCTTCTGCTCGCCGGCCTTCGGTTTCGCCGGCGTCGGTTTCCCCGTGCTGGCGATGGGCGACTTCGCGCGATTCTGGGGCAGTCTGCTGCCGATGCGCTGGTACATGCAGGTGCTGTCCGACCAGGCGGCGCGTGGCGCACCGGCCAGCGATTCCGTCGAACCGCTGGCCTACTTGGCCGCACTGGCCGTGGCCTTTTTGGTGCTGGCCGTCCTGCGCCTGCGCTCGATCGCCGGAAAGCCGCTGCCCCAGGAAGACGAAGCCGCACCCGATAGTCCGAATCGCGGGGTCGTGCGTGCCTTCGCCGCCGAGTACGGACGAGCCCTCCGCGATCGCGGCGCGTTCGGCCTGCTGGTGCTCGCACCGATCATCTACGGGGTGTTCTATCCGCAGCCCTATCTCGGCCAACTGGTGCGCGCCATCCCGACTGCCGTGGTTGACGAGGATTCGACGGAGGTCAGCCGCCGGCTGGTCCAGAGCCTGAACGCCCATGAGGCGATCCGGGTCGCCGCGCGTTTCAGCACGCTTGCCGACGCGCAGGCAGCGCTGCAGCGGCGCGAGGTATTCGCCATTCTCGATATCCCCGACGGAACGGAGCGCGAGGTCCTGGCCGGCCGTCGGGCGCGGCTGCCGGCTTACGTCGATTCGGTCTACTTCCTTCTCTACAACCGCACCCTGCAGGGCATCCTCGAGGCCAACGCCGCCGTGAACGCCGACCTTCAATCGGGCGATTCACGGCCCGACGGCAGCCTCTATCGCGCTGCCCTGGCGCGCAGCTCGCCGGTCGAGGTGATCAACCAGCCCCTCTTCAATCCCACCGGCGGCTATGCCAGCTATATCGTGCCGGCGGCCTTCATGCTGATCCTGCAGCAGACCCTGCTGATGGGCGCGGCGACTCTGGGCGGCGTCGCCTTCGAGCAGAGTGGGCCGGGCGGGCGCAGGCGCCGCAGCGGGCCCGCCGCCGTGCTCGGCCAGGGCCTGGCGCATCTGTTGCTGACCCTGCCCGGCGCCATCCTGTTCCTGGTCGTGCTGCCGCGCGTCTACGGCTTCTCGGCGACCGCAAGGTTCGGCGACCTGCTGGCGTTCCTGGTGCCGTTCATCCTCTCGGTGAGCTTCCTCGGTCAGTTTGTCAGCTCCTGGTTCACACGGCGCGAGACGGCCGTGCTGCTGTTCATCGCCGTCAGCCTGCCGCTGTTCTTCCTGGTCGGCGTCGCGTGGCCCGTCGAGGCGATCCCGCCGGCACTGCGCGCGGCAAGCTTCATCTTCCCGAGCACTTCGGCGATCGACGGGTTGATCCGCATCAACCAGATGGATGCGAGGATCGCCGACGTCTTCGACGACTGGGCTAGGCTCTGGGGTCTTACGGTGCTGTATGGCGGGCTTGCCGCCGTGGCGACAAGCCCCTTGCTCATGCGCGGGAGGGCCAATGAACGCGCAGCATAGGCGGCTGATCGCCGGCCTCGCGGTCGTCGTGCTGGGCGTCGCCGCGGCGGCTTTCATCTGGATGCCGCGGCACCGTGCGCCGCCGCCCATCGCCGGCATGGTGCGGCAGACCGAAATCCGCATTGCGCCGGAGGTCACGGGGCGGCTCGCTTCGATCGAAGTGCAGGCCGGCCAAGCCGTGCGCAAGGGCGACCTGCTGGCGGTGCTCAGCAATCCCGAGCTGGCCGCCTCCCTGGGCGAGGCCGAGGCGGCCGCCAGGAGCGCCAAGGCCGAACGCGACCGCATCCATGTCGGCCTGCGCGCCGAGGAGGTCGCGATCCTTGTCCAGGCTGCCGATACCGCCCAGGCCAACCTCCTGCTGGCCGAACAGGAACAGGCGCGCACCGCGGCGCTGGCGGTGCGCGACTTCGCCAGCCGGCAGAATCTCGATGCAAGCAACGCCTCGCTTGCCAAGGCGCGGGCCGATCTTGCGCTGAAGAGCGCCCAGCTTGCTGCAGCGAAAGCCGGGCCGACGGCCGAGGAGCGTGCCTTGGCTGACGCCCGGGTCGCGCTGGCCGAGGCGACCGTCGCCGACCTGAAGGCGAAGCTCGCCAAGACTCGCCTGGTGGCGCCGGTCGACGGCACGGTGGGCGTCCTGGTCGCCGAGCCGGGCGAGATCCTCCCGATCGGCAAGCCTGTGCTGACCCTCTATGTCGGCAGCGAGCGCTGGTTTGCCTTCACCCTGCGCGAGGACGCGCTGGGCCGGCTGCGAGTCGGCAGCGAAGTGACCCTGACCACCAACGGCGGCAAGCCGCTCGCCGCCCGGATCACGGAGCTGCGTCCGCTCGGCGAGTTCGCCACCTGGCGGGCGGCACGGGCCGTGGGCGATCACGATCTCAACAGTTTCCGGATGAGGCTTGATCCGATCGATACCAAGGACGATGGACTCCAACCGGGCATGACCGTGTGGCTTCCGGGAGGAGCGTGATGGAGGGCCTTACATTCAAGGAGCTGGTTGCCGACGTCTTCGTGCAGACCGGAGTCCTTGCCGTGTTGGGCGTGCTCATCACTCGCGTGCTGCTGCGCCGATATCCGGCGCGACGGCTCATCTTCCAGCTTGCCCTTTTCCTGGCATTGACGGCGCTGCTCTATCATCACGGCATCGTTCCCTACGAGATCGCGTCCGACACGACGCCGGCTTTCGAGCGCGTGTTCGTCGCCACCGCCAAGATCATCTGGTGGATCAACGCCGCCTGGGTGCTGACCGGTTTCACGCGCGTGTTCCTGATCTTCGAGAGGCGTCCTCGCGAGGGCCGGCTGATCCAGGACTTGGTCGTCGGCCTGATTTATCTCAGCGCCGCGCTCTCGGTGGTGGCCTATGTGTTCAGCGCACCGGTCGGCACGCTGATCGCCACGTCGGGCGTGTTCGCGATCATCCTCGGCCTCGCCCTGCAGAGCACACTGGCCGACGTCTTCTCGGGAATCGCGCTCAACCTCAGCAAGCCCTACGAGGTCGGCGACTGGATCGTGCTGAACGACGGCCTCGAAGGCCGCGTCGTGGAGACCAACTGGCGGGCGACGCACCTTCTCAACGCCTCGAACGACCTGGTGGTGCTGCCCAACAGCGGCATGGCGAAGGCCCAGCTCACCAATCTCAGCAGCCCAAATCGCAGCCATGGCGTGAAGCTGCGTATTCGCGTGGCGCCAACCATGGCGCCGTCGGCGATCTCCGACCTCATGCGCACCGTGCTGATCAGCAGCACCTCCATCATGGAGAGTCCGGCGCCGTCGGTTGAGATCAAGTCGCTCGACGCCCAGGCGATCGAGATGGAGCTCTCGTTTCGCGTCCGCGACTTCGAGAAGGCGGCGACCGCCAGGCACGAAGTCTATGACCTCATCTATCGCCATACGCGCGCCGCCGGGCTGGTGCTGGCCCAGCCTCGGGAAGCGCCGGCCGCCGCGTTCGCCAGTCCGCCCGTTCAGGTGCCGGCCGCGACCCCCAAAGGCACGGCTCTGCGGCTGGTGGAGGCCGTCCCTGTGTTCATGTCCCTGACGGACGATGAAAAGGCGGCGCTGGCCGATACCATGACGCGCAAGACCTATCGCAAGGGTGAGGTCCTGGTTGAACAAGGAACGAAGCTCAATTGCCTGGAAATCATACGGACGGGCGTGATCGAAGTGTCCCGCCGCGAGGGCGACAGCGACGTCGAGCTGAGCCGCCTGGCGCCGGGCGACTATTTCGGCGAAGCGGGCTTGTTCACGGGAACCGGCGAACCCGGGACAGCGCGCGCCCTGACATTCGTGGTCGTCTATGAGGTTGCCCAGGCAGCCCTTGCCAAGCTGATGCATGACAGGCCGAGTATTGCCGACGAGATCAGCCTGACCCTGTCGCGCCGCACCCACATGGCCGCGGTCGTGGCCGGTGGCGACAGTGCGCGGGGTGCAACGCCGTCGTTCTCCCAGCTGGTCGGCCGCATTCGGCAACTCTTCGAAGTGCCGCACGGCTAGTACCTGCTTTCATTGAATAGTGATTCACAGATGACCTCATCCTGAGGAGCCGCGCGCAGCTGAGCGCATTCACATGCGCGTAGGCGTCTCGAAGGATGGCAACAAAGACGATGTAGCCCACCCTTCGAGACGGCAAGCGCGCATGTGAATGCGCGTAAGCGGGCCTCCTCAGGGTGAGGTCGGGCTGTATCAGCGTCCAATAAAAGTGGGTCTAGAGCGTTTCCCGATATGGCGGAAACGCGCGCGTTTTGCATCCTTCGGCCGCTCTCGACCGTTGTCGTCGGGCACACTGTGGAGGGCGCGCATGGGTTACAAGACGATCCTGGTTCATGTCGACACCGGCCCGGGCGCGCCGAAGCGGCTGAAGCTTTCGGCGGATCTCGCAGCGCGCTTCGAGGCGCAAGTCGTCGCCCTCTACGTCCGCCGGCCGTTCCAGGCGCCGGCCTTCACCGATGCCGGCCCGGCGATGGACAGCCTCTATAGAACCTATGAGAACGCCACGAAGGCCGACGAGGCCATCGCCGTCGCGGCCTTCCGCGATGTCATCGGGGCCGCGAACCCCGCGGGCGAATGGCGCGTGGCCGACGGGCTGGCCGAGGAGGTCGTGGCGGCGTACGCCCGCTACGCCGATCTGGTGATCGTCGGGCAGGCCGAGCCTGATGCGTCGACAACGACGACGCCGGCCGACCTCGCCGAGACGATCGGCATGTCGGGCGAGCGGCCGACGCTGATCGTGCCCCATATCGGCGCCACCAAGCCGCCCGGACGGACCGTGATGCTGTGCTGGAACGGCAGCCGTGAGGCGGCGCGGGCGGCGACCGGCGCGCTGCCGATCCTGAAGCAGGCGGAGCAGGTGATCATCCTGCTCGTCGATTCCGAGGACGGCGGCGAACACGTCGCCGCCTGGCTTGCCCGCCACGGTGTGAAAGCGACTGTCAAACGCGACACCGCCGGCGATTCGGACGTCGGCGAGATCATCCTGTCACGCGCGGCCGATCAGGACGTCGATCTCATCGTCATGGGCCTCTACGGCCATTCGCGCATGCGCGAGTGGGTGTGGGGCGGCGCCAGCCGGACGTTGCTCGCCAGCATGACCGTGCCGCTGCTGGTGGCTCACTGATAGCTCTGCGCAGAGTTTTTGATGGTTGATCGGCCTCGATCCGCTACGGTGACAGCATTGCCTGCACGTCGGTCGAGCGACGCAAGCCGTGGTATGACGGCGGTGGCGGCGCCCAGATATGGCCCTTCCTGGAGCCTCAAAAGTCGCAATAAAAGAACCCGGCCTCGCCGGCCCGTACCGCTGTGCTGACGCCAACTGAAGTTATTGACAAGCACAGCGGTTTTTATTAGAGTGCGAGCGTCTGTCGCTCTATGCATCGTTTATCCGGCTGTAAGCCAGACCGCTCCCGCCCTGGGGCTGGTCATCCCGTCCGGCTGCGTTCAGCCGGACGGGATGGACTCCACATGTGCAGTCCAGCGGGACAGCGACGGCAGTACATGCACTTGGCCGGCGACACGACTTGCGGGGTTTCCCGGGAAGCGCAGCGAACACGATCCCGTGCGCCACTCAGGGCAATCACCTCTTCCCGTACTCCGTGAAGACGTAGTCGCGCGTCACCACATTGGTGTGGCAGGCGAGCCCACATTTCGCGTCGTTTCCCTGAGGCGGCCTGGACGCCGCGTTGGCGGGCCTGAACGTGCCCGATGCCTCGTCATACTCGAACGCGCCCCATCCCCAGCCGCCGCTGTCGGCGAACCGTTTGCTGTCCTTCACCATGAAGTCGACGTCATGCAGGGTGCCCGGCACGATTGGCTGGCCCGGATAGCTCTCCTGCTTTTTCGGGTTCCAGTGGATCTTGGCCATCTTGGCGCCGTCGGGGAAAGGCTTGCCGTTGTCGGGGATGCCTTGCTTGTAGGCGTCGATCATCACCGGATTTCCCAGGATCGCGGCGACCTTGCCTCCGTTCCCGCTGAGCGAGATGACAGCCCAGTCCTCGTATCCTCTGAACTCGGAGAATGCGAGACCATCCGGCACTTTGACGGCGTACTTGTCCTTGTCCTGAGCGGAAATCGAGACGCCGGTGACCAGGACAGCGATCGACACAGCAATACTGACGGCGGTCGGCATGCTTCTTTTCATCGTGCATCTCCCATGGGCTCGGCGGAGCCGGAGGCAGGTCGCGCGGGCGGCCTGGCCGCCCGCGCTGGAAGGCTGTGAAGATGCCGGACGATCGGTCGGTCGTCAGTTGGTCGGCTTCTTGCCCTGCTTGTAGTTGGCGATCGCCGTCTTGAGCATGCGGTACTCGGTGCAGCCGAAGACGCAGAGCGAGTCGAGGCGCGCCAGCATCTTGTCGGCCTCGGCCGGCTGGTTGAGCATCAGATAGGCCTCGCCGAGATACTCGTGCGCGCCGAGATGGCGCCCGTCGATCGCCAGCGCCTGCTGATAGTACTGCAGCGAGCCCTGCGGATTGCCCGACGAGCGCGTGGCGTAGCCCAGCAGGTTGTAGGCGTCGGCGTTGCGCGGGTCGCGCTGGACCACCTGCTGCAGGAGCGGGATCGCGTTGGCGTAATTCCTGGCCTCGATCATCGCCTTGGCCTGCGCGAAGTTCGGATCGGCCGGTGTCGCGGGCTTGACGGCTTCGATCCGTTGCGGATCGGCGCCGCCACCGGCGGCGAAAGTCGCGATCGGAAGTCCAAAAGCGAGCAGTGCCGCCGAAGCAAAAACGGTCAGGCGCATGGTTCACCTCCTGAGGTTGCTGGATTCTCGACTGATACCTCTGCCGGGCAACGAAAATTTCATGACATTGCCGTGAGTTCAGCGACTCTCTTGACAGCGCGTACGGTCAAGCGTCCTTGTCGGCCGCGAATCTCGACGTCGTGGCTTTCATGCGCGCCAAGGTCCGCACCGGCGCGATCCAGCAGTTCCTGTGAGACGACCAGTTCGGCGCCGAATTCCTTGGTCAGCGCCTCGAGGCGGCTGGCGATGTTCACCGTGTCGCCGATCGCGGTCAGATGCGTGGTGCGCTCGTAGCCCATCTCGCCGACGATGGTCGGGCCGGAATGCAGGCCGATGCCGATGCGCAGGGGCTGGTCGAGATCGCCCGACAGCGCCTCGTTCAGATCGGCCAGCGCCACGACCATGCGCCGCGCCGCATCGAGCGCCTGGCGACAGGCGACTTGCGGCTCGTGGCCCAGACCGAAGATCGCCATCACGCCATCGCCGATGAACTTGTCGAGCCGGCCGCCCGCCGCCTCGATGGCCTGGCCGGTGGCGCGGAAATAGCGGTTGAGCAGGAACACCACGTCGTAAGGCAGCCTGCCTTCGGAGATCGAGGTGAAGCCGCGGATGTCGGCGAACAGGATGGCGACATAGTGCTCGCCGCCGTGCGCCTGCGGCTGGCGGCGATAGGCCTCGACCGGGCCGGCCGACGGCGGCAGGAGCGGAGTCACGCGATAGTGGCCGGGCGGCGGGCGCAGCTGGCAGGCCAGTCGCACATTGGCCGGCGCACCGACGCGCGCCAGCACCTTCCGCTCCTCTGGCGAGGCTGCGGGCAGCTTGGTGCGATCCGGGCCGCCGATGCGCACCCGGCAGGTCGAGCAGCGGCCGCGGCCGCCGCACACCGAGGCGTGCGGGATGCCGGCGATGCGGCTCATCTCGAGGATGGTGAGGCCGGTCGGCTGGGCGACGCTGCGCCGGTCGCCGTAGTCGAGGCGCACGACACCGGCGCGGCGCTCCCACAGGTCGCGCAGCGGCCGCGCGCTGAGCGCGCCGGCCAGCAGCACCAGCGCACCGATCTGCAGGTTGCGCGAGATGGCGTAGAGGTTGTCGATATTTTCCTGCGACGGCACGTGCGCGCGCGCGAACAGGTTCTGCAGGAAGCCCGGCTGCTGGGCGAGGTCGGCGACGTCGCGCAGGGCGATGGCCGCGCCGGCGATGCTGCCCACCGGCACCAGCAGGGCGATGGCGTAGAGAAACGGCAGCCAGGTGCCATACCAGGGGCGCAGACGCCACGCGAAGTGCAGGCCGATGCAGGCATGCAGCCAGACGACGAGAGGCAGGGCGAACTGCCGTACGATGCCGGTCCACTCGCCGACGACCAGCGAACCCAGCACCCAGGGATAGCCGGGCTCGACGTCGTAGAGCGCGTGCGCCAGCCGGGTGCCGACGACGTGTATGGCGCCCAGCGGGATGATCAGTACGCCGAGACTCCATTGCGTCCATTCCCAGGACGACAGCCTCAGCGCGCGCCGTTGATAGAGCGACCACAGGGCCAGGAAGAAATGGCCGAACAGCGCGCCGTAGAGCGCGGTCTGGCCGACCGGATTGTGCCAGATGAAGACGAACCAGTGGCGGCCCAGCTCGAGTATGCGCAGCGAGATCAGGCCGAGCGTATGGTTCAGAAGATGCGTGACGACATAGAAGAACAGCACATAGCCCGACCAGAGGCGGAGCCGGCCGATCATGGCGCTATTTCAGGAGCGGCAGCACCGCTTCGGGCGGCCGGCCGATGGCGGCGCGCTTGCCCGCCACCACGATCGGCCGCTGCAGCAGGACGGGATGGGCGGCGATGGCCTTCACGATATCGGCGCGGCTGAGATCGGCCCTCTTCTTCTTGAGCGCCTTGAACTCCGCCTCGCCGTCACGGATCAGCGCGGCGGGCTCGCCGCCGACCATGTCGAGAAGCGTCTCGACCTCGGCCTTGCTGGGCGGCTCCTTCAAATATTCGCGGATCGTCGGCGCGATGCCCTTCTTCTTCAAGAGCTCGAGCGTCTCGCGCGATTTGCTGCAGCGCGGGTTGTGCCAGATCGTGATGGTCATATAGCTCTTCCTCCCCACGCTCTGCGTCTGTCGTATTCACACATCTCAGTTGCGAGGGAGAGAGAAGCTCGATTCTCTGTCTGTCATGATGGCAGCTGGAGGTGTGGATGTCAGGGCACGAGTACGGGCTGGGCCGGTTTGGCGACCGTCGCCTGGAAAAAGGG
>JACPOB010000033.1 GCA_016185145.1 Rhodospirillales bacterium | reverse complement strand
GGCCAAAGTGACCTGATTCACGCCCTCCTGTCGGGACAAATAGGCAAGCGCCTGCCATTGAGCTTGAGATAGCCCGAGTTCCTGTGCCCGGCGGTTGAAGTTCCGTCGTAGCAGCCGCGCCAGGTCGTTCACAAGAAAGCCGACGCTTTGGTCGGGGTCATGCATATGTCGGCATCCACCATAAATAGTAAGCATAATATATTATAAGTACAGGAGGCTTCTCCGCAAGAGGAATGCACGCCCATAGGGTTGATGGAGGCGGGTGTGCCTGAGGAGATCGGCTTTCAGACCAAGATCGAGATCGCGCTCGATCAGATCCGTACCGCCCATGCAGCAGGTCTGCCGCGCGGACCTGTGCTGATGGATGCGGGCTACGGACCCCATAGCGATCTGCGCACGGCGGTCACTGCGCTTGGCCTGCCTTATGTTGCCGGTGTTCTGTCGAACACCAGGGTATGGCCGCCTGGCACCGGGCCTTTGCCGCCCAAGGCCTCGACGCCAGGCCGGGGCCGGCCGACCAAGCGCCTGCGCCGCGATGCCCAGCATCGGCCGGTCCGTATCAAAGACCTTGCGTTCAGCCTTCCGGCCAGAGCCTGGCGGACGATCACGTGGCGGGAGGCAACGAACGGAGCGCTCACATCGCGCTTTGCGCGCCTGCGTATTCGCATCGCCAGGCGCGACTTCGATCGCAGCGAGCCTTGCCCGGAGGAATGGCTGTTGATCGAATGGCCCAAAGACGAGAAGGAGCCGCCAAAGTATTGGCTGTCGACTTTGCCCAAGAACATCGGCTTCGCCCGTCTGGTCGATCTCGCCAAATTGCGCTGGCGCATCGAACGCGACTATCAGGAACTCAAGCAGGAGATCGGGCTCGGCCACTATGAGGGCCGCGGCTGGCGTGGCTTTCATCATCACGCCACTCTCTGCATCGCCGCCTACGGCTTCCTGATCTCCGAGCAGGAGACGATTCCCCCCTCAGCAGCCCGTCGCGCCCCGCCGCGCGCGCAGCTTGCTCTTCCCTAAGGTTACCGACCCCGAGGATCCGCCGCTGCGCCCTGAGCGCCATGTCCCGAACTCGATCGCCACCATGCGCCGACGATTGATCGATGCTCTCGTGTCCTCCTTGCCGCGATGTCCATGCTGTCGCGCACGGTCCCCCAAAAAACCGATCCCGCTTATGACGCAGTAAGACTAGGAGGCGGCCAGCCTTCCGCCAGCGACCATAAGCGCCAAGGCGAGGATGTATCGAAGGCTGCGCTCGCCGGCACGGGGAGCCAGATAGCTGCCGACAACGATTCCCGGGATCGATCCGACGAGCAGCGAGAGCAGCATCGCCAGCAGCCATCGCCGAAAAACCAGAAGCAGCGACGTGAGCAGCAACGCGAATCCGAGCACGATCGTGATTGTCTTTGCCGTCAGGCCGTTGTGAGGCCCAAGACGTGAGAGAGCGACCAGCGTAGCGATGGCGGCGGGCACACTGCCCGCCGAGAGCAGGCCGACCACGCGCCAGGCGACATTGCTTCTGAGGGCATGGACCAACGTCCCGGCGCTTTTCGTCATCGCCGCATAGAGAAGGTCGGTGCCTACGGCCGTCGCGGGATGGATGTTGAAGAGCAGAACAAGCGCCGGCGTCATCAGCGACCCGCCGCCAACGCCCGTCAGCCCGACGATGAGGCCGACACAGGCGCTCAAGACGACATACAGAAGATCGATAGGCATGCTGTGGGGCTAGGTGCGCTCGAGCACCAGTTCGATCACCCGATCGGCCGCCTCTTCGGCGCCGAGCTCGGCCGTATTCAGCACGAGGGCGGGGTCTTCTGGCGCTTCATAGGGCTGGTCGCGGCCCGTAAGATGAGCGAGCTGGCCTTGCTCCGCCTTCCGATAGAGGCCTTTGGGGTCGCGCTGGCGGCAAATCGCCAACGGCGTATCGACGAAGACTTCGAGGAACCGGCCTTCGGGCAGCAGCGCCGCGGCGCGCGTCCGGTCGGCCTGGAAGGGCGAGACCAGTGCCACGATCGCGATCAGGCCGGCATCGGCCAAGAGCTTCGCGACTTCACCCACGCGGCGCACATTTTCCGAGCGTGCCGCCGCATCGAAACCGAGGTCGGCATTCAGGCCCTGGCGGAGATTGTCGCCGTCGAGCAGCATCGTATGGCGCCCGGCCGCCGCCAGTTTGCGTTCGACGATGTTGGCGATGGTCGATTTGCCCGATCCCGGCAGGCCGGTCAGCCAGACCACCAGCGGCTGCTGCGCCTTGAGATCGGCGCGCAGGGCCGGCGTCACCGCCTCGGCATGGCGATGCACGTCGCGCGCGGCGTCCAGGCTTTCGACCACCATGCCCGCTGCCGCGGTGCGCAAGGTCGAGCGGTCGATCAGGATGAAGGCACCGGTGCCGCGATTGTCGGCATAGGGATCGAACGCGACCGGCGCGCCGGCTTCGATCTCTACTCGGCCGATTGCGTTCAGCACGAGCTCCGCCGCCGGCGCGCGCTGCAGCGAATCGATATCGAGCGTCTCGGCAATGCGCGACAGGTTGGCCGGCACCGTGGCGGTGCCGATCTTCAACAGGAACCGCTTGCCCGGCCGGGCGGCCGACTCGTCCATCCAGACGAGGTCGGCGGCGAAGCGCTGGGTGACGACGGGCCGCCGCCTGGGATCGGCCAGCAGGTCGCCGCGCACGATGTCGATCTCGTCGCAGAGCGTGAGCGTCACCGAGCGACCGGCCTCCGCGCTCTGCAGGTCGCCGTCGAAGCCCACGATGCGCGCGACCTGAGTGGTCCGGCCGGAGCCCGCCACGACGACCGGATCGCCGACCCGGACGCGCCCGCTCGCCACCGTGCCGGCGAAGCCGCGGAAATCGGCATCGGGCCGGTTCACCCATTGCACCGGGAAGCGCAGCGGCGCCTCGGCTGCCTCGGGGTCGGTCTCGACCGACTCGAGATACGCCAGCAGCGATGGGCCCTCGTACCAGGGCGTGCGTCCGCTGCGCTCGGCGACATTGTCGCCCAGTCGCGCCGAGAGCGGGATCGCCACCACCGAATGGAAGCCGAGCGGACCGGCAAACGCCTCGAAGGCGGCGGCGATCTCACGAAAGCGCGCCTCGGAAAAATTGACCAGGTCGATCTTGTTCACCGCCAGAACGATATGGCGGATGCCAAGCAGCGACACGATGGCGGCGTGCCGGCGGGTCTGCTCCAGCAGGCCCTTGCGCGCATCGACCAGCAGGATGGCGAGCTCGGCATTGGAGGCGCCGGTTGCCATGTTGCGGGTGTATTGCTGGTGGCCTGGCGTGTCGGCCACCACGAAGGCACGCCGCGCCGTCGAGAACAAGCGGTAGGCGACATCGATGGTGATGCCCTGCTCGCGCTCGGCTTCCAGCCCGTCGAGCAGAAGGGCGAAGTCGATGTCGTCGTCGGTCGTGCCGAAGCGGCGCGAATCGTCCTGCAGCGACCTGATCTGGTCCTCGAACAGACCGGACGCGTCGTTGATCAGGTGGGCATCGCCATGGCAGGCATCGGCATTGGGGTCATGATCGTCCCGCAGATCGTGAGGTTCATGATACAGGAATATGGCTGGCGCACCGCTTATGTCGGATTGGGCGGGTTGATGTTCTTTGTCGCCTTTCCCAGCCTAGTGTTGTTCGTTCGTGAGCCCGAGGAGGGCTTTGCACGCCGGCGCCATCGGCTTTCGCAGGCCGCCGACGTCGTTTTACCCGGCCTTAGTGTCCGCGAAGTATTGACTGGATCGCGGTTCTGGGTGCTTGCACTCTCTGTGCTTTGCGTATCTACCGTAGTCAACGGTACTGCCGTGCACATCGTACCGTTGTTGACGGATCGAGGTCTGTCACTGGCTGTCGCGACGTCGATGTTGGGCACCTTTGGCTTGGGCACACTGGCCGGCCGGCTCCTGTCCGGCTACCTCGTCGATCGTTTCTTTGCTCCCTACATTGCCGCCGCTTTCTTCTTGTTGGGCTGCGTGGGTATCGGCCTGATCGCCAGCGGTGCCGGCGGATTGGCACCGCTGTGTGGGATCATCTTCCTGGGGCTCGCGGCGGGAACGGAAGTCGACATGATGGGCTTCCTGACGTCGCGCTATTTCGGACTTCGGCGCTTCGGCGAGCTCTACGGCTACATCTTCGCGATCTTCGCGGTAGGGGCGGGCCTCGGCCCTTACGTGCTGGGCGTTTGTTTCGACAGGTTCCACTCCTACAATTACGCATTGTTCGGTTATGTCGGCTTGCTCGTGCTCGCGAGCGCGCTGATGGCCATCCTTGGCCCATACGTCTTCCCAGTCGAAAAGACTGAGGCTGCCGTCGGGACGGCCTCTGCCGCCACCAAGCCGGCGACCTAGCTACAGGGCGGGGGAAATGGCCAGGTTTTTCACTCGAGAGGGGGCGTTGACTTTGAGCGACGATCATCAACGTGCCCAGCAGCGCGCCGGTCAGCCGGCCCACATCCTTTGGTGGCACGGATGACGAAGCCGTTGTCGATGGCGATTTCGCAATGACAGAAAATTAGATTCAGACGGTGCTCGGAGAAACGCGCACCGAAGGCATCAACGTCGTCGCGATCCATCAGCACATGAGTCACGAGCAACCGCGTTATCTTTTCCTTCACTATCGGGGCAAGGGCAAAGCGACGGCGCTCGCGCAATCATTCAAGAAGGTTCTCGACGCTCGGGCGGCCATTCGGTAGCGGCCCCCCCGCATCCCTGACACATGTTAATAGTCGGGTCCTAGCTAGCTACTGCAGCCCTCAAGACTCTGAGATCGTAGTTGAGGGTCAGCAGTGAACTTAGAAGGGCTGTCACGGCAGCAGTGGTTGTCCGGCTTTTCGCTTTCTGAAGTTTAGCCATAGACATTCAAATGCCAGTTACTTGGATAATCTCATACCCGACCCGCTTGGTGGTCGCGCTAGCCAAGGGCGAAGTCAGCCTGCAAGACATTCAGGCCTATCTCGATGCAGTCGTGGTTGCAGAAGCGTTGCCCTATCGCAAGCTCTTCGACACGACAGCGGCCTCGATCGCACTCAGTGATATCGAACTGATGACGCTCGGTGCGCGTATTCGCGCCTACATCGCTTTAGGCCCCATCGGCCCGCTGGCGATCGTCGCAACGTCCGATGAGAGTTATTGGCAAGCCAGAATGTTCGCCGCCCTGGCAGAGGCCGATCGTCCCGTGAAGATTTTCCGCGAACTTCCCACCGCTCGTGATTGGCTCGAAGGTCACCCGCCGGGCCGCACGACCCATCTACCACCCCTGGCCTCAAACGACACGTGAGCGCTAAGCTTTCGCCATTGGGCGCGCCACGTCGAATAGTCGTCAGCTCGTGCAGCGCAAGGGTCACAGTAGCGCGCGGACTTCGCCTAGTGTCCTTGAGCAATCGGCCACGGGGTCTTCGTCCCTGAGCGTCACTCCTATCTGAAGCTGCTCCTCGGATGTGCTGCTTTCGGCGGCAATTGTGAACTGCTGGATCGGATCGAGTTAGCCGGACTAGCCGCATTCAGAACGATGGATGGCCAACCACGCGATGAATGGACTTCTACCGTCTCGCTCAAGCCGCCACATGCTTCCGTGGTGCTTCCGTGGCGACGCATCTGTCCGGGGCGTGCTGCTAAATCATTGTAATATGGCGGGGCAAGCCGTTGCGCAGTTACCGGACCATCGTCCAGCTGATCGCTGCGACGACGACGGACAGCGGCCTGCGGGTGCGCGCCGAGCTGGATCAGAACAAGTATCCCAAAGGAATAAAGGTCACCGATGCCGAGCTGGCCGCCGTCAATCTCTCCCCGCACTCCTTTCATGGTGACTGGAATTACACCACCTCGCCCAAACAAAGAACCGTCCCTCGCCGCAGCTCAATTGACCGAGTTATTTATGGACAGGCCCTAACCCTTCACCCCAATCCCGCGACAGCGGGTTCAATCCGCACCCCCGTGCTTGTGTTCGACGATGCAGAGGCCGCGGCCCGCGCGCTTGCGGCCAACAAGTTGTGCAATGCCGTTCAGGTCTGCATTTCGCTCACGCGCTTCTTCGTCCAGGCGGGCATTCACGACCGCTTCCTCTCCGAACTGGTTTCGGCTTTCGAGACGGTGAGGGTCGGGGATGGACTGAACGATGGCACCCAGATGGGGCCGCTTTGCCATGCCGGTCGCGTGACGGCGACGGAAAAGCTGGTTGCCGACGCGCGAAAGCGGCGCCGAAGTGCTGACCGGGGGCAAGCGGATCGGCAATGTCGGCAGCTTCTACGCGCCCATGATCGTGCACACGCCCGATGATCGCATCGCGCTGATGCGCGAAGAGCCTTTCGGACCGGTTGCCGTCGTCTCGCCCTTCCGGGACATCGAAGACGGCCCGGCGCGCGCGAACGGCCTGCCCTTCGGCCTTGCCTTCTACATCTTTACCAACTCGCTGGAACGGGCCGACATGGCAGCGGCAGCTCTTCAGGCCGGCATGGTGAGCATCAAACATTTTGGCCTTGCGCTTCCCGAGTCTCCTTTCGGCGGAGTGCGCGACAGCGGCCATGGCAGCGAACGCGGGACCGGCTCGATCCGCCCCTGCTGTGCGCCCAACCAGTCGAGCGCTGCGTAGATCTCGCACGCCTCGATGGCGCCGAGCCCGAGCACCTGTCCAAGGCTCGAGGTCGCGGTCTCCGGGGGCAGCGCGCGCAGGGTCGAGAGTTTCGAGCCCGGGCGATCATCCGGCTCGCGATCAGCGCCACGGCGAGATCGTGCACACGCGAACCCCGGCGCCCAAGCAGGCGCGGGATCTCCAGCTTGTGCATCATCCCTATTACCGCCGCCACATGGCCGTGCGGCAGTGATGGCTGCGCCCTTCGCACGCTGCATGGCCAGCCGAGGCTGCGCCTGGAAGCGGGGCTGCCCCGCTCGGCCCGGCCAAGAGTCGACCGAACGACACAGCAAGAATGTGCTAAAGTTTCATATGGAACGATCAAGACTGCCGAAGGCCCGCGGTAACATAAGACATCACAGCTTGGCGCCGCCTGCGTGTCATGTTCCGCGCCGGTGGCGCCAAGCTTAGGGGGAAGGAAACGGGGCCAATGAACGATCAGTTGGTTGTTGACGTAAAATCTGAGCCGGGATCGTACGACGCCGTCGTCGTGGGAGCAGGGTGCGGCGGGCTGTACGCCATGCACAAGCTGCGCAATTCTCTATCCTTGCGTCTGACGAATCGTCGTTCATCGATGGCGCAGAGCTACTCGTGGACGGGGGCTATCTCGCAAACTGACCTCTCCGCCAGAACGCAGGCATGACATGACATTTAGAGCGACCGCCATGCAGCTCACCCTGAAGACCTTCCTGGAGCGCACGGAGTCTAACTTCCCGCAGAACGCGATCGTATCGAGGCAAGCCGACGGCAAGCTCTTTCGCTACCATTATGCCGATTACTGCCGGCGCACCCGGCAGCTCGCCAGCGCCCTGGCTGGACTCGGCGTCAAGCCGGGCGACAAGGTCGCGACACTGGGCTGGAACACATACCGGCACATGGAGCTCTACTTCGCCGTTCCGTGCCTTGGCGCCATCCTGCACACGGTGAACATCCGCCTCACCGACGGGCACATCGCCTATATCATGAACCACGCCGAAGACATGGTCCTCTTCGTGGATCCGGATCTCCTGCCGACCGTGGAACGAGTCGCTCCTTCGGTGCGCAGTCTCCGCCACATCATCGTCATGGACGATCGGCCGGCGCCTCCCGGCGATTGTGACTATGAGAGCTTCCTCGCGACAGGCGATCTGGACTTCGCATTTCCCGAGCTCGACGAGAACAGCCCCTGCGGCATGTGCTTCACCTCCGCCACGACGGGGGATCCCAAGGGCGTCGTCTACACCCAACGCGGCCTCTACCTGCACACGCTCGCGCTTTGCCTTAGCGATGTCCTCGCCATCAGCGAGCATGACATCGTGCTACCGGTCGTGCCCATGTTCCACGCCAACTCGTGGGGACTGCCCTACGCTGCGGTCGCCGTCGGCGCGACGATAGTGCTGCCAGGCCCGCACCCGACTGCCGCGGACATTCTCGGTCTCATCGAGGCCGAGCGCTGCACGTTCTGCGCCGCCGCAGTGACGATCGGCGTCGAGCTCTATGGACAGCTGCAGAAGAAGCCTCGCGACATCAGCAGCCTGCGCGGCCTCATGCTCGGAGGCTCGGCCACGCCCGAGGCGCTCATGAAGCGCTTTCACAACGAGTACGACGTCCCCATCCTCACCGCCTGGGGCGCGACAGAAGCCGCGCCGCTAGCAACGATCACTCATGTTCGGCGCAGCGTGTTTGAGGCCGGACCGGAAGAGCGGATCAAGGTCCGGATCCGGCAGGGCATTCCCGTACCCGGAGTCGAACTCAAGGTGCTGGACGATTGCGGAAAACCCGTGCCCCGCGACGACGGCCACCCTGGCGAGGTGCATGTGCGAGGTCCCTGGATCGCCACCGAATACTACCGCGATACGCGCAGCCGCGACAGCTTCGCCGATGGGTGGTGGCGAAGCGGCGACATTGCGACGCAAGGTTCCGATGGCTCGATCCGCCTCATCGACCGCGCGAAGGATCTCGTATAGTCCGGCGGTGAATGGATCTCCTCGGTGGATCTCGAGAACGAACTCGCTGCCTGTCCCGGCGTTTTGGAGGCGGCGGTCGTGTCGATGCCAGACACGCGCTGGCAGGAGCGTCCGGTGGCATTCGTCGTGCCCGAGCGGGACAGCGAAGAACTCGACCCGGCTCACCTCAGCGCCTGGCTCGCGCGCCGCTTCGTGAAGTGGTGGATACCGGATCGATTCGTGTTCGTCCCGGCGCTGCCGAAAACCGGCGTCGGGAAGGTTGACAAGCGCTCCCTTCGCGAGCGCGCCGCGACGCTCGCCTCGTGACCGCAAGCCTCATCCGCTTGTTGCTCGCATCCCCGCCAGGAGAACTTTATAAATGACCGCAACCGGCCGCGTCACCTTGTTCCGGCGAAAGCCCTTCGATATGGCCGAAATGCCGGTGCCGGCACCTCGGCCCGGCGCGGTCCTCGTGCGTGTGCGGATTACCAACAATCTGCGGGTCGGACCTGCATGCATGGCGCGGCGACTTCCGGCTCGCTGGCCTCGGCGGCAAGCTGCCACGGTGCTCGGCCACGAGATGACGGGCATGATCGCCGCGCTCGGCCGGGACGTGGATCGCGATAGCCACGGCGAGCCGCTTCACGAAGGCGACCACGTTGTCTTCGCCTATTTCACCGGCTGCGGCCACTGCCCTTCCTGCCAGCGCGGACGCCGCGCCGCCTGCGACCACATCGACATGGCGATGACCGGCGACGCTACCGAATGGCCGCATTTCGTCGGGGAGTTTGAGCGCAACCGAGACAGGCTGACACTCGGTCAACTCCTCAGCGCGAAACTTCCGCTGGACCAGATCAACGAGGCTTTCGCTCAGGCGGACAGGCGCGCGGTGCTGCGCGCAAGCCTCGTTCCGTGAAGGGAACCGCCGCGTGTCCATACGTGGAGGGGACCGACTATTTACTCACCAAGGGAAGGAAGTACCGATATGCCAAGCAAGGAATCCGCAGAGCTCGCTGATCTCTACCGGTCATGGGTCACCGCAATGACGGCCAAGCCCGACATGGGCCTCGAAGAGATTCGACGTCTGTTCAGCCATTGGGGCGACGTGACCGCCGATCCGAGGGGCGTCGACTACCTGGAGATCGAGGTCGAAGGGATTCCGGCGATGTGGGCGATGCCCCACGGTGCCGCGCGTGATCGCGTTCTGCTTTGCTCGCATGGCGGCGGTTATGTCGTCGGCTCGATGTACACCCACCGCAAGCTCTTTGGACATATCGCCAAGGCGGTCGGCTGCCGGGCGCTGATCGTCGATTACCGGCGCGCCCCCGAGAATCCGCATCCCGGTTCTGTCAACGACATGGTCACCGCCTATCGCTGGTTACTGGAGCGGGAGGGGTTGAAGCCGCAACATGTCGCGTTGACGGGCGACTCCGCCGGCGGCGCGCTTGCGCTCACGACAATCGCCGCCGCGCGGGATAAGGGGTTGCCGCTTCCGGTGGCAACCATGCCGATGTCCCCTTGGGCCGGAATGGACACCTCGGGCCAAACGTACGACACGAACAAGGACAGGGACGCGCTGGTTTCGCGAGACACCACCACGGCCTTGGGTAGTCTTTTCATCGGTGAGAAGGGCAATCCAAAGGATCCTTTGGCAAATCCACTTTACACCGAATATTCGAAATTCCCGCCGATATACATCACGGTCGGAGACGCCGAGACTCTTCTCGACGACAGCCGGCGGATAGCGGAGCGAGCGAAGAAAGCGGGCGTGGACGTTAGGATCGATGTTTTCCCCGACATGCAGCATGTCTTCCAGTTTCTCGCGGGAACTGCGCCTGAAGCCGACGATGCGGTTAAGCGCATGGCCGAGTGGGTTCGCCCGAAGCTTGGTCTGAGCTGATTCCCACAGGGAGAAATGTACCAATCGCGCGAGCCGGATGAATGCAAGTCTGTGCTCCGCGACGGTGCTCTATTGGGATCCAAATACCTGCGCCTGGCGCTCTGTCAGGGGAGAAAGGGCGCACGACATATTCATCGTATAAGGAGGAAACAAACATGGACGCTAAAGTCAACAAAGACACCGATCTGGATGTGATAGTCGTCGGCGCTGGATTTTCTGGCCTTCATATCCTGCATGAGCTGGTGAAGCGCAACTACAGGGTGCATCTGTTCGACGACGGCGACGGGCCGGGCGGGACGTGGGATAAGAACCACTATCCGGGCGCCCGCGTTGACTCCGAGATATGGGTCTACCAGTACACCGACCCGGCGCTTTGGAAGGATTATTATTTCACGGAGAAGTTCCCCGGCTGGCGGGAGCTGAAATCCTACTTCAACTATGTCGCGGACAAATGGGGCATCCGGCCCTACATGACCTTCAAGACAAGCGTCGGCGGGGCGACGTTCGACGAGGCAGCCGGCGTTTGGCAGGTAAGGACGAGCGACGGCCAGAACCGGACCGCCCGATATCTTTTGCTCGGGCTGGGATCGACGACGAAACCGATCACGCCGTCCTTTCCCGGCGCGGAAACCTTCAAGGGTCAGTCCTATCATTCCGCACGTTGGCCGCGCGACGGCGTCGCGATGAAAGGCAAGCGGGTTGCCGTCATCGGCACGGGTGCGTCGGGCGTACAGATCATCCAGGAAACATCGCGCGAGGCGGACCATCTCACCGTCTTCCAGCGGACTCCCAACCTCGCTCTACCGATGGGACAGGAGAAATATACCCGCGAGGAATACGACAAGATTAGGCAGCTCTTCCAGCCAGTGATGGAGAGGACCAAACAAACCTTTGCCGGCTTTGCCTATGACCTGATTTACAAGCCGTGGAAGGAGATGAGCGAGGATGAGCGCCAGCAAGTCATGCGCTTTAACTGGGAGCAGAAAGGCTTCACCTTCTGGCTGGCGGCGCCGGTGGATTTATTCTTCGATGATGAATGCAATCGCGCGCACTACAACTTCTGGCGCGATGAGACGCGCAAGCTAATCAAGAAGGAACATTTGGTCGAGGTTCTTGCCCCGACCGAGCCGCCCCACCCCTTTGGAACGAAACGTCCCTGTCTACAGCAGTGGTATTTCGACCTTTATAATCAGGATAATGTCGATCTCGTCGACCTTAAGGCCACACCGATTGAGAGGATCACCGAGAAAGGCATCGTAGCCGGAGGCAAGGAGCACGAGGTCGATATAATCGTCTATGCAATCGGCTTCGACACCTGCACCGGCGCGATCTCGGCGGTCGACATCAAGGATGCGGATGGCCGCACGATCGGCGATCTGTGGAAGGAGCAATCTCTGACCTATCTAGGCAAGGCAGTTCCCGGCTATCCAAACCTGCTCTACACCTATGCGCTTCAGTCCCCCTCGGCCTTTATCAATGGGCCGACCGGCGGTGAACTCGAAGGCGACTGGGTTGTGAAGTTCATTGAGAATATGGACAAAATGGGCGTCCGCCGATTCGAAGCTAGACGCGATGCGGCCGAGGCGTGGGGCAAGCGTTGCTACGACGTGGCCGAAAAGAGCCTCTTCGTGAAAGCGAAGTCGTGGTACATGGCAGCAAATGTTCCGGGCAAACGGCCTGAGATCCAGCCATTTATCGGCGGACAGCCGGCCTATCGCGCCGCGTTGTACGAGGAGTTGGACAAGGGCTTTCCCAACTTCGTGCTTGTCAAGAAGCATGCCGAAGAAATCGCCGCACAGTGATTTCTTCTCGATGCGGGCGTCGGCAAGCTCATGCTGTCGCCCGTGGTTCCAACCGGACGAATTCGCGAGGCAAAACAACATATCGCGAGCAAAGTAGCGATCGTCACTGGCGGCGGGTCGGAAATCGGGCGAGCAACTGCGTCGCTCTTGGCTGATACCAACCTGCGGGGTGGCTGACTCATGTGAGGGATTCCCGACGCGGGGGAATGTGGTTCACCATGGTAAACATCAGGATGTTGGCCATGGCCCCCCCGCTGCGGGATGAGTGAGCAATATGGCGTGGGATCAGGTCCACTGACGGCGCTCGCGTTCCGGGCGCCGATCGACCAGCCCGAGCGGTTCAGGAAATCGAGGGACGTCGGCGCTCATCTGGGGCTCACCCCACGACGCTACCAGTCCCACGAGACGGATCTTCAAGGGCGGATCAGCTGATGTGGCGACGAACTGACGCGAACGGCGCTCTACGAAGCGGCGCATTCGCTCCTCATTCGCAGCAAGAAATGGTGCCTTGCGGGCATGGGCATGAAGATCGCCAAACGTCGTGGAATGGCGCGCCCGCGTGTCGCGGTCGCTCGCAAACTCGCAACAATTTTGCACCGTATGTGGATCGACGATGCGGAATTCCGCTTCGGTCACGAACCGGCGGCGACCCCAGACGTCAAGACGATCACCGTCGTCGCGGCCTAAGGAGACAAACCGAGATACATCAAGAAATCCGCGCCAGCGGAAGGTATCGTCCCCGTGGGGACGATGGGCAAGGCGATATCGTTGAGAGTCCAGAACCGAAGGTCGTAAGACAAATTGGGACGCCTTGCTCTTCTGACCCCATCATGCGGCGGCCAATGCGCCGACCGCGAAGAGAAGCGAGTAGCCCACGGAACCGAGATAAGATACCAACGCGGACGGCGTGGAATGAGGAGAAGCAGGAGCAGCTTGACTTTAAGGGCCCCAATCAGAGAAGTCTCTAAGCCGGTCACGTCATGTCCAAGCGCGCGCCCGCCATCAGTCGAAAGTCCGCCGGTATTCAGCGGGCGTCATTCTGTAAAGCCGGCGGAAGAGCCTCGTCATGTGGCTCTGATCGGCGAAGCCCGCCTCGTACGCGACTTCCTTTAACGGCAGACATTGCCGCTTGATCAACTCGCTCGCGCGCTTAATCCGTTCGCGTACCAGCCACTGATGCGGCGGACAGCCGAACTCGGCATGGAACTTGCGCGAAAAATGGAATACGCTGAGCCCTACCGCGCCAGCCATATCGGCGAGCGAGACATCACCTCTCAGGTTCTCGGCCAAGTACTCGGTCAGGATCCTGCGCTGGGCCGGGGTGAAGGTACCCGAACTCCTTGGCTCGCGGAATTCGGTGTGGGCAAAGCTACGCAGGACATGCACGCAAGCCTGCGTAAGCAAAGTCTCTACCATCACGCGTCCGCCAACCTCGCCGCCGCTCAGTTCCTGCCGAAGCCTGCGGCTGACCCAAGGGAGGAAGTCGTCGACCGCGCGGACCTTATCGCCGATTTCGACATCCGCTATGTTGCGGTCGTAAATGTCGCCGGCAACCTTGGTGATCGCGTCATGGGAGAGATAGACGTGGGACACCGAGATCGGCCGTGACCACGCCCATTCCGACTGTTCCGCGCGCGTCAAAAGAGAAACTACGCCAGGCTCCACCCGATGATACTCCCAAGGTCCCCCGCATCGTCGTCCCATGCGGGCTGCTTCGCCTTCGTAGACAACGATCATGTAGTCACGCATCGACGGAATGGCGACATGAAGGTCGGCGTACTCATAGCCTTTCAGTGTCACGCCACGCCACCGGGATCCGCTGCTGTCCAGCGTCAGTTTCCCCGGAATCCAGCGCGGAATATCGTCCGGCGGAACCAGCCGCCTCATGGTTTTATCCTCCCCGTCAAGTTTTTTTTTATTATCGAGTCATTCGGCAAAGCTGTCAAACGCTATCCGGAGCGGGTGTCGCCATCCGGAGCGGGCCGGGTTGCGAAGACGGGGCGAGCGCGGCGGGCAAATGGATAGCCAGTCCGGCACTGGGTTGGTTAGTATTTAGAATCTCAACGCGATCGCACTGTTTGCGTCGCTGGCTGCCTTTCCGAAGTCGCAGAGCGCCTCATGATGATGTCCGGATCGGGTGCCTCAGTTGGCCGTGAAGAACTCGGATCAAGCGACGACCGGTTGATCGCGTGATGTTATTTGCGCGGCGAACGTGATCAGGATTGCGGACAACAAAAACGCGAGCCATGCCAACAGGCGACGGAAGTTGTATCCGGCGGCGGCGAGGATGACGTTTGCGGCGTCGCCTTCCTGATGGGCGAGATGGCTTCTGTTCATGCGATGATCTGATTTCAGATGCCCGATGACTGGCTCGACGGCCGAGCGCCGTCGCATCTCACGCTTGATGTGTTCGGTGACGCGCCGCTTCTGGCTGGAAATGTAGACCTTGAACCGGTGCTCGGCCGGCGCGTTGTGGCCACAATAGCCGCGGTCGACGACAATGCGAGACAGGCTCGCGCCGATCTGCTTTTCGATGTCGGGGACGATCTTTTCGAGCGTGTGCCCGCGGGTTGCCGGGCAGCGCCTTTACATGGGCGACGAACGGGCCGCCTTTCGAGCGATACAGCGGGGTCGCGACGGAGACCTTGACCCCGAACTCGTAGGGGCGATGCGCCTTGCCCTTGCCGATGCATTTAGACCTCCGGCGCGTGCAGGCTATAGATCTTCTTGCCCCGCTGTTTCTGACGCTTCGCGCACGGCACGCGCCAGAGACAGCAATTGGGCGAAGGCGGCTTGCTTGTCCGGGTCGCCTTTGATGCGCCGACCGATATCGCGCATGACTCGGCCGAGATAGGTGCGCAGCTTCTTCAATCGAGGAGCGGCCAAATGACGAGTTCGTGCCGGAAAAACTCCTCGCCGCAGAACAGCTGATAATAGGGGTTCTCCACCCAACGCTCGCACAGGACCTCGTCCGACAGGCCGCACATGTGCTTGAGGATGGCGAGCCCCGCCATCAGCCGCGTCGGCAGCGGGAGCCGCGCATCCGGATCGGTGGTCGAGGCATGCGTGTCGTTCGATCGCTTCTGGCCATGGAAGTTCGCTTCGGCGTTGCGCCCGCCGCCCTCGGTCGGCGGCTCGCCAGAGCCGTCCTTCGGCTTGACGCTCTTCATCGACGCCCATGCCTCGATCAGCGTGCTGTCCACCGAGAAGTGGTGGTCTCAACCGGTCGACGCAACACTTTATCTTGAAGGAGAGATGGAGTGTGGTTTGATGGCTCACAAATTTCATAGAGGGTTTACTGCGGCGGAGAAAACGGAGTTATGGGATCGCTGGAAGCGCGGAGAGTCGCTAAAGGCGATCGGACGAGCTTTTGGCAAGCAGTTATCGTCGATCTATTTTTTGGTGGCTCCGCATGGTGGGATTCGTCCTGCGGAGCGGCGTCGCTCCAGGTTGGCATTGACGCTTGCGGAACGCGAGGTGGTCTCCAGAGGTGTTAGGAGGCGCCCAACAATAGTCGCGTCACGTTGGCGGTTGGGGAGCGATTGTGTAGTTCCATTCTGGATGGAAGGTATCGCCAGTGACGTTGAGGTTGGCCATCTCGCGGTCAGTGACCTTGATGCCTTTGGGATATAGCCTCGGATCGAGTTCACAACGGACTTTCAGTTCGCCGGTGGTCGTGGTTGCGGCAATCAGTTCGACGACGGCCAAGCGGCTGGTCAAAGGCTTTCCGCGCCAAGTCTGGCTGATATGGCAGAAAAGCCTGTGCTCGATCTTGTTCCATTTGGATGTTCCCGGCGGGAAGTGACAGACCTTCAGCGTCATGCCGGTTTCGTCGGCCAGCCTCTGCAGTTCGATCTTGAACAGCCGCACACGCGATCCGTTGGAACCGCCGCCATCCGCGGTGATCATCAATTGAGTGGCCTTGGGATAGCGCTCGCGACCCATGATTTCGAGCCAGCGGCGAAGCGCGTTGACCGAGAACTGGGCGGTGTCGTTGTCGATCCCGACACTGACGTAGCCGGCATTGGCGGCAATGTCGTAGACGCCGTAAGGCACCACCTTGCCAAGCTCGGCATCGACGAAGTCATGCACCTTCACCGTGTCGGGACAGCCCTCAGGCCGATAATCGCTTCCGGCATTCTTGTAGGGCCCGATCAGCTCCTTTTTCTTGGTATCGATCGAGATCACCGGCTGACCGGCCGCCTGGGCGGCAATCACCGCGGCGTTGATGTGCTCGAACTGCGCGTCACGGTCGGGATTGCGGCTGCCTTCCAGGGTCTTGCGGTTGACCTGCCGGCAGTATTTCAACACGGCCAGCAGCTCGGGAATGCTGCTCTTGCTGATCTGGTGTCCCGCCGCGCACAGCGCCGCTGCCAGCTTGGCGTGGCTTTTGGAAACCCACAGCAGCGGGCGCATCGGATCGCCCATGGTCGTGGGTTCCAGCAACCGGCGCAGATCTTCGAGCAGGGTCGGGTCGCTCCTCGTCAGCGCATGCCGCCCGCCGCCGACACGGCGGATCGAGCCGGACAAGCTGTCGGGTGCATCGAGGTCCTTGAGGCCGCGGCCAATCGTGCTGCGCGCTACCCCCGTCGCCCGCGCCGAGGCGACGATCCCGCCATGCCCGGCTGTGCGCGCTTCCGCCGCTGCAAAAAGACGCCGCCCGCGCTCGTCCAAGCTATCCCGAACCGCCGCAAACCGCTTGCCTATCGATGATCCATCTATCATCCGCCGAGGCTACGCGCCGTCCAACCGCCTGGGAATCCTCTATCCGCCCAATCACTCCAACGACAAACCAGACTCAAGCATTGTTGGGCGGCGCCTTATTGCACGAGTATGCGTCTGGTGAAGCTTTCAATTACTCACATTTTTTGCGCTGATGATCGTCCCCAACTCGATGTCGGCCAAGTACGACGAATCGTCCGAGAGCGGTGCCGAGCGAAAAGACCACTGCCTGCTGCCCGGCAACGAGTGTACGCAACGCGCCCGCATCGGTCGGATTTGCGGCGACCACCTCGATACCGGGCGGCTGGCCCGCAAGCTTGGCCGCGTCGCGCGTTTGCTCGCGGATCGTGTGGCCGCGCTCGCAGCCCTGCGCCAGAATGCGGCGGCCTACCCCGCGCTGGTGCCGAGGTTAACTCTTGCCAAATTTCCCGACACGGTTGACGTTGCGCGGCTTCCGCAGCGAATGCGACGCTATTCGCACAGCAAAACCCTTCCGGGAAGAGCCGCCATGCCTGATTCCTCTCACAACCCCGCGCCTCGTCAGCTCGATGTCGTGATCGTCGGCGGCGGCCTAGCCGGGCTCTACGCCATCCATCGCCTGCGCGGCATGGGCCTGAAGGTGCGCGCCTACGAGGCGGGATCGGGCGTCGGCGGCACCTGGTTCTGGAACCGCTACCCGGGCGCGCGCTGCGACGTCGAAAGCCTAGAATATTCCTACAGCTTTTCCGACGAGCTGCAGCAGGACTGGAAATGGCCGGAGCGCTACGGCAACCAGCCGGAGATCCTGCAGTACATCAACCACGTTGCCGACCGCTTCGATCTGCGCCGCGACGTCCAACTCAACACCCGTGTCACCTCGGCGCTGTTCGACTCCAACACCAGCGAGTGGACCGTGAGGACCGACGCCGGCGAGGAGATTCGGGCCCGCTACTGCGTCATGGCCTCGGGCAACCTCTCGACGCCGAGAGTGCCGGACTTCAAGGGCATCCGCGACTTCAAAGGCAAGTGGTACCACTCCGGCCTGTGGCCGCATGAGGGCGTGGATTTCACCGGCCTGCGCGTCGGCGTGGTCGGCACCGGCTCGTCGGGCGTGCAGATGATCCCGATCATTGCGCGCCAAGCCAAGCACCTGCATGTCTTCCAGCGCACCGCCAATTTCAGCCTGCCGGCCCGCAACGGCCCGATGGAGCCGGAGCGCGAGCGCAACCACAAAGCCGAGTATCCCGCGCGCCGGCGGGCCGCCTACGACACGCCGTTTGCCATAGGCGGTTATCCGAGACCGACCAAGTCGGCGCTTGAGGTGTCGGCCAAGGAACGCAACGCCGCCTACGAATCCAAATGGCAGGAAGGCGGCAGCATCAGCTACCTCTATACCTACACGGACCTGCTGGTGAACAAGGAGGCCAACGACACCGCCTCGGAGTTCGCGCGCAACAAGATCCGTGGCATCGTGAAGGATAAGAAGGTCGCGGAACTGCTGGCGCCCAAGGATCATCCGATCGGCACCAAGCGTCTCTGCCTCGATACGAATTACTACGAGACCTACAATCGCGACAACGTCACTCTGGTGGACGTGCGCAATGATCCCATCGCGGAGATCACCCCGACGGGCCTACGCACGGGCAAACAGGAATTCGAGCTCGACGCCATCGTCTTCGCCACCGGGTTCGATGCCATGACCGGCGCGCTGCGCGAGATCGACATCCGCACGACCGACGGCGCGGTGCTGGCCGACCATTGGGAGGGCGGGCCGCTCACCTATCTCGGCCTGATGGTCGCGGGCTTCCCCAACATGTTCGTTGTCACCGGCCCCGGCAGCCCCGGTGTGAAGACCCAGATGATCGCCTCGATCGAGCAGCACGTCGACTGGATCGCCGGCTGCCTCGACCATATGCGCAGCCACGGCCTCGACTGCATCGAGCCGTCGCCGCAGGCCGAGTCCGAGTGGGTGAGCCACGTCAACGCAGTGGCCGACAGCACGCTCTATCCGCTGGCCAATTCCTGGTACATGGGCGCCAACATTCCCGGCAAGCCGCGCGTGTTCATGCCCTATGTCGGCGGCTTCGACCGCTACAAGCGCCGTTGCGACGAGGTCGCCACCAAAGGCTACGAGGGATTCACTCTGTCCCATCACGACGCTGTCGTGGCCTAATCGGCAGTAGCTGAGAGAGGCCGGCCGTCAAAGCCGGCGCCGGTGCATCGAGACCTAAATCACGGGTTTCGCCCCCTGAGGCTGTTGCAACGCCGGGCGGGACGGGGCCAAACGACGAACGGATCCTATTTACGATTGGATGAAAAACGCGACTCAGGTTAATCTGGAAGGCGCGCCCATCATTCTGGTTGCGGTTGGCTCGCGATCATTCGGTAGGTAGGCTCTACAATGCCGATGGTGTGCCGTCGTCCGGTGTTGCGGTTGGCCCGCGATCATTCGGTAGGTAGGCTGCGGGCGACGCCGAGGCCGCGATCCAAGTCGTTGCGGTTGGCCCGCGATCATTCGGTAGGTAGGCTGCCTTGGTCGTACGCGTCCGGTGTAGGCCGCCTTTTAGCTGATGTCCGCGCGTGAGAGATACGAGCCCGTTAATTGGCGAGTTAGCGGGCACACATGACGGCAGTAACGGTTCTATCTGGTCCTGAGCGGCGTCGGCGGTGGTCACCGTCGGAGAAGGCTCGGATCGTGGCGGCGAGTTACGCGCCTGGCGCGGTGGTGACGGATGTGGCGCGGCGCCACGATGTGCATCCGAACCTGCTTTCCCATTGGCGCCGGCAAGCGAAGCGAGCAGCCTCTGAGGTCGGCGGTGAATTGAAGCTGTTGCCGGTGACGGTGACGGCGCCGGGCAACCGGGCGGCGGCATCTGGCTCGATCGAGATCGAGCTTGGCGGTGCGGTGCGGGTTCGGGTCGATGCGGCGGTCGACGAGGCGGCGCTGGGCCGCGTGCTGCGGGCGCTGCAGCGATGATCGGGCTGCCCTCGGAGACGCGGGTGTGGCTGGCGAGCGGCGCGACGGACATGCGCCGTTATGCGGAGCACAGCATTATGCTGAGTCCGCGGCGGCGAATGACGCACCGCCGCGGTTTCGATCGAGCGTCACTCCGCATAACATTAGGAGTTCCGGCTGTCCCGCAGCATGGTCATGAGCTTGTCCGGCGGCCGGAAGCGGCCAGGCTTCAGGAGTGGCGCATTCATTGCGCCGAGCGCTTCGAGCTTTTCCGCCGGGTCTGCCCGTAGATAGGCTTCAGTGCTCTGGAGGCTGGCATGGCCGAGCCACAGGGCAACCTTGCGGACGTCGCGCGTTGCCTGGAGAGTGTGCATCGCGCAACTGTGGCGAAGGACGTGTGGGGTCACCCGCTTGCTGGCGATCGAGGGCTGCGCGCGGGTCGCGGTGACGACATGCTTGGCGAGGATGTACTCGAACCCCGACCGGGTCATCGTGCGACCGGCACTGTTGAGGAACAGCGCGGTATCCTGACCGCACGGGCGAACCGCGAGCCAGGCCCTGAGGGTGACCGTTGTCTCCTTCCACAATGGCAGCACACGTTCGCGCCGCCCCTTGCCCATGATGTGAATGCTGGCAGGCGGGCGGGCGTCGAACTGGTCGACCCGTAGCCCAACCAGTTCGGAGACGCGCAGACCCGCGGCGAACGCGAGATGCAGCATGGCGCGATCCCGCACGCCGGACATGCTGCGCGGGTCGGGCGCATCGAGCAGCGCTTGCACCTCCAGGCGCGTGAGCGAGGCGACCAGCGCTTCGTCGGTCTTCTTCATGGGGATCGCATGCACCCGTAGCGCCTGATCGAGGCACGCCGGCACACGATACTCCAGGAAGCGGAAGAACGACCGCACCGCTGCGAGCCGGGCGTTGCGCGACCGAGCCTTGTTGCCTCGGTCGCGCTCGATATGCTCGAGGAAGGCCAAGATGAGCGGAACGTCGATCTGCTCAATCTCGAGGCGCGACGGTCTCGTCCGCAACCGCCGCCCGGCAAACGCGACGAGAAGCTGGAAGCTATAGGCTATAGGCATAGGCGTCGCACGTGTGAGGACTGGCGCGCTGGTCGCGCGGCAGATGTTCACGCAGGAAGGTCGCGAGATGAGGAGCGAGGGCGGTCATGCGATCTCTCCCCGCTGAAGAGCCTCACTGGCTTCGGCGATCTGGGTCATCAGAGTCGGCGTCGCCTGAAGGTACCAGTAGGTATCGGTGACGTGGGCGTGCCCGAGATAGGTGCTGAGCGCGAGAATGTGGCGAGATACCGCGGCACTATCATGCGGACACCCTTCAAGCGAACGAACCGCGAAGCTGTGGCGCTAATTCCGAACTCGGAATTACCGGCATAATTCCGAGTGCCGGATTATTCCGAGTGCTACCGGTTTCCCGGCGTAATTCGCATAGGATTGCAAAGGTTTCGATCGACGCTGGGCGTTGATGGCTCGGCATTATTCGGATGTCTTCTCTAGAGCGTGGACTCTCCCACGCTGTGAGGAGTCGGACGATGACTGATCTAAACAACGCTGCTACGACGCCGGCCACACCCTTCCGCGTCGGTCGATTGGCCGCCCACCTTGACGGGTTCGCGGCATTGCTCGGTGACCAGGGTTATGCCCCAGCGACGATGCGTCAGAAGGATGACCTTCTGGCGGATTTCACCCTTTGGGTGGAGGAACACGATGTTCCTCTGGATGTCCTCGGAGGGGACCATGCCGGTCAATTCCTGGCGGAACGTCGTTGCCGCGTCAGGCGTGTCGACGCCTGGACCATTCGGCAGCTGATCGCATATCTGCGCGACATCGGTTGCATTCCAATGCCGGCGCGGATGGTCGACCCGACCGCCGAGGGCGAGTTGGTCAGCGCGTTCGGAGGATTCCTGCGTTCTGAGCGCGGCCTCTCGCCGGCAACATTGGCCAACTATCTGCCGATCGTTCGAGGTTTCCTGGATGAGCAGTTTGGCGGCAAGGGACTGCATTTCGATGATTTGCGGACCGTCGATATTCATCGGTTTATCGTACGGCGAGCCCAGGCTGGATCGCGTGGCCGTGCGAAGTTGGTGGTCACGGCGCTGCGTTCTTTTCTGCGCTTCCTGCAGCAACGCGGATTACTGGCAACCGATCTCGCCGCGGCGGTGCCTGGTGTAGCCGGCTGGCGCTTGGCGCACCTGCCAAAGGCGCTGCCCGCCAAACAGGTCGAACTGTTGCTGGCGTCTTGTGATCGCGGGACGCCGGCGGGTCGGCGCGACTACGCCGTCTTGATGCTGCTCGCGCGGCTCGGCCTGCGCGGCGGCGAGGTCGCGGCCATCACCCTGGACGATCTCGACTGGGAATGCGGCGAGATTGTCGTGCACGGCAAAGGTCAACGGCTGGCACGGCTGCCGCTGCCGGCGGATGTCGGGTCAGCCTTGGTCGACTATCTGCGTCAAGATCGGCCGGCTTGCTCGACACGTCGCGTCTTCGTTCGGACACGCGCGCCCAGGCGAGGCTTCATCAGCCCGTCGGCCATTTGCTGCATCGTTCGTCGCGCGCTCAAGCGCGCCAGTCTGACTCCGGAGTTCAAGGGCGCGCACCTGCTGCGCCATTCGCTCGCCACCGACCTGCTGCATCGCGGCGCCTCGCTCGTCGAGATAGGCCAGCTCTTGCGTCACAGCCAGCCGAACACGACGCAGATCTATGCCAAAGTAGACATCAAGGCGTTACGCGCCATAGGGCTGCCATGGCCAGGAGCCGCGTCATGAGCCCGTTACAAGCCGCGCTCGACGAGTACCTGGCCGCTCGTCGCGCCCTCGGCCACAAGCTACGTCTCGCCGGACGGCTGCTGCAGCGGTTTGTTGCTTTTGCCGAATCTTCCGGCGCCACTTGCATCACCACCGAGATCGCCCTGGCCTGGGCAATGCAGCCGGCAAAGGCACAACCCGCCCAGTGGGCCAACCGTTTGGCAATGGTTCGCCGTTTCGCGCGCTATTGCAGCGCCATCGACCCGAGAACCATCGTACCGCCGACCGACCTTCTCCCCCACCGGTATCGTCGGCCGTCGTCCCCATACATCTATCGCGACGAAGAGATCATCCGACTGATCGACGCGGCGAAGCGATTGCCTTCGACGATCGGTCTGCGGCCGCAGACCTATGCCGCGCTCTTCGGCCTATACGCGGCGACCGGCATGCGTTGCAACGAACCGCTGCGCCTCGATCGCGGTGACGCCGATCTGGTGAACGGCGTGTTGACGGTTCGCGACACGAAGTTCGGCAAGTCGCGCTATGTGCCGCTCCACCCGTCAACGCAACACGCCCTGCAAGCCTATGCGGCCTGCCGCAGCCATTTGTGCCCGAATCCGGTCAGCCCGAGCTTCTTCCTTTCCGAGCGCGGTACGCGCCTGACCGAATGGGCCGTTCGATGGACGTTCGTCAAGCTGTCTCGCGAGATTGGTTTGCGCGGGGCCGATGATTCCCACGGGCCTCGCCTACATGACCTTCGCCATCGGCTGGCCATCGTCACGCTTCTGCGGTGGTATCACGACGGCGTCGATGTCGAGCGACACCTGCCCGAGCTCTCGACCTATCTCGGACATGCCCATATCACGGACACCTACTGGTACCTCACCGCGACGCCCGAACTCCTCCACAGCGCGCTACTCCGGGTCGAGCAATCCGCCGAGCAGGAGAGCAAATCATGAGCACCACCCGTGGCTTTCCCGTACTTCTCGAGGCGTTCTTCGTGGACCGCCTCTTGCGACAACGACAGGTCAGTCCCCACACAATCGCCAGCTACCGCGATACTTTTCGTCTGTTGCTGCAATATGCCCAGCAACAGCTGGGCAAAGCGCCGTCGAGGTTGGCTCTATCGGATCTGGATAGCTCATTCCTCGGTGCGTTCCTCGATCATCTTGAGCAGGAACGTGACAATAGTGCCCGCAGTCGCAATGTCCGCCTCGCCGCCATCCATTCTTTCTTCCGCTATGTGGCGCTGCATGCACCAGAGCACAGCGCCTTGGCCCAGCGTGCTCGCCATGCCGAGCAAACGCTATGTGCGCAGTCCGATCGCCTTCCTCAACTCTGTCGAAGTTGCCGCTTTGCTCGCCGCTCCCGACCTGAACAGCTGGGGCGGTCGGCGCGATCGCGCCCTCCTGCTGTTGGCTGTACAAACCGGGCTCCGCGCCGCTGAACTTATCGGCCTTTGCTGCGACGACATCGTACTGGGTCCCGCGGCCTACGTCCGATGCCGGGGTAAAGGCCGAAAGCTCCGCAATACGCCGCTTCGCAAAGATACCGTCGCGGTGCTGCGCGCTTGGGTGCGCGAGCGCCAGGGTCAGCCGAACGATCCTCTCTTCCCAACCATCTCCGGTACCGCGTTGAGTCACGACGCACTCCAATACTTGCTCACCAAGCACCTCGCCGTTGCAAGGCTTCATTGCCCTTCTTTGCTCGGCAAACACCTGACGCCACACGGCCTGAGACACACCCTGGCGATGAACCTGCTGCACCACGGGGTCGACCGTTCCGTAATCGCCCTCTGGCTTGGCCACGAATCGATCGAAACCACCGCCATTTATCTGCAAGCAGACATGCAACTCAAAGAACAGGCGCTGGCCATGACCCCCACGTCCAACGCAAGAACACGCCGTTACCGCCCAGATGATCGCGTCTTGGACTTCCTGAGGAGCCTCTGATAATGCCGATCCCTATGGGAACGATCCCTCGGAAAACTCAAGGATTTTGTCGCTCACCGTCGCCGCGCTCGGAATAATCCGGCACTCGGAATTATGCCGCAGATCATGGATGCGCGGCCCGGGCTGACCGGGATCGCCGCGGAGTCCGATCTGGCGCGACAGGTGCCGGAACAAGGAAGCAGCGGTCTCATAGGACGGTGGCGCGCCAGTGTTGGCGATGAGGAGGCCGTCGCTGCAGGTGGCGAGCCGCAAGCGGGACGACAGATAATCGTTCAATGCCTTGCGAGCCGTAGGATGAAGCGGAATCAACCGGCTCTTCTTGAACTTGGTCTTGGCGACGATGAGTCCATCTTCGGTGACGTCGCCCAGGCGCAGCGCGAGCGCTTCGGATATCCGCATGCCGGTCGTGGCGAGCAGGCCGAACAGCATGGTGTATGTGAGCGGCCGGATCGTTCCCGCCGGCGGCAGCGACGATGCGGCGTCCATCAGCCGCTGGATCTCATCCGTAGAATAGATATAGGGCAACTTCCGCCTGAACAGGCCGCGGCCGAGTGCATCGGCGGCGGGAACTTCATGACGAGAATCTTCGGCATGCATCGCAATCGCGAAGCGGCGGACGTTCAGCAGGCGATTGCGGCGCTGTTCCGGTGATGGGGCTTCCACCGCCCAGGCGAGCACCCGCGCGGTGCTGACGAACCGATCGCCCCGCAGCTCGGCGAAGGCCACGAAGTTGCGCAGCAAAAGCCGCTGAGTGCGGAACTTGAAGCCGAGTGTCTCATGGAGCGCGACATGCCGCGCGAGATCGTCGCTCAGCATGATGCTTCTCCCGGCCACGGCTGGGCGATCTGCTGAAGCATCGACAGATCGACCTTTGCGTAATGCGCGGTCGTGTCGAGCGAACGGTGCCGCAGCACGGTGCCGACGGATTGCAGCGTCGCACCGCCGCGCAGCATGGCGGTCGCGGCCGAGTGGCGGAGAAGGTTGGCCCCTCGCGACGGCGGGTCCTCGATTCCAGCCCGCCTCAGCGCCAGGCTGACAACGCATGAGATGGTGGACGGGCTGGCGAATGGCCGATACGGCGCGCATGACCGCAGGAACAGCCGCTGTTCTTCCACGGCCGGGCGCGCGTGATCGATATAGGCCAGCAGCGCGTCGCCGACTTCCTGAGGCAAGGGCAGGCGCACTTCGCGGCGTCCCTTGCCGCTCACCAGCACCGTGCCCACTGCCCAGTCGATGTCATCGAGTCGCATGTTGAGGGCGTCGCCGGCGCGCAGGCCGAGACGCGCGAAAAGCAGCAGGATCGCCCGGTCGCGCATGCCATGCACGGTACCGAGATCGCATGACGCCATCAGCCGGTCCACGTCGGCAGCGGAGAGGTAGCGTGCCAATGACGATAGCCGCCATTGCGGCACCAGCGGTACGGCCCGTTCAAGCCCTGGAGCGCAGATGCCGGCGGCGGCAAGGAAGCGTAGGTAGCCGCGCAGCGCGGTCGTCATCGTCTTCACATGGCTGGGCGAGCATTGCTGCGCCTCGGCGAGAATAGCGCGCCTGATCAGGCCAGCGTCATAAATGAGGGGATCACGGCCGAGTGCCGCGAGCAGCCGCATGATCATCAGTCCGTGGCGCTTGGCGGTCGACTCGCATATGCCGCGATGGCGCTTCAGCCATTGCTGATAATCCGCGACATGGGGATCGACCATACTGAGAACCGGCACCGCCAAAGGTGCGATGAGCCCGCGACCGACGAGAAAGGCGATGAAGCGCTGCGTGCGTCTCACATATCGACGGGAGAGCCGTTCGCACCGTCTGTTGCCGCCGCAGCGGCAAACGTGCCGCGCAAACCGGTCCATTGCCTCGCGATCGATGTCGACCAGAGCGATATCGGCCTGTCGCAACCACGCTGAGAAATGGCGGGCTGGATCCGTATAGTTGGTGACCGTAAGCCGCGTGTGGTCGAGAGCTGCAAGCTCGGCCGTGTACTCCGCGATCAGAGGTGCCAGATTGCCTGCGTCCATGACGCGAGGCGCTCTCGGCAAAGTCTTCGCGCTGTCGATCATCTCGTCTCTCCCCGGGGTGCAGTTGGAATCCCGAGGAAGACTAATTATGCGGAGTTCAGAGCCCGAGCGGGACGCAGCAACGTACGGAAATGGCGCGCCTTTGTGACAGCGGTGGCCGCGGACTCAGCATAATGCTGTGCTCCGCATAACGACGCTTATGTGCCGCTCCACATAAGCGTCGCGGCTTCGACGGCCTGGCGCTGGTGGTGCAGGAAGTGCTGAAGCGCGATCCGCACTGCGGGCATCTTTTCGTGTTCCGCGGCAAGCGCCCAGAGCACACGTCATTCTACATACCGATCACAGTTCGTTGTCGTTCACTATCGCTGGCATCCGTTGCATGGCCAACGTCTGCGTGTTCGGCAACGGCTAGGCAAGCACGGTCAACAGATTCTCCACCTTGAGGTCCGTTCGGACGTGTCGTGGGAGATTCCAGCGTGGATGTGCGACGCCTCGGTGTGCACGACGATGTCGATGGGCTCGCCGCTGGCATCGCTTGAGGCGTTGTACAGCTTGCGAAGTGCTTTAGCGGAGCGCTCACCGCGCAGCCCGGATCGTGGATTATCCGACTCCCCTGACGAAAAGGAGTCGCGCGATGACAAGACGACCACTAAGGCAGCTTATCCTCGAGCTCAGATCCCAAGAGAGCCTGCCATTGGTCGCGCAGGGATCGCCGGAGCTGGTGCAGGCGCTTGCCGACCTTCTCCTCGAAGCGCTCGGCGGAGAGGTCGATGAAGAAGCACAAGCCGCTGGAGGGCGCGATGCTGCAAAAGATCACGCCTGACCATCTCGGCCGAGGAGCGGTCGTTTACGTGCGTCAATCGACGATGGGACAGGTCGTCGAGAACACCGAGAGCCAGCGGCGTCAGTACGCTCTTGCCGAGTCGGCGCAGATGATGGGCTTTGCATGGGTCGCCATCATCGATGACGATCTGGGCCGGTCGGGATCGGGCGTGATCGAGCGGCCCGGCTTCCAGAAGCTGGTGGCGGCGGTATGTGCCGGGTCGATCGGTGCCGTCTTTTGCATCGAAGCCTCGCGCCTCGCACGCAATGGCCGCGATTGGCATCACCTCATCGATCTGTGCGCCCTGGTAGGCGCCCTGGTGGTCGACCCCGATGGAACCTATGACCCGCGGTTGGTCAACGACCGCCTGTTGCTGGGCCTCAAAGGGACGATGTCCGAGTATGAGCTCAGCCTGCTGCGCCAGCGCGGTCTTGCGGCACGTGATTCAAAGGCGTCGCGCGGCGAACTGCGCTTTGCTTTACCGCCGGGCTATTGCTGGAACGAGATGGGCCAGATCGAGATTGATCCTGACGAGCGGAGTGCATCACCCGGTCACTCGGTACGACGGCTCTATGCCAGCGAAACGCCAGATCAGGCTTATGCGGGCGAACATCTCGATCAGGAAGGTTGAATGATAGCGCAAGGCAATCTCGCTGGATCGCAACGGCCTCAGCCACCGCTTGTTTAGGCGGCTTTCTCGGCAAACCGCCTGGACGCAGCAAGGATCACAGCAAGCGCGTCGACGGTGCCATCGGCCTCGCCCTTCTCGAAGTCGCCGTGGATCTGGGCCATCTGATTGGTGACGTGCGCGAAGCAGAGCACCGGTTTCTCGCGCGCCGCGGCGAAGGCATAGAGAGCAGCGGCTTCCATCTCGACGGCGAGCAGGCCGCGCGAACGCATCGCCTCGACTGTCTCCGCGGTTTCGCGGAAGGGCGCATCCGTGGTCCAGGTTGCGCCGCGCTCGACCGGCACGTGGAGCTTGTCGAAGGCGCCGGCCATGAGGGAAAGCATATCGTTCGGCGCCGTGCTGAACGGCGCGGCCGGTTGGTAGTGATAGCTCGTGCCCTCGTCGCGCAGCGCGCTCTCGATCAGCACGAAGTAAGGCGGTGCCCGCAGCGGCTTCAACTGGCCCGCTGAAGTCATGCTCACCAAGAAGCGGCAGCCCGAGGCGAAGAGCTGCTCGGCGACCAGCACCGCGAACGGCGCACCGACGGCACAGCCTACGAGGCCAAGCTCGATGTCGTCATGAGCACTCCGGTAAAGCTCAGTGTGGTAGCAGGCCCAGGCGGCGTCGCGTCGTGCGGCGCCGTCGGCGGCCAGCCGGCGCACGAGGTCGCCGTCCGGATCGAGGACGCAGACGGGCGGTACGGCCGCGGGGCGCAGCCTCTTCTGGCGGCGTGCCTCGCGCAGAAGGTTCTCCGGCGTGAAGGCCGACGGAGCGGCGTAGTGCTTGTTGGCCAAGATCGGCGGCTTCGCAGTGCGGCTTTCAGCCATGGTCCAAAGATTCTCGTCGTTGGTTTATGGCGACGGCTTGCCCGCCGACACGGCGATGAACGCCGCGCCCAAAGTTGGCCACCGGGCAATCCAGGGATCGAAACGGGCAAGCAGGCTCGCCGCAGTGCCACACGGCGGATAGTAGATCGATCCACGCAACCCGTGGACGACAAGGCCGTATGCCTCCGGAAGGGCGCGCAGTTCCCTGGCCGTGCGGAAACGCGCGGCCTTCCACGTCGCGGCGCCGAGCCAGCCGCGGACCCGCCGGATTGCGGCCCAGAGACTCCAGCGGCCGAGCTCGCCGATGAGGACGCGGCCACCGGGCCGGAGAACGCGCGCCATCTCAGCGACCGCGCGATCCGCGTCGCGGACAAAGCAAAGGACCGTCACGGCAACAATACGATCGAACGATGCGTCCGGAAATGGCAGGGCCTCGATGTCGCCGCGAATGAGGTCGAGTTCTACCGATTCAATGTCCGCACGGCGACGCGCGGCAGTCAACATCCGTGGGTCGGCATCTAGTCCGGTGACTCGAGCACCAAGGTGCGCAAGCTGCGACGCCAACTTGCCGTCGCCGCAGCCGAGGTCGACCACATCCAGATCATCGACGGGCCCCAAGAGGTCGAGAACGAGGCGTTCCTCAAGCTCGTCCGTGATGCGGCCCAGCCGGCTGCGCCGCCAGCGTCCGTAGGATTCGGGAAGTGCCGCGACCGGGCTTCCGTCTGCGGCCGCCCTGTCGGGCGAGTCGGCGTCGCAAGTCACGGCGCAGGCAGGCCTCAGGCCGCGTTCGCGAGCACGCGCGACAGCTGCCCGTCTACGACGGCGATCTCGTCGGCCGTCGTGTAGCGGCCGAGGCTGAAGCGGACGGCACCCATGCCGATCTCGGGCGGCACGCTCATCGCTCCCAGCACGGGCGACAGCTCGATCCGACCAGCATGGCAGGCTGAGCCCGTCGAGGCGGCGACGCCTGGTAGTCCTGCAAGGATCTCTGCACCCATGCGTCCGACGAACGAGACGTTCAGCGTGTTCGGCAGGCGCCAGTCCGGGTGGCCATTGAGAATGACGCGGCCGCCGAAGTGCCTGTGCAACTCACTCCGCAACTGGTCGCGCAGAGCCTGCACGCGTGCCATCGGTGCAAGGTCTTGCACCAGCGCGCAGGCTGCGCCGAGGCCGACCGCGAGCAGCGCACTTTCAGTGCCGGCGCGCCGCCCGCTCTCGTGGCCGGCGCCGTGGATCAGCGGCTCAAGCTCGACACCGCTACGGACATAGAGCGCGCCGACGCCTTTGGGCGCGTAGAGTTTGTGGCCGACGATCGTCAGCAGGTCGACTCCGAGTTCTTCCACGTTCGTCGGGATCTTGCCGGCCGACTGGGCGGCGTCGGTGTGGAAGAGGACACCGCGGTCGCGTGCGATGCGGCCGATATCGGCGATGGGCTGAACCGTGCCGACCTCGTTGTTGGCGTGCATGACGCTGATCAGGATGGTGCGCGGGGTGATGGCCCGCTGCACGGCGTCGGGATCGATCCGGCCGGTGCGGTCGACCGGCAGATAGGTGACCACGGCGCCCAGCCGCTCAAGGAAGCGGCAAGGACCGAGAATGGCCGGGTGCTCGACGGCGGTAGTGATGATGTGCTCGCCCTGGTGCCTGAGGGCGAAGAACGCGCCCTTGAGCGCGAGGTTGTTGGCCTCGCTGCCGCCGCTCGTGAACACCACCTCGTCCGCGGCGCAGCCGATCAGCCCCGCAACCTGCCCACGTGCCTTCTCCAGGGCGGCCTTCGCGGGCACGCTCGCCCAATGCCCGCTCGACGGATTGCCGAAGGCATCCGCCAAGAACGGCCGCATGGCTGCCGAGACTGCAGGATCGACCGGCGTGCTGGCGTTGTAGTCGAGGTAGATCGATGCCATGGGCGGGTTCTCCGTCCGGGATGGGTCAGAACACCAGCAGCTTGTCGGCCTCTGCCGTGGCGGCGGCCAGCTCGTCCATGGTGCTGCGCCGCGCGCCCGCCATCATCTCGGTCTCGGTCAGGCCGCGCGCGTCCATGCAGGTGCCGCACAAGAGGACCTGCCCCTTGCCGACAAGAGCACCCGCTTCAACATGCGTTCGACGTTGTAGTAGCCGTCCGGTGTCTTCTGGGCAGCCTTTGCGGCAATGACGGCATCGGCCATCAGAAAGACAGCGACGGTGGTCTGCGAATCCTTCTTGAGGAGAGCGTGGGCGAGGCGAAGCGCGTTGTAGCAGCGCTCGCTTCCGTAGGGCGGATCGTTGAGGATGAATAACGTCTTCATTGGCCCTCACTCCTGCTGCGCCGCTTCGATCAGTCGCCGAGCACGCGCCGGCGCTCTTCGAACTCCTGCTTGTCGATCTCACCGCGGGCGAACCGCTCCTTGAGGATGTCGAGCGACGTGCGGCCCGGCGGCGCCTGATGCCATGCGCTGCCATGCCACGGTCCGCCGAGCCAGCGCACGAGAAATACGACGGCGGCAATGATCACCGCCAGCACGAGGATCATGAACAGTGGACCGAAAATCATCCCGTACCACCCTCCGCCCCACATCATGTGCGGGCCGTATCCGTATTTTTCGGCGTCCGACGGCGCCTGCGCCCACGCCCAAGTCGGCAACAGGACGGCAGCCATGCCTGCCGCAGCGCAAATGGCATTCGAGAGTTTCATCGTCTGCTCTCCTCGCCTGTGACTCATACGACAGCCGTAGCGCTCAACGTTCAGGCGCCCGTTATGCTGGCCCGACAGCGGCACGGTCGTTGACCGGCAGGCCGCTCCGGTTCCACTGCTCCATGCCGCCGTGCAACACCCGCACATCGCGGAATCCCGCACCCAGCAGCAGGGCTGCTGCGCTGGCCGATCGCTTGTCCGTCCCGCATACGAGAATCACAGGCTTGTCCTTGAGTGCCTTGATCTCCGTCAAGCGCTGCGGAAGCGCGCCGATCGGCATGCTCGACGCGATCGCTATGTGGCCGAGAGGTCCGATGAACTCGTCCGGCCCGCGCACGTCGATCACGGCAATGTCGCTGGCCTCGAGCCGGTTCGCGAGCTCGTCCACCTCGATCCATCGGGTCTCCTCGCGGCCGCGCAGGCGTCGCATCAGTCGCGGCAGAAAGGCGATTGCCGCGAGCAGCGCGAGAGCGATGAGGGCGTAGCGGATTGCGGTGGAATTGCCGGCCGCGGCCTCGCGGCCGGCGTGGCCGAGCCAGGTAAAGGCCAGCGTGCCCGGCAGCATGCAGACGAGCGTCGCAAGGACGTAGTGTGTCAAGGATATGCGCGTAAGGCCGAACGCGTAGTTGCTGAGGTTGAATGGGAAGAGCGGCACGAGCCGCACGAAGGCGACGAACCGCCATCCCTCCGCTTCCACGCCGGCCACCAGGCGCTCGAGGCGCGGGCCGGCCCGGCGTCGCACCCAGTCTCCGGCGAGGTAGCGTCCGACGAGGAAAGCAGCGATCGCTCCGAGCGTTGCGCCGATAAGGTTGAGGATCGTCCCCCACAGCGGGCCAAAGAGCAGGCCGCCGGCCAGGCCGAAGACCGCACCGGGAAGGAAAAGGACCGTGCCAACGGCAAAGAGGACGACGTGGCCGACCGGACCCCATGGCCCGAGATCGCGTATCGAGCTCTCGATCCGCGCCGGATCGAGGCTGTCCTGGTTGAGCGCCAGCCAGATTGCGGCGCCCGCAATCGCTACGGCGAGTGCGAGCCGAGGAAGGATGCGCCACCCCGTCATGCTGCAGGCTCCCGCCGGCCGAGCGGATAGCTGCGATCGTCGTCGCGGAACGGCTGCAACAGCATGCGGTCGAGGCGTAGCTCGCTCGGATCGCGGAACTGCTCGATGCCGATCGTCATTGCCTGGTGGCCCGCTTGCGGCTGTGCCCGGTAGGTGCCGAACAGCCGGTCCCACCACGGGAGATTGAAGCCGAAATTGCTGTTCGTCTCGCGCGGCAGGATCGAATGATGGACGCGGTGCATGTCGGGTGTGACTACGAGCCAGCGCAGCACGCGGTCGAGCCCCGCCGGAAGGCGGACGTTGCCGTGGTTGAACATCGACGTAGCGTTGAGCAGCACCTCGAAGATCAGCACGGCCGCCGCCGGCGCGCCGAGCGCGGCGACGACGCCGAGCTTGATTGCCATGGAGAGCAGGATCTCGATCGGATGGAAGCGTGCACCGGTGGTCACGTCGAACTCGAGGTCGGCGTGGTGCATGCGGTGCAGCCGCCACAACACCGGCACGGCGTGGAACAGGACGTGCTGAAGGTAGATGGCGAGATCGAGGAGGACCACGGCGGCGGCGATGGCGAGCAAGGGTGGCGCATCCAGCGCCGGAAGCAGTCCCCAGCCACGCGAGTCGGCCAGCAGCGCTACGCCGACAGCCGCCGTCGGGAAGGCGAGGCGGACGAGCAGCGTGTCGAGCACGACGATGCCGAGGTTGCTCGGCCAGCGGCGAAGGCGGCCAATAGCCTCGCGCCGCCGTGGCGCCCAAAGCTCCCAGAGCGCCATCAAGGCGAAGATGCCCACGAAGGCACCGAGCCGGATCACGGGTTCGTGAGCGAGGAGGATGTCTGCCAAGATCGGCTCTCTGCTAAAGTGGACTTGACGAGTCAGGCTCGCCAACCCATTATTCAATTAATCACTTGAATGATGTAATGATGATCAGCCGAAAGTCAAGCGAGTGCCCGAAGCGCACGTTGTTCACTCAGTTCGCAGCGGTGGCCAAGGCGGCGGCCCATCCGCATCGCCTCGAACTCCTGGAGCAGCTCGCCCAGGGTGAGCGCAGCGTCGAGGTGCTGGCCGACCGCATCCGGCTGTCGATCGCCAACGCGTCCCAGCATCTGCAGCACATGCGCCGGGGCGGGCTGGTCGCCGCCCGGCGAGAAGGCAAGTTCGTCTTCTACCGGCTGACCGACGATGCCGTGCTCGACCTGATCGCATCGCTGCGGCGCGTCGCCGAAGCCCAATCGGCCGAGGTCGAGCGCGTCGTGCGCAGCTATTTCGAAGACCGCGACGCTCTGGAACCCGTTTCGCGGGCGGAGCTGATGGATCGGCTCCAGGCCGGGCTCGTGACCGTGCTCGATGTCAGGCCCGAGGACGAGTTCGCCCTCGGTCACCTGCCTGGCGCCGTCAACGTCCCGCTTGGCGAGCTCGAGCGGCGTCTGGCGGATCTCGATCCCCGGCATGAGATCGTCGCCTACTGCCGCGGTCCCTACTGCGTGCTGTCCTACGAAGCGGTCGCGCAACTGCGGGCGCGCGGCTTCAAGGTTCGCCGGCTCGAGGATGGCTATCCGGAATGGCGCGCCGCCGGGCTGCCGGTCGAGGCGGTCCCCAGAGCTGACTGAACGGAACGGATAGTAGGTGGCTCTAGCGAAGAAATAGGACGGCAGGGCAACGCGGAAACACACTGGTAATCGCGCATCTTCGCGTCAAATGGTCACCGCCAACGAATGTCGGTCTCGGTGGCTGCGCGTCCGCGCCTTGAACCTAGCTAGGCAGCGGCCCGGAGCAGCAAGTTAAGCTGGTTGCGCTCCCCCGCAACCACCGAGACCGACATTCCCGAGGCCTTCGCTACGGGAATGTCGGTTTTCTTATTTGTGCCAATGGGTTGCGCTCCGACCCATCGCATAATCGTCGCTAGAGCATCGAGCGCTTAATCGTGGGCATATCCAGCCTGTTTGAGATAGTTGGAGCATTCCGACTGGGAGTAGAGAGCGCAGATGTCGCCGATGGCTCTCCAGAGGGCGTCGATGGTTCGTGCGCCGATGCGCCTGAGATGGGCCTTGAGCTTTGCGAACGCCATCTCGATGGGGTTGAGGTCCGGGCTGTAAGGCGGCAGGAACAGGAACCAGGCTCCCCGCTGCTTGAGAATAGCCTCGGCTTTTGCGCTCTTGTGGCTGGCGAGGTTGTCGAGGATCACCACGTCGCCCGGCTGCAGTGTCGGAGCGAGTTGGGTCTCGACATAGGTGTCGAAGATCTCGCGGTTCATGGGTTGGTCGACCACCCAGGGTGCCGTCAAGCCATCACAACGCAGTCCGGCGATAAAGGTCTGTGTTGCCCAGTGCCCGAACGGCGCAGTGGCCTTCAAACGGGCACCGCGGCGAGCCCGGCCGCGCAGACGGGTCATCTTGGTCGTCGTGCTGGTTTCGTCGAGGAAGACCAGGCGGTGGACCTGCTGGCCCATGCGCGGCTGGCGGTGCGCTTTCCACTCCTCACGAGCCTGACGCACGTCCTCGCGCCCGGCCTCCGAGGCCACAAGCGTTTTTTTTGAAGCAATAGTCCGCCTTCAGCAGCACCCGGGACAACGAGGCCGGATGGGCCGCCACGTCCTTCTCGGCTTTCAGTTTGGCCGCCAGTTCGGGCATCGTGATATCCGGCTCGGCACTGACCCACTCGAGCAGAGCCGTCAGATACGGCGCCAGCTTGCCGCCGCCGGGCGGACGGCCTTGGCGTGCCGGCTCCGCCGATCCCGTTCGACATACTCGAGCCGCCAGCTTCACCGCAAAGCTTGCGCTCACATCATATCGTCGGGCGGCGGCACGGCGCGACTGCCCGTTCTCCACCTCCGCCTGAACACGCTCCCGAAGGTCAATCGAATAAGGTTTTCCCATCCATGCCGGCCTCCGTTTCCCAGCCAGCATCTTGAATCAGACTTCCGATTCCTTGGGAATCAGGAGGCTTCTGTGAGGTCGCGCCGCACAGCGGTTGGCTCAGCCGAGGACGCGACCTCATTGAAGCCGGATTGAACTGAACCGCTGGGAAGCCACGGGCTATGGGGATTGTGTTGAGGCTGCGGCGCTGGTGGCAGACGAGTGCGGCGGTGAGCGGAGACAGTGACGCAGCGGAAGACGGGTTTGGTGCGGCGCAGGCAGCGGCAAGCAACCGGCCGGAAGCGAGGACGATGCATTGACGAGGGGCAGGATCGGCGACGGCGCACAAGGACAAGCGTCCATCGACTGATGGAGCGCTGCGCGGGTCTGGATGATGGCGACAGAACGGTGGCGTCTCATGAGCTGTCGAACCAGCTGGGCTTGTTGTGTCGAGCGGGGCGCGGCAGAGGTCCGAGCGGCACCATGGCCCCGCCACAGCACGGACAGAGGTCGAGAGAAAGACCGGTGAGCTGTCGATAGCGCTCGCGGTAGTCGGCTGGCGCCGGAGGCACAGGGGCCGGGACAGCGAGAAGCTGTCGACAATGTGCGAGCTTGGCGCGGCGCTGGCCATTGGCAAGGAAGCCGTAGTGGCGAATGCGGTGGAAGCCGTCTGGCAGCGTATGCAAGAGGAAGCGGCGGATGAACTCGCCGGCGGCAAGGGCCATCACCTTGGCCTTGCCGTGCTGTCGATAGTCGCGCCAACGGAAGCTGACCTGTCCCTGTTCGATGCTGACGAGCCGGCTGTTGGCGATGGCCACGCGGTGGGTATAGCGACCGAGATAGGCGAGGACTTGGTCGGGCTGGCCGAAGGGTGGCTTGGCATAGACGATCCACTCGAGCCGGCGCAGCTCGTTGAGCTGCCGCTCGAAGGCGGCGTGGTCGGCCAGGCCGGCGAGGTCGCCATAGAAGCCGAGGGTGCCGGCATCGAACGCGGCCTGGAGCTGCTCCAGGAACAGTCGCCGGAAGAGCAGCGAGAGCACGCGTACCGGCAGGAAGAAGCCCGGTCGGCAGGCAATCCAATGCGTGCCATCGAGCGACAGCCCGCCGGCGGGAACGATGCAATGGACGTGGGGGTGATGCTGCAGGTTATGGCCCCACGTATGCAGAACCGCGACCAGGCCGATCTCGGCGCCGAGGTGACGTGGGTCGTTGGCGATCGTGCACAACGTCTCGGCGGCCGCCCGGAACAGGATGGCATAGACAATCGCCTTGTTCTGGAAGGCGATGTCGGCGGCCGCCGCCGGCAGGGTGAACACGACATGGAAGTACGGCACCGGCAACAGCTCGGCTTGCCGCTGTGCCAGCCACGCGGCGCGAGCCAGACCCTGGCACTTGGGACAATGCCGGTTGCGGCACGAGTTGTAGGCGATGCGGACCAGCCCACAGTCGGCACAATGCTCGACATGGCCGCCCAGTGCTGCCGTCCGGCAAAGCTCTATGGCGCTCATGACGCGCCGCTCGGTCAGGCCGAGGTGGCCGGCCTGGGCCTGACGATAGGCGTCGCCGTGGCGGCGGAAGATCTCCGCCACCTCCAGCTCAGATGCCATGAGGGGGGCCCGTCAGGCGGGCGGCACCACCTCCAGACGCAGCCGGTCGAGCGGGCTGGCCGTGCTGCGGATCGTCGTCGAAGCCACTTGCGTGTAGCGGGCTGTCGTCGACAGGTTGCTGTGACCCAGCAGAACCTGGATGATCCGGATGTCGGTGCCGGCCTCCAGCAGGTGGGTCGCGAAGCTGTGGCGCAGCGTGTCACCGTCACCCGCTTGGCCAGGCCCGATGCCGTGCAGGCCGACCGGCAGGCGGCATGCAAGGCTTGCGGATCGATCGGCCGGCCCCTGTCGCGGCCAGGGAACAGCCAGTGGCGCGGCCGCACCAGGCGCCAGTAGCCGCGCAGGATGGTCAGCAGCTGCGGCGACAGCATGGCATAGCGGTCCTTGGCGCCCTTGCCCTCCTCGATCCGGATCATCATCCGGCTGCTGTCGACATCGCTGACCTTCAGCCGCGCCGCCTCCGAGGCTCGCAGCCCGGCGGCATACGCCGTGGTCAGCGCCGTGCGGCTCTTAAAGCCAGGCACCGCCTCAAGAAAGCGGACAACCTCGTCCGCACTCAGAATCAATGGCAGCTTACGCGGCTCGCGCGCATGGGGGATGCGCTCCGGCAGCTCGCTCCGCCGCAGCGTCACCCCGTAGAAGAAGCGCAGCGCACAGACGATCTGATTGAGCGCCGGCCAGGAGATGCCACGGGCCACGAGCTGCACCTGATAGGCGCGCACGTCTTCGAGATCGAGGCGGTCGGGACTGCGGCCAAAATACCGACTGAACTTCGCCACGGCATAGATGTACGATCGCTGCGTCGCCGGTGACAGATTGCGGACCGTCATGTCCTCGATCATGCGGCGGCGAAGAGGGCCTACATCAGCCATCGGGGTTCTCCTGTCTGTAAGGGTGGGCTTCGACAACCCGCACCCTTCAGGCAGGAGCGCTCTTACGCCAGCGCTGCGGTCCCCCTACCGCGCCAGCGGTTTAGTTCAATCACTGTCGAAGGCTTGATCGTGGGCGTCGGCTTCATCGGAGGCGGCGCGATTCTGAAGCACGGCACGCAGGCGGTGGGTACGGCGACGGCGGCAAGCCTGTGGGCGACGGGCGCGCTGGGGGCGGCGGTTGGCTATGGCCTTTACGATATCGCCGCGATCTTGAGTGTAAGCATATACGTGACCTTTCGCTTTCTCGCCCCGCTCAAAAAGGCCGCCCATGAACCAGATCCTGAAAAGGACCGGCGCGAAGCTCCCTAGACCGCGGGTGCGCCTATCATTCTTTCACTTGCAGGCGATGCGGTTGATCAATGCCGGCGTCCATCAAGCAGCCGGCGTATCCGTGGCAGGATCACGGGCGCGGCGATGACGACGAGGGCGCCGATCGCCCAGAGAACGACAATCGCTGTGATGGCGACCCGCAGAAAAGTGATGGCCTGTCCCAAAAGGCCGCCGGCATTGAGATTGTCGAGGACAGTGCCAACGTCCTTTCCGGCCCCGGGTCGCAGTCGCGAGATCCTTCCCGCCGTCTACCAGAACGCCGGTACTGCCGGCAGCCCAGCCTAAAACGGAATCTAGAGGCGCTTGTGGTGCTAGCGTTGCCGGGCCGGAGACGGCGACAAGTGCTGCGACGACAGTGAAGATGATAGGCTGACCAGGCGAGGGACAATCGACGGCGGCGCGCAAGAGCACGCGTCGATCGGCCGATCCGACGCGGCAGTGCGGGTCCTGCAACGCTGCGATGACGTCTCAGGAAGTATCGAACCAGCTGGGCGTGTTCTGTCGAGCGGGGCGCGCGAGAGGTCCGATTGGCAGCATCGCGCCGCTACAACACGGACAGATGTCGAGCGAGACGCCGGTGAGCTGTCGATTGCGCTCGCGATAGTCGGCCGGCGCCGGCGGTGCGGGAGATGGCGCAGCGAGAAGCTGTCGGCAGTGCGCAAGCTTGGCGCGGCGATCGCCATTGGCAAGGAAGCCGTAGTGGCGGATGCGATGGATCGGTCCGGCAGGGTATGCAAGAGGAAGCGGCGGATGAACTCGCCGACGGCCAGGGTCATCACCTTGGGCTTGTCGTGGTGTAGTCTGGCCGGCAGGCCACCCAACGCGTTCCATCGAGCGACAATCCGCCTCCAAGAACGACGCAATGGACGTGGGGGTGATGATGCCGGTTATGCCCCCAGGTGTGCAGAACGCGACAACGCATAGACTGTCGCCTTGTTCTGGAAGGCGATCTCGGCCACCGCGGCCGAGACGGTGAACAGGACATGGAGGTACGGTACCGACAGCAACTCGGCTTGCCGCTCGCCAGCCACTCGGAGCGGGCCATGCTCTGGCACTTCGGGCGATGCCGGTTGCGGCAGGAGTTGTAGGCGACACGGACCAGCCCGCAGTCCGCACAATGCTTGACATGGCCGCCAAGCGCCGCCGTCGGCAAGGCTCGATCGCGCCGATGACGCGCCGTTCGACCCGTCCAAGGTGCCCTGCATGCGGTTGGCGATAGGCCTCCCCGTGGCGGCGGAAGACCTCCACCACCTCCAGTACAGGTGCCATGAGACGCCTGCGTCAGGGGGCGGCACCACCTCCAGGTGCAGGCGCGGCTCGCGAGCATGCGCGCGTGCGCAAGTTTATGAGGACCAAGCCTCGTCGGCGAAAAGTCTCTCGGAAGATCTACGGTCGCCACGACCGCCGGCACCACATAGGCAACACCGGCATCTTTATTTTTAGTTGACAATCACACGCGAGGTGGACATCCAGCCTTCGAGAAGCGTCTTCACGGCTGCGCCCGTGAAGTGGACCCCGTCGCGAGGATCACTTTGTCGGTTTTCTTAGTTGGAAGCGGGGCCGCTCCCCTCTTGTGAACTTCTTACGCTATCATCTTCAGTTGTTGTTGCGGCTGTGGGCATGTGGGCAACGCGTCAGCGTTGTCCAAGCGCAGCGTCATGTCGACAGCCGTGCCGGCGAGCCGGCACCGTCACGCCACACCGCCATCGGCGTGCGATGGTCGAGCGCCACGTGCGGCCGGCGCGTGTTGTACAACAAGGCTTGAGAACACCCACGGAACTGGCATTCGAGAGCTTTTGTATCGATGGCATCCGTGGTTTGGCATTGGCGTTTGCGTGCACGGGACGATCGACAGGGCTGGTGGTGCTTTACTCCG
>JACPOB010000032.1 GCA_016185145.1 Rhodospirillales bacterium | reverse complement strand
AGCTGCCGCGTTCAAGAGCAAGGGCAACGCCCGCATCACGGCGACCGGCCACACCGACACGTCGGGCCCGGAGGCCTACAACATGGCGCTGTCGCTGCGTCGCGCGAACGCGGTGAAGGACGCCCTGGTGCGTGAGGGCGTGCCGGCGCAGGCGATCACGGTGATCGGCATGGGCGAGAAGGGCCTGCTGGTCCAGACCGGCGACGGCGTGCGCGAGCCGCAGAACCGCCGCGTCGAGATCGTCATCCAGTAAGCGATCCGAAACTTCAGACTTGAGCGACGGCCGGGCTCTGCCCGGCCGTTTCCTTTTGGAGTCCTCGTCTTCGGTTTGGCGATGGTGTTCGTCGCGCCATTCGCGCCCGATCCGATTGAATTCGCCGTCGGGGCCTTCGTTCCCTGGCCGGTCCCGCGCATCGTCGGGACCCTCACGTTGCGCGCCGCCTTTGTGTTCTTCCTGCTCCGGCAGTGGCTGCAGGTCTACGCTCGTGTCCTGGTCAGCATCGGCCTGGTCGTGACGGCGGCATGTCGCTACTTCATGGTTGCGTCGCTTCCCTGGATGGTCCGCGAGGAGATCTCCATGCCCAAGCTTCTGGGCGCGGCCATGAACAATCCGTTGCTGAAGTGGCGCCGGAAGCTGGCCTGACAGGCGCTGGCGACCCGAGCCGTCTTCAGCATGTTGCGCGTCATTTCATTGGCCACGTCCGGTCTCATGCGGATGGGAATCACCTGGCCATCATTGTCGACCGGCGAGCCCACGATGCAGCGTCATCCGCGCACCGGCGGAAGGTCGACGCGGCGACGTTGAACGCCGCTTGCTGGTCGTCGACTGAAGTGGTGACGGCGGTGACGTCATCGTCTGCCGCCGATGCATCGTGCCGCGTGAGCATGGACCGCCGTCGTGCTCCTGGCGATCGAGCGATGGTGCTCATCGACAAAGAGCAGGGCGCAGGTCATGCCGTCGTCGGCGAGTCCCAGATGAAACTTCTCGAGCGTGCCGGGCGCGGACGACTGTTCGGTATCGGTGTTGGATTCGCTGGCCATGACGGCCTCCTGTTTGCCGGCCAACGGAACGTGTCGCCTATTCGTTCTTCGACTCGCGAAGAACAGGCGCTCGCGAAACGATCGATATTTGCAGTGTGACCGCCGGGCGACATGCCCAAGGCAATTGGCGGAGGGCGGCGTCTGCCGTGGCGTTTCCATTGCCTGCGGTTGCGTGTGTCGGCAAGATGGTATCGCGCATGCGTCGGTCCGCTGTGTTTGTGATCGGCGCGCGCGCGACGCCACGTTGAGGGGGAAAATCTATGCTGAAGAAGTTGTTGGGTCTCGTCGCGGCTGCGTACCTGTTGGGCGCATGCGCGTCCGAGCCGCCACCGCCACCGCCGCCGCCGCCTCCACCGCCGCCGCAGGCCTTCATGGTGTTCTTCGACTGGGATAGCACCCGGCTGTCGGACGCCTCGTTGAACGTGCTCGAGCAGGCGCGCGATGCCTGGAAGGCCAAGCAGGGTGCGCGCGTCACCGCGACGGGCCACACCGACACGACCGGCACTGAAGCCTACAACATGGCGCTGTCGCTGCGCCGTGCCAACACCGTGAAGGCCGCCCTCGTCAAGCTCGGCGTGCCGGCTGCGGCCATCACCACCGTCGGCCGCGGCGAGCAGGGCCTGCTGGTGCAGACCGGCGACGGCGTGCGCGAGCCGCAGAACCGTCGTGTCGAGATCGTGCTGCAGACCGCCACCGCGGCGACCGCGCCGCCGACCAACGACCAGGCCTATTGCGCGCGGCTTGCCCAGCTGTGGCGCAACTATGACCGCACGACCGCCCAGGGCCCGGGCCCACAGGCGATCGCCAAGTGCGACGCCGGCGACTATGCCGGTGGCATCCCGGTGCTCGAGAAGCTGCTGACCGACGCGAGGATCCAGCTGCCGCCGCGCACCTGATCATCAGTCTTGGTCGAAGAGGGCGGCTCCCGAAAGGGGGCCGCCTTTTTCGTTCAAATGGAACCGCTGGCGGTGGCGCCGACCACCAAGGCGAGCGCCAGCGCGGCCAGCACCGCGAAAGTGCGCTCGAAGCGACGGGGCCGGAGCAAGCCGGCATGATCGGCAAGCCAACGAAGCAAGTGGCAAATCTGTAACGGCCGCCTCGGCGATGCAATGTCACGCGGCAGGCCGTTGCGTCGCGTGGTAGGTCTGCCAGCGTCATGCGGGATTGGGCCATACGGCGACGCGCCATCGAGGACGGCCGGTACCTGGTCAGCCGCGCCGGCCGGTACGGCCGTTGGCGGGGCCGCGCTTTCAGGCTGATGGTCACCGTGCTCGATGTGACGCTACGGCTCACGCCGCTTCATGCGCGCGGCCGACGCAACGCGCTCGACCTCAGGAAGGTCGAGCTCGAAGTCGAGCTGCCGGGTCTGCCATCGTCGTTCGACGGCTATCGCATCCTGCAGCTGAGCGACACCCATCTCGATCACTTCCCGGAACTGGCGCCGGCGGCGCGGGCGCTGCTGGATGGCATCGAGGTCGACATGCTCGCGGTGACCGGCGACGTGCATGGCCATCCCCGCACATCGATCGAGCATTCGGCCGGGCTGCTGATGGAGGCGCTGGCGGGCGTTCGCGTGCGCGGACCGCGTTTGGCCGTGCTCGGCAACCACGATCCGGCGGCGATGGTCGGCGTACTCGAGCGCACGGGCTTCGACGTGCTGGTGAACCGGTCGATCGTGGTACGGCACGGCGGCGACAGCCTGTGCGTCACCGGACTGGACGACGTCCACAGCTTCTATACCGAGGCGGCGCTGGCGGCACTTGGCGACCACGACGGCGGTTTCCGCATCGCTCTGGTGCATTCCGCGGAGGTCGCCGATGACGCCGATGAGGCGGGCTACGCGCTCTATCTCTGCGGCCACACGCACGGCGGCCAGATCTGCCTGCCGGGCGGCCGGCCGCTGGTCACCCATCTCAAGCGCTGCCGCCACGCCGCGAGCGGCCTGTGGCGACAGGGCCGGATGGTCGGATACACCAGCCGCGGTGTCGGCGTGTCGGACCTGCCGATGCGCTTCAATACACGCGGCGAGGTCGTCGTCATTACCTTGCGGCGACCCCGCGCCTAGTGCAGCCGCCTGACGTGCGGCGCGCCTTCACAGGGCGCGTAGCGCACGCCCCCCTTCATGATCAGGGCGAGGCGCTTCTTGTCCTGCAGCACGCGCACGTCCTTCAGCGGGTCGCCGTCGACCAGCAGCAGGTCGGCGAGATAGCCCTGCCTGACCAGGCCGAGCTCGTGGCCGCGCCTCATGATCTCTCCGCCGGTGCGGGTGGCCGCCTGCAGCGCCTCGCTCGGGCTGAAGCCGAAATGCGTCACGAAATGCTCGAGGTCGCGTGCATTGGTGCCCTGCGGATTGGCGGCGAAGCCATAGTCGCCGCCGACCACGACGCGGATGCCGCGGCGGCGCATTTCGTGATGGACGCGGCAGGTCGCCTCGAACTGCGGCGTCATCCGCTCGAGCCAGCGTCGGCCTTCCGCCGTGTTGTCGCCGCGCAGGCCCTCCAGTCGCGAGACCGTGAGGCCGATGGCGGGGCCGGTGAAAATGCGGTCCTTGGCTGCTTCCAGGAGGTCGAGCGCCTCCTCGTCGGCGTAGTCGCAGTGATAGATCACGTCGACACCGTGACGCAGCGCACGCTTCACCGAATCCGAAGCGCGCGCATGGGCGGCCACGCGCCGGCCCGCGGTATGGGCGGCCTCGACGCCGGCCGCCACTTCGGCGTCGGTCATCATCGCCGCGACCGCGGGAGCGGACTCGGTGCCGAGCTCGCCCGAGATGTTGAGCTTGATCACGTCGACGCCCTCGCGCAGGCAGAGCCGCGCCATGCGCCGCACCTCGTCGGGCCCGTCGACGGCAACGCCGAAACTGTCCTGATGCAGGTGCAGGCGGCGGCCGTCGCCCAGGCCGCCGGTGACGGTGAGCTCGGGGCTGGCCGCCAGCAGGCGCGGGCCATCGATGACGCCCTGGTTGATGGCGTCGCGCACCGCCACGTCGAGGCGAATCTTGGCCGCCGCCGCCGAGCAGGCGCTGGTGAAGCCCGCGGCGAGCAGCCTGCGTGCGGCGTCCATGGTGAGCAGCGCATGGTCCTCCGGCGGCAGCTCGCCGAGCCACGTGCCGCGCGGCGTGTCGACGAAGGAGAGATGGGCATGGCCCTCGACCATGCCCGGCATGAGGAATTTGCCGGCCGCATCCAGGCATTCGGCGCCGTCGGATGAAACATTTTCGGCTTGCGGAGCGACGGCCGCGATTCGCTCGCCATCAATAAGCACCTTGCCGGCAAAAGGCCGGGCGCCGCTGCCGTCCCACACCATCGCCCCTTCGATCAAAAGGCGCATTGTTTCCTCCGCGGGGAAGTGGTTTGTTCCGCCCCCTTAAGGGGAGCTTGAGCGTAGTAGCTTAGTGGAGGAAGCTTTGATTAATCGACGCCAATTCATCGCCGCCGGCAGCGCGGCGGGTGCGCTGGGCCTGGGCGGGGCCTGGTCCGGTACGGCCTCGGCGCAGGCCCAGTTCTCGATCGCGACCGGCACGACAGGCGCCGTCTACTATCCGTTGGGCGGCGCGATGGCCAACATCCTGAGCAAGAAGGTCTCGGGTTGGGCGGTGACCGCCGAGGCGACCGCGGGTTCGGTCGCCAACATGCACATGATCCGCGACGGCAAGGCGCAGATGGCGCTGACGCAGTGCGACACCGCCTACGATGCCATCAAGGGCCTCGACAAGTTCAAGGACAAGCCGGTCGACTCGCGCACGCTCTGCGTCATCTATCCCAACCTGGTGCACTTCGTGACCATGGACGGCACCGGTATCAACAAGCTCTCCGACATCAAGGGCAAGCGCATCTCGACCGCTTCGCCGGTCAGCGGCTCGGAGGTGATGGCGCTGCGCATCCTCGACGAGCTTGGCCTGAAGGTGAGCGACATCAAGCGCGAGCGCCTGGCGCCGGCCGAGAGCACCAATGCGATGAAGGACGGCAAGCTCGACGGCTACTTCTTCAACGGCGGCCCGCCGGTCGCGGCGATCACCGACCTCGCGGTGACACAGGGGATCAAGATCAAGCTGATCCCCAACGCCGACCTGGTGCCGGACCTCAACAAGAAGTACGGCCCGGTCTTCGCCAAGAGCCAGATCAACGCCAAGACCTATCCCAACCAGGATGCCGCGGTGCCCGTGATCGCCATCTGGAACATCCTGGTGGTGCCGGCCTCGATGAAGGACGACCAGGCCTACACCATCCTGAAGACGCTGTGGGACAACCACGCCGACCTGGTGGCCACCCACAAGGCCGCTGTCGACATGACGCCGGAGAACCAGAAGGAGGCCAACTCGTCGGTGCCCTTCCATCCGGGCGCGCTGAAGTTCTTCGCCGAGAAGGGCATCAAGCTGTCGTAACGACCAGGGTACGCGTTGGGGGCTCCCCCTTGGGGGAGCCCCTTTGCCTTTCGGGATGTGAGCGGATGACGGTGCAGAACGGGCTCCTGAGTGACGAGGAGCATCGCAAGATCGAGGAACTGGTCGAGCAGGAGGAGGGCGGCGTCCACCGCTTCTCCGGATGGTGGGGCACCATCCTCATGTCGATCGCCGTGGCCATGACGCTGTTCCATCTCTATGCCGCGGCGAGCACCGTCGACCAGCAGTCTTTGCGCGAGATACACGTCGCCTTCGCCCTGTCCCTGGTCTTCCTGCTCTTCCCCATGGTGAAGAGCTGGCGCAACCGCGTGGCGCCGTGGGACATCGTCGCCGCCGGCCTGTCGCTCGGCGTCATCTGGTACATGATGACCGGCGGCACCTGGACGAGCCTGGAAGCCTCCGACGACTTCCTCGACCGCTATGTCTCGCCGACCGGCATGGACGTCGCCGTCGGCGCCGTGCTGATCCTGTTGGTGCTGGAGGCGACGCGCCGCGCCACCGGATGGATCATGCCGGTGCTGTCGATGGTGTTCTTCGCCTATGGCCTGTGGGGCAACTACCTGCCGGCGCCGTGGACGCACAAGGGCTATCCGATCGTCGACCTGATCGCCGAGCTCTACATGACGCTGAACGGCATCTTCGGCTCGGCGATCGACGTGTCGGCGACGCTGATCATTTTGTTCACCATCTTCGGCGCCATCCTGCAGGCCTCGGGCGCCGGGCGCTTCTTCATCGACTTCTCCCTGCTCGCCATGAGGGGGCAGCCCAACGCGGCGGGCCGCGCCGTCGTGCTGTCGTCGTTCCTGCTGGGCGGGCCGTCGGGCTCGGGCGTGGCGACCACCGTCACCATCGGCACCGTCGCCTGGCCGATCATGCGGGAGGCGGGCTACGGCAAGTCGGCCGCGGGCGGCCTGCTGGCGGCGGGCGGCCTCGGCGCCATCCTGTCGCCGCCGGTGCTGGGCGCGGCGGCCTTCCTGATCGCCGAGTACCTCAAGATGTCGTACCTCGACATCGTGCGCATGGCGATCGTGCCGACGTGCCTCTACTACTTCGGCCTGCTGGTCATGACCGAGATCGATTCGCGTAAGTATCATTTGCGCGCCGTCGATCCGAAGGTCGACATCGGCATGCGCCAGCTCATCACGCGCTACGGCTTCCACTTCTCGTCGCTGATCTCCGTCGTCGTGCTGATGGTCTGGGGCTATTCGGCGACCTATGCGGTGTTCTGGTCGATCCTGCTCGCCATCCTGGTGAGCTACATACGCGCCGACACCGCCCTGTGGCCGCGCCGCCTGTTCCGCGCCCTGGCCGACGGCTCGATCCAGGCGCTGGGCGTGGCCGCGACCTGCGCCTGTGCCGGCATCATCGTCGGCATCATCACCAAGACCGGCCTGGCGCTGAAGTTCTCCTCGATCGTCATCGACCTGGCCGGCGGCTCGATGTTCTGGACGGCGCTCTACACGGCGCTGATCGTCTGGGTGGTCGGCCTCGCCGTGCCGGTGACGGCGTCCTACATCATGTGCGCGGTGATCGCGGCTCCCGCCCTGATCAAGCTCGGCGTGCCGGACTACGCGGCGCATATGTTCATCTTCTACTATGCGGTGCTCTCGGAAGTGTCGCCGCCCACGGCGCTGTCGCCGTTCGCCGCCGCGACGCTGACCCGTGCCGATCCCTACGTCACCACGCTGCAGAGTTGGAAATACGCCCTGCCGGCCTTCCTGGTGCCCTTCATCTTCGTGCTCGATCCGATCGGCACGGGCCTGCTGCTGGAAGTGCCCAAGGGCATGAGCTGGGCCTGGGTGCCGTGGGTGACGTTGGGCGCGGCCGGCGGCATCCTGGCTCTGGCGATCGCGGCCCAGGGCCATTTGTGGCGACCGTTGGGCATGCCGCAGCGCATCGCCTGCGTGATCGCCGGCATTTCGCTCACCTTTCCCGACATCGTCGACGACTGGGTGGGCGGCATGGTTGCGGCCCGGGCGCTCGGCCTGCTGATCCTGGCCGGCGTGCTCGTCTACGAATTCAGGCAGTCGAAATCCGTTGCCGCGACGGCGCAGCTTCCGTAGCGTTTCCTCCAACGGCCCCGCTTGAGGGCCGATAACTGGAGGAAACATGGTTGCTTCGAGGACTACGCGTCGCCGTTTTGTCGCCGGTAGCGTCGCTGCGTCGACTTTTGTTGCTGCTCCTTTTGTTCGTGGCGCCTACGCCGCGGGCAAGCTCTCGCTGGCCATGTGGGACCATTGGGTCCCCAACGCCAACAACGCCACCAAGGCCGCCGTCGACGAATGGGCCGCCAAGGAGAAGGTCGAGGTTCAGGTCGACTTCATCACCTCGCAGGGCAACAAGCTTCTGCTGACCGGCGCCGCCGAATCGCAGGCGAAGTCGGGTCATGACATCTTCGCCTTCTCGACCTGGCTGCCGTCGCGCTACGGCAATCAGCTCGTGCCGATGAACGACGTCATGGAAGGCCTGATCAAGCAGAACGGCGCGGTCAACGCGACCGTCGAATATCTCGGCAAGGTCGACGGCAAGTGGGTGGCCGTGCCCGCCACGGTCGGCAGCCAGATCAAGGGCCCATGCTCGCGCATCGACCTGATGAAGGAGCATGCCAGCATCGACGTGCAGGCGATGTATCCGGTGGGCGAAAAGCCCAAGGCCGACAACTGGACCTTCGACACGTTCCTGAAGGCGGCCGAAGCCTGCAACAAGGCGGGCCATGCCTTCGGCATCGGACTCGGCACCACGGCCGACAACGTCGACACGGCCGGCGCGATCTTCCACGGCTTCGGCGCCATGCTGGTCGACGCCAAGGGCAACGTCACCGTGAAGAGCGATCCGGTTCGCCAGGCGCTCGACTACTACAAGCGGCTGATGGCGCATCTGCCGTCCGACGTGCCGTCATGGGACGACGCCTCCAACAACAAATGGCTGGTGTCGGGCCGCGGCGCCTTGATCATGAATCCGCCGAGCGCCTGGGCGGTGGCCAAGCGCGATGCGCCCAAGGTCGCCGAGCAGCTTTGGACGCACGGCTTCGCGGCCGGCCCCAAGGGCCGCTTCGCGCCGTTCGTTCCCTACTTCTGGGGCGTCTGGAACTTCAGCAAGAACCAGGCGGCGGCCAAGAGCCTGATCGTCCACCTGTCGCAACAGCCCGTGGTCGAGAAGATGGTGGAAGCGAGCAACGGCTACGACCTGCCGTCGTTCGCCAACTTCACCACCTTCAAGACCTGGGCCGAGGAGGGGCCGCCCAAGGGCACGCTCTATCACTATCCGAATCCGCACCAGCACCAGATCCTGTCGATCGCCGGCGCACCCGCGCCGCACAAGATCGGCGAGCAGATCTATGTGCAGGCGCTGCAGACGCAGATGGCCGTTCGCCATTTCCGCGGCGAAGCGATGGAGAAGACGCTCGATTGGGCGGCCAACGAGCTCGAAGGCTTTACGCGCAACTAGCGCCGCGCCAGGGTTCCCGGGCTCGCCAAAGATCACGGACGTCGTTGGGGCAACCGCCCCGACGCCGTTCCGTTGGCTCGGCAAGACAGCAGAAGGAGCCGAGCCATGAAATACATTCCGCTGATTGCCATCGCAGCCAGCGCCCTGGCGGCGGTGGGCTGCACCGTCGCCACCCGTGAGCGCGTGGTCGAAAGGCCCGCGCCGGCGGTTTCCGAGCGCACCGTGGTCTACACCGACCCGGCGCCGGCCACGACGACGGTCTACACGCGCTAAGCAGAAATGCAGCCTGCCGGGCCACGTAGGTTTGGGGAATGAAAACTGGTGCTGCCGGACAGGATTGAACTGTCGACCTCTCCCTTACCAAGGGAGTGCTCTACCACTGAGCTACGGCAGCGCCCGGAGGCCGGAGGCCTCGGAGGGGCGGGGTATGCCATAGGCCCGGAACCGGTTCAACCGTTGCCGCCCGCCGAAACGGGCGTTCCGCGCCGGCTTGCGGCGGGACGCCGCGTCTGCCTACGATTCGGTCTCGCAGGCAGGAGGAAACATAATGGACTGGCGTCCGATTTCGGCCGATTCGCATATCACCGAGCCGCCCAACTGCTATGTCGACCATATCGATCCCGCCTGGCGGGAGAGGGCCCCGCACGTCGTCTACAAGGAAGGCATGGGCGACATCTACGTCGTCCAGGGCATGAAGACCCCGGTGCCGATGGGCCTGATCGCCGCCGCCGGCGTCGACCCCAAGGATATCCGCATCGGCGGCGCCCGGTTCGACGACCTTCATCGCAGCGGCTGGGACCCGAGCAGGCGCTTGGCCGACCAGGACAAGGACGGCGTCGCCGCCGAGGTCATCTATCCCAGCGTCGGCATGCTGCTCTGCAATCATCCCGACCTCGACTACAAGAAGGCCTGCTTCGACGCCTACAATCGCTGGCTGCTGACCTACGTGTCGCACGATCCGGAGCGCCTGATCGGGTGTGGCCAGACCTGCATCCGCACGATCAAGGAAGGCATAGAAGATCTCGAGCGCATCAAGGCGATGGGCTTTCGCGGCGTCATGATGCCGGGCAATCCGGGTGAGAAGGACTACGACGATCCGGCGTACGATCCGTTCTGGGAGGCGGCCGTCGCGCTGGGACTGCCGCTCAGCTTCCACATCCTGACGTCGAGCGCATTTCATGTACCGCATGGACCACGCCTACAAGCGCCATCGCTACTGGATGAAGGGCAAGGAGCTGCAGCGCCTGCCGTCGGAGTATTTCCGCAAGCACATCGCGCTCACCTTCCAGGACGACTGGACGGCCTTCCAGTTTGCCGAGCAGCTCGATCCGCATCAGCTCATGTGGGCCAGCGACTTCCCGCACAGCGATTCCACCTGGCCGCGCAGCCAGGACGTGATCGCCGAGCAGACCGCGCATCTCAGCCCCGAGTTGAAGAAGCGCATCCTGCGCGACAATGTAGCGGAGCTCTACAAGCTCGCCGCCTGAGCCGCCGCTGCCGAGCACGGCCCGGCGCGGCCGATTCTGCACGCTGCGGGAACCCGGGCAGGATTGTGGCGTTTCCCTCCGAACGCGTGCCCTGGCGCGCGATCCGGAGGGGTCCTCCGCCCCTTCGAAGCTTCCGCTTTGAGGGGAACAAATCATGCTCAGGAAACTGTTGGTTGTCCTTGCGACGACGCTGCTCGCGGCCGCCTGCGCCCCGGAGCCGCCGCCACCTCCGCCACCGCCGCCGCCCGTCGCGGCGCCGCAGTCCTTCATGGTTTTCTTCGATTGGGATCGCTCCAACCTGTCGCAGCAGGCGGTGCAGACCATCGGCCAGGCCGCCGCCGCCTTCAAGACGCGAGGCAGTGCGCGCATCACGGCGACCGGCCATACCGATACGTCGGGACCGGAGAGCTACAACATGGCGCTGTCGCTGCGGCGCGCCAATGCGGTGAAGAACGAGCTGGTCCGCCAGGGCGTGCCGGCCGATGCCATCACCGTGATCGGCAAGGGCGAGTCCAACCCGCTGGTAGCGACCGGCGACGGCGTGCGCGAACCGCAGAACCGCCGCGTCGAGATCGTGATGGATGGCCAGATGGTGTCGACCACCACGGTCTTCTCCGACCCGCGCAGCTACTGCAAGGCGCTCAGCGACAAGTGGCGCGAGTACCGCACCTCCCAGCTCGACACGCCTGAAGCGGCGGCCATCGCCAAGTGTGAAGCGGGCGACTACCAGGGCGGCATCCCGTTGCTGGAGAATTCCCTGATCGCCAACAGGATCCCGCTGCCGGCGCCCGGCTACCGCTGGCCGGGCCGGCCCATCGGACCGAGCTGACCCGATCGATTGCGCGAGGAAGAGGCGGCCCGCGAAGGGCCGCCTTTTTCACGGCTTGGTACGGAGTGCTTCGAGCCGGTCGATGAACGGCCTTTGACCGACATTGATCTTCTGACGGGCCTCGTCCGGCGAGAACCACGCCGCGCGGTCGACTTCGGGAAAGGATTGCCGCCGGCCGCTGCGCGGTGGCCATTCGATCTCGAAGCTGTTGCCCGAGATGCGCTCGACGTCGAGATCGCCCTCGAGGGCGAAGCCGTCGACCTGCTTGCCGCCGCGCTGGCGAATGCGCCCGAGAGGGATCAGCTCGCCCGTTGGCGTAGTGCCGAGCTCCTCGGCGAATTCGCGGCGCGCCGTCGTTTCGGCATCCTCGCCCACGCCGCGTTCGCCTTTGGGAATGGTCCAGGCGCCATCGTCCTTGTTGCGCCAGAACGGCCCGCCGGGATGGACCAGCAACACCGACAGCTCGCGACCGCTGCGCTTGTACAGGAGGATGCCGGCGCTTTCGGCGGCCATTCAGCGCCTCACGCTCCGCCAGGCCCCGCCTCGAGCGCACTCACCGATCTGTCGAGGAGCGGCCTTCGAGGCGGGGGCCGGTGCGTTGGAGAAACCGGCAAGGATATGAACGCAGGGCGGGGAACGGCGGTTGCCCACATCCGAGAGGTTTCCGCAAGAGGCCGTCTGCTTTTGAACGCAACCGGCCCGGGGACGGTCCGTTGTCGTCCCACACAGGGAGTACCAACCGATGAAGCCTTTTCTTCCCGTTCTTGCCATCGTCGTCGTCGGCTTGGTCAGTGCGTGCACTTTTCGACATGAAACCGTTGAGCGTCCAGCCGCTCCGGCTGCAACCGTCGTCGCCACGCCGGCGCCGGCGTCGAACACCGTGGTCTACACCGAGCCGACGCCAGCAACCACGACCGTCTATACTCGCTAGGGAGCAAGCCATGAAGCCGCTGCTTGTCTTCGCCTGCGTCGCGAGTTCGATCCTCGCATCGGCCTGTACGATTCGCGAAGAACGGACCGTCCAACCGGCGCCATCCACCGCCGTGGTGGCGCCCGCGCCATCCGCCGTCGTCTACACGGATACTGCGCCCAAGACCACGACGACGACCGTCTACACACGCTGACCGGTTTTCCCGCGCCCGGCGTCACTTCCCCGCGCCGAGCGCGCCGACTGGCCCACCCGATTAATGATCGGGTGGGCTTTTTCGTGGTCCTCGGAGCATTGCGATCAGTTGTGCCGGTCGCGTGGGCCAGGCCGGGCTGCTGCTTCCAGCAGCTCGTTGCGCGTGCGGACCACCGCGGGATCCTGGGCATCGATTTGTTCGGCCTCGTCGAGGGCGCGGTCGGCGGCGTCATAGTCGCGCCGGGCGATGGCGGTCCGCGCGGCGTCGACCAGGGCGGCGATGTGCGTTGCGTCCCGCCGTGGTTCGGCGCGACCGCGCCGGGGATCGCCGCGGGTCGTCTGCAGCTCGGCGATCTCGCGTCTCGCCGCGGCCGTCTCGGCAAAGCCCGGCACGATGCGATCGGCGCCCTGCAACGCCCTTTCGGCGCCGGTGAAATCGCCCCGTGTCGCCTTGCGCCGCGCGTCGGCGATCGCCGCCCGCGCCTGGTCGACCTGGCTTGCCGAGTGGCCCGCCGGAGCCGCCTGCTGCGGCGTGGGCGCCACGGGCGGCAGGGCTTGCGACACCGGCGGCAGGTCCTGATTGTTCCGATAGATGTAGTAGCCGCCACCGGCCACGACGACCGACAGCGCGCCGAGCAGTGCGTAGAGAAGCCCGTTGCCGGGACCGGGATTGTCGTCCGCCACGAGGTGCCTCCTGGGGTCCGTTCTGGCCCGAAACCGGCGCTGGACCTCAGGAAAAACGCCGCCGGGTGCCATGGTGTTCCTTATCGGACCATGGCGCGACGCCAGCGGACGGTATCCTCGATCTGCGTCTCCAGGCCGCGCAGCGGCGTCCATCCCAGGTCGCGCTGCGCCTTGGCGATGCAGCCCACCAGCTGGGGCGAATCGCCGGGCCGGCGTGCGCCGAAGACATGCGGCACCGGCCGGCCGACCGCGCGGCCGATCTCCTGGACCACCTGCTTGACGCTGTAACCGGCGCCCGAGCCCAGGTTGAACACGTCGTGGCGCCCGCGGCCGGGCTTCTGCCGCATCAGCCATTGCACGGCCTTGAGATGGGCATCGGCGAGGTCCGACACGTGCACGAAGTCGCGCACGCACGAGCCGTCCTGCGTCGGGTAGTCCTCGCCGTGCACGATCAGCGTCCCGCGCAGGCCGAGTGCGGCATCGACGGCGAGCGGCAGCAGATGGGTCTCGGGCTCGTGCGCCTCGCCGATCTCGCCGGCCGGGTCGGCGCCGGCGGCGTTGAAGTAGCGCAGCGACGCCGAGCGCAGGCCGCGCCACGTCGCGGCCTCGAGCGCCCGCTCCACGCTCGCCTTGGAGACGCCGTAGGGGTTGAGGGGGGCGATCTTGTGTCCCTCCTGCAGGAGCTCGGCCTGCGGTATCCCGTAGACGGCGCAGGTGCTCGAGAACACGAAGGCTTCGACCTTGTGGCGGATGGCGGCGCCGATCAGGACGCGGCTCTTGGCGGAGTTGTTGACGAGGTAGCGCTCGGGGTTGGCGACCGATTCGCCGACCTCGATATAGCCCGCCAGATGGATGACGACCTGCGGCTTGTGGCGCTGAAAGACTTCCTCGATGAAACGTCCGTCGCCGACATCGCCGCGCGCCAGCTCGCCCCAGCGTACGGCCCACTCATGTCCCTTTTCGAGCGTGTCGAGACAGAGTGGCTGGGCGCCGGCTTCGGCCAGCGCCTTGCAAACGTGGCTGCCGATGTAGCCGGCGCCGCCGGTGACCAGCACCGGCCCGCGAACGGTGGACGCAAACAAGTATCAGTTCCTCCGGGTTGGACGGCCGAAGTTGGTCGATGTCACAACGTCGCTCAATCGCCGCGAGGGCCGATCACACACTGATCACGAGGGGTTCCGACGCCGGGCGGCCACTATCGGCCGCGCAAGAGTGGAGACGCCATGCTCAAGATCGTGAAGGACTCGGTGCTCAAGGTGAGTCGCTCTTTCGGCTACGACATCGTCCCGCTCAGGGAGATGAAGGAGCGCGACTTCGCGCTGCATCTCAGCGAACTGCTGGCGAGGCTGGAGATCGACTGCGTGCTCGATGTCGGCGCCAATGCCGGCCAGTATCGCGACTTCCTGCGCGAGCGCGTACAGTACGCCGGCACGATCGTGTCCTTCGAGCCGGTCAGCCGCCATGTCGAGGCGTTGCGCGAGCGCAGCCGCGGCGACGCCAGGTGGCACATCGAGGGTTACGCGCTCGGCAGCAGCGAGGGCTCGCTGCAGATCAACGTCATGGTCTCCGACCAGTTCAGCTCGTTCCTCGAGCCCGACCACGACCGGGTCAGCGATTACGTCGGCCTCAACGTCGCCGACCATACGGAGACGGTCGCGGTGCGTACCCTCGATGAGGTGCTGCCCGGTTTGCGCGAGCGGATCGGCTTCAAGCGGCCCTATCTCAAGATCGACACACAGGGCTTCGATATCGAGGTCCTGCGCGGCGCGTCGAGCAGCCTGCCGACGATGAAGGCACTGCAGACCGAGGCGTCGGTCCGCTGCATCTACAAGGGCATGCCGAGCTACACCGAGACCATCCGCTATCTCGACGAGCGCGGCTTCGACATTACCGGCTTCTATCCGATCAGCCGCGACAACGCGCTCCGCCTGGTCGAGTTCGACTGCGTCATGATCAACCGGGCCGCGATCCAGACCTAGACCGGGCGAGCTTCCCGCAAAGCTCGGCGACGTCCTCCCTGGCGACGAACATGCTCGAGGGCACGGTCGAGAGCCGCGTCCGGATGAGCTCGTAGTCCTCTTCCGTCAGCCGCTCGAAGAAGCGCACCAGGGAGTCCTCGAGGGGGGCGTCGAACGTCCAGCCGATGCGATGCGTCTCGATGACGTTGCCGACCTCGAAGCGATGAACGGCGAGGCAGGGCACGCCGTAGTAGCCGGCTTCGTAGAACCGGCACGGCATCAGCCAGCGTGAATTGTGGTCGGTGTGCTCCAGATCGAGCGCCCAGGCGAAGTCGACGCTGCGATAGAGGCGCTCGAGATCCTGCTGCGGCAGATAGGGACCGCTGTAGTCGACGTTGGGACAGCGGCGCAGCACGGTCTCGAACTTGGCCTGCTCCACCGTGGTGAAGACGCCGCCGAATTTGAAGACGACGCGATCCTTCAGGCGATGAGCCAGCCGCGCGATGAGATCGACGGTGGCCTCGCCGCGGATCAGGCCGTAGTAGCCCACCACCCACGGTCTGCGACCCACCCCCGGCTTGGCCGCCGTGGGGCGGGTTCGGGTAGGCGAGGGGTAGAGCTTGTTCTCCAGCAGGAACCAATCGCCGGCATACTTCTGCACGGCCGAGAAGTAGTTGCGATGGAAGCCGGGCGAGGACAGCACCAGCAGGCTGATGCGCCGCAGGCACAGCCGCTCGATCGCACGCAGGAACGTCGGCACCAATCCACGGCGCATCAGGATGGCCGGGATGTCCAGCACCTCGTAGGCGATCGGCGCGCGCGAGAAGGCGATCAGGCGGCCGAGCAGAGCCAGCAGGAGCTGGTCGATGTTGCGGGCATAGAAGATCGAAGCGCGCGCCAGCGTGCGGCGATTGGCGAACAGCGCAGGCACGGCATGCAGCAACGCACTCAGCCGATGCCAGTACTTGAGATCGGTGGTGAAGCCGAGCGGCACGTTGGGCCACGGCGGTTGATAATCCGTGTTGTAGCGCTCGCGGCGAAAACCGAAGACCGTGACGCTGTAGCCGAAATCCATGAACTGCTGGACGCGCTTCAACGTGCTGGCATCGGTCACGTCGGGACAGAAGAACGACAGCGCGACATCCTGTACGACGCGCTCCGACGCAGCATCGTCATCGCGTGTCACGTCGTCGGCAACGACGCGGATGTCGCTCGCGTCTCTGGCTTCGATTGATCCGTGCATCCGACGACGTCTCCCGATCGCGGTAGACCCACAGTATCGCGGAGCGTGAAGACGCCATTACGTGATCAATCTGTGGCGTCGAATCTGCGCGAAATCCAAGTCACAGGTTAATCACTAGCGGGGCCATGGGGCGGGATGTTTCATGACCCTCACGATGAACGCCCCACTCGACTCTCACGTCGGCGCAAGCGCCGGCGCGTTGCGCTTCGACCGCGTGGCAATCACCTGCGTGTTCGGTGATCCGCGAGATACGAAGTCGTGGTCGGGAGCGCCGGCGAATGTCGCCAAGGAACTCGAGCGTCTCGGTGTGGCCGTCGACAGCATCCGCCCGTGCATGGGCCGCCTGGAGAAGCTCGGCGTCGCCGCCTGCGACATGATCGCGGGCCTCGGTCGGCCGGTCAGCACGGAACAGGTGCTGCGTGGCCGCCGGTCGCGGCGCAGGCTCGCCGCCCAGGTCGCCGGGCAGGCGAGCCGGATCGGCGCACGGCATGTGCTGCATACCGGGACCTTCGACCTGCCGGCCAGCGACCTTGCTGCCGGGGTGAAGCACTACCTCTACTGCGACCATAGCTGGGCGTTGACGCGAGCCCATCACATCGACGTCTGCCGTTACAACAAGCGCGCCCTGGCGGCGTTCGATCAGGCCGAGCGCGAGGCGCTGAGCGGCCTCTCCCATGTCTTCACCTTCGGCGCCTATGTCCGCGACAACCTGATTTCCCATTACGGCTTGCCGCCGGAAAAGGTCACGGCCGTCGGCTCGGGCATGGGCGCGATCGAGCCCCATGACGGGCCGAAGAGCTACGACAAGCCGGCGCTTCTTTTCGTCGCCAAGCATCTGTTCAAGGCCAAGGGCGGCCTGCTGCTGCTGGAGGCGTTCGACCTGGCATATCGGCAGCGTCCCGATCTTCGCCTGACCATCGTCGGCGATGAGCGCAGCCGCGCCTTCGTCGGCGAGAGGCCCGGCGTCACTCTGCATGCTCATCTGCCGTGGGAGAGGCTGCAGCAGCTCTATCGCGAATCGACGCTGCTGGTTCAGCCCATGCTGAACGACCCCTGGGGCCAGGTCTACCTCGAGGCCATGGTCTCGCGCACGGCGGTCATGGGCCTCAATCGCAATGGTCTGCCCGAGCTGGTCGATGGTGGCCGGCACGGTTTCCTCGTCGATCGCGCCGATCCGTCCGCGCTCGCCGAGGCCATTGTCAGTGCCGTCTCCGATCCCGGACGGCTCGAACGCATGGCCGCCACGGCCCAGCGCCATGTCGTTCAGAACTACTCGTGGGGCCGCGTGGCCGAACGGATCGCCTATTCCTCCTGAAGCGTCGCGTAACCCGAGAGGTCGGCAAACATGTCAGAAAAAGTTGCGTTCATCACCGGCATCACCGGGCAGGACGGCGCCTATCTCGCCGATTTCCTGCTGGGTCGCGGGTACATCGTGCACGGCATCAAACGCCGCTCGTCACTGCTCAATACCGAACGCATCGACTACCTCTACCGCGATCGTCACGACGCTGCCGCCCGCCTGTTCCTGCACTACGGCGACATGACGGATTCCACCAATCTCCTGCGCCTTCTGGGCGAGGTGAAGCCGAACGAAGTCTACAATCTCGCGGCCCAGAGCCACGTGAAGGTGAGCTTCGAGACGCCGGAGTACACCGCCAACACCGATGCGCTGGGCACGCTCAGGCTGCTCGAGGCGATCCGCATCCTGCGCATGAACGACGACGTGCGCTTCTACCAGGCCTCGACGTCGGAGCTGTTCGGCAAGGTCCAGGAGACACCGCAGCGCGAGCAGACGCCGTTCTATCCGCGCAGTCCCTATGCGGTGGCCAAGCTCTATGCCTACTGGATCACGGTCAACTACCGCGAAGCCTACGGCATGCATGCCTCCAACGGCATCCTGTTCAACCACGAATCGCCGATCCGCGGCGAGACCTTCGTGACCCGCAAGATCACCCGCGCCGTCGCGGCGATCGAGCGCGGCTGGCAGGACCGCCTCTATCTCGGCAACCTCGACGCCAAGCGCGACTGGGGCCACGCCCGCGACTATGTCGAGGGCATGTGGTGCATCCTGCAGCAGGAGCAGCCCGACGACTACGTGCTGGCGACCGGCGAGACTCACACGGTACGCGAATTCGTCGAGCTCGCCTTCGGCCAGATCGGCCGGCCGATCGAATGGCGCGGTGAAGGCGACGACGAGCAGGGTTGCTGCAAGCGCACCGGTCACGTCCTGGTGGCGATCGACGGCAACTATCGCCGGCCGACCGAAGTCGACCTTCTCCTCGGCGACCCCGCCAAGGCGCTGGCCAAGCTGGGCTGGCGGCATCGCACGAGCTTCCCCGACCTGGTCGCCGAGATGGTGGAAGCCGATCGCCTCGTGATGAAGAGAATGGGAGCCAATAATGCCTATGAACCCAAGCTACACGCTGCGGAATAAGCGGGTCTGGGTCGCCGGCGATCGCGGCCTGGTCGGCAGCGCGCTGGTACGCCGCCTGCAGCGCGAAGGCTGCGAGATTGTGACGGCGCCGCGCGACCAGGTCGACCTGCGCCGACCCGACCAGACCGAGCAATGGATGGCGGCGGCCAAGCCGCAGGCCGTCTTCCTGGCGGCGGCGCGTGTCGGCGGCATCTACGCCAACGACACGCGGCCGGCCGAGTTCATCTACGACAACCTCATGATCCAGAGCAACGTCGTGGAAGCCTCGCGCCGCGTCGGCGTCGAGAAGCTGATGCTGCTGGGCTCGTCCTGCATCTATCCGCGCCTGGCACCGCAACCGATCCCGGAGAGCGCGCTGCTCACCGGGCCGCTGGAGCCGACCAACCAGTGGTATGCGGTGGCCAAGATCGCCGGCATCAAGCTCGGCCAGGCCTACCGCCGCCAATACGGCTGCGACTTCATCTCGGTCATGCCGACCAACCTCTACGGGCCGGGTGACAATTTCGACCTCATGCAGAGCCACGTCGTGCCGGCGCTGATGGTCAAGGCACACGCCGCCATGCGCTCGCGCGCGCCGACCATCGAGGTCTGGGGCACCGGCGCGGTGCGCCGGGAGTTCCTCTATGTCGACGATGCGGCGGACGGCATGGTCTGGCTGATGCAGAACTACTCCGACGAGGGCATCGTCAATCTCGGGCCGGGCTCCGACGTCGCCATCGTCGACCTCGTCAGCCTGATCTGCAAGGTCGTGGGCTACAAGGGCGGCATCCAGTTCGATTCCAGCCGTCCCGACGGCGTGCCGCGCAAGATGGTGGATACCAACTTCGCCGCCTCGCTCGGCTGGCGCGCCCGCACGTCGTTGCGCGACGGGCTGGCCGCAACCTATCGCTGGTACGTCGACAACGCCGTTCCGGAAGCCCAGCGGGCGGTGGCGTAGGACGCCTTCCTCCCCTTCGCGGATACCGCGAAGGGGAGGTGCCCCCGTCATACGGGGGCGGAGGGGTCATGAGCGCCACTGATGATGCTCATGACCCCTCCGTCGCCGTATGACGGCGACACCTCTCCAGCCTCGCTGGGGAGGAATTTTTGAGGAAGCAGTCCCTTACTGGCGCGCCGGAAGGCGCGCTTTTTTTGTCAGGACGGCGACGCCACGGGTCGCGGGAGGCGCACGCCCGGGCGGAAGATCGTCGCCTGACCAGTGGCGCGTTGCTGCTCCGGCGCATTGACCGCCAGGATCGACACCGCCGCCCCGATCAGCATGACGCTCCATGTCTTGGGCCCGACGTAGGAGCCGGAGGCCTGGCCCAGGATGATCCAGACGGTCCAGCAATAGAGCACGCTGGGCACGCCCAGCATGCGCAGCCAGATCGACATCGCCACCAGGCAGATCACGCCCCAGACCAGGCCGAGATAGATCCAGTGCAGCCACATGTAGTTGGTCAGCACGTCGGCGACCCGGCTGATGCGCCAGGCGGCCTGGAACGACGGCGAGTTCATGTAGACGTTCATCACGTTGTCGGTGATGCTTAGCTCTCCGGTCAGGCCGGATCCGGCCCACGGGTAATGGCGGAACATGTCGAAGGCCACCAGCATCGGGCCGGTGAAGCGGTAGAAGAAGCTGGCGTCGCGGCCGGTGGCCAGCTCGTTGAGGCGCTCGGCGAAGAAGATGCTGCCGAACACGACGGCCGCGCTCACCAGCACCGTCGCCATCGCCACGGCGCCGACCGACCGCGAGATCGAGGCGCGGCCGCCCGGTCGGGTGCCGGCCAGGAAGACCAGGTAGGGCGCGGCCAGGAACACCATCAGGACCAGGGTGGGCCCCGGCAGCACGAACAGCGCCATGCCGATCAGGCCGAAATAGGCCAGCAGCTTGTAGCGCCACGGGCTGACGACCAGCCAGACCGAGCTGAAATGGGTGTAGGCGAAGGTCACCGCCGACGGTTCCGAGGTGAAGAGCTTCGGCCGGATGCGGCCGTAGAGAAGCTGGTCGCGCAGGTCGGCGTCGTAGACCTGGTTCATGTCGTAGAGCCGGTCGCGCACCGCGTCGCTCAGCCGGCGCAAGCCTGCATAGTTCTCGAGCAGGCAACCGATGATGATGACGAAGCAGAAGGTGAGCAGGATGCGGCTGATCTGCCGCCGCTCGCCGTGCAACAGCGTCAGGAACATGGCGTAGGCAATGACCAGCGAATAGGTGAGCTGCAGCAGGCCGGTGAAGCGCTTGCTGAGGAAGGAATAGTTGTTGGCCGCCAAGACCGAGAACAGATAGATCGTGACCACCAGCAGCAAGCCGGCGAGGTGCTTGGGGACGATCTGGTCGCGCCGCCGCCACAGCATGACGATGCCGGCGAGGCCCGATGGCGCGCAGGTCAGCGGCACCGTGGCCGAGATCGCCAGCGACACCCCGAGATAGAGGCCGAGCAGGAAGATGACCACCAGCACGGTGTCGACGAAATCGAGCCGCCGGGGCCCCGCACCGGCGGCCGCAAAAGCCTGTGCGTCGATCATGGATTGGCGATGGCCGAAACGATCTGGCGGCCGCGACTCGACCAGTCGAAGCTGCCGGCGCAGGCGGCCCACGCTCTTTCCTGCAGGCGGTTCAGCCGCTCGACGTCGTCGATCGCTTCGAGCACGCCATGGGCGAGGGCGGCGTGGTCGGCATACAGCATGGCGCTGTCGTTGTGGCGTAACGGCACGCCGGCGAAAGAGCCTGCCAGGGCGAAGACCGGTACGCGATTGAAAACATATTCCAGCACCTTGAGCTTGAAGCCGCCGCCCGACCGTTCGGGCACGATCGCGATGCGCGCCTGGTCGAGATAGGGGCCGATATCGGGCACGGTACCGGTGAAATGGGTGGCGAGGCTCTGCTGGCGGAGCTGCTGCAGGAAGGCCTCGTCGCCGCTGCCGACGGCCTGCAGTTCGGCGCCGGCGTCGGCGAACAGCGGGTCGGCGACCTCGACGAACTCGGCGAGGTTCATGCGCTTGGCGATCCAGTCGAAGCTGCCGACGATGACAGCCCGGCGCGGCAAGGCCGCCGAGATCCGCCGTTCGCCGACCTGCCGCCCGCAATAGCCCGGCGTCAGGACGTCCATCGGCTTGGTGCAATGTTCGCGGCGATAGAGCGTCATGTCCTCGTGCGTGATCGCGGTGAGGAAGTCGACGGCGTCGACCAGCTCGCGTTCCAGGCGGCACACCTTGAGCGCGTCGAGGCGAACGGCCTGGCGCTTGAGGAAAAGTGGCTGGCTCTCGGCGATCTGGCTGCGCACGCTGCCTTCGTGGTTGTGCGACACGTAGATCAGGCGAGGGCGGTCGTGCCGGCCGGCATAGTGGTCGAGCACGGCGGGCAGCGCCCAGCCGGCCGATATGCCATCGAAAACGATGCCGTCCCAGGCGTCGCGGCGCAGCAGCTTCTGCAGCATGCGCCGCATGCCCGCGGTGCGGCAGCGATAGGCGATGTTCGGCAGCGTCGATGCGAGGCTGCCCCAGCGCGAGTGCGGATTGTCGTCCGGCAGCCACCACACGACGTGCTTGGAGCGCTCGCCGTTGGCGCGTGGCGACTCCGAGCGGCCGAGCCCCAGCACCTCGACGTCGCCGCCGGCCGCCGCCACCGAATCGATCAAGCCGCCGGAATAGACGTACTGACCGTTGTGGCGTGGTTCGGGGTCAGCCATCGTGAGCCACAGACAGCGGACGACCGGGCCGCGTTCCCTCTCAGAACGCGTTGTGGCCGGTGAAGCCGCCGACGACGGTGCGGGCGATAATGCGGAGGTCGAGGGCGATCGACCAATGCTCGATGTAGTAAAGGTCATGCTCTACACGCTTCCGTATCTGCTCGAGAGTGTTGGTCTCGCCACGCCAGCCGTTCACCTGCGCCCAGCCCGTGATGCCCGGCTTCACCCGGTGGCGTGAATCGTAGTGCTTGACGGCTTCCTGATAGAGAAGCGGACCCGCCTTGGCGGCAACGGCGTGCGGGCGCGGTCCGACAATGGACATTTCGCCGCGCACCACGTTCAGAAACTGCGGCAGCTCGTCGAGACTGGTGCGCCGCAGGAAGGCGCCGATGCGGGTGATGCGCGGGTCGTTGCGCTGGGTGAGCTGCTCGCCGTCGGCGTCGCTCCGCTCCTGGTACATGGTTCGGAACTTCAGCACCTCGATCAGCTCGTTGTTGAAGCCGTAACGCTTCTGGCGGAACAACGCCGGTCCGCGGCTGTCGATCCGGATGAGCAGCGCGATCGCCAGCATGACCGGCGAGATCAGCGCCAGGATCAGGACGGCCAGGATGCGGTCCTCGATCGACTTGGCGATCCACCGCCAGTCGCGCAGCGGCCGGTCGATGACGTTGAGGAAGGTATGGCCGCCGATATGGCTGGTCTGCACGGTGCCGAGCCGGAGCGCGAACTCGCCGGGGCAGAGCCGGACGTCGACCGGCACGACGGTCAGCTTGTTCAGCGTCTCGACGAGCTGGTGCTCGGCCGCCGGCGGCAAGGCCACGATGACGGTATCGATGCCGTACAGACGGACATCGCGCACCAGGTCGTCGACCGAGCCCAGGATGGCGTGGCCCATGCACCGCCGCGGCAGGGAGGCGGCGCCGTCGTCGTACACGCCGAGGATGCGGGGGCTCCCCGAAGCGGCATTCAGGCCGCGCAGCAGCCGCTGGGCCATCGGCCCGGAGCCGACGACGGCGACGAGCTCGCCCAGGCGGCCGGCGCGATGCCAGGTCTTGATCTGCTGACTGAGCGCGATTCGGCTCGCCACGATCAGGACGGTGCCCAGCGCGAACCACAAGGCGATCCAGGGACCCTTGGTGGCGGTGATCGGCTCGAAGAAGAAAGCGGCGACGAACAGCGTGCCCAGCGTCAGCAGCCAGCCGAGCAGCGCCCGGCCGATCGCGGCGCCGAGATCGCTTAAGTGGCGGAAGCGATAGGCGCCGGTGAGGCGCAGGAAGTTGCTGGCGAGCAGAGCGCCCAGCAGGATGATGAGACCCTCGAGACGCCAGTCGGCGGTCGAGGAAGCGAGATGAACCGCGGCCGCGCCTGCGCCCACGATGGCGACGATGTCGAGACCTGCGATGAAACGGCGGACCACCGTCTCCGAAACGGTCCGACCTTGGCGCGGCGCACCGGCGTCCCAGTCGACGATCGCGACCTCGTGGTCGCGATCTCTACTGGTTGGTTGTTCGAGATCGAGCGCGTTCGATCTCGCCAAGACGCCACGCTTCATGAGGACTCTCCGCAGAGCTGTGCGGCCATCGAAATGGCCCTGCCATCGAGATAGGTGCGATTCTCCACGGCACCTGCGGTGGGTGTTGTGATCATGCTGGGACGCTATTTGGCGTCCTGTGATCATGCTGAGGCAGCAGATTCGCCGGATGAATCACTTCCTCTACAGGCGGCTCATGTTCCTCTCCCCCAAGGGGGAGAGGAGCATGAAAAATGTAGGGAGGAACGAGCCTAGGCTGCGACGCCGTCGTCGGCGCAGGCCAGCACCTGCGATGCAAAGCGCTGCGGCGTGCGCGACGAAGCGAAGTCCGCAGCTGACGACAGATCGATGAAGCTCTGCGGTCCACCATCGACCATGCGCTGTATTTCTGCCGCAAGTTTTGCGGGATCCGACGAATCAGCGACGAGACCCAGGCGATGGTCGCGCGTCAGGCGGCCGACCAGGCCGTACGACTGGGCCAGCACCGGCCGTCCGGCGCGCGCCGCCCACAGCAGGACGCCGCTCGAGCCGACGAAGCGCTGATAAGGCGCCAGGATGACTGCGCTCTGACTGACGAGACTGTCGAGCTCGGCGCGGTCGAGCCGGCGATCGTCGATCCGGAGCCACAGGCCGGGCTGCTCGCGGGCCAGCACCTCGCGGCGGGCTTCGATGGCGTCGCGGATCGCGGGGTCGACGCGGCCGGCAAACAGCACGGCGACACGGCCGGCGATTCGCTCAGGCAGCTGGCGCAGGGCGTCGAGCACCATCAGCGGCCCTTTGCGCTCCGTGAGATAGCCGAACAGCAGGAACGCGACCCGACCGGGCGGGACGACGCTGCTCCGGTCGGCGAGGTCGGTGGTGTCGGACGCCGGATGCGCTGGGTCGGGCAGCGACTGCACCTTGCTGCCATGGCGGTAGTGGTCCGCGGCGTGCGCCGGAAAGAACGGGTCGAGGGACAGGATCGTCGCCACGGCCGGATTGCGCAGCATCATGCGATAGAGCAGGTCCTTGCGCACATCGCGCAGCCGTTCGCCCAGACCGGGCCGGTAGTCACCGAACGCCGCGTAGTGGACGGACGGCCGGAACAGGATGCCGGCGAGCGGCTTGCCGCGCGTGCCCAGCCCGAAGGCGAGCGGCAGGCTGAGCAGATCGAGGCACAGGAAGAACCCCATGTCGGCGCCGCTGCGCAGCAGGTAGCGCCGCATGACCCACCAGCGGGCGAAGGCCGCCAGCAACAGCGAGCGATGGCCGCACAGTTTCACCTCCCTGGGCCTCATGGCGATGAAACGGATACGATGGTCGGCGACGATCGGCAGCGAGCGCGACAGCGTCGCGCACAACGCCGGCGGCGCCAGGATGGCGATCGCCGCCGCCTGGTCATTGGCCGCGACGAAGTCGACCAGATGCTGCAGCCATTCCTGCGAATGGCCTTCGACATCGGGCTCGAAGACCAGGATCTCGCGGTTACTTGGCAGCGGCGATGGCATCGAGCCGGTCCACGAGATGGCCGAGGATACGCGGCTTGGCGTAGTGCGCCTCGACGAATTCGCGGCCGCGCCGACCGAGCTCCTGGCGCAGCCTGCCGTCGTCGGCGAGCCGGATCACGGCCTCGGCGAAAGTCGGCGGGTCGTCGGGCGGCACGCACAGGAAGGCGCCGCTCTGGCGCTGCAGGCGCCACAGCACGCTGTCCGGCAGGGCCGTCGCCACGAAGGGGCGTCCGACCGCCATGATGTTGAAGACCTTGGAAGGAACCGCGAACGCCGCCGCATCGGGCCGCTGCGGCACCAGATGGATGTCGCCGGCGGCGAGCGCTGGGCCCAGCTCTTCGTTGGGCTGCAGCTCGGCGAGCTGGATGTTCGTGAGGCCAAGGCTCCTGATCTGCTCGAGAAGATCGCCCGCCTGGTTGCCGTTGCCGCGCAGCACGATCTCGATGTCCAGGCGCCGGTTGCTGAGCTCGCGAGCGAGCTCCACCACCTGGCCAAGGCCCTGCTTGCGGCCGAGATTGCCGCTGTACAACACCTTTACCCCCGGCCGCGCCACGGCGGGGGCGGCCTGGATATGGTCGGTGTCGACCCACAGCGGGATGACCTCGATGGGGGCGGTGACGCCGATGCTGCGTAGCTGGTCCCTCATCTCCGACGACAGCACGGCCACCAGGTCGGTGCGATTGAGGATCGATCGTTCAGCCGCACGCATGAGCCGGGCCATGTTGCCGCCGCCCATGCCGAGCTTCTCCGCAAGGCCCGACTGGATGTCGTGCACGACGGCGATGCAGACGCCGCCGCGGCGCCGCGCCGCCACGCCCAGCGCGACGCTGAGGATCGATGGGCAGAGTGCGAGGACGACCGGATGGCGCCTGATCCGGCCGGTGACGAGCGTCGTCAGGCCGCGCAGCAGGAACTCGGCTTCGTTGACGATGCGCGCAACAGCCGATCCGCCGCGCGGCGGTCCGGCACTGAGGCGCTCCACCGCGACGCCGCAGACGGTCTCGCGCTGGCACCGGCCGTCGCGGTAGGCGGGAAAGACGTCGTCGTGTGGATAGTGAGGCAGACCGCTCACCACCGTCGTCGGCCGGCCGTGGGCGGCCAGCCATTCGGCAATGTCGGTGCTGAAGGGCGCGGAGCCGATCAGCTCCGGCCAGTAGTAGCGGGAGACGAACAGAACGCTGGATGGATCGCTCATAACTCGGATGTCGGGCTTCAGGTGCGGGCACCACCGCTGCGCTTGGCCTCGAAGAACGGATCGCCGTAGGAGTACTGGCGGTATTGCTTTGAGACCACCCGCGACATCACCACGCCGGCGACGTCGCCCTGGGCATCGACGATCTGCTTCAACGCCTCGAGCACGGCCTCCTGCCGTGTGTGGCCCCAACGCACGACGAATACGACCTTCTCGACCAGGCGGCTCAGCGCCAGCACGTCGGCCGTCACCAGCGCGGGCGGCGTGTCGAGGATGATGAACTCGTAGTGCTGTTCCAGCGCCTCGAGGAGATGGCGCATCCGATCGGAGCTCAGCAGGTGCGCCGACCGCGGGCTCCACGGGCCGGACGGCATCACGTCGACGCCGGACAGGGCGTCGTGATGGATGGTGTTTTCGAGATCCGATGCCTTGTCGACCAGCAGGCTCGCCAGGCCGTCGCGGTTGTTGCAGCGGAAGATCTGATGCAGGCGCGGGCTGCGCCAATCGCAGTCGATCAGCAGCACGCGCTTGCCGTTGCTGGCCAGCAACCTGCCGAGCGAGGCCACCATCACCGACTTGCCTTCCGACGGCGTCGCCGAGCTGATCAGGATGGTCTTGGGAGAGTTGGCGGTCTCGGACAGCTCGACGCCGATATGCAGGCGGCGAAGCGCCTCGCTGTAGGCCGAGGTCGGCTGGCGCAGCACCTGCATGGCCGGCTGGGCGCGACCGACGACCTGCGGCACCATCGCCATGACCGGCAGGCCGGTGAGGGCCTCGATCTGGTCGGCGCGCCGGAAGGTATGATCGCCGCCTTCGCGCAGCAGCGCGATCGTAACGCCGACCATCATGCCGCCGGCGACGCCGAGCAGCGCGAGCAGCGCCTTCGGCGGATAGCTCGGCCCCTGGGGCGGCGAGGCCGGCGAGACGAGCTTGGCGTTGGCCGTCAGGATGTCCTCGGCGCCGGTGCTCTGCTTGGCGCGCAGCAGCATGGCCTCGAGCAGGTTGCGATTGACGGTGGCGTCGCGCTCCAGCGCTTCGAGCTGGATGGTCTGGTTGTTGACCGAGCCCATCTGCTTCTTCAGCGTCTCGAAGTTCTGGGCCAATGCCTGGTAGCGGGCGTCGGCGGTGCGCGCCTCGCGGCCGAGACCGTCGATGATCTTGCCGATCTCGGCATTCACCCGGGCCTGGATGGTGCCGACTTCGGCACGCGCGTTGAGCATCGAGGGGTGGCGCGGGCCGTAGGTCGCCTGCAGCTCGGCTGCCTTGCGCTCGGTATCCGACTGCTGCTGCTTGAGCACCGTGATCAGCGGCGAGCGCAGTACATCAGGCACGCTCTCGTTGTTGAGGCCGCCCTTTCGCATCTCCTGTGCTTCCTTGAGCCGCGAATCGGCCTCCGCCTTGGCGGTCTGTGCGGCGAGAAGCTGGGTATTGAGCTCGGTGAGCTGCTGGCTGGTGACGCCGCCCGAGCTGTTGCTCTTGTAGAGGTCGTGGCTGCGCCGGTAATCCTCGACCGCCTGGTCGGACTTGCGCACGGCGTCGCGCAGCTCGGCGACGCGGCCCATCAGGAACTTGTCGACGCGATCCATCGATTCGATCTTGTCGCGGCGCTGGTAGTCGAGATAGCGCTCGGCGAGCGCGTTGGCGATGGCCGACGCGGTCTGCGGATTGCGCGATTCGGCCTTGACGCTCAGCACATGCGATCGGCCGAGCGTCGAAACGTCGATGTGCCCCAACAGCGCATCGATGGTGCGATCGTCGGCGGTCGACGGATCCTTGATCGGCTCGACCTTCTTGGGCGACGTCGTCTGGCGGTCGATCCAGGCCGTGATCTGCGGCGGCAGGTAGTGCACTGGATTGAGGCGCGCCCACAAGGAGGGCGCCGCGAGCTCGGGATTGTATTCGGGATCCTGGCGGAGCTTGAGCTGGTCGATCACCTGCTTGGCGATGTTGCGCGACTGCAGGATGAAGCCTTCGTTCTGCACCCGCTCGGCGTCGGGGCTGATGTCGGCGATGATCGATTCGACGTTGGGCAGGCGGGGGCTCTGCACGCCGACCAGAACGCGCGCCTCCGAGACGTAATAGGAAGGCATCAGCCACGCGGCCAGGATCGCCGCCCCACCGATCACGACGGTACAGGCGGCGATCAGCAGGCGATGACGCCAGAGCTTGCGCAGGGTCTCGAGGAAGCTTTGCTCCTCGGCGGGCGCCGCAAGACGCGCGACCGGCTCCGCCAAGTAGTGTGGCGTCGGCGGTACAGCCCGCAACGCCACGCGTCGGCGGGCGGGTGGGGTGGCGTCCTGGGCGTAGGCCATCAGAAATACCGTTCCTTGATTTCGACTGTGTCGCCCGGCCGGATCTTGGTCTCGGGCGTGGCCGCGACGCGGACCATGCGGCCGTTCGCGTCGAGGCGCTTGAGGTAGAGGCTGTTCTGGCGCGCGCGGTAGGTGTAGCCGCCGGCCATGGCGACGGCTTGGAGCGCCGTCATGTCGGTGACGTAGGGATAGTTGCCCGGCTTCTGCACCTCGCCGATCACGTAGAACGGACGGCGGGTGATAACCTCGGCGCTTACGCTCGGGTTGCGCAGGTAGTCGGGGTCGAGTCGTGACGCGATGGTCTGCTGCAGCTGGCCGGTGGTCATGCCCTGGGCATTGACGTTGCCGATCAGCGGGAAGGCCAGCACGCCGTTGCCGTCCAGCGTGAATTCGCCGGTCAGCGTCGGCTGGCCGAACACGATGATGCGGACCCGGTCGTTGGCGCCCAGACGGTAGTCGGGATCGCGCCCGCCCACGCCCGGGCCGCCGCGGGCGCCGGGCGTGCTGGTGGGAGCAAGGCTCAGGCTTCCGTCCGCATTCGCATTTTCTTGGACGATCGGCGTTGGATCGCTTTCGCAGGCCGCGAGGGCGAACATCGCAACGAACAGGCTGCGACGGCGCAAGGAGACTAGGGAAGAGGCATCTGCCGACATGTCATCACCCGTGGGTAAGAATGACCGTCAACCGCACCCCGTTGCCGGAGCGACAGGTAGACGAGCCTTCATCAGATAGTCCCTGCCGTGGCCCCTCCGGTGTGACCAATCCGGGGCCTCGAAATCGGCCGAAAATCGCTGGTCAGACGCGCCCATAGCTGTCGGACACGCGCACGATGTCGTCCTCGCCCAGGTACGGTCCCGATTGCACTTCGATGAGCTGGAGCGGCAGCTTGCCGGGGTTCTCCAGCCGGTGCTCGGTGCCGATCGGGATGTAGACGGATTCGTTCTCTCGCACGAGCATGCGCTCCTCGCCGCGCTGCACGATCGCCGTGCCGTGCACGACGACCCAGTGCTCGGCGCGATGGTAGTGCTTCTGCAGGCTGAGCTTGGCGCCGGGCTTCACGGTGATGCGCTTGACCTGAAAGCGGTCGCCGGCGTCGACCGACCGGTAGTGACCCCATGGCCGGTGGCAGGTGACGTGCTGCTGCGATTCCGAGCGGTTCTGCCCGCGCAGCTTGGCGACGATGCCCGAGATCTCGGTGGCGGCGCCGGCGTCGGCCACCAGCACGGCGTCGTCGGTAGCGACCACCACGACGTTGTCGAGACCCACTGCGGCGACCAGGCGGCCTTCGCTGCGGATGTAGGAGTTCGTCATGCGCTCGGCCAGCACGTCGCCCTGCAGGACGTTGCCGTCGCCGTCGGCGGCGGCGATGTCGCGCAAGGCCGGCCACGAGCCGACGTCGCTCCACGCCATGTCGACCGGCACGACCGCCGCGCGGCTGGTGTGCTCCATGACGGCATGGTCGATCGACAACGACGGCGCCTCCGCGAACGGCTCCGCATCGAGGCGGAAGAAGGCGAGGTCCTCCTGACCGTCGCGCACGGCGCGCTCACAGGCGTCGAGCATGGCGGGATTGATGCGGCTGAGCTCGCCGAGATAGGCCCGGGCGCTCAGCAGGAAGATGCCGCTGTTCCAGAAGAAGGCGCCGCTGTCGACGAAGCGCTGGGCCGTCTCACGGTCGGGTTTCTCGACGAAGCGGTCGACGGTGAACACGCCGTCGCCGCCGCTCAGCGCCTCACCGCTCTGTATGTAGCCGTACCCGGTATCGGGACGAACCGGCTTGATGCCGAACGTGACCAGCCGGCCTTCCTGCGCGGCAGCCAGGCCGCGCATCACCGCGCGATGGAAATCGGTGGGCGAGGCGATGACGTGGTCGGACGGCTGGACCAGCATCAGCGCATCGGGATCGCGCGCCAGCAGCCAGAGCGCGGCGGCGGCGATCGCCGGGCCGGTGTTGCGCGCCTTGGGCTCGAGCAGGATGGCCTGCGGCCTGATGCCGATCTGCTGCAGCTGATCGTCGACCAGGAAGCGGTGTTCCTCGTTGCACACGAGCAGAGGCGCGGCGAAGCCGACGTCGATCAATCCCCGCGCCACGGTGTCCTGCAGCATCGTGCGCTGCGACGACAGTTTCAGGAGCTGCTTCGGATAGGACGCGCGCGACAACGGCCACAGGCGCGTCCCCGCGCCGCCGGACAGGATGACAGGGTGGATTTGCGCCGAGCCTTCTTCGTGGAACTTCTCGAGCGTGCCGACTGTGTCCATGGACTGCGAAGCTCCGAACGTGCGTGAACGCGGTGGAAGCTAGGCGTGCGGTATCAGGCCAGCCAGTGATTAAGCTGTGGTTCGCCAGCGCGAAGAACTGATGCTCCTCTCCCGTCATTCACCTCCCCCGTCTTACGGGGGAGGCCGGGAGGGGGAGAGCGACAGACGCGGTGTAAGAAAGGCGAAGATCATGATCCGAAATGGGCCGGCGTTTTCATCAAGGCCTTCCCCCTCCCACCTCCCCCGTAAGACGGGGGAGGTGGGATGAGCGGGAGGAGCGTAGCCTTACGCCCCGTTGCGCGGCAGGGAGATGGAAATCGACAGCCCGCCGCCGATGCGATTGGCGGCGCTGACGCGTCCACCCAAGGTCTCGACATTGCGGCGCACGATCCAGAGGCCGAGGCCGGCGTGCCCCGAAGGCGGCGCATTCTGGTCATCATCCGGACGCGACGAGAAATAGCGCTCGAACATGTGGGGGATCTTGGCGGGATCGACGCCGGGTCCTTCGTCATCGACCTGCAACTCGACGGTCTCGCTGTTGACCGTCAGGGTGACGATGATCGTGCCGCCGCGCGGCGAGAAGCTGATGGCGTTCTCCAGCACGCATTGCAGGACGGTCTCGAGCATGCCCTGGCCGGCGCGCACGACGGCGCGCTCGTCGAGGCGGCGGATCAGCCTTATGTCCTTGGTCGCGAGAATCTCACGGAAATGCAGCGCCGCGTCGCCGACGAGCTGGACGAAGTCGGTCGGCACGCGCGGCGCCTCGATCAACTCGGCGGTGCTGATGTCGTGCCGCTGGGCTGCGATCACCAGGTCGAGCAGGCGCTTCAACGAGGAGTCGACGATTTCGAGCGCGCGCTTGGCGCGGGGGTTGTCGAGCGGCACGGCGCGGCGCACCGGCTCGAGCGCGGAGCGGATGGTGGCGAGCGGCGTCTTGAAGGAGTGCGCCTTGTCCTCGGCGTTCTGGCGGATCTGTTGGGAGACGCGCCTGAGATCGTGCACCAGCTTGTCGAAGTCGCGCGCGACGCTCGACAGCTCGGGCACGAGGTTGCGGTGGCTGAAGGCGTTGTCGCCGATGCGGCCCTGGCTGATCTCGGCGGCGACGTCGCGGAAGCGGCGCAGGCTCAAGCGGATGCTGACGGCAACCAGCAGGGCGATCACGGCGAGCACCAGATAGATCGCGGCGGCGACGCGGATCTCGCGCGTTTCCCAATAGGGCCGGCCGATCGAGGTGTTGAGGAATTCCGAGGTCGTGTGCGTCGAGGTCAGCACCCAGCAGCCGTCGGCGGCGCGGATCGGGATGATCGAGGTCAGGAGCTCGACCGTGCCGTTGGCCTGCTTGTAGCGGATCTCGTTGGCGGCATCCCACATGCAGGCG
>JACPOB010000101.1:5633-65663 GCA_016185145.1 Rhodospirillales bacterium | reverse complement strand
CATCCGGCAAACCGCATCGACGAGATGCTGCCCTGGAACTGGACGCCTCAGCCTATCCAAAGGGCCGCCGCGTAGATCTTCGTTCAGACCAACCTCATACATTCAACCACGATCTTCGCGGCCTTGGCCGGACGCGTACGGGCAAAATATCAATCAAGGAGCTTCGTCGGCGTTTGCAAGGATTGATTGAAGGCGAGCGCACCCGGCAAGAGGTTAACGACTATCGCCTCCATCGGGGAACCGTGAAGAAGCTTACGGATGAGCTGTTTCCGGTGAGCCGCCTATTTACGTTTCGAAGGATCACGAGGGGCTTCGTGTCATTCCCGCTTGATAGCAACGTGCCGGATGCATGGTGGCACAGAGGGGAGAAGAAGGTCGGGATCGAGGTCACGATCTCGCAGGGTCGGGCACGGAATATCCTGGGAGAGGAATTGGTCAACGCGAAGGGTGTCGTGCGCGGTTACTTGGGCCTCCAGGACGATGCGAAGCCTAAAGAGGTTAAAGCCGCCAAAGAAAGCAAACGGGCCATGTACGCGAGGAACGAACCGCTTGGAACCGTTGCAAGCGGCATACTGCGCTGTCTGAAGAAAAAGAACGCCAAGAAATATGAGGACATGATCCTTGTGATCGAAGCTCCGCTTTTGCCGCTTGCGCCGGACCGCTGGAGGCCCCTGGTGCCGAGACTAAAGAAGGCTGCGAAGGGGCTGCCATTTGCGGAAATCTACGTCCTCGGAAGGTCCGACAAGCTGGTGGGGCTGAAAATAAAGTAGGCCACACGAAGCGCATGCGCTCGGAGAAGAACAGCGCGCTGCAGGCGACTGCTCGACCCAAGACTGGAGTGCGGAAGTTAGTCATTCAAGAGGTTACCGGCGTGCCCACCAAATTACCCATCAGGCCGGCTATTCATCGGCGTCTCCTTGCCATACGACAATGACGCCCCCGCGCTTCTTGTCGAGGGCCGGCGGCAGCATGGCTCTAAGCTGGTTGATTAAGACGATGGTATCAGCGAAATCGTCGGCGTGACGCTTGATGAGCTGCTGCTGCGCGGCGATGCCAATAGGCGCAAAGTCTTCAATGGAGACAGCAGCGGGATACCGGCCTGACCAGGTCGTGATGGTGCTCAAGCGTTTCAGCAGGTCCCGCAGTGTCGTGGACAACGAGATTTTCGCCAAGTCCGCCAGGGCCACAAGATCATGTGTCTTAGGCACGTTGATCTTCTTGTCGCCGACAAGGTTGGCATCGCGAGCGACCAGGACGCCCTTGAGCAGGTTCTCCAGCGCAAAGCCATACAGCATGAATGCTGGCAGGAACTTCGGCTCGGCTTCCAGGATTTCCTCGGAAGCAATGCCGTTCTCTGAGCCGTCCAGCGCGGCCGTCGCCTTTTCGGTGGCCGCCTGAGACGCGGCCTCGAATTTTTCGGCCTGCTCGGCGGCTGTGAAGTACGTCTGAGTTGCGGCGTCGATAAGGGTCTCTGCAGTGAGCAGCCAGCTCATCGGGCTTTGCGCGAACCGGAAATGGGCCTGACCCCAATCCTCTTTGGTCATGGTCATGCCGCCTCTCTGTCGCGGAAAGCAGGTCTGCGTCAATGCCTAGCTGCGGACGACGCGTAGATTGCGCGCCGGCAAGTGGCTGTCGCGGTCACGTAGCGCTTGCTCAACTACCTCTTTCGTCGGCCCAGCGACCCAGTTTGATGCGGCGAAAGCTATGCGCTGGTTAACCTCGCGCGGGCTGAGCGCGAAAGTTGAACCAGCGTGTCGCCCTACCAAAGCTATCTTGCGAGTCAGGGGCGCAATGACTTCAGCCGCAGGGTCACGCAGCGCAGCCGGCGGCATGTCGGCATAGCCATCCACAAGCCAGCTCACGCCGCGGTCACCGATAACGAAATCCTCGTCATTCGGCGGCCGGAGTTGCAGCCAAGTCAGGCGTGGGAAGTGTCGCTGCTGAAAGTACCATGCTTGCAGGTGCAGCATCTCAAGCTTGTCTGTCGGGCCGAGTATCCATTTCCAGCCCTGCTTGACATGCACTTGAAAATCCTCGGCCCCGGATACTTCGCGTCGTTCGCCCGTTGCTGGATTTTCGAGCGTCAGTGGTCGGCTTCTTTCTCGGATGTCGTCCATGAAGGCCGGCGGCTGCTCTATCGTATCCGACGCAGACGGCCAGCCCAATTCGTCGATCCATTTCTGTTCAGTTTCCATCCAGCCCGGCGTTCGGGCGGCTTGCCATGAGATAAAGCGGAAAATTTCAGGGATGGGGACTTGGCTACCGATCATCGCGGTGGCGAGCCTACGAATTGCGATGGCGGCGTTGCTCTCTATCTTTTTGAGGTGCTCTTCAAGCGTCTGGGTAGCGTCGGCTAGTGCGCCGGGACCGTCATAGAGGCCACGTGAGATGCCTACATTTTCCGGCCCCCGCCGTCTGATCTTGCCCGTCCGTATGTAGCCAACCCACAAGGCCGGCCGTTCAGGATCGCGGCTCATACCGGCCGAGCAGAAGCCTTCCAGCAAGAACTGCGGAACGGTGTGCGCCTTGGTAGCCAACTTTTCTCCAGCGTAGCTTCCGCTTGAAAAACAAGGAGCTGCGACCACATTACATTGTGAAACGAGCATTTGAGAACGTTATCGGCAGCGAAGAGATCGGAGGTTGTCGCCTATCTCCGTGTGAGTGCGGTCCGCCTGGGCGAAGGCGGTCTAGGTCTAGAGGCCCAGCAATCGACGGTCGAGGCCTTCGCCAAGAGCCAGGCCGAGGCAGTTTTAGCCACCTATATGCTCCGACTTAGACTGACACGTGCGGTGGCCGGGCCGTCTCTCAGAATTGCCTCAACCTCTCCAATCAAGGACCCGTTCCTCACTCCGGGATGCCTGCTGTCCGGAGTGCGTCTGCAAAGTGCTCCAGATCGGCTGCCTGGTACATCGACATTCGGCGTCTGAAGCCCTTGATCGTCATGCGAGGAAGCAGGGACAGCAGTTGGCCGACCAGACCGGACAACTCGTCGGCGCGATGGCCACACATGGCCACTGCTGCAATCTTCACCAACAGGGCCAGGGCCGAGCGAGGTCTGTCGCGCAATGCCTGGTCAGCCCACTCGACGGCTTGAGCATATCGCCCGAGAAAAAAGCAGGTCATCGAGAGGCCGTAATACGACTCGAAGGCATCATCGTCTAACGGACTGAGCTGCATCGCCCTCTCGAAGTGTTCGATGGCTTTCCCGTGCTCGCCCAGCATCGAACAGGTAGCGCCGCCGAAGCGCCAAGCCATCAGGAAATTGGGATTGAGCGCCAATGCCCGTTGGATATGGGCCGCGCCCTCCATGGGTTTGCCGCCCAAGTAGGCGATGCCGAAGCCGCCCAGCGCCAACGCGACTGGGTCGTCTCGACCTGTCTCGACGGCGCGCGTAGCCGCCTCTCCGCCGAAGGCCTGGGCTTCACTAAACGAACCCCCGGCCTGGGCGCGCCACCAATGCGCGCGGGCAAGGCCGGCCCAAGCCGACGAAAACCGTGGATCGATGGCAACCGCCTGTCTGAGCAATGCCAGAGCGTCGTTGAGTGCACTTTCCGTGTGTTGATTGAGCGAGGCCGCCGCTCGCAAATAGAGATCGTAGGCAGACAGGCTGGTCGTTGGTTTGACTTGGGCACGAGCAATCTCGGTGCGCAACACCTTGGGCAGGAGGGCAGCAACGATGCTCGACGTGATCCTGTCCTGCAGCTCGAACAACTCGTCCAGGGAGCCGTCGTAGCGTTCCGCCCAGAGGTGCGTGCCGCTGCCGGCGTCGATCAGAACACAGCTGATGCGTAGGCTTTTCCCGGCAGCGTGCTGGACGCTGCCATCCACCACGTAGCGCACTCCAAGCTCGCGGCCGATCTGGCGCACGTCGACGGCACGCCCCTTGTACGAGAACGACGAGCTGCGGGCGATCACCACGAACGTCGGAATTCGGGAAAGCGTGGTGATGATGTCGTCGGATATGCCATCGGCAAAGTACTCACGCTCGGGATCTCCGCTCAAGTTGCGGAAGGCCAGTACGGCGAGCGCGGGTCTGTCGGCGAGCGCGGAGGCTGGGCCTGCCGCTGCAATCGCCGGGGGATCGCTGACGACGACGGTATGCCAGTCCGCCGCCTGCCACTCGACACGGAAGGCGCGGATTGGGCGGGCGATGTTCTTGAGCGACAGCTCGCCCAAGGCATGCAGTTCCGCCTTGGTGCGACCGCTCATGGCCTCGCGCACGGCGCGCGAGACGACGATCCCACCCGGCGGTGCCTCTGCCTCGAGTCGCGCAGCCACATTTACATCGTCGCCATAGATGTTATCGCCTTGCACGATGACATCGCCAAGGTGAATGCCAATCCTGAACACGATGGCTTTTTCCTCGGGTTGGTCCCGATTTGCCTCGGTCATGGCCTGCTGGAACTCAATGGCCGCTCGGAGCGCGCCCACGGCGCTCCTGAACTCAACGAGCCCGCCGTCCCCAGTCAGTCTGATTACCCGTCCGCCGCAACGTTCGGCAGCCGGCGCGAGCCGTTGGTTCAGGTGTTCCAAAAGCCGAGCAACTGTGCCGGCCTCATCCCGGCCCATCAGCCGAGATGATCCAACTACGTCTGCAAAGAGGATTGCTGCCAGCCTGCGCTGCTCATGCGCCATGGCCATTCCCCTATCCCGCTCTTACAAAATCGTAGAAGCACGTCGACAGCCGGGCAAGGAGGGGCGGAGCGTCGGCCCCTGGCAGGCGAATTCACTCGTTTCCGGTCCTGATCGTGTCATCGTGCGCAACACGGGCAACGGCGGTTACGGGTATTCAACTCCTCCGCATTCTCCGAGCTATCGGCCGGGCTTCTGGGTCCGCATGGGTCAGGACAATCCCCAAGATGTCACAGTATCGTTTGTCACCCCTCTCAACTCCAAGCCTTGAAACAAACATGGGAAATGCCCTCGCCAACAGGCTGGAACTCCTCCAATCGGCGACTCGAAAAAGCGAACAAGACCTAGCTCGCCAGCGTCAACTGATTGACGACCTTCGTTCTGAAGGCCACCGAACAACCGAAGCTGAGGCAGCGCTTCAGAGGTTTGAGGCGGCCCGCCAAGGGTTGCTGGCTAAGCTGGCGTGTCTGCAAGAAGAGAAAACAGCGGCCGACTGACGGTTCACTCGAAGTGGCAGTACCAGAGCTTCCCAGCCTGTGGGCCTGCACAGTCTCCGGAGACAGCCCGATGCCATAGGCCGCGGCGGCCATCTGGAACAGCTGCCCAGGTTGAGGCCGGCCTTGAGAATGTCGAAGCCTTCAACGCTGGAGATGCAACGAGCCCCGCACCGCGGGGCTTTTTGCTATGGTCGCCGGATCAGCCTGGAGACCTTCTGATGCGCAGCGTACTCGTCGTTCTTGCCATTCTCTGCATGGCGGCGGCGGCCCGCGCGCAGTCGGCGGCCTCCTTCGCCTTCGTCCTGTGGGGCGAGGGGGCCGACGGGCAGCCCGTCGCCATGGCGCGCGCCGTCGTCGAAGGCGCGACAAGCTGTCCGGTGCTGCAGCGCTCCGCGGGCGCCTGGCAGGAGATGACGCCGCGCCAGCGGCCGCCGGGCGGGGGCGGCCATTTCCGCAATGTCCTGGTCTGCGAGACCCTCTATCCGTTCGGCGAGGCGGCCGCCGTCCTGGTCGGGGACCGCCGCCACGAGCTGCCGGTCGTCACGACGGCAACGCCGCGCCGCGTGCTGGTGATGGGCGACAGCGGCTGCCGCGGCGATCTTCCGCACAAGCCTCAGCCCTGCACCGGTGACGGCTTCACCAAAGTCTGGCCGTTCGGCGTCATCGCCGAGGACGAGAAGCGCCTGGCCGCCGACCTCATCATTCATGTCGGCGACTACAACTATCGCAACACGCCGCGCGACGTGGTCCTGTCGCCGCGCGTCACCGGCTACGACCGGCCGCTTACGGCGAAGATCTACGACACCGGCGATCTCGATGACGAGGACGCGCCCGAGGAGCCGCTCGGTCCGGGCTACTGGAGCCAGAACATGCAGGGCAGCCCGGTTCCGGACACCTGGCCGGCCTGGCGCGACGACTTCTTCATGCCGGCCGCTCGTCTGATGAAGACGGCGCCCTGGCTGCTCGTGCGCGGCAACCACGAGCTTTGCAGTCGCGCCGGGCCGGGCTGGTACTATCTCCTCGATCCTGCGTCGGTGCTGCTGGGTGGTAACAGCGCCCAGGAGTCCTGCAGGCCGCAGACCCCGCCAGGCTGGCGGTTGGGTGCCTGGCCCAAACCTCCGGCCCAGCCATTCGAGGGGCAGCCGTTTCCCATCCATGTCCGCTCGCCGATGCGGCTCAAGCTCGGCGAGCTCGACATCATATCGACCGATTCAGCGAATGCCGGCGACGCCTACCTTTACAACCTCGAGGCCTATGTCGAGCAGTACCGGCAGGTCGCCACCATCCTGGACGAGCGCCGGCCGACCTGGCTGGTCACCCACCGCCCGCTGTGGGGCGTGGTGAAGAGGATCAAGGGCGGGCCGGCCGGCAACGAGCCCTACGGCTTCATCAACGTCACCCAGCAGGCCGCCCTGGCCAAGGCCTTTCCCGACGGCCTGCCCTCCAACGTCACGGCCGTCCTGGCCGGCCACATGCACCGCTTCCAGGCGATCGGCTTCGGCGACCGCCGCCCGCCTCAGCTCATCGTTGGCACGGCCGGCATCATCCTGTCGCATGTCCAGCCGGTGCCGCCGTCACCGGAAGACAAGCAGCCGATCCTCGTGCCCAGGCTCGACGGCATCGATGCCGAGGTCGTAGGCCTGATGGATCACGGCGCCATGGTGCTGGAGCCGGGCAAGGCTGGCGCCTGGACCGGCGCCATGGTCTCGGAGACCGGCCGAATCCTGGCGACCTGCGATTCGAGCTGGCCGCGCCAGAGTCGGCGCCAGTCAGTATGCCGACTGCAGTGAGGAGCCGTTGACGATACCGGTCCCGGTGTTGGCGATCGGCTTGGTGGAACCGCCGCTGTAGGTGTAGCCCAGCATCCGGTTGGGAACGGCGAACTCCCGTTGCGCCGGCTGGCTGGAATCGGCGCAGGCCGCGACCAGCAGCATGACAAGCAACGCTGACCAACGCATCGCAACGCTCCTGTTCAGGCGCGACCGGCCTCGGCCTCGCGCTGGTAATACAGAAGATCGAGCTCCGGCGCCGTCTTGCCAAGGCTGGTCAGGATCATATGCGCGTGACCGCGATGATGGGTCTGGTGGTTGAACCAGTGGTCGAGCGCCGGCGTCAGTTTCTGCACGAACTCGTCAGGGCTGGAGACGCGGCGATAGCGGATGACGCCGCTGAGCCGCGCCTCGTCGAGGCTGTCGATATAGGCGACGATGCGCCGGTCCTCGGCTTCGCGTGCCGCTCGCAGGTCGGCCAGGCGCTCGTGCATGATGGCGTCGAGCCGGTCGGGCGCTTCGCCCTCGCCGGTGAAGCGCTTCATCCAGATGCGGTCGGTGGCCAGCAGGTGGTTCAGCGTGCCGTGCATCGACTTGAAGAACGCGCCCTTGTCGGCGCGGTATTCGGTATCGGACAGGCCCGCGGCCGCCTCGTAGAGGCGACGGTTCGCCCAGGCATTGTAGCCGGCGAAGGTCGTGTAACGGTCCTTCATGCCGGCATTGTGCGGCCGCGCCGCCGGACATCAAGATTGATTGATCCACTCAACCTTTACACGTCACCCTGAGGAGCACCGCGCCCGAGGGGCCGCTCCTCAGGATGAGGTGAGTGTGTCGACGCAGGAATCCCTACCCGCGATAGGATCGCCGGCCGGCGTCGCGCAGCCAGAGGCGCACGAGATGCCGTTTGCGCTCGGGGTCGGGGTGATCGACGAACTCGGTGCGGGCATGGCCGGTGGCGCGATTGTTGACGTACTGGATCTGGCCCGGCGCAAAGTCGAGCTCGACGCGCAGCTCGGGCTGGTCGAACACCGACTGCACCGCCGTGAGCGCCGAGGCGGTTTCATTGTCCATGCGCTCGCCGCGCAGCTCGTAGCCCGCGAAGATCTCCGACAAGGCGAGCCGCGCCTTCACCGTCCCGTCCGCGCCACGCTCGAAGATCGGCGCGGCGAACGTGGTGGGCTCGTCGGCATGGTGCTCGGCATGACGATCGTACCAGAAAGGCCGGTACAGCCGGTCCATCAGCTCGGGAAAGCGCTGCTCCAACGCATCGTGCACCGTAGCGACGCTCATCACCTGGCTGACGCCGCCCTCTTTGGCCGGATGCAGGCACAGCAGGCAGACATAGTCGGGCGGCGACTGGTTGTAGGAATTGTCGTTGTGGAAGCGCAGGTCGACGTTGGTCACGGTCGGCCGGATGCCCGAGCCGGGCTTGAGCTTGGCGCCGGTATCGCGCACGTCGAAGAACATCTGGCCGCTGAGCTTCTGCGCCACCGGACGGGCCAGCAGGCTCGACAGCAGCCAGTAGAGCTGGATCGCCTCGTCGCGGTTCATCTCCGCCATCGGCAGGCGGTCGAGCACGGCGAACATCGGCCCGTCCTGCGTCACGCGGCGCACCTCGGCCATGGCCGCGCGGCAGGCGTCGAGCGCGAAGTCGGCGGGATCGAGCAGGAAGGTCGGCATCGGCGCACGCCGCAACTCCGACAGCACGGTGCGCAGCTCAGCCAGCGCCGGCGATGGCAGCGGCACGGTCCAGTCGTCCGGTTTTATCGTGTCGCGCGTCCAGGCCCGTGTGGCAGCCATCGGCATCACTGTTCCTCCCCGGCAATCAGCCCGTAGAGCATGACGCTATGCCATTTGCCGTTCACCGACCAGCGGTCGCGAACGGGGCCGCCTTCCAAGCGGAACCCCAGCCGCTTGGCGAGGGCGACCGACGGCTTGTTGACCCGCCGGATCAGCGCCTCGACCTTGTGCACGCCGAGATCGTCGAACAGGTGGCGTATCAACGCTCGTCCAGCCTCGGTCATGTAGCCCTTGCCTTGGTGTTGCGGCAGGATCAGCCAGCCGACATCGACACGTTTTTCGCGCAGATTACGATGGTGATAGTTGATCATGCCGATCACCTTGCGGCTCTTGCTCTCCTCTACCGCCCATATCACGTACTGGCTTGGCCGGTAGACGAGATGCCAGCGCATCATCCGACGCGTTGCCGAGAGGTTGGGGCTGGGTGGCGTGCTCCAATGGCGAAGATTGTCGGCGTCGCTGTAGAGCGCGTGCATGGCCTCGAGGTCACCGATGCGGAACGCCCGCAGGCGCAACCTTTTGGTGGCGAAGATCGGTTGTTTCTTCTGAGGACGGGCCATTTGTTAGAGTAAGGCGGGAGGCGGTGCATGACCAAGCGAATCGGCATCCTGACGAGCGGCGGCGATTGCGGCGGCCTCAACGCTGCGATTCGCGCCGTGGCGTTGCGTGCTCATCACGGCTACGGCTGGACCACTGTGGGCCTGCGATCCGGCACGCACGGCCTGCTGGACCGGCCGGTCGATGCCGTCGAGCTCGATCCCGACGACCTCGACGCGGCGCTGGCACGCCAGGGTGGCACGTTCCTCGGCACCACCAACCGCGGCGATCCCTTTGCCTTCCCCATGCCAAGCGGCGGCAAGAAGGATCGATCTGCCGAGATGCTGAAAGGCCTGAGCACACTGAAACTCGACGGGCTGATCGGCATCGGTGGCGACGGCAGCCTCGACATCCTGCGGCGGCTCATGGCGCCGTCGAAGGTGCCGTTCATCGGCGTGCCCAAGACGATCGACAACGACGTCGCCAACACCGAGCGTGCGATCGGCTATTCCACCGCGGTCGCCATCGCCACCGAGGCGCTTGACCGGCTGCATCCGACCGGCGCCAGCCATGAGCGGGTCATGGTGCTGGAGGTGATGGGGCGCGACGCCGGCCACATTGCCATCGCCGCCGCCATCGCCGGCGGCGCCGATGTGGTGCTGATCCCCGAGGTGCGTTGGAACCTGAAGCACGTGGTGGCGCACATCGACAAGCTGCGTCGGTCCGGCCGTACCTCGGCGTTGGTCGTGGTTGCCGAGGCGGCCGGCCATTCGGATGAGGCAGCCGATGCCGACAGCGATGCGCCCCATCATGGCATCGGCGAGTGGCTGGCGCTGCGGCTCAGCAAGGCGACCGGCGCCGAAGCCCGCGCCACGGTGCTGGGCCACGTCCAGCGCGGAGCCATGCCGACGGCCGAGGACCGCCTGCTCGCCTCGGCGTTTGGCGTGCGCGCCGTCGATCTCCTGGCCGACGGCAAAGCCGACCGCATGGTGGCGTGGTGGAACCGCCAGGTGATCGACGTGCCGTTGGAAAAGGTGGTCGGCCGTTCGCGCACCGTCGACAGGGACGGTGCCCTGGTCCGCACCGCGCGGGCGCTGGGGATCTGCCTGGGGGACAGACCCTAGCGCGTGATGACTTTAACTCGATTCGTCGTCCCGACCGGAGCGCCCCTCGACTTCGCTCGGGATAAACTACGCGCGGAGCGGAGGGACCTTCTTTCCGCGAAAAGCGGCGTGTCGCGGAGAGAAGGTCCCTCCGCTCCGCCTCGCTGCGCTCGGCTCCGGTCGGGACGACGGAATCAACTTGAACTCATCACGCTCTAGTACCCGCTTTTATTGGACGCTGATACGGCTCGCCCTCACCCTGAGAAGGCCCGCTTACGCGCATTCACACGCGCGCTTGCCGTCTCGAAGGGTGGGCTGCATCGTCTTTGTTGCCATCCTTCGAGACGCCTACGTGCATCTGAATGCGCTCAGCTGCGCACGGCTCCTCAGGATGAGGTCATCTGTGAATCACTATTCAATGAAAGCAGATCCTAGTAGTTCGGCACAGGGATTTTGGCGGTTGATGTGAGGCCGATGAGATTGCCAGCACTGCTGGCACCGATGCTCGACCAAGAGCGGTTTTTTTGGCGCTCTATCGCGTTTCAGGCGACAGCGCTCGACTGCCGCCGGGGGCCGAAAGGCGCAGGACAGCAATGGCGGACATTTCCGACAGAGTCGCACGAACGCGATCCTGTTAGTCGTTCAGCGCGTCAAAACCTGTGGGACGAGCGCGATCCGATGCGGCGACAGCATTGCTCGCACGTCAACCCCGAGCACCACCGACTGTGCATACGCCATTCGGGACGTCAGACGACAGCATTGCTGGCATCGGTGCCCACGCCCACGAGCATGGCGCCTCCCGGGTCCGCCCCGCCCGCAGCCGGTCATCCCGGCCGGCTGCCTCCGGCCGGACGGGATGGGCTGCACCGCCGACGATGTCGTTCATGCGAGGTCCTTCCTCGTTATCCAGAACACCTCGCCCTCGCTCTGCTCGGTGTCGAGCCACAGGAAGGGCAGGTTTGGGAAGGCGGCTTCCAGATTGCGGCGGCCGCGGCCGATCTCGCAGATCAGCGCGCCGTCCTTGGTCAGGTGGCGCGGTGCTTCGGCGATGATGCGGCGGACCAGGTCGAGGCCGTCGTCGCCTGCCGCAAGCGCCATCCGCGGCTCATGGCGGTATTCCGGCGGCAGCTTCGCCATGCCGCGCGCATCGACGTAGGGCGGGTTGCTCAGGATCAGGTCATAGCGCTTGCCTTGCAGCGGCGCGAAGAGGTCGCCGCGATGGAGCGCGATGCGATCACCCAGCCGGTGGCTCGCCACGTTGCGCCGCGCCAGCGCGAGCGCGCCGGCCGACAGGTCGGCGGCATCGATACGTGCGCGCGGAAAGACGAATGCCGACAGGATCGCCAGGCAGCCGGAGCCGGTGCAGAGATCGAGCACGCGACGCACCTTGCCGGCATCGCTGATCGGCAGCACTCCGTCGGCGAGCATGTCGCCGATGAAGGAGCGCGGGATAAGCGCCCGGCGATCGCTGTGGAAGCGCACGCCGTGCATGTACGCCGCGCCCAACAGGTAGGGCGCCGGCAGACGCAGGCCGATGCGGGCGTCGATCAAGGTGAGCAGCCGGGCGCGCTCGGCCGCCGTCGGGCGCAGGTCGAGATAGGGTTCCAGCCGGTCGATCGGCAGGCGCAGGCCTTCCAGCATGAGGAAGGCCGCCTCGTCGTGTGCGTTGGTCGTGCCATGGCCGTAGGCCAGGCGCGCGGCGCGAAATCGGCTCGCGGCAAAGCGGAAGATTTCACCGAGGGTATCGAGAGAGGGTTTGTTGGCGGCAGGCATGCCGGCCTAGATTACCTCACACGGATCGTAAGCTGCTGGGTAAATGACATGGCGGGCGCACTCGACGGGCTGGTGGTTCTCGACCTGACGACGCACCTGTCGGGTCCCTTCTGCGGCATGCAGCTCGGCGATCTCGGCGCCGACGTCATCAAGATCGAAAGCCCGCAGGGCGATTCCATGCGTGGCGCGCCGCCCTTCGTCGAGGGCGAGGGCGCGCCCTTCATGCTGTGGAACCGCAACAAGCGCGGCATCCGGCTCGATCTCAAGGACCCGGCCGACCTGGAGGTGTTCTGGGGGCTGGTCGACGATGCCGATGTCGTGCTGGAGAATTTTCGCCCCGGCGTGATCAAGCGCCTGGGCATCGGCTGGGATGCGCTGCATGCGCGCAATCCGCGGCTGGTGCTGGGCTCGGTCTCCGGCTTCGGCCAGACCGGCCCTTATGCCAGCCGCGGCGGCTTCGATCTCATGATCCAGGCGATGTCCGGCCTGATGTCGGTGACCGGTCCCAAGGACGGCCCGCCCTATCGCATCCCGCTCGCCATCTCCGATGTCGGGGCCGGCCTCTACCTCACCATCGGCGTGCTGGCGGCCCTGCAGGCACGGCAGAAGACCGGCGAAGGCCAGTGGGTCGAGACCTCGTTGCTCGAGGCCACGGTGTCGCTGGGCGTCTACGAAGCCGCCAACTACTTCGCCAACGGCAAGCGGCCGGAGAAGCTCGGCCAGGCCCATCGCGGCTCCTCGCCCTATCAGGTGTTCCGGACGTCCGACGGTTGGCTGACCATCGGCGGCGCGCAGCAGAACTTCTTCCGCAAGCTCTGCGCCATGATCGGCAAGCCCGAGCTGGCCGACGATCCGCGCTTCAGGACCAACGCCGATCGCGTCAAGAACAACGACCTGATCGTCGAGCTCCTGCAAAAGGAAGTCGCCAAGCGCAGTACCGCCGACTGGATGACCGCCCTGGAAGCCGAAGGCATCCCTGCCGGACCCGTGCTGCATCACGACGAGGTCTTCGCCGATCCGCAGATCCTGGCGCGCGGCATGGTCGCCGAGGTGGAGCACGCCAAGGCCGGCCGACAGAAGACGCTGGGCGTGCCGCTGAAGATGTCGGCGACGCAGGGCGGCGTGCGGCGAGCCGCGCCGACGCTCGGACAGCACGATGCGGAGATCCGCCGTTCGAGGGGCAGAGCGAAGGCCAAGGGAGGCAAGTGATGGTGGCGGCAAGAAGCATCATTGCGGCGCTTGCACTGATGCCGGCTTCGGCCCTGGCGCAAAACGGCTACAGCTTCACCGACGCCGGCGAATCCATGGTGCGCTACGGCGTGACCTCGACCCGGGCCGCGATGAGCTGCGCGTCGGTGCCGAGCCTGGCGACCGCCGAGACGACGATCATCTCGGCGCGGCTGATCCCGGCGGCCGACGGCGTGCCCGAGCATTGCCGCGTCACCGGCCTGATCCAACCCGAGATCCGCTTCGAGGTGAACCTGCCGTCGAGCTGGAATCGCCGCTTCTACATGCACGGCAATGGCGGCTTCGCCGGCGAGGCGCCCGATTCCGGTCCGCGGCCGATGATCCGCGCCAATGCGCTGAAGCAGGGCTTCGCCACGGCGCAGACCAACACCGGCCACGACGTCACGGCCGAGCCGCTCGCCACCTTCGCCGTGAGCTACCAGAAGCGCGTCGACTACGCCTTCCGCGCCGTTCACATGACCGCGGTCGAGGCCAAGCGCATCGTTGCCGCCTACTATGCGCGGACGGCGGCCTATTCCTACTGGGACGGTTGCTCGACGGGCGGCCGGCAGGCCTTGATCAGCGCCCAGCGCTTCCCGCAGGACTTCGACGGCATCATCGCCGGCGCGCCCGTGCTGAACTTCGTCGATACGGTGACGCAGAGCCTGTGGAACAGCCTGGTCCTGGCCGAGACACCGATTCCCGTCGCCAAGATGAAGCTGGTGGGTGACGCCGCCTATGCGCGCTGTGACGCCAAGGACGGGCTGAAGGACGGTCTCATAGACGATCCGCGTCGCTGCGACTTCGACCCGACGCGTGACGTGGCGCAATGCCCGGCGGGCCAGGATGGCGAGAATTGCCTGATGCCGGCGCAGGCGGGCGCGCTGAAGAAGATCTATGAAGGCATGAAGGTCGACGGCAAGGCCGTGCATTTCGGCCAGCCGATCGGCGCAGAACCGGCGGGCATGAGTCCTGCCGGTGGACCGCCGGAAAGCGGCTGGAACCGCTGGCTGATTCCGGCGACGGCCGGAGGCAAGTCGCTGCAGGGCGGCTTTGGCGAGAGCTTCGTGAAGTACTTCCTGCCGAAGTCGGACCCCAATCTCGACGTGTCGAAGTTCGACTACGCCAAGGACATCGCCAGGTACGCCGATGCCCGCGCTCTCCTGAATGCGACCAACCCCGACCTCAACGGCTTGCGTACAAGCGGCGGCAAGATCCTGATGTACTTCGGCTGGGCCGACACCGCCCTGCCGCCGGTCATGGCGATCGACTACTACCTGAAGGCGGTCGCCACCAACGGGCTCGCGACGCCGGAGTTCTTCCGCCTGTTCATGGTGCCCGGCATGTTCCATTGCCGCGGCGGCGTCGGGCCGGAGCGGTTCGACGCCATGACGGCGCTGATCAACTGGGTCGAGAACGGCGTGGCGCCGGCCACGATCGTGGCCTCGCAGGTCGACAAGGGCAAAGTCGTGCGGACGCGCCCGCTCTGCCCCTATCCTTTCGTCGCCCGCTATTCCGGTTCGGGCAGCCCCGACGAACAGGCCAGCTTCGCCTGCAAGGCACCCGAATAGAAGCAGCTAACCGCGTCGGTTCCAGCGCTGCTGCCGGTCGGGGATGCCGTCATTGTTGCGATCGCGGTCGTAGCGGTTGGGAATGCCGTCGCGGTCATCGTCGCGGCTGCCCCAGGATGACCGCGGGTACGGCCGCGGGCTGGACGTCGGCACCGGCACGGGCACGTACCGTGTCCGGGTCACGACCTGCGGCGCCGGGCGATAGTAGTTCGGCTGGCTGTAGTAGCCGTAGTTCGAGCCGTAGTAGCCGCTGCTGGGATAGCCGTATCCGCTCGAGTAGCCGTAGCCGCTCGGATAGCCGCCATAGGATGTTCCTGGATAGCCGTTCGCCTCCACGCAGCCTGTCGTCGCCGAGACCAGCAGCCCCGCCGCGACCAGCCAGCTGATTGTGCGCATTTGCTTTTGCCCTCTTCGGAAGGGGTTGCCCGGGCTGTGGTTCCTTCCCAATAGGCGTACGGAGCGGACCGTGGCGACGCGGCGGCGTAACGGCGAATAGTTTTGGGCACGCAAAAGCCGGCTTCCGGTCTCACCGAAAGCCGGCCTGCGGATGAGGCCTGACGCCTCAGCTAGCGCTGGTAACGGTCAGGAACGCCGTCGCCGTTGGCGTCGCGGTCGTAGCGGTTCGGGATGCCGTCGCGGTCATAGTCGCCATTGGGGCCGCGCCGCGGGGCGCGATTGGCGGTGTAGTAGCTGCTGCCGTAGGACGAGCTCGGATAGTAATAGCCCGACGAGTAGCTGCGATTGTAGTAGCCGTTGTTGTACGACGTGTTGGGGTAATAGCCCCCGTCCGTGGTGCACGCCGCCGTCGCGGCAACCAGGCCGGCCGCCAACAACCATTTCGTGGTGCGCATATGGACCTCCGTTGCGACAGCCCGGATCGAGGGCTTGTCCATGCAACGGTGTACGAAGCGACCAGTGCCAGCGTGCCGACAAAATCTATTTCTTCGTCACAGCTCGCGGCGTGGAACCGCGCCGAATAGAGGCTTTTTGCCGGCGACGCGGTGTCGTCCCTACAACGCCCCCGGCGCCGGAGTCTTCGACGGCTTGGCGTTGAGCTTGGGCGGGTGCGTGACGATCGACTTCAGGTCCGGCACGGGCTTGCGCAGCCGGGCGATGTTCGGCAGCGGCCGGCTGAGGCCGGGGATGGCCTTGAAGGCCCGTTCCATGGCGTGCGCTGCGCCTAACACCTCGCCGTCGCCGCGGAAGCGGCCGATCACCTGCAGGCCGAACGGCATCTTCTTGTGGTCGACGCCGCAGGGCAGCGAGACCGCCGGGTTCGAGGTCAGGGTGACGAAGTACTTCGTCGCCATCCAATGGTAGTAGTTGCGCAGCTTCTTGCCGTCCATCTCATCGACGTAGAGCTGCTTCCACGGGAAGGGCGAGAAGCCTACCGTTGGCCCGATCACCAGGTCGTAGTCCTTGTAGAGCTGCTGGAAGGCGCGGAAGATTCGTGTCTGCTCGCCGTGCGCCCAGGCGAAGTCGGCGAGCGTGAGCTTGGCGCCGATCTCGTAGTTGGCCACGATGTTCGGGCCGAGCATCTTGCGGTTGTTGGTGTAGGCGTCGTGGTAGCGCGACAGGAAGCTCACCGCGCGGATGACGTCGAAGCAGCGGTCGGCGCCGCCATAGTCGACCTCGACCTTGTCGAGGCTGCGGAACAGGTGCCTCATCGCCTTGATGCGCGCGCGGAAGGTGTCGCGGATGCCCTTCTCCACGGGCGCGCCGCCGAAATCCTCGGTGTAGGCCACGCGCAGGCTGCCGAGATCGACCGGCCAGGGCTCGGCGTAGGCGTCGGGCTCGAGCGGAAAGGACAGCGGATCGGCGTCGTGCTGGCCGATCTGCGTGGCGTAGAGCAGGCAGACGTCGGCGACGTTGCGGCCCATCGGTCCCAGAACCGAGATCGGCGTCCAGCCCATGGCCCGGCGCTCGACCGCGACCATGCCGGGCGACGGGCGAAAGCCCACGACGCCGCAGAACGCCGCGGGGTTGCGCAGGCTGCCGCCGGTGTCGGAGCCGGTACACACCGGCAGCATGTCGGTGGCGAGCGCCGCCGCCGAGCCGCCCGACGAGCCGCCGGGATTGAGCGTGGGATTGAACGGATTGCCGGTGGCGCCCCACACCGGGTTGCGGCTGTTCGAGCCGGCGCCGAATTCCGGAACGTTGGTCTTGCCGACCACGACCGCGCCCGCCGCGCGCACGCGCGCCACCATGACGTTGTCGTAGGTCGGCACGTAGTCGCGATAGAGCGGCGAGCCGTAGGTGGTGAGAAGGTCCTTGGTCTCCTCGAGGTCCTTGATGCCGGTCGGCAGGCCGTGCAGCAGCGGCAGGTCGTCGCCGCGCCGCACCGCAGTCTCGGCCGCCTTGGCCTCCTGGCGCGCGCGCTTCACAGACATGGCGGTGACGGCATTGACTGCCGGGTTCACTTCCTCGATGCGATCCAGGCACGCTTCGAGCAATTCGACCGGCGAAATTTCCTTGGTGCCGATGCGGCGACGCAGTTCGACAGAGCTCAGCGAGACCAGTTCTTCGTTCGACATTGTTCCCCCGACGTAACGGCAGAGCTTAGCTCTTCCCGTTTCCTCGGGGGAAGGGCACCATGGTCGCGGGAGGAAACGACATGGCGCATGCGCTGAGAGAGAAGGCTGCAATCAGTGGAGTCGGCGACACCGCCTATACGCGTGGCACGCCGAAGAGCGCGCTCGCCCTTCAGCTCGAGGCGAGCCTTGCCGCCATCACCGATGCAGGGCTCGAGCCGCGCGATATCGACGGCGTGGTGCCCTATTTCCCGGGCGGCGGCATCGCCGAGGATTTCATCGCCAATCTCGGCCTGCCCGATCTCGCACTTTCGGTGTTCGTGCCGATGGGCGGCGCCACCTGCGTCGCGGCTATCCAGACGGCGGCGATGGCGGTGGCCACCGGCGTGTGCAAGCACGTCCTGATCTCGGTCGGCCGCACCGGCTATTCCGGTGCGCGCGTCTCGACGCGCCTGCAGCAGTTCCCGCAATTCGCCCTGGCGGCCGAGTTCGAGGCGCCGATCGGCATGTTCGCGCCGGCCCAGCTCTATGCCCAGGGCGCGCGCCGCCACATGCAGCTCTATGGCACCACCACACGCCACTTCGCCGAGATCGCCGTGGTGACGCGCGAGCATGCGATCCTCAACGGCAACGTCGTGATGAACAAGCCGCTCAGCGTCGAGGAGCATCACGCCTCGCGCATGATCTCCGATCCGTTCCGCCTGTTCGACTGCAGCCTGGAGAGCGACGGCGGGGCCGCCATCATCGTCAGCGCCGCCGACCGCGCGCGCGACCTGAAGAAGCCGCTGGTCACGGTGATGGGCGTGGCGGAAGGCCATCCCGAGTCGCCGGCCTCGATCGCCCAGCGGCCGGACCTGCTGGAGTTCGGCCTGGCCAAGGCGGCGCCGCGCGCCTACGACATGGCGGGCGTCGGGCCGAAGGACATCGACGTCGCCGAGATCTACGACTGCTTCACCTTCACGGTGATCAACCAGCTCGAAATGCTGGGCTTCTGCAAGAAAGGCGAGGGCGGGCCCTTCATCATGGACGGTCGCATCAGGGTGGGCGGCGAGCTGCCGATCAACACGCATGGCGGCCTTTTGAGCCAGGGCCATGTCGTCGGCCTCAACCACGTGATCGAGCTGACGCGCCAGCTGCGCCGCGAGGCCGGCAAGGCGCAGGTCAAGGATGCCGAGGTCGGACTGGTCACCGGCTACGGCGACATGGGCGACGGCTCCGTTGCGATCCTGCGGAGGGCGGCATGAACGCAGCTGTACCCGAGCGTCCATTGCCGACGCCGACGCGCGAGAGCCAGCCCTTCTGGGACGGCATGCGCGAGGGCCGCTTCATGGTCCAGCACTGCTCCGCCTGCGGCAGGGCGCGCCATTATCCGCGCCCGGTCTGCCCGCACTGCTTCTCGATGGAGAGCACCTTCAAGGAGATGCCGGGCACCGGCGTCATCCATACCTGGACGGTGTGCCACCATCCCTTCAATTTCTTCTTCAAGGCATCGGCGCCCTATGTCGTGGCGCTGGTCGACATGGATGCCGGCGTGCGCGTGAACGCGCCGCTGCGCGGTATCGCCGAAGCCGATATCAAGATCGGCCAACGCGTCAAGCTCGGCTTCGAACCGGTCAACAAGGACGTGACCTTGCCGTTCTTCGTCGCCGAATAGGATCTCCAGGGAGCAGACAATGAGACGTTCGACATTCATCGCGGCCGCCCTGTCGGCGGCCGTGCTGCCGTTCGCGGCGCTGGCGCAGGCCGACTATCCCAACAAGCCGATCACCTTCGTGGTGCCCTATCCGCCGGGCGGCGTGAACGACGCCGTGGCGCGTGTCTATGCCGACAAGCTCTCGGCCGAGCTCGGCAAGCCGATCACCATCGACAACCGCGCCGGCGCGGCGACGACGGTGGCATCCAATTTCGTCGCCAAGGCGCCGCCCGACGGCTACACGGTCTATGGCGGCGGCACGTCGCTGGTCATCAACCCGACGCTCACGGGCAACGTGCAGTACGACCCGCACAAGAGCTTCGACTACATCTCGCTGATGTCGTTCACGCCCTTCATCCTGCACGTCAACGCCGACTTTCCGGCCAAGAACATGGCCGAGCTCATCGCGCTGGCGAAGGCCAACCCCGGCAAGTTCAACATCGCGAGCTCGGGCATCGGCGCCACCAACCATCTCGCCGCCGAGCTGTTCAAGGCGCAGACTGGATTGAACCTGGTGCATGTGCCCTACAAGGGCGGTGCGCAGGCGGGCCAGGACGTGGCCTCTGGGCAGGCGCAGATGATGTTCTCGGCCTCGCTCGAGGCCAAGCCGTTCCTCGCCTCGGGCAAGACACGCGCCATCGCCATCTCCAGCACCAAGCGCTCGCCAGCGTTCCCCGACATCCCGACGGTCAACGAGGCGGCGGGGCTGACCGACTTCGAGGCGGTGTTCTGGACCGGTCTCGTCGTTCCGGCCGGCACGCCCAAGCCGATCATCGACAAGCTGCAGAAGGCGGTGGCCAAGGTCGCGGCCGATCCCGACATGGTCGAGCGCTTCAAGCAGCAGGGCGTGGAGATCCGCGGCTCAACCCAGGCAGAGTTCCTCGAGCACCTCGCCAAGGAAGAAAAGCGTTGGGTCACGCTGATCAAGGACAAAGGCATCAAGGCGGAGTAGCGGCTGGGTGTTCATGCTCTTCCGGACCGCGCGCCTCCCGGCGCGCTCATGAATCGTGAGCGAGCCGGAGGCTCGCGGTCCGGAAGAATCAGAGCGCCTTCCTGAAGGTCAGGTTGAATCGCCGACGCCCGGTCAGCGGGTGCTCGCCGTCCTTCAGCGCCAGCACGCCGTGATAGACGAGGCGTGAAGGACCACCCCAGACGACGACGTCGCCGTGCTGCAACGGCACCTTCATCGGCCGGTCCGAGCGCCTCAGGCCGCCGAACTGGAAGGTGGCGGGCAGGCCGAGCGACACCGACACGACGGGATGGGCGTAGTTCCGCTCGTCCTTGTCCTGGTGCAGCGACAGGCGCGTGCCGGACTCGTAGCGATTGATCAGGCAGGCCTCGGGTGCGAACCCATCGAAGCCCGCATCGCTCGCCGCCTCGTGGGCAAGCTTCCGGAAGACATCCGGCATCTCAGGCCATGCCGCGCCGGTTTCGGGATCGCGCGCATCGTAGCGATAGCCGGTGCGGTCGGTGACCCAGCCGACCTTGCCGCAATTGGTCATCGCCACCGACATCTGGAAGCCGCCGGGCGTGACCATCCGACGGAACGGCGACCGCGCGACAATCGCCGCGATGGCGTCGAGCAAGGCCCGGTCGACGGCCAGCGCCCGCCCACGCAGCAACACCGCGCCGTCGCGGAGCGCTTGCCGGGCATCGGGGGCGAACAGGTCGGACATCAGGGCATCAATATGGCGGCAGGATTTCGAATTCCAATCCGCCAGCGGAGCGTCAATTCCAGGCGGCTTCCCTATCTTCTGGTCATCGAGAAATGAGCCATGGAGAAGACCATGAATACGATCCGCTATGCTTTTGGCGACAGCTCGCTCGGCCCGTTCGTCGCCGCCCTGTCCGAGCGCGGACTGGCCTATGTGGGGTTCGATGCCGGCCTTGCCGAGCTCGAGGCGCGCTTCCCGGATGGCGACCTTGTCGAGGATCAGGCGGCGTTGGCCGAAGCGATCGGCGAGCTCGCCGGCATGATCGACCGTCCGGAAAGTGACGCCGATCTCACGCTCGACCTGCAGGGCTCGGACTTCGAATGCCGGGTGTGGAACGCGCTGCGTGAGATCCCGGTTGGCACAACCACCACCTACGGCGAGATCGCGGCCCGGCTCGGCGTGCCGCGGCAGGCGCGCGAGGTCGGCGAGGCCTGTGCGGCAAACAAGCTCGCCGTCGTCGTGCCCTGTCACCGGGTCGTGAAGAAGGACGGCTCGATCTCGGGCTATCGCTGGGGCGTGCGCCGCAAGCGCAAGCTGCTGGAGAGAGAACACAGCGCCCGGCTCTTGCAGCCGGCCGTCGTGCCCCCACATGGGGTGACAGCCAGCTAGCCATTTGGAGACACGTGATGAAGATTTGGGCAGGTGCCGTGGTTGTCGTGATCGTCGGTTTCGCAACACAGGCATCTGCCCAATCGGGTGATGCAACGCGCGGCCAGCGCGTCTTCAACCAGCAGTGCCGGGCCTGCCACACCCTCGAGAAGGATGGCGCCCAGCCCGCCGGTCCCAATCTGCACGGCGTGTTCGGCCGCAAGGCCGGCACGGCCGCGGGCTTCGAATTCTCCGAAGCCATGAAGAAGTCCGGCATCGTCTGGGACGAGGCGACGATGGCCGAGTACAACCGCGATCCCAAGGCCAAGGTGCCCGGCACCAAGATGGTGTTCAACGGCGTCAAGAACGCCGGCCAGCTCGCCGATCTGGTGGCCTATCTCAAGCAGGCGACGCAGTAGGGCCGTCAGGGGCTGGCAGAACCGATGAAGGCCCGGAGGACGGCGTCGACCTCGCGGGCGGCGGCTGGTGCGTTCTGCGGCCAGTCCTGCCTGATCTTCAGGAAATAGTTGCGATAGCCGGTCACGAACAGGCGGGTGAAGACCGGACGCTTGTCCTTGGGCAGGACGGCCATGAACGTGACGCACCGGAAGACAAGCGCGCCGACCGTACAGTTGCCTGGCCCTTGTGACGGCCTCAGCTGTTCATAGCGCCCCGCTCGAGTGCCGATCTCGATATCCGCGACGGCTTGCTGGAACTGCGTCAGCACGGCGCTGCCGGTGGCGCCGGACGGGATCGACGCGATGCCGAAATTGTAGATGTAGAAGGTGGTCGTGATCGCCTGCGTTTCATAGTTCCAGGCCCAGCCGAGCTCAGGCATGCCCTTTGTTCGGGAATAGTCGATGGAGCCGACTTTCCGCGCCGGTCCGATCATGTCGGGAAAGGCGAGCCGGGTTTCGTCGTTGCGTTCGGGTGCCGGTACCGACGCGGGCTGGGCCGCCGCGGCAAGCGCCAGAAGGACGGCCAGGCCGGCCACCGCGATGCCGAAGATCCGTCGGCCCATCGAGCACTCCCCAATTTTTGCAGGGAATACTCTACGCGTGGGCGGTGGCGCTGTCGCGCGAGCGGACGTAAACGCCGGCGCCCAGGATCAGGCCGATCCCAAGGACGCCGAACGCGACCCGATAGGCGAGGTCGCCATTGCCGAACGCCTCGACGATGTAGCCGACGAGCGCCGGCAGGACGGTGAGCCCCAGGCACTGCGCCATGTTGACTGTCGTGACGCCGCGGCCGGCCAGCCGGTCGGGAAAGAGCGCACGGCCCTGGGCCACGATCACCGTGCCGAAGGCGCAGAAGAAGCAGAAGGCCGTGAGCAGGACCACGACCAGCGCGAGCGGCGGCCGCGGCATTACGGCGAGAAGGACGAGCAGCGCCACCGAGATCGCCGCGCCGCCCAGCACGACCTTCTTGCGCGAGCGCAGCAGGCGGTCCATAGGCCCGTAGGCCAGGATACCCAGGATCTGGGCCACGCCCATGACCAGGAGCACGTTGCCGCGCTGCACGGCGTCGAGTTGGTACACATCGTAGAGATAGGGCCCACCCCACACGCCCAGCACCGTCAGCATGGTGGCATAGGCGAAGAAGTGCATCGCGAGCACCGGCACCAGGCCGGGCGTCGTCCAGACCTCGAGAAGCCCGTCCCAGATCTCGCTCAGGCTTTCGCGTCGCGCCGGCGGCGCCGGCGTGTCGGGCGGCCGGTCGCGCACGACGACGTAGAAAGCCGCGGCCACGAGCACGGTGAGGGCGGCGAGGCCTAAGAAGCCGTTGCGCCAGCCGATTGTGGCGGCGACCCAGGCGAGCGGCGTGGCGGCGGCGAGGGTGCCGATGTTGGAAGCGGCGAATACCCAGCTGAGCGCCGTCGCGAGTTTCGCCGGCTCGAACCATCGCGAGCACAGGAACACCACCGACATGAAGGAGGCGGCGCAGCCGACGCCGACCACGGCGCGGCCGCCGATCAGGCCGGCGGCATCCGATGCCGTGGCGATCCACAGGGAGCCCAGCATGGCCAGCACCGACAGCGCCGTCACCGTGCGCCGCGCGCCGTAGCGGTCGAACCACATGCCGACCGGAACCTGCACCGCGAAAAGCGCGAAGAAGAACGCGCTGCCCGCCCAGCCGAGCTGCCGTGCCGTCAAGCCCAGGTCCCGTGTCAGCTCGGGGGCGATCACGCTGTTGGACACGCGATAGAACTGGCTGAGGCAGGTGATCGCGATCAGCAGCAGCAGAAGCGGCAATTTCGATGCCATGGCGCGGTTGCCCTAGTCCCCCCCTTCGCTCCTGCGGAGCTTCGGGGGACCGATGTAAATGCCTTGGCTTACGTCACCCGAAGCTGCTCCGCAGCGTAGGGTGGCTAGCATGGGCCAATAGCCGCTGTCCTTCGGCGTGGACCGAAGCATTGGCTTCGGCCACCATACGGAACCCATGGCCGTTGCTTCCCGTCCTTCGCCGATCGCCTGGCTGCTGGCGCCCGCGCTGCTGCTGTTCGTGCTGTTCTTCGTCCTGCCGTTCGGCGTCATGGCGATGATGTCGTTCTACTCGGGCAACCCCGTCACCAACCCCAACGCCTTCCTGACGACGCGCCACTACGAGCGCTTCGTCTTCGACACTGCCGGCATCTATCACGATGCGCTGTGGGCCACCCTCAGGATCGGCCTCATCACCACGGTCGTGGCGCTGCTGATCGGCTATCCGCTGGCGCACTGGATGGCGCGCATGCAGTCGCGGCTCGGCCACGCCCTGGTGCTGATGGCGGTGATCGCGCCCATGCTGACCGGCATCGTGGTGCGTACCTTCGCCTGGATGACCATCCTGCAGGACAAGGGCGTCATCAACACGCTGCTGGTCGATTGGGGCATCATCTCCAAGCCATTGCCGCTGATGTACAACGAGTTCGGCACGGTGGTGGCACTGGTCCATATCTACGTACCCTTCATGGTGCTGACCCTGACCGGCGTGATCGGCCGCATCGACGAGCGGCTGGAGCAGGCCGCGCGCAGCCTGGGCGCCGGTCGCCTGCGCGCCTTCGTCGAGGTCACGTTGCCGCTCAGCCTGCCCGGCATCCTGGCGGGTTCGCTGCTGGTCTTCGCACTCTCGATCAGCGCCTACGTCACGCCCTCGCTGATGGGCGGCACCGACGTGCTGACCCTGCCCATGCTGATCGCCCAGCAGGTCGGCACCAGCTTCAACCCCAACTTCGCGGGGGCGCTGGGCGTCGTGCTGCTGCTGGTCTCGCTGCTGATCGTCGTCGCCTACAACAGGATCCTGGCCCGCCTGTCGGGCGAGCAGGGGCTGGCATGAGCGCCGCCCCTCGAACAATCCGCAACAAGCAGCCGTTCGACGCCGGGCGCGCGGCCTATCTCGCGTTGAACGGCCTGCTGCTCACCTTCCTGCTGGCGCCCATCGCCATCGTGCTGGTGTTTGCGCTCAATCCGACGCCCTACATCTCCTTCCCGCCGGTCGGCGTCAGCCTGCGCTGGTTCGAGAAGTTCTTCCGTACGCCCGAGTTCATGAATGCACTTTGGCTGTCGCTGTGGGTGGCGGGCTGCGTGCTGGTGCTGTCGATCGTGATCGGCGGCGCCTGCGCGCTGGCGCTGGCGCGCGGCAACCTGCGGGGGCGGTCGTTCCTGACGGCCTTCTTCATGTCGCCCCTGATGCTGCCCGCCATCCTGACCGGCCTGGCGCTGTTCCAGTCCTACCTGCTGGCCGGCATCGGCCGGCCGGTGTGGGGTCTGATCCTGGCCCACACGTTGGTGGCCGTGCCCTACGTCATCCGCACGACCTTGGCCGTGCTGCATAATTTCGACCGGCGCATCGAGGAGGCCGCCGCCGTACTGGGCGCCAGTCCCACGCGGGTGTTCTTCGAGGTGACGCTGCCGCTCATCCGGCCGGGTGTGTTCGCGGGCGGCGTGTTCGCCTTCATCGTCTCGTTCGACCAGTTCCCCGTGTCGCTGTTCCTGGTCGTCCCGAAGGGCGAGACCCTGCCGGTGGTGCTGTTCAACTACATGAAATTCGACCTCGACGGCGCCATCGCCGCCGCCTCGATGGTCTCGATCTTGCTGGCTTTGTCGGTCGTGCTGGTGCTGGAAAGGCTGATCGGCCTGAAAGCCTACGTTAAGCTATAGGTAGGAACCAAGAAGGGAACAGAGGGGGTCACCATGATTTCACGTCGTCGCATTCTCGGTACGAGTGCTCTGGCCGCGGCTTCGCTTGCCGCGCCGTCGATCCTTCACGCCCAGACCAAGACGCTCAAGATCACGACCTGGGGCGGCAAGTGGGGCGAGATCATGAAGGCCACCGTCCTGCCGGCCTTCGAGAAGGAGTTCAAGTGCACGGTGCAGGCCGACCAGGCCTTCCCCTATGTGCCGAAGCTGCAGGCCAGCCCCAAGAACGATCCGCTCTACGACGTGCTGCACACCAATTCCAACGAGCAGTGGAACTGCCTGACCGAGGGCTTGGTGCTGCCCAAGATCACCGTCAAGGAGGCGCCCAACGTCGCCGACGTCTATCCGTGGGCGGCGAGCGACAAGATCGTCGGCGTGGCGATCTTCACCAGCGCCATCGGGCTCGGCTTCCGCACCGACAAGGGCCTCACCAGGCCGACCTCGTGGAAGGACCTCGCCGATCCCAAGCTCGCCGGCGCGCGCGGCAGCTACATCATCCCGGTCAACAGCCTCGGCCAGTGCCATCTCATGATGCTGGGCAAGATCTACGGCAAGGGCCTGCAGGACCTCGATGCCGCCTACAAGGCGCTCGAGCAGCTGAAGCCCATCAAGCTCGTGGATTTCACGGGCCAGATGGAAAAGATGCTGCTGTCGGGCGAGGTCTCGATGGGCGTCATCCACGATTCGGGCGTCTATCGCTACGAGGGCCAGAACCAGCAGCCCGTCGATTTCGCCGGCCCCTCCGAGGGCGTGATGGCGCTCGAGCAGGTGCTGAACGTGACACCGGGCTCGAAGGTCAAGGAACTGGCCTTCGCCTATGTCGACTACATGCTGCGGCCCGACGTGCAGAAGCTTTTGGCCGAAGGCGTCTGGTATTCGCCCGCCAACAAGAAGGTGAAGCTCGACGCCAAGTACGACGCCAAGCTGCTCACGACCGAGGCGAAGGTGGCGACCCTGATCCAGCCCGACTGGAAGTGGTACAACGCGCGCAAGGAAGACATCGATGCGCGCGTGACGAAGATCCTGAAAGGGTAAGACTGTCATCTCGAGCGCAGCGAGGGACCTTTCCTGATCCAGAAAGGTCGCTCGCTGCGTTCGGGATGACATTGGGCGCGTATGACCTCAGCAACCATTCGACTCGACAACGTCACCAAGACCTTCGACGGCCGCGTGCTGGCCGTCGATGGAGTGACGCTCGATATCGCCGCCGGCGAGTTCTTCTCCCTGCTGGGACCGTCGGGCTGCGGCAAGACCACCAGCCTGCGCATGATCGCGGGCTTCGAGCGGCCGGATTCCGGCCGCGTCCATGTCGCCGGCCAGGACATCACCGACGTCGCCGTGCACAAGCGCGACATGGGCATGGTGTTCCAGTCCTATGCGCTGTTTCCGCATCGCACCGTGGCCGAGAACGTGGCCTTCGGCTTGCGCATGCGCGAGGTGCCCAAGCCCGACATCGAGCGGCGCGTGAAGGCGGCGCTGGCCCAGGTCGCGCTGACCGGCCTGGAGGACCGCAAGCCCGGCCAGCTCTCGGGCGGCCAGCAACAGCGCGTGGCGCTCGCCCGCGCCCTGGTCGTCGAGCCGCCGGTGCTGCTGTGCGACGAGCCGCTGGGCGCGCTCGACCGCAAGCTGCGCCAGCAGATGCAGTTCGAGCTCAAGGAGCTGCAGAAGCGGCTGGGCGTCACCCTGGTGTTCGTCACGCACGACCAGGAAGAGGCGCTGGCCATGAGCGACCGCATCGCCGTGATGAACCACGGCAAGGTCGAGCAGGTCGGCGCCCCGACCGAGATCTACGAGCGGCCGCGCACGCGCTTCGTCGCCGACTTCATCGGTGAGATCAACATCCTGGAGGAGCCGGCCCGGGCCCGGGCGCTACGGCCGGAGAAGATCCGGATCGTGTCGGACGGCGCGCGCATTTCCGGGATCGTCGAGACCGCGAACTACCTGGGGGGATCGACATTGCTGCGCGTCAGCGTCCGCAATGGTCGGGCGTTGCTGGTGCGCGAGACCCACGCCGGCGAACGGCCATCGCGCAAGCCGGGTGACGCGGTCGGCCTGACCTGGAGCGATCAGGACACGGTTCTTCTGGAGTCTTGATCTTCCGGACCGCGCGCGTCTCGCGCGCTCATGAGCGCATCAGAGTGCGCTTGAGCGCGCGGGACGCGCGCGGTCCGGAAGAGTATGATCCTGATATGTCCAGAACTCTCGGCATCGTCACTATCGGTCAGGCGCCACGCGATGACATCGCCGCGCTGTTCGCCGCCCATGCACCCGTCGGCACCAAGGTGATCCTGCGCGGCGCGCTCGATGGGCTTTCCGACGACGAGGTGGATCGGCTGCAGCCCGAGAACGGCGGCGACACGCTCTACACTCGCCTTCGAGGAGACGGGAAGGGCGGCGGCCGCGACGTGAAGATCTCCAAGAAGGCGGTGATCGCCCGCTCGCCGGAGGTGCTCGACAACCTGCGTGCCGATGGCTGCGACGTGCTGGTCTATGCCTGCACCGGCGAGTTCCCGCCGATGCCCGGTGACGAGAACGTGCTGTTCCCCTCGCGCGTGCTCAACGGCCTCGCCATCGGGCTGCTGCCGCGCGGCAGGCTGGGCCTGCTGATCCCGCTCGCCGAGCAGGGCGAGAAGCTCACGTCGAAATGGGCGCGGCCGGGCCTCGAGGTGGTGGCCGAGGCGCTGGCGCCCAGCGCCGGCCAGGGAGAGGCGGCCGCTGCCGCCGGGCGGCTGGCGGCTAGAAAGCCCGATCTCGTGGCCATGGACTGCATGAGCTACACTCCGACCACCAAGGACTGGATCAAAGGCCCGCTCCGCGTGCCGGCATTGTTGGCGATCACCGCGACGGGCCGCGTGTTGCGGGAGATGCTCGACTGATCGCGACCCAGTGCTGCATCGTGGGCGGCGGCCCGGCGGGCATGATGCTGGGCTTCCTGTTGGCGCGCTCCGGCGTGAAGGCCGTGGTGCTGGAAAAGCACGGCGATTTCCTGCGCGACTTCCGCGGCGACACCGTGCATCCCTCGACCCTGAACGTGATGGACGAGCTCGGCCTCCTGGACGAGTTCCTGAAGCTGCCGCACCAGAAGGTGATGCGCTTCTCCGGACAGTTCGGCGAGGAGCGCGTCATGGTCGCGGACTTCTCCCACCTGCCGGTCCGCGCGCCCTACATCGCCATGATGCCGCAATGGGACTTCCTCGATTTTCTGGCGGCCCAGGGCAGGCGCTATCCCGCCTTCACGGCGCTGATGCATGCCGAGGCGACCGGCCTGATCGAGGAGGGCGGCCGCGTGGTCGGCGTGCGCGCCACCATCGAAGGCAAGCCCGAGGAGATCCGCGCCGATCTCGTCGTCGGCGCCGACGGCCGGCATTCGACGGTGCGCGAGGCCGCGGGTTTCCGGCCGGTGGTGATCGGCGCGCCGATGGACGTGCTGTGGTTTCGTGTCAGCCACAAGCCCGGCGCTTCGGCCGAAACCATGGGCCGCTTCGACCGCGGCAGCATCCTGGTCATGCTCGACCGCGGCGACTACTGGCAATGCGCCTATGTCATCGCCAAGGGCTCGGCCGAGACCTTGAAGGCGGCCGGCATCGAGACGTTCCGCGAGCGCATCGCCGAGCTGATGCCGTTCGTGGCCGACCGCGTGCACGAGCTCGCGACCGTCGACGATCTCAAGCTTCTGACCGTGGGCGTCGACCGGCTGGAGAAGTGGTGGAAGCCCGGCCTGCTCTGCATCGGCGATGCCGCCCACACCATGTCGCCGATCGGCGGCGTCGGCGTGAACATCGCCGTGCAGGATGCGGTCGCCGCCGCCAACATCCTGGTCGGCCCTCTCGCGGAGGGGCGGCCGAAGGACTCGGATCTCGCGGCCGTGCAGGAGCGCCGCCGCTGGCCGGTGCGCGCCACCCAGGCCGCCCAGGTGTTCGTGCAGGACAACATGATCGCACCGACACTCGCCGGTACGCGGCCGCTGCGTCCGCCGTGGCCTGCCCGCCTGTTGAACGCCGTGCCGTTCCTGCGCCGCATCCCCGCCCGCTTGCTGGGCATGGGCGTGCAGCCGGAGCATGTGAAGACCAGGGCGGCGTGATCGACCGACTACACGAGCCAGCCGTGGCCCGAGTTGCTGGTAAAGTCGAGTTGCACGACGAGGTCGTTGAAGTCACGGTCGCCGCCGCCGCGGAGATCTTCCCAGCCCCAGGTGTTGAGGCCATAGCTCCACAGATGGCCGACATTTTGGCCGGCAACCACTTCGTTGCCCTGGGCGAATCCCCAGAAGGTGTCGCCGCTCGTGTGGTTGTCGAGCTTCATGGCGATCAGGTTGCCGGCATCGATGTTGGCTAGTCCCGCCTGAAGGAACTCGCCATATCCCGGCCCGTTGATCGAGGTTCCGCCGCCGACCAAGTGATAGGCACGCGCCTGCGCGGCCGCGGCATAGCCGGCGTCACCCGGCTGCAGGCTGCCGATCGAGCCGGTGAGATCGTCGACGCGGTAGAAGCTGAGCGACAGGCTGTCTTCGCCGTTCTGGCGCAGGCGAACGATGGCGGTCGTATCATCCCGTCCGCCGGCGGTCTCGGCCACCGCAACCGGCCGCGCCACGCGGACCGCGCCGCTGTCCGACAGGAAATCGGCAAAGCCGAAGTCGGCGGTCAGCGTTCCCTGGACCGCCTGTGCCGAGGCTGAATTGATCGACACTCCGAGGTGCTCGTCCAGCGACAGGTGCGTCTGCATCGCCACGCCCAGCGCCTGCTTGTCGTAGAGGCGCACGAGATCGGCGTCGAAGTCGGACTGCAGCGATTGCTGGGCGAAGCGGCTGGTCCAGGCATAGGCGCCCGAGACCGGGCTGGAGAAGCTGCTGCTCTGCGATCCCAGAGTGAGCTCGACCTGCGCACCGTGCGCCGACATGGCCTGGAACATGAGGCTCTGCTCGGCGCCGCTTCTCCAGACGCCGTGGTCGTCGAGATCGAGCATGTCGGGGCTGCTGTCATGCATCTGCGAATGGCCGATCGCCGTCAGGGCGCGCGCCAGCAGCGTGCCGTTGGGAGAGCCCAGTCCCGTCGTCAGGTCGTAGCCGGGACCTGCATGGTAGCCGTAGCCGGTGAGCGTGATCTGCGTCCCGGCATTGTCGATCGGCCCGCCGTACAGGAACGACATGACGTTGTTGCCGTAGGTGATGTCGTTGAACGACGCCGGCGCGACGGCTGCCGCCGTGTAGATCAGGTCGTTGGCGTAGCCGAGGTTGGGCAGCCCCTGGTCATGGAAGATGGTGTCGATCTGGGCGATCAGCGACGCCCATAGCGGGGTTGCGGCGCTGGTGCCCCAGTAGCCGCCGGACGGCGTCGGCCCCGGCGCCATGTCCCAGTTCGGGCCGGCATAGAGCATGTTGCCGCCCGCGTTGGCGGAGACGTCGGGCGTCCCGCGGCCCGTCCCGCCTCCCGGATTCACCGTCGTCGGGGTGAGTCCGAAGGCGGTCTGGTACGACGGCGTTGCCTGAGTGGTGTCGACGCCGCCGTCACCCATGCCGAAGCTCGGCTGCAAGCTGTTTCCCGTGAGGCTGAGGGAGTTCCACACCGATTCGAGGAAGGTCTTCTCGGCGGCGTCGGCTCCCACATTGTGCGGCAGCACCGTCAGCCCGCCCTGCACGAGCCGCCAGATCGTCGCCAAGTCGCCGGCCATCGCCAGGCCATAGAGCGCCTGCGACGGGTACGGCGTCGTCGAGATCGTGGAATCCAGCGGCGCCGAAGCGAAGGTGGAGAGAGACGTGCCGCCGATCGACAGCAGGTAGGGCGAACTCACGTTGATCGCCTGGTTCGCCAGGCCGTTGGCGAAGTTCCAGCCCGATCCCCAGTCGTTGTTGGCCTCGACCATCGTGATGTTGCGCAAGGCGGCGTCGATGAAGAGCTCCCTGACCGCGTAGGCGAAGGGCGAGTCGGGCGCCGATTGCTGGAAGATCGAATACGAGGAGGAAACGACCGCCGGGTTGTTCGCCTGGTCCCAGAAAGAGGCCTGGAACGCGGTGTAGGCGTTCGACTGGGCGATGCCGCCGTTGAAGCCCGATCCGGAGTAGAGACCGATCCTGCTGCCCGGGGTGGCCGAGATGACGACGCCGAGATCGAGCGATCGTTCGCCGGGGTTGCCCCACTCGTAGCTCTGGCCGTTGTGTGCCACGACATAGTAGTCGCCCGGGGTCGAGTAGCCGGCGTTGTGGCGAAAGCTGTTGAAGCCTTCGGTGAATGTGTAGTTAGAGCCCGTCGGGATCGCATCGCCGATGCCCGGCTCGACCAGCCCGATCGTCGCGGTCGGCGTGTCGATGCCGGCGAGCGGAAAGTTGTAGTATCGGTCGGCGATGTCGCCGGCGTAGTTCGTGACCGACTGGCCGGTGTTGTAGAGATTGTTGCCGATGCTGAGCGGCCCTTGGGGCGGCGTGACCCGCGCCCCGCCCGACATGTCGGACACGGCGGGGTAGGTTCCCCAGATCGGCCAGGTGTCGAACCACACGCCCTTGACGTTCAAGCCGTCCGGCACCGATAGGCCGCCCTCCCAGTAGTACAGCGTCCCCTGCTGCTGCTCGGAATAGGCCTGTTGCCAGGACGTGCCGAAGAACGCGTCGAACTGCGTTGCTGTGAGCTGCACCCAGATGGTGCGGGACTCCTGCGAGGTGACGTAGCCGCCGCTGCCGGTGGCGTCGCCGAGGACCGTGATGCCCATGCCGTTCAGCGCCGTCAGCGTGTTGGTGTAGTCGGCCGACGAGGCGCCGTAGGTCGACCACAGCGTGCCGTCGTGCTCGAGCTGCTGCAGCGTCGTCTGGCGCGTGGCCCAGTCGCCGGCGAGAAGAGCTGTCGGATCGTTGGCGCGCTCCAGCACCAGCGCGACATTGACCGTCGGCGCGGCCGTTACGGGGCCCGTGAGCTGATATGCATCCGACACGCTCGTTGCCGTCGTCGTGCCGTGGCTGGTGAAGTCGAGGTACGATGAATCGGCAAGCGGATTGACCATTGGTGTGAACTCACGCGTTAGCGGTACTGTTCACAGGTTAGACCATGCCGATTGCAAAGGTGCCAATTCGATATGCGCGCCTCGACCATGTGCATGGTCGAGGAAATTAGTACCTGCTTTCATTGAATAGTGATTCACAGATGACCTCATCCTGAGGAGCCGCGCGCAGCTGAGCGCATTCAGATGCGCGTAGGCGTCTCGAAGGATGGCAACAAAGACGATGTAGCCCACCCTTCGAGACGGCAAGCGCGCATGTGAATGCGCGTAAGCGGGTCTCCTCAGGGTGAGGTCGGGCTGTATCAGCGTCCAATAAAAGTGGGTACTAGTTCGGCGTCCGGCGACTACTTCGCGTGCTGCGCTATCGCCCTGGCATGACGGACCGCCAATGCGAGCGACGCGCCGAGATCGGCCAGAAGCTTGCCGGTCGCCTCGTCCGTGAGCTTGCCGTCGGCGAAGCGATTGGCGGCGGCGCCGATCATGACTTCGGGCTTGTTCACCACGCGCCCATCGAGGAACACCAGGATCTGGCGCAGCTGGTACTGCGCGCGCGCCGTGCCCAGCACGCCGCCCGATGCGCCGAAGATCGCGATCGGCTTGGCGGCGAAGGGCTGCGGCGTCATGCGCGACAGCCAGTCGATGGCGTTCTTCAGCACGCCCGACGGACCGTAGTTGTATTCCGGCGAGACCAGGACAATGCCGTCCGCCTCGAGCATGGCCTTCTGCGCCGCCTGCACCGGCGCCGGAAAGCCCTGCGCCTGGATGTCGGCATTGTAGAGCGGCCAATCGATCTCGATCGTCTGCGACGTCACGCCGGCCGGAAGCCGTTCGACGAACGCGTTCAGCGCCAGGCGGTTGAACGACGCCTTGCGCAGGCTGCCGCAGAAGGCGACGAGTTTGATGGTCTCGGACATTGCTCGGTTTCTCCCCGGTTACTGCTCTGTCAGCAATGAAGCTCGCGGCTACATAGAAGCGGGGGAGAGACTTGGCAACGCGGCGCCGGCGGCGTCACGCAAAATGGCAGGCGACGACGTGCCCCGGCGCCACCTCGCGCGGCACGACCGGCTGGGCACAGACGGCGGTCGCCATGGGGCAGCGCGAACGCAGCGGACAGCCTTCGTGCCGCTCCAGCGGGCTCGGGATCTCGCCCGACAGCACGAACGGCTCGCCGCGCACCTTGGGATCGGGCACGGGGACGGCGGCCAGCAGCGCGCGCGTGTAGGGATGGCGAGGATGGGCGAACAGCTCGTCGGTGTCCGCCTCCTCGACCACGGCGCCGAGATACATCACGACCACGCGCTGGGCGAGGTACTTCACCGTCGCAAGATCGTGGGAGATGAAGAGGTAGGTGAGGCCGAGCCGTTCCCTGAGCTCCTCCAGCATCAGGATGACGCGCGCCCGCAGCGACACGTCGAGCGCCGAGGTCGGCTCGTCGAGCACCACGAAGCGCGGCGCGCAGGCAAGGGCGCGGGCGATGTTCACGCGCTGGCGCTGGCCGCCCGACAGTTCGTGCGGATAGCGGCCCATCACGTCGGGCCGCAGTCCCACCTCGGCCAGGATCTCGCGAACCCGCTCGCGCTGCTCGGCCGGGCTCAGGGTGGTGTGGAGGCGCAGCGGCTCCGACACCGCACGCTCGACCGACATGCGTGGATTGAGGGCCGCGAGCGGATCCTGGAACACCATCTGCACGTCGCGGCGCGCCGCACGCAGCGGCTCGCCCTCGAGCTGGTCGAGCTGCCTGTCGCCGATGCGAATGGTCCCGGCGGTGGGCGACAGCAGCCGGGTGACGCAGCGCGCCACGGTCGACTTGCCGCAGCCGGATTCGCCCACCAGGCCGAGCGTGCGACCCTGGTCGATATCGAATGAGATGCCGTCGACCGCGCGGACCACGGGCGGCGGCCCGCGACGCCGGCTCAGCCAGCCCGTTCCCCTCACCGGGAAATGCATGTCGAGCCCGCGGACGCTAACGAATGACATGCGACTGCTCGACGGCATGGCAGGCGACGCGATGGCCGGTCGCGGCGGCGATCAGGGGCGGACGCTGGCGGCGACAGGCCGCCAGCGCATCCGGACAGCGCCGCACGTAGCGGCAGCCCGGCCGGACGTTGATCAGCGAGGGCACGGCGCCGACGATCGGCTTGAGCGCGATCTCCTGGTCGATGCGGGGGATCGAGCGCACCAGCGCCCGCGTATAGGGATGCAGGGGCCGCTCGAAAAGCTCGTCGACGGCGGCCAGTTCGGAAAGCTGTCCGGCATGCATCACGGCCACGCGATGGCAGGTCTGCGCCACGACGCCGAGGTCGTGCGTCACCAGGACGATGGCGGCTCCGGTTTCCTCGCCGAGCTGGCGCAGCAGCTCAAGGATGCGCGCTCCGATCGAGACGTCGAGGCCCGTCGTCGGCTCGTCGGCCAGCAGCAGGCGCGGCTCGGTCGCCAGCGCCATGGCGATCATGACCCGCTGGCACATGCCGCCCGAGAGCTCGTGCGCGTACTGCGCAGCCCGCCGCCCGGGATCGGGAATGCGGACGCGCTCCAGCATGGCAATGGCGGCCTCCTGGGCGCTGCGCCTGTCCATGCCGCGATGGAGGCGCAGCAGCCGCTCGATCTGGCGGCCGACCGTCATCAGCGGATTGAGCGACGTGCGCGGCGTCTGCGGCACCAGCGCGATGCGGGCGCCGCGGATCGCCTCGAGCTCTGCCTCGGGCAACGCCAGCAGGTCGCGCCCCTCGAAGTGCAGGCGCCCGCCGGCGATGCGGCCCGGCGCCCGGACCAGGCGCAGGATCGCCGAGATCAGCACCGATTTGCCCGAGCCGGATTCGCCGACGATTCCCAGGATCTCTCCCGGCCTGGCCGACAGGCTCACGCCGTCGACCGCGCTCACCACGCCGTCGTCGGTCGCAAACTCGACCGACAGATCCTCGACTTCGAGCAGCGCGTTCATCGTGTTCCCCGCAGGCGCGGGTCCAGCAGGTCGCGCAGCGCATCGCCGACCAGGTTGAAGGCGAGCACGGTCACGACGATCGCGACGCCGGGGAAGACGAACAGCCACCACTCGCCGGTCGACATGTAGGTCGCGCCGTCGGCCGTCATCGATCCCCACTCGCTCTGCGGCGGCGCGATGCCGAGGCCGATGAAGGAGAGCGATGCCATGGTCAGAACCGCATAGCCCATGGCCAGCGTGGCCTGCACGGTGAGCGGCGGCAGGCAGTTGGGCAGGAGATGCACCAGGGCGACGCGCCACGACGGATTGCCGATGGAGACGGCGGCCTCGGCATATTCCAGGGTGCGCACGCGCAGCATCTCGCCGCGCACCAGGCGGACGTAGGCCGGCAGCTGGGTGATCGCGAGCGCGATTGCCACGTTGGCGATGCTGTTGCCGAGCGCCGCCGTGATGCCCATGGCGAGGATGAAGGCAGGGAAGGCCATCAGCACGTCGACGACGCGCAGCACGAGCAGATCGACCCAGCCGCCGCGATAGCCGCTCAGCGCGCCGATCACCATGCCGATCGACAGCGCCACCAGCGTGGCCGCCAGGGCGATGCTGAGATCGAGGGTCGTCGCATCGATGATGCGGGACAGGACATCGCGTCCGAAACTGTCGGTGCCGAGCGGATGGGCCCACGACGGGGCCTTCAGCACGGCCATCGGATCGGGAACGTCGGGCTTGTACGGCTCCAGCACCGGCGCGAAGACCGCGACGAAGGCCAGGAACAGGATGACCAGGATGGCGGCGGCCGAGACGGGATTGCGGCGCAGCCAGCGCGCGGCCCGCACCCGGCGCTTGGTCGGAGGGACGACGACATCGTCGTCCTGGTCCTCGATCGCCTCGCCCGCCAGCACGCTCATGACAGCCTGATCCGCGGGTCGATCAGCCCGTAGAGAATATCGACGGCGAGGTTCACCAGCACGTAGCTGAAGGCGACGAAGAGCACGAACGATTGCAACGGGCCGGAATCCTTGGTCAGCAGCGCCGAGACGGCATAGTTGCCGATGCCCGGCCAGGCGAACACGCTCTCGACCACGGCGTTTCCGGCAAGGAGAAAGCCGAAGACCAGGCCGAAGGTCGTCACGACGGGGATCAGGGCATTGCGCAGGGCGTCGCCGTAGATGACCTGGCGGGCCGGCAGGCCGGCTGCCCAGGCGGTACGGATATAGTCGGCTTCGAGGGCCTCCAGCATCGAGGCGCGCACCATGCGGGCCATCGGCGCCATGACGCTGAGGCCGAGCGTCATCGCCGGCAGGGCGAGCTGTCCGAGGCTCGACCAGAGCGCGGGGAAGTTCCCCGTCAGCAGCGAATCCACCACATAGAGACCGGTGATGGTCGTCGGCGGCTCGAGATTCATGGCGATGCGGCCGAGCGGTGCGGGCGCGAGGTGGAGCTCGTAGTAGAACAGGTGGACCCCGATCAGGCCCATCCAGAAGGTCGGCATGGCGACGCCGAACACGCTGACCACCCGTCCGATATGGTCGAGCAGCGTGTTGCGGTGGACGGCCGACAGCACGCCCAGCGGGACGCCGATCACCACGGCGATGAGCAGGCTCGCCAGGGTGAGCTCCAGCGTGGCCGGCAGACGCTGCAGGAAATCCTCCAGCACCGGTCGCCCGGTCGAGGCGCTCTGCCCGAGGTCGCCGTGCAGCAGGCCGCCGACATAGCGGCCGTACTGCACGTACCAGGGCTGATCGAGGCCCATCTTCTGGGCCATCTCGGCGATGTACTCGGGCGTGGCGAGCAGGCCTGCCCGCACGAGGACAGGGTTGCCCGGCAGCATGTAGGCCAGCAGGAAGCCCACGGTGACGACCCCGAACAGGGTCGGGATCACCAGGGCGACGCGCTTGGCGACGAAGCGACCGAACCGCAAACCGCGCTCCTCAGCTCTTGAGGCGGAGATCCCGAAAACGGTCGAAGGTATCCCAGCGCTTGGTGAAGCCGGTGAGATCCTTGCGCGCCACGCGCGTCCAGTTCTCGTACCACAGGAAGCCCCACACCGCGTCGTCGATGAGGATCTTCTGCGCCTCCTTGACCGCCGCGGCGCGCTTGTCCGCGTTGGGCTCGTGCATGTTGTCGGCCAGCAGCTTGTCGAGCACGGGGTTGTTGTAGAACGAGCTGTTGGTGTTGGTCGACGCGCTGGCGAAGTTGGCGTTCATGTGGAAGATCGGGTCGTTCACCCAGGACTGCCACGCCTCGATCGACAGCATGTGCTTGCCGCCGATCGCGGCCTGCCGGAACGCCGCGTCCGTCTCGCGCACGATCGCGACCTTGAGACCGATCTTCTCCAGTTCGGCCTGGATCCAGGTTGCCGCCTGCTCGTGCGTCGTCCAGCCGACGCGCACCGCGAGCTCCAGGGCGAGCGGCTGGCCGCCCAGTCCGGCCTCCTGCACCAGCGCCTTGGCCTTGGCGATGTCGTAGCGATAGGGCGACATCGTCGGATCGTAGCCCGGCATCAGCGAGGGCAGCGGGCTCTTCATCTGCGTGGCATAGCCGAACAGCAGATTCTGTAGCATCGCATCGATCGGAATGGCGTAGTTGATCGCCTGCCGCAGCTTGACGTTGTCGAGCGGCGCCTTCTTGCCGTTCATGCACAGGAAATGGCAGCTCGTGTCGGGAATCGAGACGACCTGGATCTTCGGTTCGGCCGCCAGCGCCTTGAGGTTGCGCGGCGAGAGGCCGACCCCGGTCATCATGTCGATCGCGCCGCGCTTTATCAGCAGGATGCGATCCGATTCGTTCGGAACGAAGCGCGTATTGATGCGCTCGAAGAACGGCTTGGGATGCCAGCTGCCGGGATTGTATTCCATCACCAGGCCGACGCCGGGTTCGTTCTTGGTGAGCGTGTAGGCGCCACCGCCCGTCGTGTTGCGGCGGAACCATTCGGTCGCCCAGGGATCGGACGCCGTCGCACGCGCCTTGGCGTCGACCTCGTCGACCACGGACAGCGTGCAGAGCGACAGGATGTGATAGGCGAGCGGCGTCGGCCCCGGCATCTTCATCACGAAGGTGTAGTCGTCGCGCACGATGAAGCTGTCCGGCGACGTCACCCGCAGGTAGCGCGGGATCGTCAGGCGGACGTAGCCCGGCGACTGCAGGCCGCGATCCAGCATGTACTTGATGCTGTGCGCCGTGATCGGGCGGCCGCTCGGGAACTTGGCGTCGCGCCGGATCTTGAGAACGATCGTCGCGCCGTCGTCCTCGGTCGAGAAGGACTCCGCGAGATTCGGCACGAATTTGGACGGGACCGCCGTCGAGACGCCCGGCACGCTGGGCGAGGGTGCGACCTCCCAGCCGATCGAGGTGTCGTAGACGTTCGTCGTCACCGTGTAGGCGCCGTCGGTGCGGAAGGACGCCGGATCCAGCGTATCCACGTCCGTCGTCGACGCCACGGTCAGGGTCCGCGGATCCGCGGCCTCGACTCGCTTTACCAGCGGCGCGCCGAACGACGCCGCAACTCCACCCAGCATTCCGGCCCCGAGGACCGACCGTCGCCGCAACCTGCTCATGTTTCCGTACCCCCTCTTCTAGGCAGCATCCACACACATATCGAGCTTCGCTCCCACCGCGATGCTGATCTGCTGAGCGCATTGAAGCACCGTGCGCGTCAGCTTGCGCACCAAGGCCTCGTCGGCCTCGTCGCTCGGCAACGAAAGGCTGATCGCTGCGACGACGGCGCCGCTGGCGCCGCGGATCGGCGCACCCACGCTCGCCAGCCCCATCACCATGGTGTCGCGCGACGTCGCATAACCCTGCCGGCGGACCTGCCGCACTTCGCTCATCAATCCCTTGATCGAGACCTGGCTGCGCGGGGTCAGCGGCACCATGCGGATGCGCTTCAGGGTCTTCTCGACCTGGGCGTCCTCCAGTCCCGCCAGCAGCACCTTGCCGAGCGACGTGGTGTGCAGGCGGCCGCGGCTTCCCGCGGACAGAAGGAACGTGATGGGTTCGCGCAACTGGATCGAGCTCATGTAGAGCACGGAGTCTTCGTGCAGCGTCGCGAGGAAGGCATTGACGTTGTGCGTCGCCGCCACCGCCTGCAGGCGCGGCACCGCGGCGTTGAAGATGGGATTGGAGCGCACGTAGAACTGACCCGTCGTGAAGGCCGCCTGGCCGATGCGATAGCGCCGCGTTGCCGGGTTCTGCTCGAGGAAATTGCGCTCCTCGAGAGTCGCGACAAGCCGGTAAACCACCGTGCGATCCATCTGCAACATTCGAGCCAGCTCGCGTATGCCGAGCTCCGGATGCGCGTCGTCGAAGGCCGCCAGCACGTCGAGCGCGCGCTCGACCGTCTGGCTGCGATCGCCCTTGGTTGCCGCCTTGGCCGTGCGTGGACGAGTCGCCATGTCAGCCGCTCGCCATCGCCGCCACGCCGCCCGGCATGAAGCGCCGCAGATGTCCATTCATGCGCACACGGACCATCGTCATCGCTCGATCTGCCCGCGCGCCGCGCAGATGCGCTCTGCCGTGATCGGCAGGGTCTGCACGCGCGCACTGGTCGCGACGGCGATCGCATTGGCTATCGTCGCCGGCGGCTCGATACAGGGCGGCTCGCCGACGCCCTTCGCGCCGGCCGGGCCGTGTGCGGTGGGATGCTGCACCAGGATCGTCTCGATAACCGGGACGTCCTGCATGGTCGGCATCTTGTAGTCGGTCAGGTTCGGGTTCTGCACGATGCCGTCGCGCGAGACGATCTCCTCGAACAGGGCCTGGCCGATGCCCTGTACGGCGCCGCCTTCGATCTGCCCCTCGACATAGGTCGGATTGATGGCGAAGCCCACGTCCTGCGCGACCACGTAGCGGTGCACGGTGACGTCGCCCGTATCCTCATCGACCGAGAGGTCGACCGCGTGGGCGTGGAAGCTCGGTGCATGCCAGGCGGGAGACTGGTGGTTCTCCAGGCGCGATGCGTCGTGCGGGACGGCGGGTGCGGTGAACGTGCCCCGCACCTTGAGTCCGTCCGCGCCGACCAGCGTCGCGAAGGGAAGCGATTGTCCGCCGCCATGTACCGCTCCATCGCGAAGCTCGATGGCGTCCGGTGCCACGCCGAGGCGCGGCGCCGCGACGGCCGCCAGGGCCTTGCGCATCTCGACCGCGGCGTCGCGGCAGGCATTGCCGACGCAGAACGCAGTGCGGCTGCCCTGGGCGCCGTAGTCGAAAGGCGAGGCGCCTGTGTCGCCGCCGATGACCGTGACACGCTCGGCCTCGACGCCGAGGCCGTCAGCCAGGACCTGCGCCGCGCCGGTCAGCGCGCCCGTGCCGATTTCGACGGCGCCGCTGTTCATCAGGACGTGACCGTCGCGATACAGCGTGACGTCGACCTCGGAGGTCATGCCCGTCGTCATCCACCAGCCGCAGGCAATGCCCTTGCCGCGGCCGTTCGCCGGCTTGCGGTCGTTCCAGCCGATGGCGTCGGCGGCGCGGCGGAGGCATTCCTCGAGGCCGACGGCCGCCAGGGTGGCCCCCGACGGACCCTTGTCGCCGTCATGGAAGATGTTGCGCAGGCGAAGTTCCAGGGGATCGATGCCGAGCGAATCGGCGATGATGTCCATCTGCGATTCGGAAGCGAAGTTGCCGATCGGGCCCGACGGTGCTCGGAACGCGCCCGTGTTCATGTTGTTGGTGTAGACGGAGACGCCTTCCAGCAGCACGTTCGGTATGTTGTAGGGCCCGTGTAGCGTGTTGGTGCAGCTGGACGCCGTCTGCGGTCCCGAGCCCGAGAAGGCACCGGTATCGAGGAGGATGCGGCCCTGCTTGGCGAGGATAAGGCCGTCGCGGTCGACGCCGACCTTGATGTCGACGATGGCCGGCTGACGCGGCAGCGCCGAGGTCAGCTCCTCCTCGACCGTGCTCACGACCTTCACCGGCGCCTTCGCCGCGCGCGCCAGCAGCACGGCATGATGTTCCACGCCGATGGCCAGCTTGCCGCCGAAGCCGCCGCCCAATGTCGTGGCCACCACCCGCACCTTGGCGGGCGGCAGACCGACGGCATCGGCCAGCAGCTCCTGGACGGCGAAGGGCAATTGCGTCGACGACCAGACCGTGCAGCTGCCGTCGTCATGCCAGAAGCCGATCGAGCCGCGCGGCTCGGTATAGCCGGCATGGACTTTGGACGTGGTGAAGCGATGCTCGAAGATGCGGAAGGATTTCGCGAAGCCTTCCTCGACATTGCCATGCCGGATGATGCCGCGGGTCGAGCGGTTGCCCCGACGCACCAGGATCGCAGCGGCCTCGTACTGCTCCCATTCCGGATGCACCAGCGGGGCGTCGTCGCGCAGCGCCGCCTCGGGATCGAACACCCCCGGCAGCGGCTCGTAGTCGACCTCGATCGCCGCCACGGCGGCACGCGCCGCCTCGACAGTATCCGCCGCGACGGCAGCCACGGCCTCGCCGGCGAAGTGCGTGCGATCGCGCGCGAAGGCCGTCGCATCCTTGATGTAGATGCCGTAGCGCGTCTCCGGCACGTCCGCCGCGGTGATCACCGCCCGCACGCCCGGCATCGCGCTGGCGCGGCGCGTGTCGAGGCGCCGGATCAAGGCGTGCGGATGCGGGCTGCGCAGCACGGCGCCGTGCAGCAGGCCCGGCACGTCGCGGTCGCCGAGATAAGCTGCCTCGCCGCGCACCTTGGGAGCGCCGTCGAGGCGGACCAGGCGCCGGCCGACATTCCGGCGGGAGGTCGCGTTGCTCATCGGCCCTGTCTCATGTTGCGGGCCGCCGCCTTCACCGCGGCCACGATCTTGGCGTAGCCGGTGCAGCGACAGAGCGTGCCCGCCATCGCCTCGCGGATCTCGTCGTCGTCGGGATCGTGCTTCTCGCGCAGCAATCCCGCCGCGGTCATGATCATTCCGGGAATACAGTAGCCGCATTGCACGGCGCCGTGCTCGAGGAACGCGCTCTGCAGCGGATGCGGCCCGCCCGCTTCGGCCAGGCCCTCGATGGTCACGATCTCGCTGCCTTCGCATTGCGCCGCCAGCACCAGGCACGACGTCACCGCCCGCCCGTCGAGCAGCACCGTGCAGACCCCGCACTCGGCCTCCAGGCAATTCGACTTGGTGCCTGTCAGTCCCAGCGGCCCGCGCAGTACGTCGAGCAGGGAGGCCGATTCCGCAGCCTCGACCTCGCGGGCCACGCCGTTGACGTGCAGACGGAACAACCGGTTGCTCATGTCGCCTCCTGCAGGCGGTCGCGGCAGAGCCGCAGGGCCCGCACCGTCAGCCTGCCGACCAGATGGCGCCGGTACGCGGCCGAGGCGCGCACGTCGTCGATCGGGTTGCTTGCCGCCGCCGCGGCGCGTCCGGCTTCCTCGAACGCTTCATCCGACGGCATCCTGTTCTGCAGGCATGCCTCGGCGTCTGTCGCACGGAAGGCGACCGGACCGACCGCGCCCAGTGCGAGGCGCGCACCTCGGCAACGGCCCGCATCGTCGACCTCGAGCAGCGCCGCCACGTTCACGATCGAGATTTCCATGGCCTTGCGCCGCCCCGCCTTCAGAAAGGCGGTGGCATGCCGTCCTGTCGGCGGCGTGAAGCGGAAGGCCGTCAGCACCTCGTCGCGGCGGGCGGCCGTCCGCCGCGGGCCGAGCAGGAACTGCGACAGCGGCAGATGCCGCGCCTCCGCGGGTCCCGCCAGCTCGACGGTGGCGTCGAGCGCCAGCAGCACCGGCACGAGGTCGGCTGCCGGCGAAGCATTGGCGACATTGCCGCCGATCGTGGCCATGTTGCGGACCTGCCAGCCGCCGACGACGCGCGACGCCTCGATCAGCGCCTGCATCGATCCGGCAAAGCCTGCATGCCGCTCGATGGTGCGGTGGCGCGTCAGGGCGCCGATCTGGACGGCTTCGCCGTCGATGGCGATGCCGTCGAGGCCCGCGATGCGGCCGATATCGATCAGGTGCTCGCAGGCGAGCGCACCGCGCCGCAGCTGGATCAGGATGTCGGTGCCGCCCGCGAGCAGCCGCGCGCCGGGACCCAGCGTCGCCATCATCGTGGCGGCCTGCTGGACGCTGGCGGCGCGGTGCACGTGCATGGTCAGCTCGCGGCAATGACGGGGCCGAGGGCCCGGACGGTGTGTGCCGTCGGCTGACCCGGCGGGGCATAGGGCGAGATCGTGATGCCGTCGATACCGACCGCCTTCAGCTCGGCAACGCGGGCCGTCACTTCCTCGAGCGTGCCGGCAAGCGCCACGGCGTCGACGTGCTTGTCGGTCACGTGCGGCAGGATGCGCTCATAGGGCGCGCCGCCCGCCGCATAGGGAACGTCGGCGACCTCGGCCAGCACCGCCGGCGGCAAGCGCAGGCCGAGCTTGTCGTGGGTCGTGAAGACCGTCCTTCCCGCCGCCATCAGGCGCGCTGCGCGCAGGCGCACGGCATCGCGCGCGGCCTTGCCGTCGGCGGCCACGCAGGCATTGAGGCGTGCGATGCAGTGGACCGAAGCCGGATCGCGGCCCGCCTCCTTGGCGGCGGCCCGGACCGATTTCACGAAGGCTTCCGCCTCCTCCGGCTGCGAGCAGCCCTCCATGATCACGCCGTCGGCGGCCCGCGCGGCCATGCGCTGACCTTGCGGGCCGTTGCTCGCGACGTAGACCGGGATGTCGGCGCGGGGCGGCGCGAAGTTCAGCCGACCGCTGCGGAACTTGATGATCTTGCCGTCGTAGTCCACGACCTCGCCGGTCAGCATCTGCCGGAACAGCTCGATCGCCTCGCGCATGGCGGCGATAGGCTTCGGCCGTTCGAGGCCGAGCTCGATGAAGCCCGAAATGCCCGAGCCCAGGCCGAACAGCGCACGGCCCTCCGACATCTCGTCCAGCGTTGCCACGCTCACCGTCGTGAGTGCGGGATGGCGCGTGTACGGATCGGTGACGCAGGTCCCCATCGTGATCCGCTTGGTGTTCAGCGCCACCGCCGTCAGCAGCGCATAGGCGTCGCGGTAGAACCGCTCGTCGGCGACCCAGAACTGCTGGAAGCCGACGCTCTCGCCCAGTTGCGCCACCTCCACCGCGTGCGATGCAGGATGATGGCCGACGTTGAGGATACCCGGGATCATCGTTGGGCTACTTCACCACTTCGGTGGCGAAGTCGATCATCTGCGATTTCTCGACGTAGGTGCCCCACAGCTGGCGGCGCAGCTCGACGCCCGACGGCGTCTTCGCATCGATGGCCGCCTGCTCGAGGCTCTTCATCTCGATGCGCTCCAGGTGCGTCCAGCCGGCATTCTCGTGGCCGTTGATCGGCGAGGTGATGCGGTAGACCTCGTACTTGATGAGATTCTCGCGGGTCGCCGCGACCTTGTAGTCGTACTCGCGCACCCACTTTTCGTAGGCCTCGGCCGTGACGCCGGGCTTGAGGGTGACGAGAACATATCTGACCGGCATACGACGCCTCCGACGCTGGATCTGCAAAGGGAGCCTGTCTCGTTAATCGAGACAGTGGCTCGTCTTTCGAAACATAGTGGTAGTCGCGTCTCGAATGTGTCAACAATAAAGCGGTCTGCACGATGATGGAGGTCGGCGGTGCAAGGCTCACAGCAGCGCGATGCGGTCGCCAGCGAGACGATCCTGCCCGAGCATCTCTCGGTCCAGACCCGCTACAAGCTGTTCAGCGGATGCATCGTTCCGCGGCCCATCGCGCTGGTGACCAGCATCTCGCCCGGAGGGACCATCAACGCCGCGCCGTTCAGCCAGTTCTTCCTGATCTCCTCCGATCCGCCGCTGCTCGGCATCATCGTCGGCCAGCGGGAAGGCGGGTATCGCGACGGCCAGAACCAGGACAACGGCCCCGTCAAGGACACGCTGACCAACATCACGCAGTTCGGCGAGTACGTCATCAACACCGCGCCGGAGGAGCTGGCCGTGGCCGTGCAGCAATGCGCCGACGAACTGCCGCCGGAGCAGAGCGAAATCGGCCATGCCGGACTGCATGTCGTGCCCTCGACACGCGTGCGCGTGCCGCGCGTCGCCGAGTCCAAGGTGCAATTTGAGTGCCAGCTGCACCGCATCGTGCCTTTCGCGGGAAGCACGCTGATCGCCGGCGAGGTGGTGATGATTCACGCCGCGCCTGGCCTGATCGAGGATGGCCGCGTCGATATCGGCCGCTACGCTCCGCTCGGCCGCATCGGCGGGCGCAACTACTGTCGCCTGACCGACCTCGTCAGCGTCTGACGGCACGCTTGTCAGCAATGCGGCACACGCTACATAGAAGCAGCGGGAGATAATTGGCACGCAATGGCGCTACGCGACATCACCTTGGAAGACATCGAATCGCTGGCCGTCGGCGCATGGGTGCTGGGCACCGGCGGCGGGGGCAGCCCCTATCTCGGGCTCCTCAACATGCGCGCCCTCTACAAGGAGGGCCATCGCGTGCAGCTCATGCCTTCCGACGAGCTGGCCGACGACGACTGGGTCGCCGCCGTGTCGAACATGGGGGCGCCGCTGGTCGGGCAGGAGCGCCTGACCGACAGCCGCACCATCGCCCGCGCCGTCGCCCTGATGGAGGAGCACACCCGCCACAGGTTCCGCGGGATCATGTCGCTCGAGATCGGCGGCGGGAATTCCATCCAGCCGCTGATGGCGGCGGCGCATCTCAAGCGCCCGGTGATCGATTCCGACATGATGGGGCGGGCCTATCCCGAGGCGCAGATGACGTCGGTCGCGGTCGGCGGCCTGAAGCCCTGTCCACTCACCACCGTCGACGTGCGCGGTCTGGAATCGGTGGTCGACAGTGTTCCGACGTGGAAGTGGATGGAGCGCGTCAGCCGCAAGATCTGCGTAGAGTACGGCTCGGTCGCCTCGACCTGCAAGGCGCCGCGCACCGGCGCCGAGGTCAAGAAGTGGGGTATCCACGGCACCACCACCAAGGCGATCGCCATCGGTCACGCCGTGCGCGAGGCCCAGCGCAAGCACGAGGATCCGATCGCCGCCATCCTCGGCGTCGAGCCGGGCAAGGTTCTCTACCGCGGCAAGGTCGCCGACGTCGAACGCCGCGCCACCGAGGGTTTTTTGCGCGGCAAGACCCGCTTGGACGGCATGGACGACCACAAGGGCTCGACGCTGGAGATCAACTTCCAGAACGAATGGATCGTGGCCTGGCTCGACGGCAAGCCGATCGCCATGTCGCCCGACCTGATCTGCGTGCTCGATTCCGTCTCCGGCGAGGCGGTCGGCACCGAGACCATCCGCTACGGCCAGCGCGTCACCGTGATCGCCCTGCCGCCGCCGAAGGTCTTCCTCTCCGAGAAGGGCCTCGCCCACGTCGGTCCGCGCGCCTTCGGCTACGACATCGACTTCAAGAGCGTGTTCGCGTGAAGCTGCGGGAACTCTCGCTCGACGACATCGAAGCGCTCGCGGTCGGCGCGTGGGTGCTGGGCACCGGTGGCGGCGGCAATCCCTATCTGCCGCTCCTGAACATGCGGGCCCTCTACCGCGACGGTCATCGCGTCCAGCTCATGGATGCAGCCGACCTCGCCGACGACGACTGGGTCGGCACCGTCGCCAACATGGGGGCGCCGCTGGTCGGGCAGGAGCGTCTGACCGACAGCCTGACGCTGGCACACGCCGTCTCGGCGATGGAGCGTCACATCGGCCGACGCTTCGCCGCACTCATGAGCATGGAGATCGGCGGCGCCAACGGTGTGCGGCCGTTCATGGCGGCGGCGCATCTCGGGCGCCCGGTCGTCGATTCCGACACGATGGGCCGGGCCTATCCCGAGGCGCAGATGACGTCGGTCGCGGTCGGCGGGCTCGCGCCCTATCCGCTGACCGCCGTCGATGTGCGCGGCTTCGAGAGCATCGTGCACAAGGTGCCGACGTGGAAATGGACCGAGCGCGTGGCGCGCAAGATCTGCGTCGAATACGGCTCGGTCGCCGCGACCTGCCAGCCGCCGCGCACCGGCGCCGAGGTCAAGAAATGGGGCATCCACGGCACCACGACCAAGGCGATCGCCATCGGCCGGGCGGTCCGCGAAGCGCAGCAGCGCCACGAGGACCCGATCGCCGCCATCCTGTCGGTCGAGCCGGGCAAGCTTCTGTACAAGGGCAAGGTCCTGGACGTGGCGCGCCGCGCCACCGAGGGTTTTTTGCGCGGAGTCCTGCGGCTGGACGGGCTCGACGACTGGCGCGGCTCGGCCATGACCATCAACTTCCAGAACGAGTGGATCGTGGCCTGGCGGGATGACAAGCCGCTCGCCATGACGCCCGACCTGATCTGCGTGCTCGATTCGGTATCGGGCGAGGCAGTCGGCAGCGAGACCGTTCGTTACGGCCAGCGCGTCACGGTGATCGCCCTGCCGCCGCCTGCCGTTTTCCTTTCGCCGCGCGGCCTCGACCATGTCGGTCCGCGCGCCTTCGGCTATGACATCGAGTTCAGGAGCGTGTTCGACGCATGAGACGCATTGGCATTGACGTGGGCGGCACCAACACCGACGCCGTCCTGATCGAGGAAGGCAAGGTGGTGCGCGCCGTGAAGGCGCCGACCAGCGAGGACGTCACCACGGGCATCCTCGATTCGCTGAAAAGCCTCGGCTCGACCGGCGTGCTGGCGAGCAAGCGCATCGACGGCGTGATGATCGGCACCACGCACTTCATCAACGCCGTGGTCCAGCGCCGGCACCTGACCCGGGTCGCGGCGCTGCGACTCGGCATGCCGGCCTCGGCCTCGCTGCCGCCGTTCTGCGACTGGCCGGAGGACCTGGCCGAGCTGGTGCGCGGCGGCGTGTGGATGGTGGAAGGCGGCCACGAATATGACGGCCGGCCGTTCATGCCGCTCGACGAGGCCGCCGTCACCCGCGCGGCGGGCGAGATGAAGGCCAAGGGCCTGAAGTCGGTCGCCATCTCCTCGATCTTCTCGCCGCTCGACCCCAGCCACGAGAAGCGTGCGGCCGAGCTGGTCGCGGCCGAGCTGCCCGACGCCGTCATCACCTGCTCGTCGGACCTCGGCCGCATCGGCCTTCTGGAGCGCGAGAACGCCGGCCTGTTGAACGCGGCGCTGGCCGACCTGTCGCGCGACACCATCGCCGCCTTCGAGAAGTCGATCGCCGATTCCGGCATCGCCGCGCCGTTGTTCATCACCCAGAACGACGGCACGGTGGTCGAGGCGCACCAGGCGCGGCGCCTGCCGGTCTATTCCTTCGCCTCCGGCGCCACCAATTCCATGCGTGGCGCGGCGTACCTGTCCGGCCTCAGCGACGCCATGGTGGTCGATGTCGGCGGCACCACCACGGACGTGGGCCAGCTCAGGCTGGGCTTCCCGCGCGAGGCCAACTCCGTGGTCAAGGTCGGCGGCGTGCGCACGCTGTTCCGCATGCCCGACCTGCTGTCGATCGGCCTGGGCGGCGGCAGCCACGTCTCGCTGGAATCCGCTGGAGGGCCGATCAAGGTCGGGCCGGTGTCGGTCGGCTACCGGCTGCTGAAGGACGGCATCGCCTTCGGCGGCGGGCAGCTCACGACCACCGACGTCGCCGTCGCGAGCGGCGTCCTGACACTCGGCGACAGGAGCAAGGTCGCCCATCTCGACGCCGCCACCTGCCGGAAGGTCTTTGCCGAGGCTGCGCGCCTCGCCGAAGAGGCGATCGACCGCATGAAGACGGAGGCGGGCGACGTGCCGCTGATCGCCGTCGGCGGCGGCGCCTTCCTGATCCCCGACAAACTGCCCGGCGTCTCCAAGGTGATCCATGTCGAGCACGGCGACTGCGCCAACGCCGTGGGTGCGGCCATCGCCCAGGTCTCGGGCGAGTGCGACCAGATCTTCAAGGACATGACCCGCGCCGAAGCCATCGCCGCGGCGCAAGGCATCGCCAACGACCGCGCCGTCGCCGCCGGCGCCGACCGCAAGACGCTCAGCACCATCGAAAGCGAGGACATGCCGCTCGCCTATCTGCCGGGCAACTCGGTGCGGGTGAGGGTGCGCGTGGTGGGGGACGTGGCGGCGAGCTAGGCGCTGCCAGCAATGCAGTCACTTAAAAGGAGAGCGCCCATTGCGGGATTTTCAAGGGGCGCCATGTTCAACTTCAGACCCTTCGTGCCTGGTTTCAACGTCGAGCCGCTGGCCGAGGAAGAGGTGCCTGGCTTTCGAGTGAACGCCGATAGTTCGATACGACAAACCGAGGCCCGTCGGACGGTCTTATCCTGATGACGGTGGCAACCACTGAAGCCACGACCAGTGGTCCCCGATTTGGGCCGGCGCCCCTGCCTTTGCGCGATTGGCCAGCTTTCGACAACGGACTGAGATCGTCCTCCCGCTTCGTTGAATAATACGGCAAGTGCGTCACTGGTGTTTGGGCGGCGTCCACCGCTGACGCCCGTTGGACTGATCTTTAGCAAAGGCATGTCAACGGCGGACGCCAATGCCGCGAATGCTGTCGCACCTGACGGCCGTGGTGTTGAGCCGAACATCGTCCGTATCGCCGATCCGCTAAAGCTAAATCCGACGAACCAAGGCGACCCCATGCCATCGCCGACGCCTAAGCCGGACGATCCGGGTGCCGAGGGCTTCAACCCGATACCCTCGGCCAGGGCACCGACGTCGACATCCAAGCTGCGCAAGGATCCATCGCCGGGAGTGCCTGTTGTCCTGCCGGATCGATCAACCATCGTTGATCCGACCTCTCGAATAACTCGGACCCAAATCGACCTTACGGACTGAGTGCCAAGCAACTCGAGTTCATCACCCTCGGCTATAAGATCGGCGAGAGTGGAATGTTCGACAAGCCGCCAATGCCGTGAGGAATAGTTAATCTCAGAGCTTTGCCGTCCGCATAATCTAGCCACAATACAATCTTAAGTAGTATTGTTTCCCAAATCACTCGTTAAGTATTGAAGGCTTGGTGTCAATTGTTCATGCTTCGGAATGATGCGGTGACCACGTGAAGATCCGAATGTTAGGGACGCTTTCTTGAGTATTCCCAAGTCAGTGCAGAGCGACCTCCGCTTTTTCGGGCAGGTCGCTGCGATCCTAGGTGTGTTGTATTTCGTGGTAGGTTCAGCTTTTGACTACTGGAGAATGAGTGGTTGCATTACCGAGGTGCGTGCGACGTCCGTCGTATCGGGCCTCAACTTCGAGGTCAGCGAGACGGACTGCTGGCATAATCCTGAGACGAGCGTATTCGTTTCCAAGTCCGGTCAGAACCAGAAGACGTTGTTATTTGCGTATGCGTCTCGATCCGTGCCGACAATCACGCCGGTCGATGAACGCACTGTTCGAATTGGCCTTGGCGACATTGACCACATCTTCTGCCGTAGCGTCAGTTGGGAAGGTCTCGCGATCGAATACGGTATTGGCGCCGTTCGATCTCCCGGAAGTCATCTTGAGCCGCGACAATGCTAGGAATCACTCCGCACCCTCGGAACCATGAGTAAGCGCGTCAATTTGGGTATGGCGGTTGCAGCGCTCGTGCTCGTGACGGCTACTGTCTCCTGGGCGGGAGGATTGCGCGACTATCTCAACGGGAGTCAAACACTCGCGACTGCTGACGAAGGCCTGCTGGCCGACCTTTCTAAGTATTATCGGATGCACGGCAATGTACGCCTCGGCCCTGAGCAGCGATTGGGCAACGGAGCGTCCTGGCGGCTGTTGATCGACATCAGGACATGGGGCGATCTCAGTCGTTCCAGGATTGTGGAACGCGGGACGTGCGGTCTGGCGTGCAGCGGGCGGGCTCGGCAAGGAAGAAGCCCAGCGTTTCGACCAGGAAATGGTCGCCGCCGGCAAGGTATTGGGCAAGGCGGCGGAACATCCCGAACAAGCTGCGCGCGTGGCTGGTGAGGTGTGGTCGGAACTCAATAGGGACCCGATGTTCTCATACTATTTGGCAGGTCGAGCAGTTGCGGGATCGCTCGTGGGCGTAGGCCCGCTGCGCCTTGGTGTCCTCGCTGCAATGGGGGACACATTGCGCGCAATCGAAAACGGCTACGGGAGCCGAGACATTGTGCGACAAGCCATCGAAGGTAACCCTTGGTTGCGTTTCTTGGAAAGATAACATGCCGCCACCGGGTTCAGACCCTGAACGACGCGCCTGGGTATTGGGCATCTTGATTGGCCTCCCCCTCACGGTAGGGATGCTGCAAGTCTGGCACCATTGGCACGAGTTGGCGTGGGCTTGGACTATTCTCTTTCTGTTTGCCGGCTTTCTTCCTCGAAAGCTGCCGACCGTGAAGATGATAACAATCGCCTTGTTCGTGGCGACGTACCTTGCGCTGTTAATTCAGTAGATTCGACGTGGGCTTATGGAGCCGTCGGAGCCGTCACGGCCAATATCAGACCCCGACCGTCATGCACGGATACGGGTATCTTGGTGGGCCCTGTTCTCGCGGTAGCGATGATCCCGGTCTGGCGATACTGGAACCACTGGGCTTGGGTTTGGCTGCTCTTGTTCTCCTTTGTTGTCAGAGCGAGATCGTTCTCGGAGAAGAGGCAACGACCTGATACGTTGGTCGAAGGCTAACGAGAGAGAAAAATGAAACGATCTGTTGTCGTCTGTCTGGGCCTCTGTCTTCTGGCCGCCTCCGCTATGGCCCAGCCCATGGGTCAGAACCAGCCGCCCAACCAGTGGGTGATGAACTGCAACTACGAGAAGGGCAAGGACTGCACCGTGTCGGCGATGATCGACGGTGGCCCCAACAACCTTTTGGGCACGTTCCTGATCGTGAGCTACTCGGTGGCCTACACTACGCTCACCGTCGTGGCCGACGGCGTCGGCTCGAACGCCAGCATGCAGGTCGACAACTGGCCGTTCGTCTCGACCAGCATCTGCACCGGCGGCGCCTGCTCCTACACCCAGGGCAAGTCGGCCGAATTGCTGCAGACCATGCTCAGCGGCTCGTCGATCACCGTACAGATCTCGACGCAGGCCGATGGCATGGTGGGTCCGCTCAGCAACACGCTGCAGGGCTTTGCCGCCCAGTACGAGCGGGCCGTACGGGCGCAGCAAGGCCGCTAAGAGTGCCCGGCCGGCGGTGAAAGCAGTGCTGGCACTCGGGTTCAGCGACACAAGGAGTGGCGTCATTGCCCGTTCGGCCCGCCATACCTGGCCCTCCACGGGCCGCAAAAATTGCCCTCCACGGGCCGCAAAAATTCGCGAAAACGAAATTGGCCAATCCTACTTCAGTTGTTGACGATTTCTTACTGAGGTTATATTATCGGCTTGTTGCGCGGCTTCCCGCGTTCCCGTTCTATGCATCGTTGATCCGAGACAAAGAGGCTGCGGCCCGACATCGGGCGCGGCTCGTCCGGCTTGCATCCGGACGGGCTCGGGGCTTCGGCTTTGCGGCGTGGCGATTCCGGTTGCGAAACTTGCGAAACTATCCGAATTGCAACCAATAGGGGGTGCGATCTCGAAGGACTACAAGACGGTCGGGCGGAAACGCCGGAAACGCCGCAAACCTCTCCATCGCTGATGGCAGTGCATGCACGGGTCAGCCGAGCAGGCTGAGATAGGTCAGGCTGAGCGGCATGTCGCCGCCATTGGTGTAGGCGGAATAGGTGTGGAACACCTCGCCCGCGGCACTGCGTGCGAACACGCTGGTACCCGGCACGTCCTCGCGGTCCATCCTGGTGCGCTCGAAGCCATAGACGACTTCCTGTCCAACCTGCTCGGGCCGATAGGCCGCCTGGTAGTCGTAGCTGAAGTCGGACGGCTGCGAGGATACCCAGCAGAAGCGCCAGCCGCGGCGCCGGCGGTAATCCTCGATCCTGTCGATCGGTGCGCGCGAGACCGCGGTAAAGGTCGCATCGTGACGGGCAAGCTGCTCGTCCAGCCCGTCGAGGTGGCTGCCGAGCAGCGAGCAGCCCGGGCAGCCGTCCTGCCAATCCGGCGCGAACATGAAGTGATAGACGATCAGCCGCCCGCGCCCGCCGAACAGCTCGGCGAGTGACTGCCGGCCGGCCGGCGTGTCGAAGGCATAGGCCTTGTCGACCGCCGTCCAGGGCAGCGCGCGACGCCGCTCGACGATCCGCGCGCGCAGCTCGGCGAGCTGCTTTTCCTCGGCCAGCAACGCCTGGCGGGCCGCCAGCCATTCCGCGCCGGAAACGATGTCGTGCTGCATGTCCGTTCCTCCCTTCAGGCCAGCATGCCGTAATTGCCGACGATGGCGGGCTCGGCCGGCTGCGGCGGCTCGGCACAGCGCTCGCGGATATCCTTCTGGAAAGCGCGGAAGCTCTCGAAGCTCGACAGCGCCGGTGCGCCGTCGTCGGACATCGCGATATGGACGAACGTGTCGTCGGGCAGCCTGAACACGACATAGCGCAGCCCGGCCGGCGCCTTGTCTGAAAGCTCGGCGAATACCGCCGCGCTCAGGCGCTGGTTTTCGTCGGCCAGTTCGGGCTTGGCGCGATAGCGCACCAGGGTCCATTTCATGGGATGCCTCCTCGGACGTTGCTGTCCTGGGAAGACGCTCCGTGGGTGGCGAAGGATTCGCGAAAAAAGTCGCAATGTGGAGAATCCTTTGGCCGCTCGCGAACGTCGTGCTGGCATAAGAGGTGGGCATGACCGATCCCAAGGCAGAGTTCGAGCGATTGCTGGCCGAGCTGCGGCCGAGGCTGCACCGTTACTGCGCCCGCATGACGGGCTCGGTGATCGACGGCGAGGACGTGCTGCAGGAGACGCTGATCAAGGCGATCGAGGCCTTCCCTCATACCGGCCCGCTCGCCAATGCCGAGGGCTGGCTGTTCCGCATCGCCCACAATGCATCGCTGGATTTTTTACGCCGCCGCAGCCGCCGCGAGGGTGTGCAGGGCGGCGACGAAGAGCTGGAGACGATTGCCGACCCCGACAGCGAGATCGAACGCCACCAGGCCGCCGCCGCCAGCCTGCGCACCCTGATGCGCCTGCCGGTGGCCCAGCGCAGCAGCGTCATCCTGATGGATGTGCTGGGCCATTCGCTCGAGGAGATCTCGGAGGTACTCGAAAGCACGGTGCCCGCGGTCAAGGCCAACCTGCATCGCGGCCGCCAGCGCCTGAGCGAACTCGCCGCCGAGCCCGACGACCGGCCGCCGCCGGTGCTGGCCGAAGCCGACCGCCAGCGGCTGGCCGCCTATGTGGCGCGCTTCAACGCCCGCGATTTCGACGCCTTGCGCGCCCAGCTTGCAGACGAAGTGAAGGTAGAGGTCGTGAACCGCACGCGCCTCAACGGCCGCGGCGAGGTCGGTCGCTACTTCGGCAACTACAGCCAGACCACCGACTGGCATCTCATGCCGGGCCTGGTCGAGCGACGCCCGGCGATCATCGTGCATGATCCCGACCAGCCGTCTGGCCCGCCGATCTATTTCATGTTGCTGGACTGGGTCGACGACCGCCTGCTCGCCGTCCGCGATTTCCGTTATGCCCGCTACGCCGTGGAGGATGCCGAGATCGACTTTTCGTGAACTCAACGGGTTGTGATGACGCGTCCCGGCAACGTCCGGGTGCATGATGCGTTGACGGCATCGTCGTTCACGAGGGAGGTACGGATCATGCGCAGAGTGATGCTTCGCTCCACGGTCGCCGGCCTGATGGCGGCATCGTTCCTGGCCCTGGCCCCGACTGCCTTCGCCCAGGCCGTCACCTACAAGGCCGATCTCAAGGCCTCGACGCAGGTCCCGCCCAACGACAGCAAGGGCACCGGCGCGCTGACGGCGACCTACGATCCCGCCAGCAAGAAGCTCACCTACACCGTGAACTACAAGGACCTGACGGGCCCCGCGACGGCGGCCCACTTCCACGGCCCGGCCGACGCCAAAACGAATGCCGGCGTCGTCGTTCCGGTGAACGGCGCCGTCACCAGCCCGATCAAGGGCGAGGCGACGCTGACCGACGCGCAGGCCAAGGACCTCGCCGACGGCAAGTGGTACTTCAACATCCATACCGCCGCGAACAAGGGCGGCGAGATCCGCGGTCAGGTGATGAAGGGGATGTAGCTGCTGCGTCGTTGTCTTCCGGACCGCGCGCATCCTGCGCGCTCATGATCGCGCATCCTGCGCGCTCATGATTCATGAGCGCGCAGGATGCGCGCGGTCCGGAAGAGTCTGGCCTACCGCTTCCTGCGATACAGGAAGCAGTTGTCGGCGGCTGGCATCTTGATGCCCTGATAGAAGGTCATCGCCGTCGGCGCCGACAGCAGTAGCGTCGTGGTGAGCTCGCCGCCGGCCTGCACCCGCGTCTCCTCGATCAGGCGCTTGCCGATGCCCTGGCCCTGGCAGGCCTTGTCGACCGCGAGGTCGGAGAGATAGCAGCAGAAGCAGAAGTCGGTCAGCGAGCGGGCGAAGCCCACCAGCCGGCCGTCCTGGCGTGCGGTCAGGATCAGGTTGGCGTGCGCCAGCATGCGCTCGACGCGGCCGCGATCCTCGATCGGCCGGTTGAGACCGGATTTGCGTACGACGTCGATGTATTCGTCGGCGCCGAGATAATCCTCGCGGGCATAGACCGTGTTCATTGGCTCAACCATCTCCTCAACGCTTCGGTGACTTCCGCAGGTCTTTCCAGCGGGCTCATGTGGCCGCATTCCTCGAGCACGACCAGCCGCGAATCGGCGATGTCCGCCGCCATCTCCTCGGAGCGCGGCAGCGGCGTCACCTGGTCCTGGCGGCCGACGACCACCACGGTCGGGATGCCGATGTCGACCAGCATGTGACGGCTGTCGGCGCGGTCGATGATGGCGCGCTGCTCGCGCACGAAACCGTCGGCGCCGATCTCCTGGGCCATGTCGAAGATCGGCTGGGTGATGGCGGCATCGTTGATGTGGCGGCTATGCACGAGCTGCGGCAAGAGCGTGCGCTGCACGCCGTGGAAGCGGCCGATCTTGGTCTGGTCGAGCAGGGCGCGGCGACGCTTGGTCGATTCGGCCGAGTCCGGAGTGGCCTGGGTGTCCATCAGGGCCAGCCGCTCCACCCTTTGTGAGGCGCGGCGCATGATCTCGAAGGCGACGTAGCCGCCCATCGAGAAGCCGAGGAGGGCGAAGCTCGGCGGCGCCATCGCCAGCGCGGCATCGGCCATCGCGCCCATCGTGTCGTGGTGCCACAGCTCGGGAACGATGCAGTCGGCGACGTCGGAAAGGGCCTCGATCTGTGGCTCGAAGACCCGGCGGGTGTTGAGCAGGCCGGGAAGCAGAACGAGCGTCGGGCGGGGCATCGGCTGGGTGAAGGCTAGATCTGGATCTGGTTGCCCAGTTCGATAGCGCGGTTCGGCGGGATGCGGAAGAAGGTCTTGGTGGCCGACGCCGAGTGGGAAAGCGAGATGAACCAGTCGCGGCGCCATTTGCCGAGCTTGGAATGCTGGCTGGGCACCAGGGTCTCGCGGCCGAGGAAGAAGCTGGTTTCCATCTCGTCGTAGGCGATGCCGTGCGGCCGGCAGGCGCGCAGCGCGTCGGGTACGTCGGGCTGCTCGGTGAAGCCGTAGCGCGCGATCACCGTGTGGAAGCCCTTGCCCAGCCGCTCGACCTCGACGCGCTGCGCCTCGGGGACGCGCGGCACGTCCATGGTCTCGACCTGCAGCATGATGATGCGCTCGTGCAGCACCTTGTTGTGCTTGAGGTTGTGCAGGAAGGCGGCCGGTGTGCGGCTGGCGTCGGCCGTCAGGAACACCGCCGTCCCGGCGACGCGGTCGGGGGCGCGTTCCATGCGCTCGAGGAACTGGCGCAACGGCAAGGTGCCCTCGCTCATCTCGGTGGCGACCAGATGGCGGCCGAATCGCCAGGTGGTGATGGTGAAGTAGATGAACGAGGCCACCACCAGCGGCAGCCAGCCGCCGTCGGGAATCTTCAGCGCGTTGGCGACGAAGAAGGCGAGGTCGGGTATCGCCAGCAGGCCGAACACCAGGGCCGCGACCTGCCAGCGCCACTTCCACACCAGGATCGCCACGGCCATGGCGAGCGCCGCATCGACCAGCATGGCGCCGGTGACGGCAAGGCCATAGGCGCCAGCCAGCGCGCCCGACGAGCCGAAGCCGACCACCAGGGCCACGACGCCTCCCATCAGGATCCAGTTGACCCGTGGAATGTAGATCTGGCCGATCGTGGTCTCCGACGTGTGCTGGATCGCCATGCGCGGCAGGTAGCCGAGCTGGATTGCCTGGCGGGTCAGCGAGAACACGCCGGTGATGACGGCCTGCGAGGCGATCACCGAAGCGAAGGTCGCGAGCGCCACCAGGAAGACGATGTAGTCCTGCGGCACCAGCTCGAAGAAGACCTGCCGGATGCGCGTCGGATCCTCGATGATCAGCGCACCCTGGCCGAAGTAGTTGAGCAGCAGGCCCGGCATGACCAGCGACAGCCAGGCGGTGCGGATCGGCCGCCGGCCGAAATGGCCCATGTCGGCATAGAGCGCTTCGGCGCCGGTGACGGCCAGCACGATCGAGCCGAATGCCCAGAAGATGCCCAGCCCCTGGTCGGCGATCAGTCTGGCGGCATAGAGCGGATTTATCGCCTGCAGCACCGACGGGTTCTTGGCGATCTGCCAGGCGCCCAGCACGCCCAGCACGATGAACCAGACCAGCATCACCGGCCCGAACAGGCGGCCGACATCGGCCGTGCCGCGCGCCTGCAGCATGAACAGGGCCACCAGGATCACCAGCGCCAGCGGCACCACGACGGTCTCGAACGCCGGCGCCACGGCCGACAAGCCTTCGACGGCGGAAAGCACCGTGACCGCCGGGGTGATGATGGCATCGCCGTAGAACAGAGCGAGACCGACCACGGCCAGCAGGGTAATGCCCACTCTTATGCGCCGGCCCTTGCCGTTCAGCCCATGCGTTCCGAGCGTGGCCAGCGCCAGCACGCCGCCTTCACCCTTGTTGTCGGCGCGCATGATCAAGGTGACGTACTTGATGGTGACGGTGAGCGTCACCGCCCAGAACAGCGTCGACAGCACGCCCAGCACGTGGTCGGGCGTCGGCGCCAGGCTGGTGTCGTGCAGGAAGGTCTCGCGCAGCGCATAGAGCGGGCTGGTGCCGATGTCGCCGAAGACCACGCCCAAAGCGCCCACGATCAGCGCAGCTCTTGCCTTGCCGTGATCGTGGGAGGAATGGGCGGCGTCGGTGACGGTCGATGGGCTGGTGCTGTCAGGGGCCATAAGCTCGAACGCCGCCCAAAGCTGGCGGCGGCGCGACGGTTTGCGCCGCCGCCTTTCGCGTGTCAACGCGCCAATCGGGGTCCAGTTGCGACGAAAGAGCTTGACTCCGACGGACGGGGCGGGCGGCCTTGTGTGCATGGCTGCACCCGCGCCCCTGCATGCCCTGACCTACGCCGATGTCAGCGATCCGCTGCTGTATCGTGAGGATTCGTGGCGCGAGCATTTTGCCGCGATGCGCCGCGAGGACCCGGTCCATCGCCACGCCGACAGCCCCTACGGGCCCTACTGGTCGGTGACGCGCTACGCCGAAATCATGAAGGTCGAGCTCGATCACGCGACCTATTCCTCGGCCTCCGAGATGGGCGGCATCCAGATCGCCGACCAGCCCAAGGGCCAAGAGCTGCCGAACTTCATCCGCATGGACCCGCCGCGCCACACCGCGCAACGCAGGACGGTGGCGCCGATCGTGGCGCCGTCGAACCTCGCGAACATGGAAGGCCTGATCCGCGAGCGGACGGCGGCGGTGCTGGACGGCCTGCCGCGCAACGAGACCTTCGACTGGGTCGACCGTGTTTCGACCGAGCTCACGGCATTGATGCTGGCGACGCTGTTCGACTTCCCGCAGGCCGAGCGGCGCAAGCTTACCTGGTGGTCCGACGTCGCCATCGCCAACATCGCGGCCGAGGACGCCGTGGTGAAGAGCGAGGCCGAGCGCATGGCCGAGCTCACCGCGATGGCCGAGACCATGGCCGCCCTGTGGAACGAACGCGCCGCCGCGCCGCCCAAGTTCGACCTGATCTCGATGATGGCGCACGCCGAGGCGACCAGGGCGATGCCGATGCGCGAGTTCATCGGCAACTTCGCGCTGCTGATCGTGGGCGGCAACGACACCACGCGCAACTCGATGACCGGCGGTCTGATGGCGACACGCGAGAACCCGGCCGAGCTCGCCAAGGTCAAGGCCGACCCGAAGCTGATCGATAGCCTGGTGTCGGAGATCATTCGCTGGCAGACGCCGGTGATCCACATGCGGCGCACGGCGACGCGCGACTGCGAGCTCGCCGGCCGCGCCATCCGCCAGGGCGACAAGGTCGTGATGTGGTACGTCTCGGGCAATCGCGACGAGACGGCGATCGAGGAGCCCGAGCGCTTCATCGTCGGCCGTCCGCGGCCACGCCATCACCTGTCGTTCGGCGCCGGCATCCATCGCTGTGTCGGCGACCGCCTGGCGGAGATGCAGCTGAAGATCCTGTGGCAGGAGATGCTTTTACGCGACCTCGATATCGAGATCGTGGGGCCGCCGGTCAGGCTCTACTCGAATTTCATCCGCGGCATCCGCTCGCTGCCGGTTGTCATCAAGTCTTAGCTCTTCCGGACCGCGCGCTTCCAGCGCGCTCATGAGCTTGAGCGCGCTGGAAGC
>JACPOB010000101.1:0-5582 GCA_016185145.1 Rhodospirillales bacterium | reverse complement strand
CGCTCATGAGCTTGAGCGCGCTGGAAGCGCGCGGTCCGGAAGAGCATGACGCTAGCCTTTCTTCACTGTCGCCAATCCCGACGCAAAGGCCTGCTGCAGCAGCCAGACATCGCCGGCAATCGAGACGAAATCGTAGCCCATGGCCGCAAACTGCGCGCCCTGCCGGGCGTCGACCGCCAGCCGGCCGGCCGACTTGCCGTGCTTCTTTGCAGCGGCGATGGTCGCCTGCTCGGCCTTGACGAAATCGGAGTGATCGAATGCGCCCGGCTCGCCCAGTGCCACCGAGAGATCGTTGTGACCGAGCCACAGCATGTCGACGCCGGGCATCGCCGCAATCTCGTCGGCCGCCGCTGCGCCGCGCGGATCCTCGATCTGCAGGATGATGGCGGTGCGCGCGTTCTGCTCGGCGAAGCGCGGCACCAGCGGCTCGGCGCGCATGGCGAAGCGTTCGTGAGCCAACCCCAAGGCCACGCCGCGCGTTCCGTCGGGCCAGTACTTGGCGGCGTCCAGCACCGCCCTGGCCTGCTCGACCGAGGAGACAATGGGCACCATGACGCCGTCGGCGCCCGTATCGAGTGCACGCGATATGTGATGGCGCTGCTGGCTCGGCACGCGCACCACCAGCGGTAGCCCCGCGGCCTGGCAGTAACGCACTACCTGGCGGACGGTATCGAATCCGAAACCTGTGTGCTCCATGTCGAGCACCGCGAAGTCCGCACCGGCAGCCTTGAGGATCTGGCCGATGCCCGGAGTCGCGAATTCGAAGAGGAACGTGCCGACCTTCGTGTGTGAAGTCCCTACAAGCGATCGGAGATTGTCTGTCGGCATTGTGATTCCCCCATTGTGGCCGCGATGCTAGCGTCCGCCGTCCACGACGACCACCCAACTCAAGGGAGTTAGCCATGAAGCTCTATTACATGCCCGGCGCCTGCTCGATCGGCATCCACGTTCTCCTCGAGGAGATCGGCAAGCCGTACGACTTGCAGAAGATCGACGGCGCCAAGCAGGAGCAGTACGGCCCCGACTTCGTGAAGATCAATCCGAAGTCGAAGGTGCCGACCTTGGTGCGCGACGACGGCTCGGTGCTGACCGAGTTCCCGGCGATCGCCACCTGGCTCGCGCGCAAGAATCCCGACAAGGGCCTGCTGCCCAGCGATCCCGACAACGAGGCGCGCGTCCTCGAGGCGTTGGACTACGTCGTCTCGACCATGCACATGCAGGGCTTCTCGCGCATGTTCCGTCCCGGCAACTACGCGCCGAGCGAGTCCGACCATGACGCGGTCAAGGCGCGCGGCAAGGAGATCATGGAGAAGGGCCTCGCCATCATGGACAAGGCGCTGGAGGGCAAGGAGTACATCGCCGGCGCGTTCTCCATCGCCGACGCGGCCCTGTTCTACGTCGAGTTCTGGGCGGCTGCGCGCATGAAGATGACGCTGCCCAAGAACTGCGCCGCCCACTACGAGCGCATGAAGAACCGCCCGGCCGTGAAGCGCACGATCGAGCAGGAAGGCCTGGCCGCGGCGGTCTGATCGTTCGCCGCGAGCCGCGACGATTTCTCGTCGCGGCTCGCGGCCTTACAACTGTTTGCGTGGCGGCTCGACGGCATCTGCGCCGTTGACCGCCCGCATCGCGCGTCGCCACATCGAACGGCATGTCCGCGGCGCTGCTCTACGGCCTGGTCATCGTGTCGGCGATCGCCCACGCGGTATGGAACGCGCTGGTGAAATCGTCCAACGATCGCACCCTCACGATGGTGGCGATCCGCACGACGGGCATGATGGCCGGTCTCCTCGCCCTGCCTTTCGTTGACTGGCCCGCGCCGGAGAGCTGGAAGTGGCTCGCCGTCACCACCATCGTGATGTTCGCCTACTACGGCTTGCTGGTGCGTTCGTACAACGTGGGCGACATGAGCATCGTCTATCCGCTGGCGCGCGGCCTGGCGCCGGTCCTCACGACCGTCGCGGCCTTCCTGGCGATCGGCGAGTCCCTGGGCGCCGGCCAAGTCATGGCCGTCGTGCTGATCTCGCTGGGCATCATGGCGTTGTCCTTGGGAGCCGGTGCCAGTCGAACGGCCGTGGGTTTCGCTCTGGCGACCGGCGTGTCGGTCGCAACCTACAGCTTCTTCGCGGGCCTCGGCGTTCGCGCTGCCGGCACCGTGCTGGGCTTCCAGGCTTGCCTGGAGATCGTCACCGGCTTCGGCATGTTCTGCTACGGCCTGGTCGGCCGGCGCGCCGACCTCATGGCCTATGTGCGCCGCCACGGCGCGACCGGATTGCTCGCCGGCGTGGTGTCGGTCGTTGGCTTCCTCGCCTATCTGGTCGCGGCGCGAAGCCTGCCGCTCGGGCCGGTCAGCGCGATGCGCGAGACCAGCGTGATCTTCGGCGCCGTGCTGGGGACGCTGGTCCTGAAAGAAGGCTTCGGGCCACGCCGCATCGTCGCTGCGCTGCTGGTGACGACAGGGATAGTTATGCTGGCCGTGTTGCGCTGAGGTAAGCTGCCGTCATGCCCTTGCCCGCCACGCTCGAGAGTCGCCTCCGTCTGCCGCTGATCGCCGCCCCGATGTTCCTGGTGTCCGGGCCGGCGCTGGTGAAGGCGGCGTGCCGCGCCGGAATCATCGGCTCGTTTCCCACCGCCAACTGCCGCAGCGTCGAAGAGCTCGACCGCTGGCTCACCGATATGAGCGACGACCTGAAGCGCGCCGCCGATGAGACCGGCCGGCCGACAGCACCGCTCTGTCCGAACCTGATCGTGCATCGCTCCAACACGCGCGTGCCCGACGATCTCGCGACCGTGCTGCGCCACAAGGTCGAGATGGTCATCACCAGCGTCGGCTCGCCCGAGCCGGTGCTGAAGCCGCTGAAGGAAGCGGGCTGCCTGGTGCTGGCCGACGTGGCCTCCGTGCGCCACGCCGAGAAGGCGGTCGCCGCCGGCGTCGACGGCCTGGTCTTGCTGACGGCGGGCGCCGGCGGCCAGACCGGCTGGGTCAATCCCTTCGCCTTCGTGCGCGCCGTGCGGAAGTTCTGGGACGGCATCGTCGTCATGGCGGGCGGCATGGCCGACGGCCAGGCGATCGCCGCCGCCGAGACGCTGGGCTGCGACCTCGCCTACATGGGCACCAAGTTCATCGCCACGCGCGAGAGCCTCGCCAAGGACGGCTACAAGGAGATGCTGGTGAAGAGCCGGCTCGACGACGTGCTGCTGACCCGTGCCTTCACGGGACTCGAGACCAACATGCTGCGGCCGTCGATCGCCGCGGCGGGCCTCGATCCCGACAATCTGCCGATGCGCGGTGCGATCGACGTGGCGAAGGACATCAACGCGTCGGCGCGCGACGGTCAAAACGCCAAGGGGGCGGACGGCAAACGCTGGAAGGACATCTGGAGCGCAGGCCACTCCGTGTCGGGCGTCGCCGACATACCGTCGGTCGCCGAGCTCGTGGCGCGCACGGTCGCCGAATACGACACAGCCCGCCTGAGGTCAGTGCAGCGCATATAGCCCGTTGGAGAAGCGGAATTCGGCCGGCTTGATCAACTGGGCGTTGGCGACCCGCACGCGATGCACCTTGCCTTCGAGATTGTGTTCCCAGAAGTCGAGGAACTTGGTGAGGGCGGGGAACTTCGGCGCCAGATCCAGATTCTGCCAAACGAAACTCTGCAGAACATGCCGGTGATCAGGCATCCAGTAGAGGATTTCGGCAGTGGTCAGACGGTAACTGTCGAGTTGCGCAACAAAACTACGATCCATCGAGCACTCCATTGACTCAAGGCTCGCAAGGCAATAGTCACGCGCCGTTAACGAAAATCAAAGAAAATTCGTTCCACATCAAGGATTTAGCAGCAGTCCATCGCGATTGCTGCTAGTGCGAAGTGACTTTGTTCCTGCGCCTTGACTCATTCCGTCCACACCCCTAAATCGCAGGCGCGTTGGCACTCGCCGCAGGAGAGTGCTGATAGCAGTCCTTTTCGCCGCGGCTGCCCGGCCGCGCAGGTTCAACCAGGGATATTGGAGGAAGAAGCATGAAGTTCCGTCCGCTTCACGATCGCGTCGTGGTCAAGCGCGTCGCGGAGGAAGAGAAGACCAAGGGCGGCATCATCATTCCGGACACGGCCAAGGAAAAGCCGATGGAAGGCGAAGTCGTCGCCGTCGGTCCCGGCGCCCGGGATGAGAAGGGCGCTCTCGTCGCTCTCGACGTCAAGGCTGGTGATCGCATCCTGTTCGGCAAGTGGTCCGGCACCGAGGTCAAGCTCGACGGCGTCGAGTACTTAAGCAATGGCAGCCAAGGAAGTCCGCTTTAGCGGCGATGCCCGTCAGCGCATGCTGCGCGGCGTCGACATTCTCGCCGACGCGGTCAAGGTGACGCTGGGTCCGAAGGGCCGCAACGTCGTGCTCGACAAGAGCTTCGGTGCGCCGCGCATCACCAAGGACGGCGTCACCGTCGCCAAGGAGATCGAGCTCGCCGACAAGTTCGAGAACATGGGCGCCCAGATGGTGCGCGAAGTGGCCTCGAAGACCAACGACATCGCCGGTGACGGCACGACGACGGCGACGGTGCTCGCCCAGGCGATCGTGCGCGAAGGCGTGAAGTCGGTCGCGGCCGGCATGAATCCGATGGACCTCAAGCGCGGCATCGACCTCGCGGTCGACGCGGCCGTCGAGGACATCAAGGCCCGCGCCAAGAAGATCACGGGCTCCGACGAGGTCGCCCAGGTCGGCACCATCTCGGCCAACGGCGACAAGTCGATCGGCAAGATGATCGCCGAGGCGATGAAGAAGGTCGGCAACGAGGGCGTGATCACGGTCGAGGAGGCGCCGAGGCGATGAAGAAGGTCGGCAACGAGGGCGTGATCACGGTCGAGGAGGCCAAGAGCCTCGACACCGAGCTCGACGTCGTCGAGGGCATGCAGTTCGACCGCGGCTATCTCTCGCCGTACTTCATCACCAATGCCGACAAGATGATCGCCGAGCTCGACAGCCCGTACATCCTGCTGTTCGAGAAGAAGCTCTCGGGCCTGCAGGCGATGCTGCCGGTGCTCGAGGCGGTCGTGCAGTCAGGCAAGCCGCTGCTGATCGTCGCCGAGGACGTCGAGGGCGAGGCTCTGGCCACCCTGGTCGTCAACAAGCTGCGCGGTGGCCTCAAGATCGCTGCCGTCAAGGCGCCGGGCTTCGGCGATCGCCGCAAGGCGATGCTCGAGGACATGGCGGTCCTGACCGGCGGTCAGCTGATCTCCGAGGACCTCGGCATCAAGCTCGAGAACGTCACGCTCGACATGCTCGGCAAGGCCAAGAAGGTCATCGTCGAGAAGGAGAACACCACGATCGTCGACGGTTCGGGCAAGAAGGCCGACCTCGAGGGCCGGATCGCCCAGATCAAGGCGCAGATCGAGGAGACCACCTCGGACTACGACCGCGAGAAGCTCCAGGAGCGCCTGGCCAAGCTCGCCGGCGGTGTCGCCATCATCAAGGTGGGCGGCGCGACCGAGGTCGAGGTCAAGGAGAAGAAGGACCGCGTTGACGACGCCATGCACGCCACCAAGGCGGCCGTGGAAGAGGGCGTGGTCGCGGGCGGCGGTGCGGCTCTGCTG
>JACPOB010000100.1 GCA_016185145.1 Rhodospirillales bacterium | reverse complement strand
GACTTGCCACCGCGACAATAAAGGCTAAGCCGGACGTTGGCGGCTCTTCCGCCCTGCCCGGAGTCCAGTGACCTGTGGGAGGGCTGTTTTGGCCATCAAGGACTATCTCTTCACCAGCGAATCGGTTTCCGAAGGCCATCCGGACAAGGTCTGCGACCAGATCTCGGACGCCATCCTCGACGCGTTCATCGCCAACGACGTCAAGCTCGGCCATGCCGACGACAGCCACGCCAACACCCGGCTGGGCTGCGAGACGCTCGCCACCACCAACAAGATCGTGATCGCCGGCGAGGGCCGCGCCTCGGCGCCGTACATGCGCAAGTACGGCAAGCACACCATCGTCAACCGCGAGGCCCTGACCGAGATCGCCCGCGAGGTCGTACGCGATATCGGCTACGACCAGGACGGCTTCTCCTTCCACGGCGCCGACGTCGAGGTGCTGCTGCACGGCCAGTCGCCCGACATCGCCATGGGCGTCGACGCCAAGAAGAAGGGCGGCAATCTCGGCGAGCAGGAAGGCGCGGGCGACCAGGGCCTGATGTTCGGCTTCGCCTGCCGCGACAGCGAGGAGTACGAGAAGGGCTCGTTCATGCCGGCCCCGATCTACTTCTCGCACAAGATCCTCGAGGTGCTGAGCAAGGCGCGCCGCTCGGGCGAGTTGCCCGACCTGCAGCCCGACGCCAAGAGCCAGGTCACGGTGCGCTACGTGAACGGTAAGGCCGTCGGCGCCACCAAGGTCGTGGTCTCGACCCAGCACAGGGAAGCAACGTCCAAGGGCAAGAAGTACAACTCCGGCATGATCAAGGAGATGATCGCCGGCCACGTGGCGAAGTCGCTGCCCAAGGGCTGGATGCCCAAGAAGGCGTCCGACTTCTTCGTCAACCCGACCGGCAACTTCGTCGTCGGCGGCCCCGATGGCGACTGCGGGCTCACCGGCCGCAAGATCATCGTCGACACCTACGGCGGATTCGCGCCGCATGGTGGCGGCGCCTTCTCAGGCAAGGACCCGACCAAGGTCGACCGCTCGGCGGCCTACGCCGCCCGCTACCTCGCCAAGAACGTGGTGGCGGCGGGCCTCGCCGATCGCTGCCTGATCCAGGTCGCCTACGCGATCGGCGTTGCCGACCCGATGTCGCTCTATGTCGACACCCAGGGCACCGGGAAGGTCGACGAGCGCAAGCTGGAGAAGGTCCTGTCGGACATCTTCCCGCTGCGCCCGACCAACATCCGCCGCTCGCTGCAGCTCAACAAGCCGATCTACAAGCGTACCGCGGCCTACGGCCACTTCGGCCGCAAGCCGGAAAAGGACGGCGGCTTCTCGTGGGAGCGCACCGATCTGGTGCCGGAACTGAAGCGGGCTTTCGGAGCGCGTTAGGACAGCGTCCTAAATAATTGATTCTCCGGACATTTTTGATAATGTCAGAGGGGCAGTAACAAGTCTGCTGGAGCAGACGGCAAATGGCCCCTCTGGAGAATGGCGGGTTCCAGCCATCGGCTTGGGCCGGCGATAGAAGCCGGCCCATCGACTCGCTCATGCGGGCGCTTCTTTATGTGGCCCAGCAGGTTGGCCGGCCGATCAGTGAGGCCGACGTGCGCCGGCTGGCGGCCGTGCCGGTGGCGGGGCTCGACGAGGCGGCGTTCGTTACAGCCGGCGAGCGGCTAGGCCTCGACAGTCACGCTCTCGATCTCACGCCCGACCGGCTCGACTCGCTGCCGCTGCCCTTCGTGCTGCTGGCCGTGGGACACCCCGCTCATGTCGTCGTAGCCGGGCGGGCGGGCCGCTGGATGGTGCTCGATGTCGTCGACGGACAGGTCTGGCATCTGACGGTCGACGAGGTGATGGCGCTGGGCACGCGTGTCCTGGTGATGCGGGAAAAGCTGCCTGACGCGAAAGGCTCGCGCTGGTACGCGCCGATGTGGACGCGGGTGCGGCCGGTCATCCTGAAGCTCGCTGCTGCCTCGTTCGTCATCAACCTGCTCGCGTTGGCGACGCCGCTGTTCATGATGCTGATGCTGAACATGGTGGCGGGCCATGCAGGCCCGGCCAACGCCGCCTCAGTGGTGCTGCAGCTCGCCGCCGGCATGCTCGTGGTCTACGGCCTCGACTTCGGCCTGCGCCTGATGCGCGGCCGGCTGTCGGCGCGCACCGGGGCCAGGCTGGACGCGCTGATGAGCGGCGAGGCGCTGCATCATCTGATGCAGCTTCCCTATCGACATTTCGAGCGCACGCCCTCGGGCGTCATCGCCGAGCGCCTGCGTCAGCTCGACGTCCTGCGCAATTTCCTCACCGGCCACATGCCGATGCTGGCGATCGACATTGCCTTCGTGGTGCTGTTCCTCATCGCCACCTTCTTCATCAGTCCGGTGCTGGGCGCCATCGCGGCTTCGGCCATTCCAGTGCTGATCGGCGTGTCGCTGGCGACCCATCGCGCGCAACGCCGCCTGGCCGACGAGAATTTCCAGGCGCTTGCCGCCAAGAGCTCGACGCTCGCCGAGACGGTGGCCAACGCCGCCACCATCAAGACGCTGGGGCTCGAGGCCGAGGTCGAGAAGCGCTGGCAGGCGCGCGTCGAGCAGTCGGCCTGGACATCCTTCCGGGCCAACAACCTCGCCAACATCGCCGCCAGCGCCTCGGGCAGCCTGCAGCTTCTGGCCTCGCTGGCGATCGTCGTGATCGGCGTGCATCAGGTGGTCGACCATCGCATGACGATCGGCGCGCTGGTTGCCGCCAACATGCTGGCGGTGCGCGCACTGCAGCCGATGCGCCAGCTCGTGGCGGCGTGGCATCAGCTCCAGGCGACGAGCGCCGCCTTCAAGCGCATCGACGAGCTGATGAGCGAGGCGACCGAGAGTCCACCGGGCGAGCTCACACCCATGCCGGCTTTGGTGGGCGACATCGTGTTCGACCGCGTCGCCTATCGCGCCGACACCGATGCGCCGGCGATCCTGCAGGACGCCGACTTCCAGGTCGCCGCCGGCGAGATTCTGGGTATCGTCGGCCCGTCGGGATCGGGCAAGACGACCGTCGCCAACCTGGTGCAGGGGCTGTTCAAGCCGACCGGCGGGCGCGTCCTGGTCGACGGCATGGACATCGCCCACATCCCGCCGGCCCAGCTGCGCGGCCAGATCGGCGCCGTGCCGCAGGACGTCCAGCTCTTCACCGGTTCGGTGCGCGAGAACATCGCCATGGGCGTGGTCGACAAGGATCCGGGCCGCGTCGTCGCCGTCGCCAAGTTCGTCGGCGCGCACGATTTCATCCAGCGCCTGCCGCAGGGCTACAATACCGTGCTGGGCGAGCGCGGGCAGGGACTGTCGAGCGGCCAGCGCCAGCTCCTTAGCATCGCCCGGGCCCTGATCCGCAATCCGCGCATCCTGGTGCTCGACGAGGCGACCAGCGCGCTCGATCCGGCCACCGAGGAGCAGCTGCTGCGCCAGCTCAAGGCCAATGCCCGCGGCCGCACCGTGATCATGATCACCCATCGCCTGGCGCCGCTTGCGATCGCCGATCGCGTGGCGCTCTTGATGGACGGCCGCATCGAGCGCATCGGTTCGCCGACCGAGGTCATGGCCTACGCCCGCATCCGCATGGCCGAGGCGAGTCGCGGCCATGCCACCGCCGGTGCGGCGGCGGCGCACACCGTGGCGATGCTGGGTTAGGGAGCGCAGCGCGGACCGCGGGCGTCCCGCCCGCTTATGATTATGAGCGCGCAAGATGCGCGCGGTCCGGAAGATCATGACATGAGCGGGCGGGACGCCCGCGGTCCGCGCTGCGCTGCTAAAGAAGCTCCACGAAATCCGGATCTTCCAGTCGCGCCAGGCGTTCCGATGCAAGCCGCGCGCAGTCGATCAGCAGTGACTTGCGCCGCGCCGCCGCCATCGGCCGGCGCGGCGGATGGCGCAGCAATTCGCCGCCATAGGCATCGGCGACGATCAGGCCGATGTCTTCGGGGATCAGCGCCTGCGGGAAGTCGATGGGCACGGCGAAGTAGAGCTGGTCGCACCAGCCGAGATAGTCGGGCCACTTCTCGTCGACCCGCCAGTCCTCGATCGACGACTTGACCTCGACGATGGTGATGTCGCCCGAGCGGCCGATGGCGAAGATGTCGGCGCGCCGGCCGTCGGGCAGGGATACTTCCAGCAGCACCGAATGGCCGGCCTGGCGCATCAGCCGGCAAGCGCCGCGACATACGGCAAGGGTGATTTCGGGACGCGCCTGGCGCGCGGCCGACGGCATGCTCATGAGCCGATTCTAACGCCCGGTGGCGGGCTTGGGCACCGCGGTCGCGGCGTGCGCCGATGCGTCGTCGATCGGCCGCTCGAGCGTCGGCGCGAAACGCTGCGCCAGCGTTTCGGCCTGGCGGCGGTCCTTGTCGGAGAGTTGGCCGGCCGATTTGTCCCGGACCGCGCGCGAGTCCGGATTACCGCCCTTCTCGGCCAGCAACAGCCACTTGTAGCCTTCGACCGGATCGGGAGCGCCGGTGACGCCGCCCATCAGCATGATGCCCAGCGCATGCTGCGCCTGCGGCAACCCCTGCTGCGCGGCGCGGTTGTACCACTGCATGGCCTGCATGGGATCGCGCGCCACGCCGACGCCGGAGAAATAGGCGTTGGCGAGCTTGAACTGGGCCGACGGCACGCCGGCCTGGGCGGCGACCTGGTACCAGCTCAAGGCCGACTGCACCGTCCGCTCGTTCATCGCCTTGTCGCGCGAGGCCGGCGTGCGTGCCGCCATGTCACCCAACGCCAGGGCGGCTTCGGGCACACCGTTGTCGCGCGCCTGCACCAGCCATTTCTGGGCGGCGGCGACGTCGCGCTTGATGCCGACGCCTTCGCTCAGCGCCAGCCCGTAGCGCAGCCCGGCCAGCACGTGGCCCTTTTCCGCCGCGCGGCGATAGAGATCGGCGGCGCGCACCGGATCGGGCGCGATCTGCTCGGTGCCTTCGTCCATGGCGCGGCCAAGTGTGTAGAGCGCCTGCGGGTCGCCGCTCGCCGCGGCCTTCTCGAGCCACGCCCGGGCGTTGACGAGGTCGCGCGGCACGCCGAGGCCACGCATATATAGGATGCCGAGGTTGATCTGCGCCCGTGTATGTCCGGCCGCCGCGGCTTTTTGGAACAGCTGGAGCGCACGCGCCTCGTCGCGCGGCGTGCCGGCAAGGCCTTGCGCGTAGACGAGGGCCAGGCGATGCGCGCCCTCGGCCGAGCCGGCGTCGGCGGCGCGCTGGATGTGACGCAAGCCATCGCGGTTGGCGCCGCGATCGAGCAGCACGGCGCCGAGCCACGCCTCGGCATCGGCATCGCTTGCGGCCATCGAGCGGAACGTCGCCTCCGCCGTGCCGAGATCGCCGGCGCGATACGCGGCGACGGCCGAGCGCAGCGGCGGCGCCACGTCGGCCGCGTCCTGCTGGGCGAGCGCGGCACTGCTGACGGCAATTGCTGCCGCAAGCGTCGCCACCCGCAGCATCGTCATTTGGTCTTGAAGGTGTAGGCCGCGGCCGCTGCCTTGGCCTTCTCGATCTCGTCGGGCTTCAGCTCGCGCGCGAGCTGATCGTAAGCCTGCGGCGAGACGGGTCCATGCCAGCGCTCGGCGATCGCCACCCACTTGTAGGCTTCGAACATGCTCTTCGGCACGCCCTTGCCCTCCGCGTAGGCGCCGGCGACCGGCAGCATGGCCGGCACGTAACCGCGCTCGGCGGCATCGAGCAGCATCGGTGTCGCCTTGTTGGGATCGTAGAACTTCGAATCGGGATTGCCGTAGATGTAGAGGCCGGCAAAGAACTGCGCGCGGGGATCACGCTCCTTGACCAGCACCTGCAGTTCCTTCTCCGCAGTCGCCATGTCGCCCGCCTGCATCGCCTTGACGGCTTCTTCCATGCCTGCTGCGGCCGGCTGTGCCAGCGCAAGCAGCGCTGCGGCGCCTGAAAGAGCGAGCAGAGCAAGATGGTTACGGACGAATCGCACGATGAGGCACTCCTGAAAACGGCGCACGCTAGCGGCCGACGCTGGCCGGATTTTGCCGTCTACCACGGAAATGAGGCCGAAACAGACCTCAAGCCTGTTGGTGACGTTTGATTGGGTCCGGGTTTTCTGCCGGTTTGCCCGTTACCGGCAAATTTGCACTCGCGCGAACCCTGCAGATGCAACTAAGATTTGGTTAAGTATATGCAATATAACAATAAATCTTGAGTTTGGTCCATTTTGGATGGATTCCAGCCCACCCTTTTTCGATTATCTGCCTTCACCAAAATGCAGCAAAACCTAGCAAAATCAGGCTTCGGCCCTAAACTAGATATGCACTTTTGCAGGTAACGAAGGCCGCGCTCATTTGTTAAGTTCACACCATTAGAGACGGTTCGTAGCTACTTGTAATTCATATCCGAAAGGCTTTTCCCAACGAGATTGGCAGCGCCTCCCAACCCAAGCGCGCCCGACACCAGAGCTCGACATAGCCCGCCGGCGGCCCCCCAAGCCGCTCATCGAAGCCCCCTTCCCACACACCCTAAGGCTTCGATACCCCACACCCAGGCGGGCTCCTAAGGAAGGCCGGTCGTTCCCCAAGCGACCGGCCTTTCATATTTCCGGGGACAATTTCCACAGATGGCCCTGGCCACGGGATTGACCCATGCGAGAAATTCAGGAAAAGGCATCAATAACGACGGCCGGGGCGTCTATTATTGCAGGGTAAACGCAATGTCAGATCACCCAAAACTGTCTATCTCCATTAAAGAAATGCAGCAAATACAGGGTTCGAATCGGTCGAGATATGCATTTTTGCAAGTTACCGAAATCTAACCCCGTGTTAAAGTAAACGCATTAAAGCAATTCTTATTCTATTGGTTTCAATATGAAAATTGTCGGATTCCCGGTCGACGTCTCTCGGTCCCAGGACGGCCGCATCGTGCGGGGCCTGCGTACGCGCCAGGCTCTCATTCAAGCCACACTGGACCTGATCCAGGCTGGCGATGTCGAGCCGACCTCTGCGGCGATCGCCACCATCGCGGGCGTGTCCAGCCGGGCACTGTTCCAGCATTTCACCAGCCTCGCCGACCTGTACGCGGCAGCCTTCGAGCTCGCGGTCAGCCGCGCGTTCGATCGCAATCGCCCGGTCGATGCCGCGGCGCCGCTGTCCAATCGTATCGAACTCCTGGTGTCGGATCGCGCCCAGCTCTTCGAGGAGTGGCTGCCGGTATGGCACTTCGCCGAGCGCGTGCGCAGCGTGGCGCCGGCGGTCGGCCTCGGCGTGGCGCAGCTGCGCAAGCTCCTGCGCGAGCGCCTTGCCGCGTGGTTTTCGACCGAGCTCGGCAATCTCGATCCCGGCTCGCGCGATCTGGTGCTCGACTCGCTCGACCTCGCCTTCGGTCTCGACAGCTGGATGAACATGCGCGAGCAGCTTCGCCTCTCGCCGGTCCACGCATCGCGCACCTGGCGTTTCACCGCCGAGGCCATCGTCCTCCAGGCGCTCACAGTTCCCAACCAGCCCGTGGCGGTGGCCTAACCCAGCCACCAAGTCGAAGCCAACCCTTCCCACACCCAAGGCTTCGTCTTTACCCACCCACCCCAGCCACGGGGCTGACAGGAGGCCGGTCGCTCCCCAGGCGACCGGCCTCTCCTATTTGCGCAAAGAAAAAGGCGGCGACCCGAAGGTCGCCGCCCTCATCACAGGGATAGCGCCGGGCGATCAGTTCGCCTTGGCGCGGAACTTGTCGTGGCAGGCGCCGCAGGCCTTGCCGGTGTCGGCGAAGGCGGCAGCCAACGCCGCCTGGTCGCCCGAACCGGCCGCAGTGGCCAGCTTGTCGAAGGCGGTTTCGGCGTTCTTGTTGGCGGCCTGGAAGCCGGCCCAGTCGCTCCACACTGTCGGCAGCGCCTTGGTGTCCTTGTCCGAGCCCGCCGGAAAGAGCTTCACGAACGCCACCTCAAGGGTCTTGAGCTTAGCGGCCTGCTCGACGGCGCCCGCGGTCGGCCCCTTGGCATCGATGACACCCTTGATGGCGCGCATTGCAGCAGCGGCCTGCTTGCGGTTCTCCTGGCGCTCCTTGACCACGTCGGCCTGTGCAAGCGCGAGGGTGGCGCCGCCAACCATCGCGCCGGCGGCCAGTGCGCCAGCGATCGCCACAACCAGAGTCTTCCTCATGGATCCATCCCCTTCAAAAACTTCGCGACCGTCGGCAAGTTTTTGCTCGACGGCCCGGTATTTGTTGCAGACGTTTGGGTCAAAGCGAACAGGGCCGGCGGCAAACTCGCATCACGACTCCGTGTGGTCCACCGCGAAGGAGAACATTGGATGGCCGACAAGCTCGACAAGAGAGTCCGCGTCTGGGACGTGCCGGTACGTCTGTTCCATTGGGTGCTCGTCGTTCTCCTGGTGACGTCGTACTTCTCCGGCCGCGCCGGCGGCGATTGGATGAAACTCCACTTCTGGTCCGGTTACGCCATCCTCACCTTGCTGCTGTTCCGCATCGCCTGGGGCTTCGTCGGCAGCACGACGGCGCGCTTCTCGCACTTCGTGAAGGGCCCGGGCGCGTGGTTCTACTATCTCAAGAGCTTCGTCACCGGCCGCAAGACGTATGACGTCGGCCACAATCCTGTGGGCGGCATCATGGTGGTGGTGCTGATCTTCGCGGTGCTCGCGCAGGCGGTCGCCGGCCTGTTCTCCGCCGACACCGACATGGGAACGGTGAACGGCCCGCTCGCCAACAGCATCCCCGACAAGTGGGTCGACCGTCTGACGTCGTTCCACGAGTTCTGGGTGAACGTCATCATCTGCCTGGCGGCGCTGCACATCCTGGCGGCGCTCGCCTACCTCGTGCTCAAGCGGCAGAACCTGATCGGCGCCATGTTCACCGGCCGCAAGCCGCTGGAGCATATCGCCGAGGCGGGCCAGCCCGAACCGCCCTTGAGCTTCGGCTCGGGTCGGCTCGCGATCTCGCTCCTCATCGCGTCCGCGGCGATCGTCTATTTCTGCGTCCGCTGACCTGCGGTGGCGGCCTTGCTTGGGGGGTGGGGCACCCCTAGGGTGATCTTCTAAGCTCCCGTGAAACCTGGATTTTGCACCATGAAATTTACCGGTACCGATTCCTACGTCGCCAGCGACGACCTGCGCGTGGCGGTCAATGCCTCGATCGCGCTGCAGCGGCCGTTGCTGATCAAGGGCGAGCCGGGCACCGGCAAGACCGTGCTGGCGCATGAGGTCGCCAAGGCGATCGGCGCGCCGCTGATCGAATGGCACATCAAGTCGACCACCAAGGCGCAGCAGGGTCTCTACGAATACGACGCCGTCTCGCGCCTGCGCGACAGCCAGCTCGGCGACGAGCGGGTCAAGGACATCAGGAACTACATCAAGCGCGGCAAGCTGTGGGAGGCCTTCACGTCGGAGAAGCGGCCGGTGCTGCTGATCGACGAGATCGACAAGGCCGACATCGAGTTCCCCAACGACCTGCTGCTCGAGCTCGATCGCATGGAGTTCTACGTCTACGAGACGCAGGAGGTCGTCAAGGCCGTCCAGCGTCCCGTGGTGATGATCACCTCCAACAACGAGAAGGAGCTGCCCGACGCCTTCCTGCGCCGCTGCTTCTTCCACTACATCCGCTTCCCCGATCGCGAGATCATGACCCAGATCGTGGACGTCCACTTCCCCGACCTGCAGCGCAACCTGCTGCGCGAGGCGCTGAACATCTTCTACGACATCCGCGAGGTGCCCGGCCTCAAGAAGAAGCCGTCGACGTCGGAGCTGCTCGACTGGCTGAAGCTCCTGATGGTCGAGGAGATGCCGCCGGAGGCGCTGCGGTCGAAGGATTCGAAGCAGCTCATTCCGCCGCTGCACGGCGCGCTGCTCAAGAACGAGCAGGACGTGCATCTGTTCGAACGCCTGGCCTTCATGGCGCGCCGGGAACAGCGGCAGTAGAATTCATCGGAGCGCGGACCTCCAGGTCCGCATCATGCTCATGAGCGGACCTGGAGGTCCGCGCTCCGCCTGAGGAGAACAGCATGTTCACCAACTTCTTCCTAGAACTGCGCCAGGCCAAGGTGCCGGTCTCCATCAAGGAGTACCTCGCCCTGATGGAAGCGATGGACAAGCATGTCGCCGACTACAGCGTCGACGACTTCTACTATCTGTCGCGCTCCATCCTGGTGAAGGACGAGCGCAACCTCGACAAGTTCGACAAGGTGTTCGGCCACGTCTTCAAGGGCCTCGAGGCGCCGGCCGGCGAGGGCGTCGCCGCCGAGATCCCCGAGGAATGGCTGCGCAAGCTCGCCGAGAAGCTTTTGACCGACGAGGAGAAGGCCCAGATCGAGGCGATGGGCGGCTGGGAGAAGCTCATGGAGACGCTGAAGAAGCGTCTCGAGGAACAGCAGAAGCGCCACCAGGGCGGCAGCAAGTGGATCGGCACCGCCGGTACCTCGCCGTTCGGCGCCTACGGCTTCAATCCCGAGGGCGTGCGCATCGGCCAGGACAAGAACCGCGAGGGCCGCGCCGTCAAGGTGTGGGACAAGCGCGAGTACAAGAACCTCGACGACACCGTCGAGATCGGCACGCGCAACATCAAGATCGCGCTGCGCCGCCTGCGCAAGTTCGCGCGCGAGGGCGCCGAGGTCGAGCTCGACATGCCGGACACCATCCGCTCGACGGCGCGCAACGCGGGCTATCTCGACATCAAGATGGTCCCCGAGCGGCGCAACAAGGTGAAGCTCTTGCTGCTGTTCGACATCGGCGGCTCGATGGACGCGCACATCCGGGTCTGCGAGGAGCTGTTCTCTGCGGCGCGCTCGGAATTCAAGCACCTCGAGTTCTTCTACTTCCACAACTGCCTCTACGAGAAGCTGTGGAAGGACAATCGCCGCCGCCATGTCGACACCTACCCGACGCAGCAGCTGCTCCACACCTTCCCGCCCGACTACAAGGTCATCTTCGTCGGCGACGCCTCGATGAGCCCCTACGAGATCGCCTATCCCGGCGGCTCGGTGGAGCACTGGAACGAGGAAGCGGGCCAGGCCTGGATCCAGCGCATGGCCGACACCTATCGCAGCATGGTGTGGCTGAACCCGGTGCCCGAGCGGCACTGGAGCTACACCCCCTCGATCCAGCTGCTGCAGCAGCTTTGCTCCAATCGCATGTTTCCGCTGACGCTCGGCGGCTTGGACAGTGCTATGAAGGAGCTGAACAAATAGTCTTCGGAGCGCGGACCCCCCGGTCCGCTCATGAATGCGGACCTGGAGGTCCGCGCTCCGGGGCGCATTAGGAGGGGACAGCATGAAGACCGGGCCAGCGATCGCCGACATTCTCAAGAAGGAAGGCGTCGAATACCTCTTCGCCTACCCGGTCAATCATCTGATCGAGGCCTGCGCCGCGGTCGACATCCGCCCCATCATCGTCCGCCAGGAGCGCATCGGCCTGCACATGGCCGACGCCATGTCGCGCCTGACCAAGGGCCGCAAGATGGGCGTGTTCTGCATGCAGAGCGGTCCGGGCTCGGAGAACGCCTATGGCGGCGTCGCCCAGGCGTTCGGCGAATCGGTGCCGCTGCTGGTCATCCCGCAGGGCTATCCGCGCCGCATCGCGCACGTGCCGCCCAACTTCAACTCGACCCTGGCCATGGCGCACGTCGCCAAGCACGCCGAGCCGATCACCAACGGCAAGGAAATCGTCAACATCATGCGCCGCGCGTTCAACATGCTGCGCAACGGCCGCGGCTCGCCGGTCATCGTCGAATTGCCGGCCGACGCCTATGCCGAGGACGCGCCCGAGCCGCTGGGCTACGAGCCCGTCGTCATCACCAAGTACGGTCCCGACGCCGGCCAGGTCGCCGAAGCGGCCAAGGTCCTGATGGCCGCCAAGCGGCCGGTGATCTACGCCGGCCAGGGCGTGCACTGGGCCGAGGCCTATGCCGAGCTGAAGGAACTGGCCGAGCTTCTCGCCATCCCGGTCTGCACCAGCCTCGAGGGCAAGAGCTGTTTCGACGAGACCCACCCGCTGTCGCTGGGCTCGGGCGGCCGCGCCTATCCGAAGGCGGTGCGCCAGTTCCTCGATCAGTCGGACGTGATCCTGGGCATCGGCTGCTCGTTCACGGAGACCAACTTCGGCATCGCCATGCCGAAGGGCAAGACCATCATCCATGCCACGCTCGATCCGGCGCACATCAACAAGGATGTGCCGGCGAAGTACGGCCTGGTGGGCGACGCCAGGCTGACGCTGGCCGCACTGATCGCCGCCTGCAAGGCGGCGGGCGCCAACAAGAAGGACGCCGGTCCGGTCGCGGCCGAGATCAAGGCGGTCGCCGACGAATGGCTCAAGGAGTGGATGCCCAAGCTCACCAACAACGAAGCGCCGCTCAATCCCTACCGCGTGCTGTGGGACCTGCAGCACACGGTCGACATGGCCAACACCATCATCACCCACGATGCCGGCAGCCCGCGCGACCAGCTCTCGCCGTTCTGGAGGACCACCGCGCCGCACACCTATATCGGCTGGGGCAAGACCACGCAGCTGGGCTATGGCCTGGGCCTCGCCATGGGCGCCAAGCTCGCCATGCCGGACAAGCTCTGCATCAACGTCTGGGGCGACGCCGCCATCGGCTTCACCGGCATGGATTTCGAGACGGCGGTGCGCGAGCGCATCCCGATCATGTCTGTGCTGCTGAACAACTTCTCGATGGCGATCGAGCTGCACATCATGAAGGTCTCGACAGAGAAGTACCGCTCGACCGACATCTCGGGCGACTACGCCGCCATGGCGCGTGCCTTCGGCGGCTACGGCGAGCGCGTCACCAAGCCCGAGGACATCATTCCTGCGATCAAGCGTGGCATCGAGCAGACCAAGAAGGGCGTACCCGTTCTGCTGGAGTTCATCACCTCGAAGGAAGTGACGATTTCCGTTCCCAAATAGTCGACCGTCGTCGACGGGAGATGAGCCATGACAACCATCCTGACGCCAACCGACGAGTACTCCGTCGCCGCACGTGACGGACTTTGGATGAGCGCGAAAGACGCCGAGAAGGTCACCGGCTGGACGCTGAAGCCGGAGGGCATGTGCCGCGCCGAGCTCTGCGTGCCGCTGCCGGCCGCGGCGGTGAAGGGCAAGGACGTCGACGTTGCGGCCTTCTGGACCAAGCTCGGCGGCCCGGTGGTCGCCGCCGAAGACGGCGAGGTCTGGGCGCTTGGCGCACCCGCCGAAGAGCGCAACGCCGCCCTGGAAGGCCTCGTCGCGCCGGACTTCACCCTGCCGGATGTCGACGGCAAGCCGCATAGCCTGTCGCAGCTTCGCGGCAGGAAGGTCTTCCTCGCCACCTGGGCCAGTTGGTGAGGTTGCCGTTTCGACTTGCCCGTGTGGCAGACCCTCTACGATGAGCTGAAGGACAAGGGGTTCATGGTGGTCGCCGTGGCCGAGGAGAGCCGCGGCGCCGAGCATGCCCGGCCGTGGATCGAGCAGGCCAAATCGAGCTACTGGCAGCTCATCGACGTCAATCATCGGCTGAGCGATCTCTACAACCTCGTCAACGTGCCGCAGGCCGTGTGGATCGATGAGCGCGGCCGCATCGCGCGGCCACCCGAGACCGCGGGCTCGACCGACCATTTCCGCCGCATGGATCTCAAGACCCGCACCATGTCGCCCGAGGACCAGGCGGAGCGGCTGGCCGCCCGCCAGACCTATCTCGATGCGGTGCGCGCCTGGGTGACGACCGGCAAGCACGCCTTGCCGGCCGACGCCGCTCGCGCCGGCCTGCCCAAGATGACGCGCGAGATCGCCGAAGCGCATGCACGCTTCCGTCTGGGCGTATGGTTGCGCACCCACGGCAATCCCGTCGAGGGCGACCGGCAGATGAACACAGCGAGTGCACTTCATCCCGATTCATGGAGTATGTGGCGGCAGGCGGCCGATCTCGGCGAGGTCGGCAAGGCGTCGGGCCCCGACTTCTGGAAACGCGTGCAAGCGCTGGGCGAGCGGCCGTACTATCCGCCACCCAAGCTTTAATGCCTCACCCTGAGGAGGGCGCGCAAGCGCCCGTCTCGAAGGGTGGGCAACACCAAGACTGGGGCCACCCTTCGAGACGCGGTCCTTCGGACCGCTCCTCAGGACGGCGGCGGAGCTCAGCGGCGCGCGCGCGAGCCGGCCGTCGATCATCGTCTCGTCGGAAGGCGCCGATTTCCTCGAGGGCCGGATCGAGCGTCTCGACGAGGCCTATCAGCGCTGGGCGCTGCGCCATCTGCAGCTCACGCACTACCGGCCCAACGAGCTGGGCGACATCCAGACCGAGCCCAGCGTGCATGGCGGCCTGACAGCGTTCGGCGTCGAGGTGATCCGCCGCTGCAACCAACTGGGCATCGTGGTCGACGTGGCGCACGGCACCTACGAGCTGGTGAAGAAGGCGGCGTCGGCGACCACCAAGCCGCTGGTGCTGTCGCACACCTCGCTGACCGAGCGGCCGGCGGCGTGGACGCGGCGCATCCTGCCCGATCATGCGCGCGCCATCGCCGCGACCGGCGGCGTCATCGGCATCTGGCCGGTCCTGGCCTACTTCCCCAACATCGTGGCCTATGCCGACGGCTTTGCGCATATGGTCGATGTCGTCGGCATCAACCATGTCGGCCTGGGCACCGACCAGCTCGGCCTGCCCGGCGGCAGCACGATGCCGAGCTATGCCGACCTGCCGCAACTGGCTGCCGCTTTGCGCGGCAAATTCTCGCCCGAGGAAACGGCCAAGCTGCTGGGCGGCAATTATCGGCGGGTATTTGCCGCCAGCCTGCCTAGCTGAGCAGCGGCAAGCTGATCGTCGCCTGCAGGCCCTTCGCGCGGTTGACGAGGATGACGTCGCCGCCGTGGTGGCGCGCGATGGCGCGGGCGATGGACAGGCCGAGCCCGACCCCGCCGGTCTCGCGATTGCGTGAATCCTCCAGGCGATAGAAGGGCGCGAAGACCTGCTCCATGACCTCATCCGGAATGCCCGGTCCGTCGTCTTCAACGACGATGTCGATGCTCTTCACGGAGCGCGAGACGCTGACGCGGGCGCGTTCGCCATAGCGAACGGCATTCTCGATCAAGTTGCGGATCGCGCGGCGCAGTGCATCCGGCCTGCACCGGTAGTTGATCGCGGCGCCTTCGATGAAGGAGACGTTGTGGCCGAGCTCCGCCAGGTCGTCGCACAGGCTTTCCACCAGGGCGGACAGATCGACGGCGCGGGTCGCTTCGGCCGTGGCCTCTTCCTGAACGAAGGCGAGGGAGGCCTCCGTCATCGTCTGGATCTCGCCGATGGTCTTCAGCATCTTCTCCTGGACATCGGGGTCGGTCACGAACTCGGCGCGCAATCTCAAGGAGGTGAGCGGCGTTCGCAGGTCGTGGCTGATGGCTGCCAGCATGCGCGTCCGATCCTTGACGAAGCGGTCCAGGCGCTCCTGCATGCGATTGAAGGCTTCGGCCGTCTGCCGGATGTCGTCCGGTCCCGATTCGGGCAGCGGCTTGACGGATTCGCCGCGGCCGAGGGCTTCCGCCGCGACCGCGAGACGGCGCATTGGCCTTGCGATGCTCCGTGCGACGAAGACGGCGATCAGGGACAGGATCATCGCCGTTATGCCGAGCGAGACTGCCGACTGCGACGTCCACATGGAGTTCGGAATCGCCTTGGAATAGGCCGCGTTGAGCCAGGCGCCCGTCTCGAGGCGGACCGCGATCCCCATGCCTTTGGATTCGTCGAGGTAGAGGAATTTCGCCGGCCGCGAGAGCGGCCATGCGTGCGCCGGAAGCGTCGCCCAGGTCAGGTGCGCCATCGCGGCGGCGGCGGCGACGATGCTGCCCGAAGGATAGGCGGCTTGCGGCGCTTGCCGCTCCAGCCGGCGCTGGCCGTGGACTGACTGCGACAGCGTCGGCAGCGGCTGGGCGAGAACGATCCACGCCTCGTGCCGCCAGGCAGTGCTGTCGACGGGTTCGTCGCGCGTGACCCAGAACCGCGTATATGCCGTGTTGCTGGCATTGAGGATGTCGTTCTCGAGCGTCGACGGCGTCGTCTCGAGCAGTTGGGCGAGAGAAGCGGTCCGAATGAGGAACTCGCTCTTGGCGGCCATGAAGAGAGCCCGGCCGCGCTCGTCCCACGAGATCATGAACCCGATGACCTGTGAGAGCCCGAGGGCCAGCAGCATCGCGACGATGATCTGCGCAGCAAGGCTGCGTGCCCAAAGGCGTTTCATGCCTCCTCCACTTCGGCGGTGAAGCTGTAACCGCCGCCCCAGTGGGTCTTGATCAGTATGGGCATCTTGGGATCGAGCTCGATCTTCTTGCGCAGCCGACTGACCTGATTGTCGATGCTTCGATCGAAGGCTTCCGCCGCGCGACCTGCGGTGAGGTCGAGGAGCTGGTCGCGGGTCAGCACCATGCCGGCGTGATCGAGGAAGGCCTTGAGCAGGCGGAACTCGGCCGTGCTCAGCGGCACACCGACACCTTCGGCATTGACCAGCTCGCGCCGTCCCACATTGAGAAGCCAGCGGTCGAAGCGGATCGCCTTGGCCTTCAGCTTGTCGCGCTGCGGCGGCAGGCTGTTCACGCGCCGCAGCACCGCCTTGATGCGCGCCAGCAGCTCACGGGGATTGAACGGCTTCGTCAGGTAGTCGTCGGCGCCGATTTCGAGGCCGATGATACGCTCGGTCTCCTCGGCCATCGCCGTCAGGAAGATGATGGCAGGTTCGTCGTGCTGCGCAGATGGCGGCAGACGGAAAGCCCGTCCTCCCCCGGCATCATGATGTCGAGAACGACGAGATCCGGGGCGCTGCGTTCCAGCAGCCGACGCAAGGCGGCGCCGCTCTCGGCGACGCTGACGCGATAGCCGTGTTGGCCCAGGTACTTGCTGACGAGATCGCGAATGTCGCGATGGTCATCGACCAGGGCAATGTGGGGTGCGGGATCCATGGCGTCGTCCAACCGACCAGTGAGTTACTGCAATGTGCAGAAAGCCGCCCTGAAAAAAGTTTATCAGAATGTGTCGACGGGCGGTTCTGGGACACTCAGTGACTCAAAACACCGTTCGCCGACAGAGCCCTGCGACAGACGCCTCCCATATTGGGGCGACCAGATCGAAAACCAGGGGTCGAACATGATGCACGGACAAGCCGCCTCGAGCCATCGAATTCCCTTCGCGATGCCGTGGGTGTTCGACGGATCGAACATGATCTGCGACAGGCCGCAGATGGAGCAGGCGTTTGGTGTCGTCCTGTTCGCGGACATCGTGGGATTTACCACCCTGTCTGAAGAGATCGACCCGATCGAGGTCTTTGCCCTCCTGTCCGGATTTCATCGTGAAATGGCCGGGCAGATCGCCGGTCATGGCGCGACGCTCGACGATTATGTCGGCGACGGCGCGGTGGCGATGTGGCTCGCCCCTCGTCTGGAGGTGTCGATGCTGCAGGACGCGATCTCTTGCGGCTTCGCCATGCGCGGGGCGATGGAAAGCTGGAACCACGATCGCCCCGCGGCGCTGCCCGCCGCCCGCATCGGCATCGGAATCCATGCCGGTCCGCTGGTCGTCGGCGCCACCGGGCTGCCGGGGCGCAGCAAGCTCGGCGCCTTCGGCGACACGGTGAATGTCGCCAATCGAATCGAGCGGATGACCCGCACCCTCGGTGCCGACCTCGTCGTTTCCGACGATCTTTTTCGGATGCTGGCCACGGAAGTACCAGCCGACGAACGGCTTTGCTCGTTTCCGCACGTGTTGACCACGCGCCTGCCGGGACGGGGACGTCCGATCAGGCTTCGCCCCGCGCTGTCCGTCGGCTGAGGACGGCAGATGTATCAAAGTGTGCGACTGTGCCGGCGCGCGACAACTGACGACGAAAACCGCGATTTGCAGGCACAGTTCTGCGACAGGGCCGTGCGAACGTCCGGCCCTGCAACGTCCGAGCAAACCTGACCTGCCGATGGTTTTCGGCATCACACATCTGTGAAATCCGTGCGATCACTGGCCGCTCGCGGAGCGCTCGGCTAGGCTCGCGACACAACTCCAAACGACGGGAGACCGGGATGGCTGTCATCAACGTCAATGGCAAGGCCCTCAATCACAATGCCGATCCGCGCACGCCGCTTCTCTGGGTCTTGCGCGAGCAGCTCGGCCTCACCGGGACCAAGTACGGCTGCGGCATCGCGCAATGCGGCGCCTGCACCGTCCATATCGACGGCGTCGCCACGCGCTCCTGTCAGGTGCCGGTGAACTCCGTCGGCAACAAGAAGGTCGTCACCGTCGAGGGCCTCGCGGCCAACGGCACGCTGAACAAGATCCAGGCGGCCTGGGTGGCGGCCGACGTGCCCCAGTGCGGCTACTGCCAGAGCGGCATGGTGATGGCGGCCACCGCCTTGCTCGCCGCCAAGCCCAACCCGACCGACGCCGACATCGATGCGGCCATGACCAACATCTGCCGCTGCGGCACTTATGTGCAGGTGCGCGAGGCGATTCATGCCGCGGCCAAGGCCTAAGGGGAGGATGCGATCATGACGATTCATCAAACCTCTCTCGGCCGCAATTCTCTGAACAGGCGCCGCTTCCTGGTGAGCAGCTCCGTCGTCGCCGGCGGCTTCTCGCTGGGCTTCTCGTTTCCCTTCGCCTCGGCCAACGCCCAGGAGGTCAAGGAGCTCAACGCCTGGGTGGTCATCCATCCCGACGACAAGGTCGTGGTCCGCGTCGCCCGCTCCGAGATGGGGCAGGGCACGCTGACCGGCCTCTGCCAGCTGGTCGCCGAGGAGCTGGAATGCGACTGGGCCAAGGTCACCTGGGAATATCCGACGCCGGGTGAGAACCTGAAGCGCAACCGCGTCTGGAAGAACTTCTCGACCGGCGGCAGCCGCGGCATCCGCGAGAGTAACCAGTATGTCCGCGAAGGCGGCGCCATGGCGCGCGAGATGCTGCTCGCCGCCGCCGCTGCCGAATGGAAGGTCCCGGCCGGCGAGCTCAAGGTCGACAAGGGCGTCATCACCCACAGCTCGGGCAAGAAGACGACCTACGGCGCCGTCGCCGCAGCGGCCGCCAAGCTCGAGCCGCCGAAGGAGGTCAAGCTCAAGGATCCCAAGGACTGGAAGATCGCAGGCAAGCCGCTGAAGCGGCTCGACACGGTCGAGAAGGTCACCGGCAAGCAGATCTACGGCATCGACTTCACCATGCCGGGCATGCTGGTCGCCACCGTACGCGCCTGCCCGGTGATCGGCGGCAAGCTCAAGAGCTTCGACGCCGCCAAGGTCGAGAAGATGCCGGGCGTGAAGAAGGTGGTGGCGATCGACGGCAACGCCGTCGTGGTCGTCGCCGACACCTACTGGAACGCGCGCACCGCGCTTGCGGCGCTCCCGGCCGACTGGGACATCGGCAAGCTGGGTGAGGTCCAGACCGAGACCATCGCGGCCATGCTGAAGGAAGGCCTCGACGCCAGCGAAGCCTTCGTCGGCAACAAGGTCGGCGATGCCAAGGCGGCGATCGACGGCGCCGCCAAGAAGGTCACGGCGACCTACAGCTTCCCCTATCAGCACCATGTCACCATGGAGCCGATGAACGCCACCGCGCGGGTCACGGCCGACAAGTGCGAAGTGTGGTGCGGCACGCAGAACGGCGAGGCCGCACTTGCCGCGGCGTCGGAGGCCTGCGGCCTGCCGGTCGCCCAGTGCGAGGTCTACAAGCTGATGCTGGGCGGCGGGTTCGGCCGACGCGGCCGCGCCGACTACGTCCGCCAGGCCGTGCTGGTCGCCAAGGAGATGCCCGGCACGCCGGTCAAGCTGATCTGGTCGCGCGAAGAGGACATGACGCACTGCCAGTATCATCCCACCACGATGTGCAAGCTCACCGGTGGCCTCGATGCGCAGGGCAACCTCGTCGGCCTGCACATGCGCATCTCGGGCCAGTCGATCCTGGCCTCGCTGCTGCCGCAGAACCTCGTGAACGGCATGGATCCCGCGACGTTCCAGGGCGTGATGGCCCAGGGCGCCGAGGCGACCTACGGCTACAACGTGCCGAATCTGCTGATCGATCACGCCATGCGCAATCCGCACATCACGGCGGGCTTCTGGCGCGGCGTGAACGTCAATCAGAACGCCGTCTACATGGAATGCTTCATGGACGAGCTGGCGGAGGCCGCCGGACAGGATCCGCTGGCCTTCCGCATGAAGCTGCTGAAGCCCAAGTGGGCGGCGGTGCTGAAGGCGGCGGCCGACAAGGCAGGCTATGGCCAGAAGCTGCCGGACGGCCACTATCACGGCATCTGCCAGGTCATGGGCTATGGCAGCTATGTCGCGGGCGTCGCCGAGGTCTCGGTGAGCCCCGATGGCGCGCTCAAGATCCACAAGATCACCGCGGCGACCAATCCCGGCCACGTGGTGAACCCGGCGCAGATCGAACGCCAGGTCGCGGGCTCGTTCGCCTACGGCCTGTCGGCGGCGCTCTACGGCGAGATCACGGTCAAGGACGGCGCCGTCGAGCAGACCAACTTCGACAGCTACAACGTCATGCGCATGGACGAGATGCCCAAGGTCGAGGCCGTGCTGGTCCCGACCGGCGACTTCTGGGGCGGCGTTGGCGAGCCCACCATCGCCGTCGCCGCGCCCGCGGTGCTGAACGCCATCGCCAAGGCGACCGGCAACCGCGTGCGCACCCTGCCGCTGATGCATCACGAGCTGAAGAAGGCTTCATGAGGCGTCGCCTGCTGCTGCCGGCGCTGGCCAGCACTTTGTTGCTGGCCGGTTCCTGGGCAGGAGGACCGGTCCGGGCGGCGGATATGGCTCCGCCCGGCGCCAGCTCCTGCACGGGCTGCCACGCGACCCAGCGCATTGCCGATTCGGTGATCCCGCGCATCGCCGGCCGCAAGGCCTCCGACATCGTCCAGTTCATGCGCGAGTATCGCAGCGGCGCCTGGCCTTCGAGCGTCATGGGCCGCATCGCCAAGGGCTTCGACGACCAGCAGATCGACGCCATCGCGGCCTGGTTCGCCGCCCAGCCGGAGTGAGGCCATGGCGACACGGCGCACGTTCCTGAAGCTCACCGGAGCGGCCAGCCTCGCTGCACCGTCGATCGTCTCGGCGCAGGCGAGCGGCCGCGTCGTCGTCGTGGGCGGCGGCTTTGGCGGCGCCACGGCGGCGCGCACGCTGAAGGCGCTCGAGCCCAAGCTCACGGTCACGCTGGTCGAGCCCAATGCCACCTTCACGGCCTGCCCGTTCTCGAACAACGTGCTGGCGGCAATCCGGGAAATCTCCCAGCAGCAGTTCGGCTACGACGGCGTCAAGAAGGCCGGCGTCGTGCTGGCCCAGACTGCGGCGACGGCGGTCGATGCCTCGGGCAAGACGGTGATGCTCGGCGACGGCAGCAAGCTTGCCTACGACCGCCTCGTGCTGTCGCCCGGCATCGACATCAACTGGGGCGCCTTGCCGGGCTACGACGAGGCGGCCGCCGAGAAGATGCCGCATGCCTGGAAGGCCGGTGCCCAGACCGTTCTGTTGCGCCAGCAGCTGCAGGCGATGGACGATGGCGGCCTGGTCGTCATCTCCTCGCCGGCCAATCCGTTCCGTTGCCCGCCCGGCCCCTACGAGAGGGCCAGCCTGATCGCCTATTGGCTGAAGATCTGGAAGCCCAAGTCCAAGCTCCTGATCCTCGATTCCAAGGACGCGTTCTCCAAGCAGCGCCTGTTCCAGAATGGCTGGGCCGAGCTCTATCAGGGGCTGGTCGAATGGGTGCCGCTCAGCCAGGGCGGCAAGGTGACATCGGTCGATCCCTCGACGCTCACCTTCGTCACCGACTTCGCGCGCCACAAGGCCGCCGTCGGCAATGTCATCCCGCCGCAGAGGGCCGGGAAGATCGCCCAGCAGGCGGGCGTCGCCGACCGCACCGGCTGGTGCCCGGTCGAGCCGGTCGCTTTCGAATCGACCCTGCAGCCCGGCATCCATGTCGTCGGCGATTCGGCCATCATGGGCGGCATGCCCAAGTCGGCCTTCGCCGCCAACGCCCAGGCCAAGGTCTGTGCGGCGGCCATCGTCGAGCTGCTGGCCGGGCGCAAGCCGGTCGATCCGATCCTGATCAACACCTGCTACAGCCTGGTGGCGCCCGATTACGGCATCTCGGTCGCGGGCGTCTATCGCCCCGACAAGGGCGTGCTGGCCGACGTTCCCGGCGCCGGCGGCAACAGCCCGCTGCAGGTGGTCGGCGGCTTCCGCGGCCAGGAAGCGCTCTATGCCTCGAGCTGGTTCAAGACCATCACGACCGAGGTCTTCGGCTGACCATGTGGCGTGCGGGCTTGCTCGCCGCGACGGTCGTGGCCCTGCTTCCCGCAGCCTGGGCGCAGGAGCCGCGTTACACCGTCGTGGGCGACGCCATTCCCGAACCGCTCGCGGACAAGCCGGGCGATGCCGCGCGCGGTCGCGCCATCGTCGCCAACCGCAGCATCGGCCTCTGCCTGCTCTGCCACAGCGGCCCGATCCCCGAGGAGCGCTTCCAGGGCAACCTGGCGCCCAGCCTCGCGGGGGCGGGCGGGCGCTGGTCGGTGGGCCAGTTGCGGCTGCGCATCGTCGACGGCTCGCATCTCAATCCCGACACGATCATGCCGCCCTATTTCCGGACGACAGGCGTGCAACGTGTCGCCAAGCCCTTCGAGGGCAAGACCGTCTTGACGGCCGAGCAGATCGAGGATGTCGTGGCCTATCTCGCGACCCTGAAGGAGTAGCCATGCCAGGGACGAAAAAGGGGACGACGAGACGGACCTTCATCGCCGGCGCTGCCGTGGTCAGCGTGCTGCCGTTCGCATCGGCGCGCGCCACGCCGGAAGCGATGGCGGCCGCCATCAAGGAAGTCGTTGGCGACAACGCGATCCGCGAGGGCCGCGTGACGCTCGACATGCCGCCCCTGATCGAGAACGGCAATGCCGTGCCGCTCACCGTGTCGGTCGAAAGCCCGATGAGCGAGGCCGACCACGTCAAGGCGATCCACGTCTTCAATGAGAAGAACCCGCAGCCGCACGTCTTCGACGCCCGGCTCGGACCGAAGAACGGCAAGGCTATGATCGCCACGCGCATCAAGCTCGGCGATTCGCAGAAGATCGTGGCCATCGCCGAGACCAGCAAGGGCGAGTTCTTCAGCGCCAGCGCCGATGTGATCGTCACGCTCGCCGCCTGCCTGGAGGACCTGACATGACCAACGTCCTCATCAACGCACCCAAGACCGCCAAAAAAGGCGAAGTGATCGAGCTCAAGGCGCTGATCATGCATCCCATGGAGACCGGCTTCCGGCCCGGCACCAACGGCCGCATCATCCCGCGCAACATCATCGAGCGCTTCACCGCGAGCTGGAACGGCAGCGAGATCTTCCGCATGGATTTGTCGCCGGCGATCGCGGCCAACCCGTTCGTCTCGTTCTTCGCCGTGGCGAGCGAGAGCGGCAAGATCACGTTCCGCTGGACCGGCGACGAAGGCTTCGCCGCCGAAGAGTCCGTCGCCATTGACGTTGCCTGACGTTCTGCGCCGGCGCGCAGCGCTGGTGTTGCTGCCGGTCGTTTTTGCGGCTTCTTTCGCGATGGCCCAAGTCGGCGCGAACAAGGCCGGTGCCGACAAGCGTCGCTCCGGCTACCAGGACATGGGCCAGGCCCTGCAGAAGATGCAGGACGACGACACCGCCAATCCCGGCATGCTGTTCGTCCAGCTCGGCCGGCAGCTCTGGTCCAGGCCCGTCGGCGCCGCCAACAAGTCGTGCGTCGACTGTCATGCGCTGGCCGACATGAAAGGCGTCGCGGTGAGCTATCCCGCGATGCCCAAGGACGGCGACAAGCCGATCGACCTCGAAGGCCGTATCAGGCTTTGCCGTACCGCCAACCAGCAGGCCGAGCCGCTGGCGCGGGAAAGCCAGGACCTGCTGGCGCTGATGGCTTTCGTCGCCAATCAATCACGCGGGATGCCGATCGCCCCGCCACAGGATCCCCGATTGACGCCGTTCCGGGAACAGGGGGAGGCGATCTATCAGCGCCGCCAGGGCCAACTCAACCTCTCCTGCGCCATCTGTCATGACGACAATGCCGGCAAGAAGCTCGCCGGCGTCACCATTCCGGAAGCCCATCCCACTGGCTATCCCCTCTACCGCCTGGAGTGGCAGACCCTGGGGTCGCTGAGGCGTCGCCTGCGCAACTGCCTGATCGGAATCCGGGCCGAAGCTTACCCCTATGATTCCGTCGAGTACGTCGCCCTCGAGATCTATCTCATGGACCGAGCCAAGGGCATGTCACTCGAGTCTCCGGGGGTAAGACCCTAGTAGCTCTGCATAGGGGGTGACCGGCCGCAAGCGGCGGTGCCTGCACCGCCGTCAGCGATACATGGATCCGGCATTCCGTCTTCTCCGCCCGACCGTCTTGTGGGTCTTGAGAGACCGACCCCCCATCGATTGAGCCATCGTCGAATTCCCGCTGTTCCCGCTATTATCGCTACTGGTTTTCAGGACGGGACGGCGGCTCCCTTCCTCAGGGTCTGGGCGCGCCCATCCGACCGGGGCAGCCGGATGGGCTCGCGCGGTCTCTGCCGCGCGCCATGATAGTCGGATGAACGATGCATAGAGCGATGCCGCCCGAAGCGCAGCGGCAAGGTCTATATAACCCAAGTATCAAATGCGGTCAATAACTATGGTCTCGGTCCCTTTCGGTTTCGCAGGTTTTTTCGTGTCGTAGGGGGCCTTTGAACGAATCTATTCCGGTTCTTTTTTGGCGGACCGCAGAGCGCCAAAAAAACCTGCCCGGGAGCGAGCATCGGTGCCGGCAGTGCTGGCAGTCCTGTCGGCCTCACCCCAGCTCGTCGAAATCCATGTTACGGGCTACCAGGCTTCCCCAAGGGGAGAGGAGCATGAATTTTCTTCCCATCGCGTGTGCTGAAGACAGAACTGCTGCCCGGCCGCCGCTATTCGACCGCCGGTTTCATTGCCCTCGTGATCGGCCAGCACCTACAGTCGAGGCATGTTGAGCTTCGCCAACCAGTTCGTTGCCCGCGCCACGCGCCTGTTCTTCGCCGCTGCCGGCGAGCCTGCGCTGTGGACCGTCTCGGCTCATGGTCGCGTCGTCGGCTCGCTGGTCTGTCAAAACGGCACCTGGCGGCTGTCCTGGTTCAACGGCGCCGATCCCCGGCTCATCAGCTATGCCGGCCCGCTTGGCGGCGACGTCGAGGGCCTGGCGGAGAGCCTGAGCGCCCGGCTGGGCGCCCCGGTACACCTGGAATCGCAGCCGGTCTAGAACCGTACAGTTGAGATTTCCCAGACAACGACCGACAGTGCTGCGCTAGCGCCGTCTTGGCGCACGACGGCTGTCCTCACGGGTGACTGATCCATGGATGCGATCGACAGGAAGATCGTGGCCCTCCTGCAGGAGGATGCCAGCCTCTCATTGGCGCAGATCGCGCACCGCGTCGGCCTGTCGCAAAGCCCGTGCTGGAAGCGCATCCAGCGCCTGGAGAAGGCGGGCATCATCCTGCGTCGCGTGGCGCTGATCTCGCCGGAAGCGATCGGCATGGGGCTGACGGTGTTCGTCTCGATCGAGACCGGCGATCATTCCTCGGCCTGGATCGCCAAGTTCGCCCAGCTCGTCACCGCCATGCCCGAGGTCATGGAGTTCCACCGCATGGCCGGCGACATCGACTACATGCTGCGTGTGGCCGTGCCCGACATGCAGGCCTACGATGCCTTCTACAAGAAGCTCATAGACACCATGCCGCTCAAGAACGTGACCTCGCGCTTCTCGATGGAGCGGATCAAGTCGACGACGGCCTATCCGATCGCCGCCGACATCAAGCCGGTGAGGAAGCGGTAGTCGTGAGATGCAAAGCGACCTCACCCTGAGGAGCCGCGCGCAGCGCGGCCTACGGCCGCTCCTCAGGGTGAGGCCCTTAGCGCGTCGAACAGCTTCCTCGCGGGGCGCGACAATCGCCGCGACTCGCGCACGCAGAGCATGAGCTCGCGGTTGGCCCACGGCTCGGCGATGCGGACGATGGCGAGCGGCAGGCCGCGGCGCTGCCGGCGCGCCGCCGCTTCCGGCACGATGGCGACGCCTACGGCCGCCGCTGCCATGGCGCAGACCGCATCGAGGCTGCTTACCCTGACGCGCAGCTTGCGCATGCGGCCGAGCCGCGCCGCCTGCATCGCCAGGTGCCCGTCGAGCGCGGTACCGCGCGGCAGGCCGACGAAATCGAGATCGAGCAGCTCGGCGAAACCCACCTGACGGCGGCGCGCCAGCCGATGGCCGGCCGGCGCGATCAGCACCAGCCGGTCGGGCCGAAACGGATGGCTTTCGAGGCCGCCGGCCAGCGCCGTCTGCGAGGCGATGCCGATGTCCGCGTCGCCCGCCGCGACGGCGGCGGCGATCGCCGGGCTCTCGCGGTCCTCGAGATCGAGGTCGATCGTGGGATTGGCCGCCAGGAAACCCGCCAGCAGCCTGGGCAGGTGCTCGGAGAGCGCCGCGGTGTTGGCCAGCACGCGCACACTGCCCTTCAGCCCGCGCGAATAGGCAGAAAGCTCGCCACGCATGGTGTCGACCTGCTGCAGCACGATGCGGGCGTGGTCGAGCAGGTTGCGCCCGGCATCGGTCAGCCGCACGCCGCGCCGGCCGCGCTGCAGCAGCGGCACGTCGAGCATCTCCTCCATGCCGCGGATGCGCGCGCTCGCCGAGGCCAGCGCGAGATGCGAGCGCTCCGCCCCGTGCGTGATGCTGCCGGTCTCGGCGACGTGGCGGAACAGGCGGAGGTCGGTGAGATCGAAGCGCATGACCCAGCCTATGTCTACTCCGAAGGCAGAGTCCATATTCTCCACATTGTCGTCGGGTCCTTGCGGCCCGATCGTGCGCCATGGCGTTGTCATCCCTGATCCCGATCTGCCTGGTGTTCGTCCTGGCCGGCTTCACCAAGGGCGTCATCGGCCTCGGCCTGCCCACCATCGCCATGGGATTGCTGGCGGTGATGCTGCCGCCGGCCGAGGCGGCGGCGCTGCTGATCCTGCCCTCCCTGGTCACCAACGTATGGCAGATGCTGGACGGCCCCTATCTCGGCCGCCTGCTGCGACGCCTTTGGCCGCTGAACCTCGGCGTCTGTCTCGGAACCTGGCTGGGAGCCATCCTGTTGGCCGGCATTGGCGGCCGACATGGCGGTCTCGCCCTTGGCCTGTCGCTGATCGCCTATGCCCTCACTGGCCTGGCTGCACTGCGCCTCCTGGTGCCGCGCGCAGCCGAGTCCGTGCTGGGCCCGGTCACGGGCGCGCTGACGGGCGGCATCACGGCGGCCACCGGCGTGTTCGTCATTCCGGCGGTACCCTATCTGCAGGCCATCGGCCTGCAGAAGGACGAGCTGGTGCAGGCGCTCGGCCTCTCCTTCACCGTCTCGACCCTGGCGCTGGCCGCGGCGCTGGCCGGCGCCGACGCCTTCACGCCGGACCTCCTCCTGCCGTCGCTGCTGGCCGTCGCCGTTTCCCTGGCCGGCATGCGGCTCGGCCAGGCGGTGCGCGCCCGGCTGCAGCCGCAGGCCTTTCGGTTGTGCTTCTTCGCGGGCCTTCTGGCGCTCGGCGCCTATCTCGCACTGCGTGGTCTCACCTGACCGGCTGATGGACGCTTGGAGGCGACGGCAGTACCGTTCGGCAACCGCCATCGCTCCGGAGCGTTTCCATGACCGTGCACGCCCTCAAGAAGTCGAACGTCGCCAACCTTCGCGCCAAGGTCTCGCCCGAGGAGTGGCAGGCGCGCGTGGATCTCGCCGCCGCCTACCGGCTGATCGACCTCTATGGCATGTCGGACCTGATCGCCAACCACATCTCGATGCGCGTGCCGGGCGAGCCCGACGCCTTCCTGATCAATGCCTATGGCCTCCTCTACGAGGAGATCACCGCGTCGAGCCTGATCAAGATCGACCACGAGGGCAACGTCCTCGCCAAGCCCGACTTCGGCGACCTCAACTACGGCGTCAACCGCGCGGGCTTCGTGATCCATAGCGCCATCCACATGGCCAAGCCCGATGTGAATTGCATCATCCACACCCACACCTGGGCGGGCATGGCGGTGTCGACCATGGAATGCGGCCTGCTGCCCAATACCCAGACCTCGATGCGCTTCGCCAAGATCAGCTATCACGACTTCGACGGCGTGGTGCTCGACACCGCGGCGCGCGAGGCGCTGGCCAAGGACCTCGGCGACAACAACGCCCTGATCCTGCGCAATCACGGCCTGCTGACCACGGGCGCCACCATTCCCGAGGCGTTCAACGCCATGCATCGCCTCGAGCTGAGCTGCAAGACGCAGATCGCGGCCATGTCGTGCAACACCAAGCTCATCGAGGTTCCGGCGGACGTCGTCCACGAGACCTACATGAATTTCCAGCCGCATGTCCGTCGCCCCTTCGGGGTGATGGACTGGCCGGCGCTGCTGCGGAAGCTCGACCGGATCGATCCGGGCTTCCGCGACTGATTGGCAACGCCGCACAGCTCGCTACGTGCTTTCGCCGCCATCGCGGCGGGTTACTGGACGGCGCCCGGCCATAGGTCGATCGCCTGGACGTTGGCTGCCGGCATGCTGGTGTTCGGCGTCATCAACGTCGGCATCCAGCTTTGGCTCAACATCTGGAATCGCGACTTCTTCAATGCCCTGGAGAAGCGCGACACCTCGATGCTGGTCGAGCAGCTCTACATCCTGGCGGCGATCGTGGTGTCGGGCGGCGTGGCCGTCGCCATCCACCTGCACATCCGCCGCCGCCTGCAGGTCAACTGGCGCACCTGGCTGACCCGGGTCACGACGCGGCGCTGGCTGCATGCCGGCCGGCAGTACCAGCTCGGCCTGCTGGCCGACGAATGCGACAACCCCGACGGCCGCATCGCCGAAGACATCCGCATTTCGACCGAGGCCGCCGTCGACTTTGCCCAGAGCATCCTGCAATGCATCCTGCAGCTCGTCACCTTCCTCAGCGTGCTCTGGGTGCTGTCGGGTGACCTGCCCATCAAGGTCGGCTCGCTCGAATTCTCGCTGCCGGGCTACATGGTGTGGGCGGCGGTGCTTTACGCCCTGTTCGGCTCGATTTTGACCTATGCGCTGGGCAGGGGACTGATCGAGGCGGGCAATGTGCGCCAGGGCCGTGAGGCCGACATGCGCTCGGTGCTGATTCGCGCCCGCGAGAATGCCGAAGGTATTGCCCTGCTGCGCGGCGAGGCCGACGAGCGGGCGCGATTGCAGGGCGCCATGAGCGACCTGCGCGATGCCTGGCACGTCCAGACCCGCGGCCAGGGCAGCCTCGCCCTGCTGACCAGCTCGCTTGCCTACCTGGCGCCGGTCGTGCCGCTGGTCGTAGCCCTGCCGCGCTATCTCGGGGGCGAGCTGCAGCTCGGCGGGCTCATGCAGACGGCACAGGCCTTCTCCAGCGTGCAATGGGCGCTGTCGTGGCTGATCGACAACTTCCCGCGCGTCGCCGATTGGCGCGCATCGGTCGATCGCGTCGTGCAGCTCCACCACGCGCTGCACGATCTCGAGGACACGATCGACACGCCGCACGGTGAGCATATCGAGGTGATGCCGGGCAACACCGACCGCCTGGTGCTGCGCGAGGTCGGCCTGTCGCGGCCCGACGGCGAGGCCCTGGTGGCCGAGGCCGAAGTCGAGATCCAGCCCGGCGAGCGCGTCCTGATCCGTGGCCAGTCCGGCAGCGGCAAGAGCACCATCATGCGTGCCATCGCCGGCGTCTGGCCTTGGGGGCGCGGCTCGGTCGAACTGCCCAGGGGGCGCATCGCCTTCATGCCCCAGAAGCCGTACTTTCCGCTCGGCACGCTGCGCGAGGTGATGCTCTATCCCGAAAACCCCGAGGTCGAAGACGAGTCCCTGCGCGATGCCCTGCACAAGGTCGGCCTCGACCATTTGCGCGGCCGGCTCGGCGAGGAGGAGCGCTGGGACCAGATCCTGTCCGGCGGCGAGCAGCAGCGCATAGCCTTTGCTCGCGTCCTGATCCAGAAACCGCATTGGGTGTTCATGGACGAGGCGACCTCGGCGCTTGACGAGGCGGGCCAGGCCAATGTCATGACGCTCCTTGCCGAGGAGCTGCCCGGGACCGCCGTGATCAGCATCGGCCACCGCCCAGGCCTGGAGGCCTTTCACACCCGCGAGCTGGTGCTGGAGCCGGGCGACGAGGGGGCGCAGCTGCGCACCCGCGGCGCGGAGCATGGCCTGCGCGACATCTACCGCCGCATGTCGGCCGCCAGCCGGGCCGAGCCCGTCGGACCGGGGTTCTGGTCGCACTTCCGCAGGACCCTCGCTGGACGGTAAGTCTGGTATGCGGCAACGGATTTGCACCGTGAGGCGTTCCTGCACCACCGGCTCACACGGGGAGGTTGCTATGACCCTGTCCAAACGCGTCTGGACGTGGACCTCGCTTTCAGCAATCGCAGCCTCGGTGAGCCTCGCTCTTGCCCACGCCCAGCAACCGCTGCCTCCGCCGCGCGGGGCGACCAGCTACCTGCCGGTCGACGTCAAGGAGCCGTTCGCCACCACCATGCAGCGCATGAAGGCGGCACACCCCGCCATCCAGAAACGGCAGGCCGACCTTCTGGCCGAGCGCTACGATCTCGCCAACCGCGCCGCCGCGGGCGTGACCATGACGCGCGGCAAGCCGGTCCAGGACGGAGTGCGCGTAAAATTGCCGGCCGGCACCAGCTGGGCGCAGCTCGCCGGTCTCAACAGCAATGACATCCGCGAGCGAGGCCTGTTCCCCAAGGGATTCTTGCCATTGCCGCATCCCAACCATCCCGAAGGCGGCATGCTGTTCCCCAAGTTCGCCATCGAGGAGATCAAGAAGCAGGAGGACCGCGATCTGACGCGGTTCGACCTCGAGTTCGACTTGCCCGACCACCTGTTGCCGGAATTCCCGCCGCCGATGTTCCTGACGACGCGGCCCGACCTCGGCGACGTCTCGCAGGGCAAGCTGGTCACCATCGCGAACTTCTACGAGCTATTCAACGGCATCCTCAATCCCAAGCAGATCGAAGGCCTGCGCCTGCTGGTGACGCCCTTCCCGCAGCAGCAGTTCAACCAGACCGAGGACCGGCGCAGCGAAAAGTTCAGCCGCGGCGTGGCCTGTCTCGACTGCCATGCCAACGGCCACACCAACGCCGCCACGCATCTGTCGGGCGATGTCCGCCCACAGGAGCTCCGGCGTCGCATCGACACGCCGCCGCTGCGCGGCGTCAACATCCAGCGCCTGTTCGGGTCGCAGCGGGCGCTGAAGACGGTCGAGGATTTCACCGAGTTCGAGCAGCGCGGCGCCTATTTCGACGGCGATCACGTGATCGCTTCCAAGAAGGGCGTGAACATACTGGAGCGTGGCAGCCAGGTGCATTTCATGGCCGAGTTCCAGGAACTGCTCGACTTCCCGCCGGCGCCCAAGCTCGACCTTTTGGGCAAGCTCGATCCTTCGAAGGCCACGCCGGCGGAGCTGCGCGGCCAGGAAGTGTTCTTCGGCAAGGGCCAATGCTCGGTCTGCCACGTGGCGCCGTTCTACACCGACAACCTGATGCACAATCTCCAGGTCGAGCGCTTCTTCAAACCGCAGATGGTCAACGGTCGCTTCGCCACCACCGACGGCCCGATCAAGACCTTCCCCCTGCGCGGCATCAAGGACTCGCCGCCCTACCTGCACGACGGCCGGCTGCTGACGCTCGACGACACGGTCGAGTTCTTCAACCTGGTGCTGGGCACCAAGCTCAGCGACCAGGAGAAGCAGGATCTGGTGCAGTTCCTGCGGACGCTGTAGCCACGGTCTTCATTGCCGAATTCGTGGCGCCCGCTATGAAAGAGGGATGAAGCGTTGGATTGCCAGCCATTTCGGCCTGGCGAGACCTTTTCGGCTCGAACGCACGCTGACAGTCGTGTTCGCAATGCTGCTGGGGGCCGTCCTCGGCAGCGCCGCGGTCTGGTACAGATTGAAGGGCGAGCTCGCTGTCGGGACACCACTCGGCTGGTATTTCGCCTATGTCGCCGGCCTGCTGGCGCTGGCGGTGCTCTGCGCACGCTGGCCGCGGGTGGCTGCCGTGACGCTTTCGATCGCAGCGCTCGAGCTCGGCTTGGGACTTGGATCGGCGGTGCTTTATCGTCGAGACATCACGGCCAACGATCTGCTGCTCGACGATGATTCGGCGATGCGCCGTGCATGGCATCCCTTGTTGCAGGCAGTCGTCCCGCCCGGAACGTCGTGGCGATTGACCGATGGCGAGATCCGCTACAATTCACTCGGCCTGCGCGGCCCGGAGCGCACTGCGAAGGAGCTGAGCGGCAAGACCGTCGTGGCCCTGTTCGGTGGATCGACGACCGCCGACATTGCCGTTCCCGAGGGACGGAGCTGGGGCGAGCGCCTCGAGCAGATACTTGGCGAGGACCGATACGCCGTCATCAATCACGCCTCCGAGCTGTACAGCACCGTCCAGATCGTGCTGCAGACAGCGTTCTACCAGTCGGCCTTTGGCGTGCAGCCCGATTGCGCGGTCTATTACGTCGGCGGCGTCGACGTCCAGAATTCGCATATTCGTAATCTCGATCCGGCCTATGCCGATTATTTCACGCCGTCGTTGATCGACAGCCTGAGGGCGCGCCGCATCGATGCGTCCACGGCGGTGTCGCCGTTGCTGCAATATGCCAGCCGCCTGCTTGTTCTCGCCTTCGATACAGTGCGTCCGCCGGTCACGCCAACCGGCATTGCAGCGCCACAGCCGGATGCCGACCTGACGGACATCTATCGGCGCAACATCCGTACGATCTCGGCGATCAACCGCCAGCGCGGCATTGCCGTCGTCTGGATCGGCGAGATCGTCGATGTGCCGAGGCTCGGCGACGAGGGCGGGGCCGAGGATTGGGCGCCGTTCGTGCGGCGCGAGGCGTTGTGGGCCGCTGCTCTCCGAGCTGAATGTCGCCTTGCGCCGGGAGGCGGCAGCCTCGGGCGACCTCTATATCGACATCCCCCGCTCGGAGTTCACGAGAAGCGACTTCGCCGATGGCGAGCACTTTGCCGCCGAGGGGTCACTCAAGTTTGCGCACATGGTGGCGCCGAAGATCGCTGAAGCCTGCCGCAAGAGGCCATGATGCAGTGCGAATTCGACAAGGCCAAGATCAACTACGAAGAGCACGGTGAGGGCCGTCCGCTCATGATCTTCCGGACCGCGAGCCTCCGGCTCGCTCATGAGTCGTGAGCGCGCGAGAAGGTCGCGTTAGACGCGACCCAGCGCGGTCCGGAAGACGGTGAGCATGAGCGGACCTGGAGGTCTGCGCTCCGGCAAGCCTAAAGCACCTCGTGGAAGCCGATGGCGACACGATCGGGCGTGCGCGCGGCCACGCCGACGAAGGTGGCACGCTCCATCCACTTCAGCGACGGCTCGGCGGTCTCGAAGCGCGGCGCGGTGCGGAAATGGTAGCTGTCGAACGGCACCAGCTCGCCCTTCGACATGCGCGCCAGGATTTCGGGGCTGGCGACGCGCAGGCCCTCGTTCTGGACATAGACCAGCGCACCCGCGTCGCTCCTGATGGTGTAGCGCGCCACGACCTCGATGGTGCCGTCGGGCCGCACGATCTGCCAATCGGCGCCGCCCGGCAGGATCTCGCCCGCGAGCCGCGGCCCGTGCACCTCGCCGCCGAGGATGTCGATGATGCGGCGATGGCCGCGCGCCGTCTGGCCGAGGTCCTGGATGGGCGCGACACGGGCCTTGACGGCGAAGGCGAAACGCAGGGCAGGCGCGGCGCTGATGAAGCTGTCGATGTCGTCGGTCATGGTAAGGTCCGGTTCGTGACGGACAGAGTAGAGCTACGACGAGCCAAAGCAACGGATGCCGCCGCGATCCGCGACCTCACTCGGCAGGCCTATGCCAAGTGGGTGCCGCTGATCGGCCGCGAGCCCAAGCCCATGACGGCCGACTATGAAGCGGCCATCGCCAGGCATCGCGTCGATCTGCTGTACATCGACGGCACGCTTGCCGGCCTGATCGAGACGATTCGCGAGCCCGATCACCTGCTGGTCGAAAACGTCGCGGTGTCGCCGTCCTTCCAGGGCCGCGGCCTTGGGCGCAGGCTGATGGCGCATGCCGAGATGCTGGCGCGCGAGCTCGGAGTCGACACGATCCGGCTCTACACCAACCAGCGGTTCGCCGAGAACGTCGCGCTCTATCACCGGCTCGGTTACGCGGTCGACCGCGAGGACATCCTTCCGGTCGGCACCGTGGTCCACATGAGCAAGCGACTCACGGCGGAAGGGCGTCACCGCACCGAATAGACGAAGGAGCCTCCCGTCTGGCGGCCGCTCCCGGTCGCCGACGCCGACGACGCCGCCTCGTAGATGAACAGGATGAAATCGCTGAAGGCCTTGCGGCCGTCGAAGGGCTCCTGCTGCCCGGCGCGCGGACAATCGCCCTGAGTCGAGCCGCAAGCGTAGAAGTTCGTCGATCCATGCGAGCCGATGCTCACCATGTCGCCGGTCTTTTGCGTCCGGATGAAATGGTACTTCAGGTTTGGATTGACATGCGGCCGCAGCTGCTTGGCGTTGAGGTCGTCGATGCAGATGATGCAGCTCGGTCCCTGGGTGAAGGTCGGGTCGACATGGACGACGCGCGACTGCGTTTCCTTGGTGTTGTTGTTCGGACAGCCGTCGATCTTGAAAACGACGTTTCCGCCGGTCGGCGACACGTTGAAGGCCTGCGCCGGGTACTCGCACATGAACTGCCGCTCGGCCTCCTCGAGGGTGAGGTCCCGGCTGTTGTCGTGGCGCGGCATTGTCCCGGTCGCGTACTGGTAGAGGGCCCGCAGGCGGCGAAGCTGCGGCGCCGTGTTGATGGGAACCATCGTCCAGGTCTGGTTCCAGCCGTCCGTCATCTGAACGCCGAGGGTGGGCACGGGCGACGTGACCTGGGTGGAGAACTGGCTGCCGGCGAAGCGCCCGGTGCCGTCACGCGCCATTGTCACGACCGGCATTCCCAACGGCACGCTGACGGAGGGCGTGATGGCGTTGAGGGTCGTCGCCGTGCCGACGGAGATCGTAGCCTGCGAGGGCACGAACTCCGGATCCGTCAGGGCCTGGGCAAGATTGAAAAAGATCTGCCGCTTGGTCAGCGAATTGAGCGAAGAAGCGAGATCGGCGGTGTTGTAGTTGAGCTGCGTGCTGGCACAGCCGCAGAGGAGCAAGGACGCTGCAAGACAAGCGAGACGCAAGAACATACGTTCCAAGCTACGCCAAAATCAGAGCGGCTGTTTGATCATGCATCCCCAATGCATTGACTGTGCGTCCCAAGTCAAGGCCGGACTCGGCGATCGGTGCGGACGACGACGGCGACCAGCAGGGCGGTCGACCAGCCGAACATCATCATGCCGGCGGCGGATTCGAAGGCGCCGAGCATTCGATGATGCGGCGGCAGGGAAAGGTCGGAAGCGCCCAGCGTAGTGAAGCTCGCCAGGGAGAAGTACACGGCCGTACCGAAGCTCTTGAACGCGGCCCAATCGTAGAAATAGAGCATCGCCCACAAGATCACCTGCAGCACGTGGCCGACCAGCAGGATCATGACGGCGCTGACGCTGTGGATGAGCATGTAGAACGTCGGATCCCGCGACTCCGGGGGTGACGGCAGGATGATCATCGTCCGGCTGAGCGCCAGTTGCGCCAGGACCTGGATGACGCCGGTGGCGCCGACCATCAGTATGCCCCGGACGATGTGCCCGGCCGGTGCTTCGAATTCCATGTCACGCCGCCTTTCCGCGCTCTTGGGGCTTGCCGAGCAGGTGATCGGAGATGATGCGCTGCTGGATCTCCGACGTGCCCTCGAAGATCTTGGTCAGGCGCGCGTCGCGCCAGTAGCGCTCGACGGCGTGCAGGGTGGTGTAGCCCGCGCCGCCGAAGACCTGCAGCGCTTCGGAGGTCACGCGCTCGGCCATCTCCGAGGCGAAGAGCTTCACCATGGCCGCTTCCTTGTCGCAGCGGCGCTTCTGGTCGATCTCGTCGCACACGAAGTACATGAGCTGGCGCGCCGCCTCGATGTCGGTCGCCATGCGGGCGAGCCGGAAGCGCGTGTTCTGGAAGTCGCCAATGGCTTGGCCGAACTGGCGCCGTTCCTGGGCGTAGGCGGTGGCGTCCTCCAGCGCGCCACGCGCGAGACCGATCGAGCGCGCGGCGGTGTGGGCGCGGGCGCGCTCCAGGCCGGCCGAGATATAGTAGAAGGCGCGGCCCTCCTCGCCGATCAGGGCGGAGCCCGGCAGGCGGCAATCGTCGAAGGCGAGCTCCCAAGTCTTCCAGCCGAAATAGCCGATCTTCGGGATCGGCGCGCCCTTGACGCCCTGCGGCAGCGTGCCTCGCGGCTTCTCGATCAGGAACGACGACAGGCCGACATGCTTGCGCTTGGGATCGGGCGGATCGGAGGTGCGCGCCACCAGCATGATGTAGTCGGCGCCGTCGGCGAAGGTGCACCAGTACTTGTTGCCGTTGATCACCCAGCTATCGCCGTCGCGCCGCGCCCTGCAGGAGATGGCGCCGAGGTCGGAGCCGACGTTCGGTTCCGACATGGCAGCGGCGCCCAAAAATTCACCACGCGCGGCCCTCGGCAGGAAAACAGCGCGCTGCGCGTCGGTCATGCCGCGGCCGGCGGAGAGCCCATTGCCGCGGGCGATGATGGAAGCCACGCTCATCCAGGCGCGCGCCAGCTCCTCGGTGATCAGGCAATACTCGAAGACGCCGAGCCCCAGCCCACCGTACTGCTCGGGAATGACGATGCCGAAATAGCCCATGTCGGCCAGCTTCTGGATCAGCTCCGGCGGGATGTCGCCCTTCTCGGGATCGAGCCTGTTGGCGACCGGCAGCACCTCCTTCATGGCGAAGGCGCGCGCCGTTTCCTGGATCAGCCGGCGCTCGTCGGTCATGTAGCCCATGGTTTTTCTCCCTCCGTTGCCCCAGCATAGCAGCCAAATCAGCCGCTCTTCAGGAGACCACCATGCTGAAGGCCCTTGTGGGCTCGTTTGCCGCGTCCTTGGCCGCGCTCTTTCTCTCTGCGGCTTCCGCATCGGCGCAGGCCCAGAGCCAGGGGGATTGGCCGAGCAAACCGATCACCATCCTGATGGGCTTCCCGGCCGGCTCGGGCGTCGACGTGATCGCGCGCATGCTGCAGCCCTCGCTCGAGAAGTCGCTCGGCCAGCGCCTGGTCATCGACTACAAGCCCGGTGCCGGCGGCAATGTCGCGTCGGAGGTCGTGGCGCGCGCCCAGCCCGATGGCTACACCTTCCTGCTGGGCACGGCCGCGACGCACGGCGTCAATCCTGCGCTCTATCCCAGGCTCAGCTTCGACGTCGAAGCCGATTTCACGCCGATCTCGACCCTGGTCGACGTGTCCAACGTGCTGACCGTCAATCCGGACGTGATCGACGCGACCTCGATCAAGGATTTCATCGCCAAGGTGAAGGCGGCGCCGGGCAAGTACAACTACGCCTCGACGGGCAACGGCACGGGCACGCATCTCGCCTTCGCCGAGTTCAACCACAAGGCCGGCCTCGACATGGTGCATGTCCCCTACAAGGGCGGGCCCGATGCCATCCAGGCGGTGCTGAAAGGCGACGTGTGCTGCATCTTCAACCAGGTGCAGACGGTCCTGCAGCACTACAAGGCGGGCAAGGTGAGGCTGCTGGGCGTCACCACCAAGAAGCGCGTCGCGGCCATTCCCGACATCCCGACCATCGATGAGGCGGGCGTCCCGGGATACGAGAGCTACACGTGGTTCGCGATCTTCGGACCCAAGGGCGTCGATCCGGAGGTCGCCAGGAAGTTCAACGCCGCGATCAAGGTGGCGCTGGACGATCCCGAGACCCAGAAGAAGCTCGCCGAACTCGGCAACACGCCGCGTTACGAGACGGTCGAGCAGTTCACCGCGACGGTGAAGCGCGACCGCGCCAAGTGGGCCGAGGTCGTGAAGGCCGTCGGCGCGAAGGTGGATTGACATGAGTATCGCCAAAGGGGGCAAGTCGATCTACGGCGCGCCGCTCGGCATCCTGATGCTGGAAGCGCGCTTCCCGCGCATTGCGGGCGACATGGGCAACGGCACGACCTGGCCGTTCCCGGTGCTGTTCCGCGTCGTGCGCGGCGCCAGCCCGGAGAAGGTCGTGCTGAACGGCGCGACCGGCCTGTTGCAGAATTTCGTCGCCGCGGCGACCGACCTGGTCGATCTCGGCGCCGAGGCGATCACCACCAACTGCGGCTTCCTGTCGATCTTCCAGCGCGAGATCGCGGCGGCCGTCGGCGTGCCGGTGGCGACGTCGTCGTTGATGCAGGTGCCCTGGGTGCAGGCGACCCTGCCGCCCGGCAAGCGCGTCGGTATCGTTTCGATCAGCGCCAAGAGCCTGACGCCGGCGCATCTCGAGGGAGCAGGCGTGCCGCTCGACGCGCCGATCGCCGGCACCGAGAACGGCCGGGAATTCTTCCGCGTGCTGATCAAGGGCGAGAAGCAGGACCTCGATGTCGATCTTGCGCGGCAGGACATCGTCGAGGCCGGCAAGGGACTTGTGGAGCGCCATCCCGACATCGGCGCCATCGTGCTCGAATGCACCAACATGCCGCCCTACGCAGCGGCCTTGCAGGAGGCGGTGGGCCTGCCGGTCTACGACATCTACTCGATGATCACCTGGTTCCACGCCGGACTGAGGCCGAAGGTGTTCTCATAGTCTTCCGGACCGCGAGCCTCCGGCTCGCTCATGATCATGAGCGAGCCGGAGGCTCGCGGTCCGGAAGATCATGAACGTGCATCGGCCGCGATCATCTCGGCACCCTTTTCGCCGATCATGATCGTCGGCGCATTGGTGTTGCCGGTCGTCAGCGTCGGCATCACCGAGGCGTCGATCACGCGCAGGCCTTCTACGCCGCGCACGCGCAGGCGCGAATCGACCACCGCCCGGGGATCCTCGCCCATCTTGCAGGTGCCGACCGGGTGATAGAGCGTGTTGCCGGCGCGGCGGGCATAGGCCAGCAGGTCGGCGTCGCTCTCGATGTCGGGCCCGGGCTGGATCTCGCCCCTGCTGTGCTGCGCCAGCGCCGGCGCGGCGAAGATCTTGCGCACATGGCGCGTGCCGCCCAGCAGCGCCAGCTCGTCGGTGTGCGCGGTGAGATAGTTGGGCTTGATGGCCGGCCGCGCGAAGGGATCGGCCGAGGCGGCCATGATGGTGCCGCGGCTGTCGGGCTTCACGACGCAGACCACGCAGCTCATGCCGGGCTGCTCGTCGAGCTGGCCGAACTTCAGGGGATGCGTGCTGCCCGGCGTGAACAGCAGCTGCAGGTCGGGCGAGGCGAGCCCCTCGCGGCTGTCGCAGAATACCTGCGCCGTGGTGACGCCGAAAGTGAGCGCGCCCTTGCCGGTGAAGGCAAAGCGCAGGATCTCGGGCAGCACGCGCGGAAAGCGCGCGATCTCGTTCACCGTCGGCGTGCCGTGCACGCGATGGACCACGCGGATCACGTAATGGTCTATCAGGTTGGCGCCGACGCCTGGCAGGTCGTGCACCACCGGGATGCCGAGCGACTGCAGGTGTGCGGCGGGGCCGATGCCCGAGATCTGCAGGATGTGCGGCGAGTTGATGGTGCCGCCCGACACGATCACCTCGCGATTGGCGCGCACCTCGGTGAGGTTGCCGCCGCGCCGGAAGCTGACGCCGACGCAGCGCTTGCCCTCGAACATCAGCTTGCCGCCTTGCGCGTCGGTCTCGACGCGCAGGTTGGAGCGCCCTTTGGCTTCGCGCAGAAAAGTCTGCGCCGTCGAGCCGCGGAAGCGGCCGCGCCGCGTCATCTGCGAGTAGCCGACGCCTTGCCGCTGTGTGCCGTTGAGGTCGGGGTTGAACGGGAAGCCTGCCTGCTGGGCGCCCTCAACGAAGCGATGGGTGAGCGGCAGGATGGTGCGGTAATCCTCGACCTTGAGCGGTCCTCCCTGGCCGCGCACCTCGGGATCACCGCCCTGCACGTAGTGCTCGGACTTCTTGAAGTAGGGCAGCACGTCGTCGTAGCTCCAGCCGCGGCACCCCATCTGCGCCCAGCCGTCGAAATCGGCCGGCGCGCCGCGCACATAGAGCATGCCGTTGATCGAGCTCGAGCCGCCGAGCGTGCGTCCGCGCGGCCATTCCATGCGCCGCTCGCCGGTGCCTTTCTCGGGCTCGGTCGTGTAGTTCCAGTTGACCAGCGGGTTCCTGATCAGTGATCGCATGCCGGCCGGGATATGGATCATGGGATGCCAGTCGCTGGGCCCGGCCTCCAGCAGGATCACCGAGGCGCCCGTTTCCGACAGTCGAGACGCGACCACGCAACCGGCCGAGCCGGCACCGACAACCACGTAATCCGCCTGCATCGCGACGCTCTCCTGGCGTTCTCTCCCGATATCTCTCGACAACGTCCACCGCTTACCCATACCAAGCAAGCTTCTTGAAAGGATGGAGCAATGCGCGGTCGTCAGGTGTTCATGGAGACGCTGCTGGCCCACGGCGTCGATCGCATCTTCGGCAACCCCGGCACCACCGAGAGCCCGCTGCTCGATTCGCTGCACGACTACCCGCAGCTCAAGTACGTCGTGCATCTGCACGAGGGCGTGGCCGTCGGCGCCGCCAACTTCTACGCCCAGGCCAGCGGCAAGACGGCGTTCGTGAACCTGCACGTGGCGCCGGGCCTCGGCAACGCCATCGGCATGATCTACAGCGCGCTCAAGAACAATTCGCCCATGGTGGTGACGGCGGGCCAGCAGGACACCCGCATCCGGCTGCGCGATCCCGTGCTGGGCCACGATCTTGCGGCAATGGCCGCGCCAGTCACCAAGTGGAGCGTGCAGGTCGAGAGCGCCGACGAGCTCGGCCCGATCCTGCAGCGCGCCTTCAAGATCGCCAACGATGCGCCGGCCGGCCCGGTGTTCGTGGCGCTGCCCATCAACGTCATGGAGCAGGAGACCAAGGTGCCGGCGGGCAAGCCGGCGAAGGTTTTCGCCGCCAGCCGGCCCGATCCTGCGGGCATCGAGGCGATGTCGCGGCTGATCATCGCCGCCAAGAATCCGACGATCGTGGCGGGCGACGACGTGGCGCGCGCCGGCGCGGGCAAGACCTTGGAGAAGCTGGTCGAGCGCATCGGCGCGTCGGTCTGGTTCGAGGGGCTGCGCGGGCGCAACAGCTTCCCGACGGACAATCCTGCCTATCGCGGCACGCTCGCCTTCGATGCGCCGGGCGTGGCCAAGCAGTTCGCCGAGAACGACCTGGTGCTGCTGGTCGGCGGGCCGTTCTTCGAGGAGGTCTGGTACGGACCCGGTTCGCCGTTCCCCGCCGGCTGCAAGGTGCTGCAGATCGAGGCGGCGCCGCCGCGCATGGCCTACAACTTCTCGGTCGATGCCGGCGTGATCGCCGACGTCGATGCCTCGCTCGAGGCGCTGTGGCAGACGACGACCGGCATCGACGGCGCGGCAGCCCGCGCGCGCCAGGATGCGTTCCGCGCCCAGAAGCAGGCCGAGGACACGGCCCAGAAGGCGCGTGTCGAGAAGGCCTGGTCGCGTACGCCGACTTCCATGGCGCGTGTCATGGCCGAGCTGAAGGCTGCGTCTCCGGCCAATGTCGTCGTGGTCGACGAGACAATCACGGCCAACCTCGACCTCTTCAAGACGTTCACTTTCTCAGGCGCCGGCGACTACTACAGCGGCCGCGGCGGCGGTATCGGCCAGGGCGTGGCCGGTGCGCTCGGCGTGGCGGTTGCCGAGCCCGGCCGGCCGATCCTCTGCATCTCGGGCGACGGCTCGTCGATGTACTCCATCCAGGCGCTGTGGACGGCGGCGCATCACGACCTGCCCATCGTGTTCGTGATCCTGGCCAACCGCGAGTACCGCGTGCTGAAGCACAACATCGACGCCTACCGCGCGCGCTTCGACGTGAAATCCAACAAGCCCTACATGCACATGGACCTGAGCGGCCCGGCGCTGGGCTTCGTCGACCTCGCCAAGGGCATGGGCGTCGCCGGCACGCACGTCACCAAGGCCGAGGACATCCAGAAGGCGGTGGCAGCTGCCTTCAAGTCCGGCAAGCCCCACCTGATCGAGATCGAGATCGAAGGGAAGCGGTAAGCTGGGGGCGCGCCACTAGAGGCGGAGTAAACTCCGCCGTAAGTGGCGCGTCAAAGGGGCCGGTGATCCCAACACACCTCACCCTGAGGAGCATCGCGCAGCGATGCGTCTCGAAGGGTGGGAACCAGTCGCGATGTTGCCCACCCTTCGAGACGCGCACTGCGTGCGCTCCTCAGGGTGAGGTGATCGGGTTGCCGTCGCTGTCATGACGCGCGCCCAGCGTTACTTCTTCTTCGGCTTCGCCCGAACGCCGGCCATCGACCGCACCTTGGCCTGGTGGGTGCGCGCAGCGTTGACCAGCATCGGCAGGTCGTTTCCGGCCAGCAGCATCTTCATGCCCTTGCCGATGTAGAGCTGCAGCAGCTCCTCGCTGTAGGCGCCGCCCATGCCGGGGAACTTGCGGTGCTTCTTGCAGGCGGCGACGACATTGTCGACCGCCTCCTGGATCTTGGGATGGCCGTTCTCGCCGGGAATGCCCATCTCCACCGACAGGTCGCTCGAGCCCACCAGCAGGGCGTCGATGCCGGGCACCGCCGCGATCGCCTCGGCGTTGCGCACCGCCTTGGGCGTCTCGATCATGACCGTGATCAGCGTGTTGTCGTTGGCGCGCTTGGTCATGTCGGCCATCTTCATGGGCGCGTAGTCGAACTGCGCCTGGCCGCCGCCCACCGAGCGGTGGCCGATCGGCGCGTAGCGCAGCTTGTCGGCGATCTCGCGCGCCTCCTCGGCCGTGTCGACATGGGGGATGACGATGCCGAGCGCACCGCCGTCGAGGATGCGGGTCGCCATGGCGAGCTCGCCGTAGGGCACGCGCACGATCGGCGCGATGCCGGAATCCTGGGCCGCCGTCGAGATCTCGCAGGCGTTCTCGATCGACATCGCGCCATGTTCGAGATCGAGGAACAGCCAGTCGAAGCCCGCCGCCTTCATCACCTTGATGATGTCGACGTTGCGAACCAGTCTCACCCCGATGCCGACGGCAAGCTGATTCTTCTTGAGCCGCGCCTTGGCGGCGTTGACTGCAAAGGCCATGTTTCCCCCTCTGACACCTTTGCGATAGGCTAGTCGCCATGACCTTCCATGTCGAACGAATCGACCATGTCGTGCTGCGCTGCCGCGACCTGGCCGGAATGGTCCGTTTCTACGAACAGGCCTTGGGCTTCAACGTCGAGCGCAAGCTCGACCGCATCAGCCTGGTGCAGATGCGCGCCGGCGCCTCGCTGCTCGACCTGATCGCCGCCGAGCGGCCCCAGGACGCTGCAAGCAACGCGGCCAACATGGACCATCTCTGCTTCCGCATCGAGCCGTTCGATCGTGACGCCATCGTCACGCGTCTGGCGCCGTTCGGGATATCGGTCGGCGAAACCGTCGAGCGCTATGGCGCGGAAGGCAACGGTCCCTCGGTCTATTTCCATGATCCGGAAGGCAATCAGATCGAACTGAAAGGTCCGGCCGGCCCTGCGACGCATTAAAGCTTGGCCGTTGCAGAGGTTGTGCTAGCCTCGCGGCCACGGGGAAAGAACAGCGCTCATCTGACGGCGCACGTCCTTGGGAGGAAAATTGATGCGTTCACGCGTGGCGTTAGCGGCCGGGACTCTTGCTGCGTTCGTATTGGCGACAGCACCGGCTTTTGCCCAGAAGCAGGGCGGCACCCTGAAGATCTCCCATCGCGACAATCCTCCCAGCGCCTCGATCCACGAAGAATCGACCATCTCGGTGAATCAGCCGTTCATGGCGGTGTTCAACAATCTCGTGGTGTTCGATCCCAAGGAGAAGGTGAACAGCCCGGACAAGATCGTGCCGGATCTGGCCGAAAGCTGGTCGTGGAACGATGACAAGACGAAGCTCACCTTCAAGCTGCGTCAGGGCGTGAAGTGGCACGACGGCAAGCCGTTCAGCAGCGCCGACGTGAAGTGCACCTGGGATGCCCTGATCGGCAAGGGTGACGAGAAGCTCGACATCGTCCGCAAGAACCCGCGCAAGGTCTGGTACATCAACCTCAAGGAGGTGACGACCAACGGACCCAACGAGGTCACCTTCAACCTCGGCCGGCCTCAGAGCTCGTTTCTCACCATGCTCGCGGGCGGCTATTCGCCGGTCTATTCCTGCCACGTGCCGGGCCGCGACATGCGCTCCAAGCCGATCGGGACCGGTCCGTTCAAGGTCGTCGAGTTCAAGCGCAACGAATCGATCAAGCTGGTCAAGAACCCCGACTACTGGAAGAAGGGCCGGCCCTATCTCGACGCCATCGACTGGACGATCGTGCCCAACCGCAGCACGCGCCTGCTGGGCTTCACGGCGGGCACCTACGACATGACGTTCGATTCGGACGTCACCTTCCCGCTCCTGAAGGACATCAAGGCGCAGAAGCCGGACGCCGTATGCGAGTCGCGGCCGACCAACGTCAGCTCCAACCTGCTGGTCAATCGCGACAAGCCGCCGTTCGACAACGCCGATATCCGCCGGGCCATGACGCTGGCGATCGACAACAAGTCGTTTCACGACATCCTGAGCCAGGGCAACGACCTCGACGGCGCCGTGATGTTGCCGCCGCCGGCCGGCTTCTGGGGCATGCCCAAGGAAATGCTGCCGAGCCTGCTCGGCCATGCGTCCGACGTCGAGAAGAGCCGTGCGGAAGCGCGCAAGATCATGGAGAAGGCGGGCTACGGTCCCGACAAGCCGCTCAAGATCAAGGTGGCGACCCGCAACATCGCGATCTACCGCGACCCGGCGGTGATCCTGATCGACCAGCTCAAGAAGATCTACATCGAGGCCGAGCTCGATCCGATCGACACCACCGTCTGGTACAACAAGATCCAGCGCAAGGATTACCAGGTCGGCATGAATCTCACCGGCGTCGGCATCGACGATCCCGACGTCAATTTCTACGAGAACTACTACTCGACCTCGGACCGCAACTACACGGGCTACAAGAACCCCGAGATCGACAAGCTGATCGAGCAGCAGTCGGCCGAAGCCGACGTCGAGAAGCGCAAGAAGATCGTGTGGGAGATCGAGAAGAAGCTGGCCGACGACTCGGCCCGGCCGATCATCGGCTACAACGTCTCCAACACCTGCTGGTCGCCCCAGGTCAAGGGCGTGCTACTGCAGGTCAACAGCATCTACAACGGCTGGCGCTTCGAAGACATCTGGCTGGATCGGTAGGGACCATCGTGCGCCGCCGCCCACGACTCACTCTTGCCTCCCCACGCAGTGGGGAGGTGTCGCCGTCATACGGCGACGGAGGGGTCATGGGTGTCATTGCAGCCGCTCATGACCCCTCCGTCCGCTTCGCGGACACCTCCCCGCGCTTGGCGCGGGGAGGAAGGCTTGTGGAGGACTAATGGGCTCCTACCTCGTCCGGCGCTTCCTGCTGATGGCGCTCACCCTGTTCGGGATGTCGGTGCTCATCTTCGTGATGTTGCGCCTGGTTCCGGGCGACATCTCCGACATCCTGGTCGACGCGGCAGGCATCGCCGACCCCAAGGAAAAGGCCAAGATCGCCAAGGAGCTCGGCCTCGACAGGCCGATCATCGAGCAATACTTCCAATGGATCGGCGGGCTGAGCCGCGGCGACCTGGGCTTCGCCTACGTCTCGGAGCGGCCAGCCATCGAGGAGATCGCGCCGCGCATTCCGATCAGCGCCAAGCTGACGGTGCTGGCGCTGTTCTTCTCGGTGATCCTGGGCGTGCCGTTCGGCGTGATCAGCGCGGTGCGGCAGAATACGCCGCTCGACTATTCCCTGCGCGTCATCAGTTTGAGCGGTCTGTCGTTGCCGTCCTTCTGGCTCGGCCTGCTGGTGCTGATGGCGGCCGTGCACTGGTTCGGCACGATTCCCATCTACACCAACGAGCCGCGCGGGTTCCTGCAGGAGGTCGGCCTGCTGGCCATCCCCGCGGCCGTGGTCGGCTTCCGAAGTTCGGCGCTGATCATGCGGCTCACGCGATCGTCCATGCTGGAGGTCATGCGCCAGGACTACATCCGCACGGCGCGCTCCAAGGGCGCCTCCAATACGTCGGTGAACTACAACCATGCGCTCCGCAACGCGCTCCTGCCCGTGGTCACCATCATCGGCATCGAGGCGGCCTTCCTGGTGGGCGGACTGATCGTCACCGAGACCGTGTTCAACATCCCGGGCGTCGCCCGCTTCCTGGTCGAGGCGATCCGCTGGCGCGACTATCCGATCGTCCAGAACCTCGTCATGCTGATCGCCTTCGTGGTGGTCACGGTCAATTTCCTCGTCGACATGGCCTACATGGTCCTCGACCCCCGCATCAAATTCGCGGACTGAACGATGACAACCATCGATCATGATGCCGAACTGGCCCGTGCCGGCGCCAACATCACCGGCCTGGGCGGCCAGCTCGCCTTCCTGGCGCGGCGCTATCCGCTGGGCGCGGTCGGCGCGGTGATCGTGCTGGTCTTCGTGCTGACGGCGGTCTTCGCCGGCGTCATCGCGCCGATGGACCCGACCGCGACCGACGCCAAGGCCTCCCTGGCGCCTCCCGGCGGCAAGTTCTGGCTGGGCGCCGACTTCATGGGCCGCGACATGTTCAGCCGCATCGTCCACGGCGCGCGGATATCGCTCGCGGTCGGCGCAGGGGCCATGCTGCTGGGCGGCGTTCTCGGCGTGTCGATCGGCCTGATGAGCGGCTATCTCGGCGGCGGCTTCGACCTGGTGATGCAGCGCCTGATGGACATCATGCAGTCGCTGCCGTTGCTGGTGATGGCGCTGGTCATGGCGGCGGCGCTCGGACCGTCGCTCGAGAACACCATCATCGCCATCGCCATCCCGCTGGTGCCGAGCGTCGCCCGCGTCGTGCGGTCGAGCACCCTGTCGTTGCGCGAGCAGCCTTTCGTCGAGGCGGCGCGTGCCGTAGGCATGGGCGAGCTGCGCATCGCCGTGCGTCATGTGCTGCCCAACACGCTGGCGCCGCTGATCGTGCTGGCGACGGCCCAGCTCGGATCGGCGATCCTCGTCGAGGCTTCGCTTTCCTTCCTGGGCCTCGGCATCCCCGAACCCTATCCCTCATGGGGCCGCATGCTCTCCGAGTCCGCCGCCGAGTACGTGCGCACCGCGCCCTGGCTGGTGATCTTCCCCGGCGTCGCCATCAGCCTCACCGTGTTCGGCACCAACCTTTTAGGCGACGCCCTGCGCGACATCCTCGATCCGAGACAGCGTTCATGAGTTCACTTCTCGAGGTCGAAAATCTCGGCACCTGGTTCTATACGCGGCAGGGCATCGTCAGGGCGGTCGACGGCGTCGACTTCCAGGTCGCATCCGGCGAGACGCTCGCCATCGTGGGCGAATCGGGCTGCGGCAAGAGCATGACGGCGCTGTCGCTGATGCGCCTGATCCCCGATCCGCCGGGTCGCATCGTCTCGGGCTCGATTCGGCTGGGCGACCGCGATCTCCTGAAGATTAGCGAGGAGGAGATGCGCCGCGTGGGCATGCGCCAGCGCGCCATGATCGCCATGGCGCTCGCCTGCAATCCCAAGGTGCTGATCGCCGACGAGCCGACGACGGCGCTCGACGTCACCATCCAGGCGCAGATCCTGGAGCTGATCGTCGAGCTGCAGCGCGAGTTCGGCGCCGCGGTGATCCTGATCACCCACGACCTCGGCGTCGTCGCCGAGACGGCGCGGCGGGTCATCGTCATGTATGCCGGCCGCAAGGTCGAGGAGGCCGAGGTCGGTGAATTGTTCGCCAAGCCCCTGCATCCCTACACGGTGGGCTTGCTGGCCTCCATCCCGCGCCTCGACCTGATGCGCGGCGAGGCTGCGGCGCGCAACACGGCCAGCCGCCTGCAGGAGATCCCGGGCATCGTGCCGCCGCTGTTCGACCTGCCCGAAGGCTGTGCCTTCGCTCCGCGCTGCAACAAGGCCGACGATCAGTGCCGCCGCGAGCGGCCGACGTACGAGCAGAAGAGGACAGGCCACTGGGCCGCCTGCTGGCACTCCGATGTGTGACTTTTCATGCTCTTTTGGACCGCGCGCATCCTGCGCGCTCAAGTTCATGAGCGCGCAGCATGCGCGCGGTCCGGGAGACAAGACATGAGCCCCACCTCGAACATGCCCGTGCTCGAGGTCGCGGACCTCAAGAAGCACTTCCCGGTACGCAAGGGCCTGCTGCGCCGGACGGTCGGCCATGTCTACGCAGTCGACGGCGTCAGCTTCACGATCGGCGTCGGCGAGACCTTGGGCCTGGTGGGCGAGAGCGGCTGCGGCAAGACCACGGCCGGCCGCGCCGTTCTGCGCCTGATCGAGCCGACCTCGGGCTCGGTGAAGGTCGGCGGCGCCGAGATCACCGGCCTGTCGAAGGCGGAGATGCGGCCCTACCGGGCCGAGATGCAGATCATCTTCCAGGATCCGTTCTCGTCGCTGAACCCGCGCATGACGGCAGGCGAGATCGTGGGCGAGCCTCTGCTGGTCCACGGCGTCGCCAGCCGCAAGGAACGCGAGGAGCAGGTCTCGGCGCTGTTCGCCCGCGTCGGCCTCAGGCCGGCGCAGATGAGCAACTACCCGCACCAGTTCTCGGGCGGCCAGCGCCAGCGCATCGGCATCGCCCGCGCCCTGGCGCTCGGCCCCAAGCTGATCGTGGGCGACGAGCCCGTGTCGGCGCTCGACGTGTCGATCCAGGCGCAGGTCATCAACCTGCTGCAGGACCTGCAGCGCGAGCGCCAGCTTTCCTATCTCTTCATCTCGCACAATCTCGCGGTGGTGGAACACATCAGCCACCAGATAGCCGTGATGTATCTCGGCCGCATCGTCGAATACGCCGACACGCGCTCGATCTTCACCCGGCCGCAGCATCCCTACACCGAGGCCCTGCTATCGGCCGTTCCGGTGCCCGATCCGGCCATCCGCCGCAAGAAGATGGTCCTGCAGGGTGACGTGCCGAGCCCGGTGCGGCCGCCGCCGGGCTGCCACTTCCATACGCGCTGCCCCTATGCCGTCGAGCGCTGCAAGGTCGAATCCCCACCGCTGCGCGAAATCGCGCCGGGCCACAAGGTTTCCTGCCACCTGCGTTAGGGCTGTCATCGTCTTCCAGCTCGCTCATGAGCGCGCAGGATGCGCGCGGTCCGGAAGAGCATGAGCCCGCGCGCCGATGATGATATGACTCTTCCATTAACGAAGGCGGGAAGCGTCATGGCGGACTTCGACTATGTGATCGTGGGCGGCGGCTCGGCGGGTTGCGTCCTGGCCAACCGGTTGAGCGAGGATCCGAGCGTCAATGTCCTGCTGCTGGAAGCGGGGCCGGCCGACAAGTCGATGTGGATCGACATGCATGCTCTATGTGCGCGGCCAGCCGCTCGACTACGACACCTGGGGCCAGCTCGGCAATCGCGGCTGGTCCTATTCGCAGATCCTGCCCTACTTCAAGAAGTCGGAGAATTTCGAGCGCGGCGGCGACGACAGCCGCGGCAAGGGCGGCCTGCTCAACGTCGCCGACATGTGCGACACGCATGAGCTCTGCGACGCCTTCATCGATGCCGCGGCGGCGAGCGGTTTCCCGAAGAACAAGGACTACAACAACGGCGACCAGGAAGGATTCGGCTACTACCAGGTGACGATGAAGAACGGCAAGCGCCAGTCGACGGCGCGCGCCTTCCTCGATCCCGCCCGCGGCCGGCAAAACCTCACGATCGAGACCGATGCGCTGGTGAGCAAGGTCATCCTCGAAGGCAAGCGCGCGGTCGGCGTCGCCTACACCGTGCACGGCCAGGCGCGCGAGGCGCGGGCCGGGCGCGAGGTGATCGTGTCGTGCGGCGCCGTGCAGTCGCCCGGCGTGCTGGAGCATTCCGGGATCGGCCAGCCCGAACTGCTGCGCCGCTACGGCATCGAGGTGAAGCACGAGCTCAAGGGCGTCGGCGAGAACTACGGCGATCACTTCGCGCCGCGCATGAACTGGCGGGTGAAGCTGCCGATCACGCTCAACGAGCAGACGCGCGGGCTGAGCCTGGTGAAGGAAGTCATCAAGTACTACACGACCGGTCGCGGCGCGCTGGCGCTGACCGCGGGCGTGGTCTACGGCTTCGTGCGCACGCGGCCGGGCCTCGACTCACCCGACATGCAGTTCCACATGGCCCATGCCAGCTACGACACCGCCCAGAAGCGGCTGCTCGAGAAGGAGCCGGGCATGACCGTGGTGATCGGCCAGTGCCGGCCCGATTCGCGCGGCTCGATCCACATCAAGTCGGCGACGCCCGGCATGGAGCCGGCGATCCGGCCGAACTTCCTGACGACCCAGATCGACCGCGACGCCACGGTCGCGGGCATGCAGATCGCCCGCAAGATCGTCTCGCACCCGTCGATGGAGAAGTACATCGCTTTCGAGAACAAGCCGGGCAAGGACGTGAACAGCTACGACGAATGGCTCGATTTCGCCCGCGCGACCGGCCAGACGACCTACCATGTCTGCGGCACCTGCAAGATGGGCAGCGACCCCATGGCGGTGGTCGACGACCGGCTGCGGGTCCACGGCATCGCCGGGCTGCGGGTGATCGACGCCTCGATCATGCCGACCGTACCCTCGGGCAACACCAATGCCCCCACGATCATGGTGGCGGAGAAGGGGGCGGATATGATCAAAGAGGATGCCAAGGCGGGGCTCAAGGCCGCCGCCTAACAAGGGGGACTGCGGTGAAGCCGTTGATGTCGTTTCTTGCCATTTTCGGGCTCTCAGCCGCCCTGATGGCCTGCAAGCCGGACGTGACCAACCCGATGGGCTACCAGCCCGAAAGCAAGGAGAACCTGCTGGCCGATTCGGGCTTCAAGCAGCTGTCGCTCAATACGCCGGCCAAGGTCGCGGCCTTCAAGAAGATGCCGCCGCATCGCATTTCCCAGACGACGTTCAAGGGCAAGAAGGTCTGGGTCTATCCCGACCAGAATGTCTGCGGCTGCCTCTATATCGGCGGCCAGACGGCCTACAACACCTTCATCAAGAAGGGCCGGGCGCAGATGATCGATAGCCGCGTCAACCAGATGTACAATCAGGACGCCGACGATCCGTACAATCCGACGGCCGAGATGGCGCAGCTCGACTGGGGCGACGCCTGGGACGCATCCGACGCGTACGATCTGTATCTGAACTGAGGAAGCATTCCCCGCAATACGACCGGGACGGCGCGCAGCTTCATGCCGCCGCCGGGTCATCGGCGCGTGCTGCAGGTGGGCTACGCCACCTGTGACCTGCGGGGTGGCCTCAGATGGCCGGCATCTGAAGGTCAGGATCTCCGGCTTGTGGTGTCGACGCTCTATGTGTACAAATTTATGACACAATACACATCGATGGTACGACGATGAGGACCAACATCGACATCGACGACGAGTTGCTGGCGCGTGCCATGGCCACGACAGGCCTGACGACCAAGCGGGCTACCGTAGAGGAGGGCTTGCGTTTGCTGGTGCGTATCAGCAAGCAGGCCAAGGCGTTGGCGGATATCAAGGGAATTGGCTGGCAGGGTGACCTTGATCAGATGCGTCGGGGCCGTCAGCCAGGCACGAGATGATCCTGGTCGACAGCTCGGTCTGGATCGCCCACCTGCGCGGAAGGACGACGCCGGCGACGACAAGGCTTGAAGCCGCCGCTGAACGGGAGCCTTTGCTGGTTGGCGATCTTATTCTGCTGGAAGTCCTTCAAGGTGCCAGGGACAACGGCCAGGCGGCACGAATCGAACGCGCGCTGCGCGAGTACGCGATCGTATCATTGCTCGACGATCGCCTGGCCGCCCAAGCCGCACGGAACTATCGCCATCTTCGGGACCTCGGCATCACGGTTCGCAAGACCGCCGACATCATCATCGGCACCTTCTGCATCGAGCACGGTCACTCGTTGCTGCATGAGGACCGTGACTTCGAGCCGATGGAGAAACATCTCGGTCTCAAGGCAGCTTGAGACGCGCCCCTGGAGTGGCGCGCCCCCAGCGAGGACTAACCGCCGAGCAGCGCCGGCGCAGCCTTCACTTCCTGGCGTTCGACCTTCTTCACGATCTCGGTCAGCTTGGCATGCGTCGGCGCGGGCACGCCGATGTAGTTGCCGCGCTCGGCGATGTAGCCGTTCATGAACTCGATCTCGGTGCGTCGGCCCTTGCGGATGTCCTGGGCCATCGACGGGCGCTGGATGTCGGCGCGCGGGTTGGGGTTGGTGTTCGAGCCCGGCCGCATGATCGTCTCGATCGCGTCGAGCGCCGTCTTGTCGCCCTCTGACGCCTTGGCCAGCGTCTCGGGCTCCAGCTTGCCGATCTTCTCGATGTGATAGCCCAGCGCCTGGCCGACGCGGACGGCCTCGCCGCCGAGCTTGATCGAGAAGCGGCGGATGGCGTCGTTGCGGTCGCAATCGCTGCCGGTGAGGCCGGTGGCGGCCGACACGCCGTTCTTCATGCCGTTCTGGCAGAGCTTGGACCAGCGCTCGCCCCACAGGTTGGTCGTGGTCTTGGCGCTGTCGATGCGGCCCACCATGTCGCGCAGTTCCTCGACGCGGTCGGTGATGCGGCCATGCACCTCGCCGACGCGGAACACCGTGTGCTTGTCGCCGCCCTTGGCGACGGTGCGGCGGATGCGGGCGGGCTCGAACATGTCGACCGAGATCAGCGAGGCCACCATGCCCACCGTCTTGCCCCAGCCGACCACGCCCGCAATGCGCTCCTCGTTGAGGCAGTTCTGCAGCGACACGACGTAGCCGTCGGGCGCCAGGTACTGCTTGATCAGCGCCGTCGCCCATTCGGTGTCGTAGGACTTCATCGAGACGAAGGCGATGTCGATCGGCTTCTGGCGCGACAGGTCCTGCATCTCGGTGAGATGCATGGTCTTGGCGTTCTTGACCGTGATCTTCTCTTCCGGCGTGACGCCGTCGAGCTCCAGTCCGTTCCTGCGGATGGTCTCGATGTTCTCCGGCCAGAAGTCGATCAGGGTGACGTCCTCGCCCGTATGGGCGAGCCAGCCGCCGACATAACCACCCAATGCACCGACGCCGACGACCGCGATTCGCTTGCCCATGATGTCCTCCTCAAGCTGCCGGCAGCCGGGCGAGGAATGCCTCGACGGCCTGATTGAAAAGCGCGGGTTGATGCAGGTTCGATGCATGGCCCGCGTCGGCGACCACGATCTTGATCGCCTGCTTGATCTTGGCCGCCATGTAGTCGGTGGCGGCCAGGAAGTTGGTGTCGTTGGCGCCGACCAGCACCAGCGTCGGCACGGCGACCTTGTCGAGCGACTGGATCACCCGGTCGTTCTCCTGGGCCAGCATGCCGCGCGCGGCGCGGGCCAGCCCGCTGGCGTCGCGATGACGCGTCAGCTTGACCTCGTCGCTGGAATTGAGGGCCGCCAGGCCCTTGGCCTCGAGGTTGTCGGCGCGCAGACGGGCCGTTTCGTTCCACTTGGCGCGCGCCTCGTCCTTCTTGAAGCCCGGGCCGGTGTCGAACAGCATCAGCGCACGCACCCGCTCGGGATGGCTGGCCGTGAAGGCGAGCGACATGTAGCCGCCCAATGACAGGCCGGCGATGATCGCCGTCTTGGCCCCGACCTCGTCGAGCAGCGCCTTCATGTCGCCCACTGTCAGCGCTTCTGAATAGAGGCTTTGGTCGGTCGGGTAGTCCGATTCGCCGTGGCCGCGCATGTCCCAGACGACGACTTGGTAGCGGTCCTTCAGGGCGGCGATCTGGCCGTCCCACATCCGGGCCGTCGAGCTGTAGCCGTGGCTCAGCAGGATCGTCGGTCCGCTGCCATGGACCTCGTAATGGATCTTCACGCCGTCGCGGTCGAGCTTGGCCATGTCGTTCTCCTAAAGCCTTCCTCCCCTGCGCGGGCTCCGCGCAGGGGAGGAAAATGATCGGGGCGGCGAGCTTCACTCGTCATGGTGCGACGCGTGGCTCGCGCTTGGCCCGTTCGAGATAGCGCTCGGCGTCCTCGGCCAGCAGCAGGCGCTCCTTGGCGAGCGCCGTGACCGCCGCCTGCACCTTGGCGACGTAGTCTGCGCCGCTGGCATAGCGTTCGGCGATCGAGGGCCGCGGATCACCCGATGCCTCGCGCGCCGCCTTGTCGGCCGGGAAGGGCAGGCAGCTTCCGTCGCGATCGGCCAGCTCGCCGGCCGGATACGGCGGCTTGTACTCGTTCCAGCCGGAGTAGGTCGCGAGCGGCACGGCGATATCGGGCAGGCGGATGCCGGCCGCCTCGTTGCCGTCGCTGTCGACCTTGCAGACCAGCGTGCGATAGGCGTCCTCGGGCATCTCGGGGCTCACCCAGTCGACCGGCGGCGTGACCTGGTTGGTGACCTTCACCACGGTCGCGCCCGGTATGGTGGGGAAGCCGGTCTTTTCAGGCCCAACCAGGGTGCCGGCGGCCAGCGTCGGCACCCGGCTGGGCGGCGGCTCCCTGCCCGTGACGACCCATTCGTCGAGCGCCAACAGCAGGGCCCGCACCGCCGGCATGGGATTGTGCGGGTTGCGCGGATTGATGTTGGGTCCGGGGTCGGTGGTAGCGCCGGCGCGACCGCCATGCTGGGTGCCGGCGATCATGTAGACGCGGCTGTTCTCGGGCAGCGTCACGTCCTGCTTGCCGAGGGGATCAGTGTGCAGCAGCGACGCGCCCTTCTGCCAGTACTCGGTCGAGGTGTTGGTCTCGATCAGCTTGGGATCGCTGCCGTCGCCGCGGAACAGCGAACCCTTCTGCTCGGTCAACGGATCGGAAAGTTCCGCCGTCGAAAAAGGGAACGCGTTCTCCGGGAACTCGTGATCCTCGTGCTGCGTGCCGGTGCGCGCCGGCTGGCCGAACGGCGTGTTGAAGAAGATGCGGCCGATGCCGGCGATGTGCGCGTGGATGCCGTCGAACACCTTGCGGCCCTGCTCGTCGCGATTGAAGCCCGAGGATATGTGATGGCGCAGATACCGGCCCGCCTGCGAGAAACCGATGGCCAGGGCATGGCTGATCTTGCCGCCGGTGGCGGCGAGCGCCGCCGGGTCGTGACGCAGCCAGCTCACGACATCGCGGGTCGCCGCGAAACCCAGGCCCTGCACCTTGGGATTGGTGGCCTCGTAGTGGAACTCGTAGAGCCAGCCCGGCTTGGGCTTGGCGCCGTCGGCGAGCTTGATCGACCGGGCGTCGACGAAGGACCATTGGCTGCGCGGCACCTCGCAGCGCGCATCTCCGGCGCGCTCGCGCACGCTGAGCCGCGCCCATGCCTGGTCAATGGAGGCCGCCTCATAGGACAGCTTGAAGACATCCAGGTTGCCCACGCGCGTGCCCGAGACGAACTCCTCTCGCACCATCTCGATGATGGGCTTGCCCTTGTCGGTCGCGACCGGCGCGGTCAGCCCCAGTCCCATGTTGGCGCGCGGCGCATCGGGGTCCCAGCCCGACCACACGATGGTGTAGCCCTGGCGCATGGGAAAGCCGTTGCCGACGTCGGCCAGGGTCTTGGGATCGTTCACGCCCTGCGGGCCGTCGGCGATGTTGCCGAACAGCATCTTGCGGCCGCGATTGTTCACTTCGTAGAGGATGCGGCCATTGCCCTTGGCGGGGTCCTTGGGCCGCAGGATGAAGACGTCGGTTGCGTACTCGACCTTGCCGTTGGCGTTGGTCGGCGCCTTGTCGATCAGGGCGATGCCTGCGTTGCCCGGGTGCTTGGGGTCGACTTCGCCCTTGGCCTTGGCGATCACCCGCTCATAGGCGCCGACGTCGCCGAACGGCGCGCCATCGGCCAGCGGCTCGACTTTTTCGATATCGAACGAGATGAGCATTCAGACCTCTTACTGGACCGCGGGCCTCCAGGCCCGCTCATGAATCTTGAGGCGGGCCTGGAGGCCCGCGGTCCGGCAAGAGACCGTCACGCCTTGGCCTCTTCCGGCGGGAAGTTCAGTTCGACGCCGACGCCGTCGGGATCATAGAGGAAGATCTGGGCGGCGCCGGTGCGCGGCACCACCTGCTCGCGGAACTTGACGTTCTTCGACTGCAGGCGCTTGCGCACGCTGGGCAGGTCGCTGGCGGCGAAGGCGATGTGGTCGAACCGGCCGGTGTCGTCGAACTTCTTGTCGGAGCCGCGCACGACGATGCCCTCGCGCGGCGTGCGCGGTCCCAGCAAGTGCACGGTGGCGACGCCGCCGGAATAGAGCCAGTAGCCCGGGAAACCGAGCGGCGGACGATCGCCGTTCTCCAGCCCCAGCACGTCGCAATAGAAATCCTTGGTCGCCTCAAGGTTGGAAGGCTCGATCGTGTAATGCTGCAGGATGCCAAGCGGCATGGTCCGTCTCCAGTGATGATCAAACGAAGGTGAGGTCGGCTTCGGCGCCCAGCATCCAGGCGCCGACGGTCTCGAAATGCGACAGCCGGCCCTGCAGTTGCTGGGTCACGGTGTGGATGTCGCGGAAGCGGCGTTCCAGCGGATGGTTCTCGAAGATCGCCGTGGCGCCGGCTGCGTTGTAGGCGAAGTCGACCGCCTCGCGCGAACGATGGATGGCGTTGGTCGAGGCCATGCGGATGGTGATGCGATGGTCGACCGAGAGCCTGTCGCCGGCCGAGATCTCCTTCCAGATCGCCGCCACCGACTGCAGCAGGAAGGCGCGGGCCGAGCGGATGCCGACCTCGGCCTGGGCGAGGTTGGTCTGCACCACGGCATTGTCGCGCAGCGGGCTAGTCTTGCCGCGCGGGATCTTGTTCCTGGCCACGTCGACGAAGTTGTCGAGGCTGGCCCGGGCGATGCCCAGCGCCACGCCAGCGAAGCCGACCTCGTAGCAGGTCATGGCCGACATGCGGTAGAGCGGACCCGACTCGCGGCATTCCTTCTCGGATTCCCGCGTGATCACGTCGCGCGTCATCGAATGGTCGCCGCGCACGAAATGGTCGGTCAGCGAGAACTGGTCGCTCGCCGTGCCGCGCAGGCCGACGACGTTCCAGATGTCGGTCCACTCGACCTCGCTCGCCGGCACCAGCATGGTGCGCTCGACCTGCCGGCCGCTGGCGCCGAGCCGGGGCGTGCCGTCGGCCTGCCAGATCGGGCAGTGGGCGCCGAGCCAGGTGGCATGCCGGCCGCCCGAGGCGAAGGCCCACACGCCGGTGACGCGATAGCCGCCCTCGCATTCGATGGCCCGCACCCTGGGGCCCGGCCCCCAGGCCAGCACGGCGCGCGGGTCGTTGCCGAAGATCTCCCGCGCCACCGGCAGGGCGAGATAGGCCGCCGACATCGAGCAGCCGCCGGCCTGGCTCAGGCACCAGGCGGTCGAGGCGTCGGCCTTGGCGATCACCTCGATGACATGGAAGAACGTGATGGGATCGGTCTCGATACCGTTGGCCGAGCGCGGCATGAGGAGGCGGAACAGCCGCGCCTCGTGCAGTCTGTCGAGAAGCGCCGACGGTAGACGGCGCTTTTCCTCGATTTCGTCCGACGCCGCCTCGACGACCGGGCGCAACGCCTCGGCGCGCGAGACGATGGCCGGATCGCCTGTAAGATCGGCGGAAGAGGGGATCAACGTGTCCAAGACATCAATCTCCAGCGTTCAGTCGGCGGCGGCCAGTTCACGGTCGATCTGCTCGAGCGTCTTGCCCCTGGTCTCCAATCCGAAGAAATAATAGACCACCCCGGCCATCAGGAACCAGCAGCCGAGATAGACGAAAGCCGTCGGAATCTCGGTCAACGGCACGTCCGGTTTCAGGTAGTTGCTCGAGCCGACGATCAGGGCGAGCCCGACCGGGCCCAGGATCTTGCCGATCCCGCCGAAGCCATAGGCCGAGCCCATGCCCGACGTCTTGAGATGCGAGGGCCAGATTTCAGCCGCGTAGGGACCGACGATGGCGAAGCCACCGTCGACGAAGAACATGGCGGCAGCGAGGATCAGCCAGAACGCCGACAGCCCGAACAGCGTGGCGTCGTAGTTGTAGCCGGCGACGATGATCAGCACGCCGGCACCGAGGCCCAGCAGACCGCCGCAATTGCGCCGCCCGATGACTTCCGAGAGCCATGAGAAGCTTATGCGGCCGATGAAGCCGGTGGCGGTGAGCAGGATCATCATCTTGGAGGCTTCCTGCGGCGTCACTTTCAGGAGCAGCACGAACAGCGACGGAGCCCACAGCGCGATGCCGTAGGCGCCGGTCTGGGCGCCGGCATTGCCGAGCCATGATACCAGCAGGCTGCGTGGGTACTTGAAGAGGTCGAGCCAATTGGTCTGCACCACCTTGATTTCCTCCGGCCGCGGCAGCGGCAGGGTGCTGGGATCGACCTGAAGCGCCCAGGCGAGCGACTTGCGCGCCTCCTCGAGTCGTCCCTGGCGGGCGAGCCAGTGCGGCGATTCAGGGACCCACAGCCGCACCAGCAGGACGACCAGGGCGGGCAGCACGCCGATGGCGAACAGCAGCCGCCACTGGTCTGCGCCCAGGAAAGCGCCGAGCACCGCGCCGAGGCCGACGCCGATCGGGATGACGCAGGTCACCAGGCCGCCGATCCAGCCGCGCTTGGACGACGGCATGAACTCCTGCACGAGCGGCAGGTCGACGCAGTAGAGCCCGCCGACGCCGAAGCCGACGAAGAAGCGCATGATCGTCAGGTAGCCCCAGCCATTGTCCGGCGTGAAGTAGAGCAGGCCGGTGGCGATCGAGAAGTTGAGCACCGTGCCGATGAACACTTTGCGCCGGCCGATGCGGTCGGCAATCCAGCCCCACACATAGGCGCCGAGGATGGCGCCAATGCCCGAGCTCAGGAAGACGACGGCGGTCTGGCCGAAAGTGAGTTTCCACGGCCCGATCAGGAAGGCGAAGACGAAGGCGATCAGGAAGAAGTCGAAGAACTCGAGCGCATCGCCGATGATGGCGGCGGCGATGATCTTCTTCTGGTTGCCGGTCAGAGTGGTTTGCCGGTCGAGAACATCGAACATGGCATTTCCCCTGTGCGCTTCATTTTTCGGGCTGGATGCTGCGCACCGGCACGCCGTCCCTGACGCAAACGCTACGCCCGTGGTTTCAGCGGCGCCAAGGCTTTGGGCCGCCGCGTTTGCCCGTCGAAACACGATTCCTGCATTGCTGCGATGCCTTTGCTACGTTCGGCACCGCAGCAGGAGAGAACCGCATGAACTGGACCGACCGCCGCAAGCGCTTTCGCGCAATCCTCGCCGGGGACCGTTGCGTGCATCCCGGCTCAGTGTTCGATCCCATCTCCGCCCGCATCGCCGAGGATCTCGGCTTCGAGGTCGGCATGTTCGCGGGCTCGACGGCCTCGCTCACCGTGCTGGGCGCCCCAGACCTGATCGTCCTCACTCTCAGTGAATTCGCGGGCCAGGCCTATCGCATCAACCGCGCCGGCAACCTGCCGCTGATGGTCGATGCCGACCACGGCTACGGCAATGCGCTCAATGCCAAGCGCACGGTCGAGGAGCTGGAGACGGCGGGCGTCGGCGGATTGAGCCTCGAGGACACCGATCTGCCGACGCCGTTCGGCACGGCCAAGCCCCGCCTCACGTCGATCGCCGAAGGCGTCGGCAAGATGAAGGCGGCCCTTGCCGGCCGCCAGGATCCGGCGCTGTGCATCGCCGGCCGCACCAGTGCCGTGCAGATCAGCGGCCTCGACGACGCGATCGCCCGCGGCAAGGCCTACGAGGAGGCGGGCGTCGATGCGCTGTTCTTCGTCGGCGTGCGCACCCGCGCCGAGCTCGATGCGATTTCCGCCGCGACGAAACTGCCGCTGATCCTGGGCGGCGTGTCGGGCGATCTCACCGACCTGTCGTATCTCAGCGCCCGCCGCGTCCGCATCGCCCTGCAGGGCCACCAGCCTTTCGCTGCCGCGGTGAAGGCGATCCATGACACGCTGCGCGCCCTGCGCGACGGCACGCCGCCCGGCAGGCTCACGGGCATCGCCGACGCCGAGCTGATGAAGCGCGTCACGCGCGATGCCGATTACGCGCGCTGGACAAGGGATTTCCTGGGAAGCTGACGGGCCACTCAATCAGGCGGCGCACTTTCGAACAGCGTCTGCTCGCGCGCGAAGGCGGCCATCCGGGACAGGATATCGAGGTCGGCGGATGGCAAATAGACCACGGAGTATTCAGGCTTGGTCACCGGCGGGCTCTCCGGCAGCACGACGAGTGACCCGGCTTCGATCTCGCTGCGGAACATTTCGTAGGGCAGCAGGCTGACACCCAGCCCATTGCGTACCAGAGAGGCAGTAACGCTGAAATTGTTGCAATAGCTGATGCGGCGAGGCTGGACGCCTGCCTGCTCGAACCACTTCACCATTGCCCAATGCACATCGGCGTCGTGCGGCAGGGAGATGATCGGCATTTCGCCGACGTCGAGCGGCGTCAATCTTCGATGCGTGCGCAACAGCCTGGGGTTCGACATCCACAAAAGCGTGCACGAGCCGATCGGCATCTTCACCGCGTCCGGAATCGAGACCGGCCCCGGAACGAAGACGATATCGAGCTGACGTTTCGCGAGCTTACCGAGAAGGCGCGACGACAGGTCGACATCGCAGTCCAGCACGACGTTCGGGTAGGTCTCGCGTATCCAGATCAGCAGCCGGTCGAGCAACGCCATCGCAGTCAGCTCGGACAAACCGGCGCGAATCTTCCCTTCGACGGTGTTCCGGCCGCTGGCCGCGATCCGCATCAGGGATATCTCGGCGAGGATCCGTTCGGCATTGGCGACGCATGCCTTGGCGAGCGGCGTTGGCGCGACGTTGCGACCTTCGCGAATGAAAAGGGGCCCGCCCAGTTCGCGCTCGAGGTCCTGGATACGCCGGGTCACGGCCGGCTGAGTGAGGTTGAGATGGCGGGCCGCCGCGCCGACGCCGCCCAGGCGAACGACCCAAAGCAGTGTCTCGAGATGGCGCGTGTTCATTTTTTATCGATAACAAAAATGCATTAGAGGGCATAGCAAGATTTCATTTGTTGTCGCGTTGGCGCGGGGTATTGCCTTGTCGTCAAGGAATCATCTGGGAGTGATCATGCGTTTTGGTAATGTATTTGTGTCTGCCCTATTGGCGGCCAGCGTCGCGATCGGTCCGCTTTCCTCGGCCGCCATCGCCCAACCGGCCTGCGAGCCGGCGAAGCTTGCGACCAAATATCCGTCGCTTGCCGGCAAGAAGCTCAAGATCGGACAGGACGGCGAAAGCCCGCCGTTCAGCTATCGCGACCCGAAGGATTTCAATCATCTGCTCGGCCTCGATGCCGATACCGCACGTGCGGTGTTCGCCTGCGTAGGCGTGCCGATCGAGTTCACCACAGGTGCGTGGACGGGCCTCATTCCGGCGACGATGTCCGGGCAGATCGACGTGATGTGGGACACGCTGCTCTACACGCCCGAGCGCGCCAAGCGCATGGATTTCGTCGCCTACATGAACGCCGCCACCGGCGCCATCGTGCCCAAGGGCAATCCCAAGACCATAAAGTCGCTCGACGACCTGTGCGGGCTCACCGGCACGGCGGGGCTGGGCACGACGCAGGAGGCCATGCTGCGGCAGGCCGGCGAGAAATGCGTCGCCGCAGGCAAGAAGACGATCAACGTCATCACCTCGACCGATATCCCGAGCGGACTGCGCTTGGTGCAGAACGGACGGGCCGATGTGCTGCTCACCAACAAATTCGTGGGCGACATGATGGCCGCGTCCAATCCGGCGGTGGAGACGGCCTTCGGCGTCGTCACCGGCGCGCGCATCGGCGCCGGTACGGCGAAGAACAACAACGACCTGGTCAAGGCGATCCATGACGGCCTCGCAGCGCTGCGCGCCAACGGCGAGTTGAAGAAGATCTTCGACGCCAACAAGGTCGACTACAGCCTGGCGACGGAGCCAGAGGTCCTGACCAAGTAGCATGACGACGATGGCATTCCGGCGATCGTGCGCGGCCTGCATCGCCTTCCTGGTCGTGCTGTCGCTGCCGGCGGCAGCGCAGGCGTCCGAGTTTGTCGATGCGCTGCTGGAAATGGTCGACTACAGCTTCTCCGGCTTCCTGCTGAGCGGCGCGCTGACGGCATTCCAGATCTCGGTGATCGCCGTGGCGGCCGGCGTCGTGCTGGGTCTCGTTCTCGCCCTGATGCGGCTTTCGAGCTTCGCGCCGTTCAGCGCCGCCGCCTGGTTCTACATCTGGTTCATGCGCGGCACGCCAGTCCTGCTGCAGCTCGTGTTCCTGTACGACGCCTTGCCGCCGCTCGGCATCAAGCTCGACAGCTTCACGACAGCGGTCCTGGGCTTTGCGTTGAACGAGGCGGCTTTCTGCGCCGAGATCATCCGCGGCGGCATCCTCTCGGTCGATCGCCGCCAAACCATTGCCAGCGCCTCGCTCGGCATGGGGCCGTTCCTTACCCTGCGGCGCATCATCCTGCCGCAGGCCATGCGCGCCATTCTGCCGGCGCTCGCCAACCAATCGATCAGCGTGATCAAGGGAACGTCGGTGGCCTCGGTGATCTTCGTCAACGAGCTCACCTTCCGCAGCCAGCAGATCGTCGGCCAGAACTTCAAGTTCTTCACCGTCTTCTGCGCCGCCGGCATTCTCTATCTCGTCATGACCAGCGCCGTCGCGGCGTTGCAGCACGAGCTGGAACGGCGGTTCAATCCGGAGATCGAGCGGCGATCTGCCGGATCGCCCGGCCCGCTCCGGCGATGGGCGGAGCGCCTGGGTCTCGTGCGCGCCCGCGTGACGGCAGCCGCAGTTGCATCGCCCGCCGGGCCCTCCGGGGCGATGGATTGGAGCAGCCTGATCGGAACGGAGGCAGCCGCGACGGCTGCGCCGGACGCGGCCTTCGTCTCCTGCCGCAATGTGCACAAGGCCTACGGCGGCCGCGAGATCCTGCGCGGCGTCGACTTCGACGTGCGGCGCGGCGAGGTCGTCGTCGTCATGGGGCCGAGCGGATCGGGCAAGAGCACGCTGCTGAGGCTGATCAATCACCTCGAGCACATGGACGAGGGTGAGATCCTGGTCGACGGTCGCCCCGTCGGCTACGAGCGCCGCGACGGCCGCCTGCGGCCGGTGCGCGAACTTGCCAAGGCGCGTGCCGAGGCGCGCATCGGCATGGTGTTCCAGCATTTCAACCTCTTCGAGCATCTGACGGCGCTGCAGAACGTCACCGAGGCGCCCGTCCAGGTCTACGGCGAGAGCGAGGCCGAGGCGCGCGCCCGCGGCCGGCGGCTGCTGGGCGCGGTGGGGCTGGCGCACCATGTCGACCACCTGCCGCTTCGCCTCTCGGGCGGCCAGCAGCAGCGGGTGGCGATCGCCCGAGCGCTCGCGGTGTCTCCCAAGCTGATGCTGTTCGACGAGCCCACGTCCGCCCTGGATCCGGAGCTGGTGGGCGAGGTGCTGACCGCGATCCGCCGCATGGCGGAGGCCGGCATGACCATGATCGTCGTCACCCACGAGGTGCGTTTCGCCCGCGAGGTCGCCGATCGCATCGTCCTGATGGACGAGGGCCAGATCGTCGAGCAAGGCAGCCCGCAGGACGTGTTCGACCGGCCGCAACAAGAGCGGACCCGGCGTTTCCTGCGCTTGATCGAACGGCCTGCCGAGCAGGCCGAAGTGTGAATGGAGGAGAGAAATGAAGGACACCGTCAAGGAACTCGTGAACCTGAAGCGCCTCGACGAGGCGATGGAAGCCCATGGGCTGGACGCCGTCGTGGCGCGCGCCGGCCTGAACTTCACCTATCTTGCGGGCTTCGCCTATCCGGGCACACTCGCACGCCACGTCGACCTCGCCGATTCGCCGCGCTCGGTATGGGTGATCTGGCCGCGCGCGGGCGAGCCGCGCATCGTGCTGAACGCCATCGCCAGGGACCTCGCGGCGCGCGATTCCTGGATCGAGACGTTCGATGTCTATGAAGGCTATGTCGAGGCGCCGATCGGCCGCGTCGCCAAGACGCTGACCGAAATGGGGCTGGCGCAATCCAGGATCGCGCTCGAGCTGAACTATGTCACGGCGGCCGATCTCTCCGCCCTGCAGGCGAGCTTGCCTCGGCTGCGGACCGTCGACCTGGCGCCGATCATGGACCATGTGCGGGCAGTCAAGACCGAGGGCGAGATCGCGCGACTCAAGATCGGCGCCGACGTGCTCGACGATGCCTTCCTCAAATGCTTCCCAGGAACGAAGCCGGCCAGCCGCGAACGCGACCTGCACGGCGCGCTTGTCGGTGCTTGCCTTGCCGGCGGATCGGAGTTCACGCACGGCATCCTGAACTCGAGCCGCAACACCGTCGCCTACGGCGGCGAGAGCGACTTCGCCTTTGCCGCAGGGGACGCCATTCGCACCGACTACGTCACCTATGTCAGAGGCTATCCCGGCCACCAGTCGCGATGCGCCGTGGTCGGCCGCGCCACCGAGAAACAGAAGAGCGAGTATGCGGTCGCGCGCGACGTCTATCTCGCCTCCTGCAATCACTTGAAGGCCGGCCGCACGGCCGGCGAGGTCTACGACTTCGTGGTCAAGAAGTTCGCCTCCGTCGGCATGGACTACCACCACATGATCGCGGGCCACAGCGTCGGTGCCTGGTGGCACCAGCAGGAACCGGTGATCTCGCGCGGCAATCCGCGTGTCCTGGAGGACGGCATGGTGATCGCCATGGAGCCGCATATCGGCCATTGGCACATCCAGGACATGTTCGTGGTGCGCGCCAACGGGCCGCAGCTCATTTCGGACAAGTTCCCCACCGACCGCATATTCGATTGCGGCTAAAGGTCCGGACGGCATGAAGCGTCGCCTCCCCGACGACGTTGGGGAGGTGTCGCCGTCACACGGGCCCGGAACTCCGTTGGCTCGCTGCCTGACGGCCACTCGCGGCACCGACGCATGAGGCCGGCGGCTGCCAGAACGGCATCGAGAGACCCCATCGCCTCGAGCTGCGCGATTTCGCATCGCAGTTGCCTGCGCCGGCGCCTCTCATCGATGAAGGTCGCGACAACGGCGCCGTGCGTAAATTTCACTCGGTGTGTCTTGACTCTCGATGGCGATCATGACAACGATTTCATAAGGGGTATGGAAGGGGTGTCGCCTGATGGCGGGAGGAGCGATCCGTCTCGAACGGGTCGAAAAGACATATGGCGGCGCCGGAGGGGTGCAGGCGATTGCGCCCCTATCGGTCGAGCTGCGCGCCGGCGAGGCGGTCAGCATCGTGGGCCCGAGCGGCTGCGGGAAGAGCACGCTGATGCGCCTGATCGCCGGCCTCGACGCGCCGACGCGCGGCATCATCAGCATCGGCAGCACGCCGGTCGACGGGCCGGTGCCCGACATCGGCATCGTCTTCCAGCGCGACCTTCTCCTCGAATGGCGCAGCGTGATGGGCAACGTGATGCTGCCGGCCGAGATCAAGCGGCAGGCCGGCCTCGAGGTGCGGGCCGGCGAACTCCTGAAGGAACTCGATGTCGCCGGCTTTGCCGGGGCTTATCCCTGGCAGCTCTCGGGCGGCATGCGCCAGCGTGTGGCGATCGCCCGCGCCCTGCTGACGAAGCCCGCGCTGCTGTTCCTCGATGAGCCGTTCAGCGCACTGGATGCGCTGACGCGCGATCAGATGAACGTGCTCCTGCAGCGGCTGCAGACCACCCAGCACGTCACGACGCTCCTGATCACGCACAGCATCGCCGAGGCGATCTTCTGCGCCGACCGCGTGCTGGTGATGTCGGGCCGGCCGGGCGCGATCCTCGACGACATCCGCGTGCCGTTCGAGCGGCCGCGGCGGCTCGCGGTGCGCGAGACGCCGGAGTTCACCGCCATCGGCCGGCGCATCCGCGAGCATTTCGAGAAGGCCGGGGTGCTGGTCGGATGAAGGCCAAGAATTTCGTCGCCGGGATGATGTGGCCGCTGCTGAGCGGCGCGTTGGGCCTCGCCCTGTGGGAGGGCCTAGTCAAGGGATTCGGGGTCCCGGTGTTCCTGATGCCGGCGCCGACCGATGTCGCCGAGACGATCGTCGCCAAATGGTCGTATCTCCTGAGCCAGCTCGCCATCACGGTGATGGCGGCGGGGCTGGGCCTCATCATGTCGGTGGTGCTCGGGCTGGCGGCCGGCGCGGCCATTGCGGGCTCGCGCCTGGTCGATCGCATCCTCACGCCATGGCTGGTGGTGGCGCATGCCATTCCCAAGGTGGTGATCGCGCCCCTGTTCCTCGTGTGGTTCGGCTTCGGCCTGCAGAGCGAGATGTTCTTCGTCGTGGCCTTCACCTTCTTCCCGGTGATCGTGAACACCGTGACCGGCTTGAAGTCGGCCGATCCCGAGCAGCTCCTGATGGTGCGCGCCATGGGGGCGAGCCGCCTGCAGGTCCTGCACAAGATCCAGTTCCCCAACGCGCTGCCCAGCATCTGCGCCGGCGTCAAGCTTGCCGTCACCCTGGCGCCGGTCGGCGCGGTGATCGGCGAGTTCGTCGCCTCCAATGCCGGTCTCGGCCATCTGTTGATCCGTGCCGTCGGCGACACCGACACCTCGCTCGCCTTCGCCGCAGTCACGGTCTTCTCGATCTTCGGCGTGCTGCTGTGGCGTGCCGCTGAATGGGTCGAGCGCCTGGTGCTGCCCTGGCACCCGAGCCAACGCGAAACCCTGATGCTGCGCGACGCAACGACCTGAGGAGGAACCCGTGATCCGACGCATTCTCGCTTTGACTTCCTGCGCGATCGGACTGGCGTCCTTTCCCGCCGCGGCGCAGACGCTGACGCCGGTGAAGGTGCTGCTCGACTGGGCGTGGTTGCCCTATCACGCGTCGTTCCTGGTCGCGCAGGACAAGGGCTACTACAAGGAGGCCGGCCTTGAGGTCACGCTCGAGCAGGGGCGCGGCTCGGCGACCACGGCGCTGATGCTGAGCCAGAGCGGCTTCGACATCGCCCATCTCAACACCACCAACGCCGCGCAGATGATCAGCAAGGGCGGCGCGATCAAGATGGTCGGCATCTACCAGCACAAGACCGCCGCCGCCTTCGTCGGCATCAAGGGCAAGGTCAAGCTCGACGGCCCGCAGTCGCTGAAGGGCATCAAGATCGGCAGCACGCCCGGCGGCTCGGACGGGCTCAGCCTGAAGGTCTTCACGGCAGCCAACAAGATGAAGCTCACCGACCTCAACATCGTGGCGCTCGACGCCAACGCCAAGACCGCCGCCCTGTTCGGCGGCACGATCGACGCGGTGAGCGGCGACGCCCCGGCCTTCGACGCCTATGTGCGCGCCACCAACCAGCAGCCCGAGACCATGCTGCTCAGCAACTACGGCGTGCCGCTGATCGGTTTCGGCTTTGCGGCCAACGGCAATTACCTCGCGAAGAACCCGGCGACCGTCGCCAAGTTCCTGGCCGCCACCAAGCGCGGCTTCGCCGAAGCGGCGCGCGACTTCAAGGCGGCCTGCGAGCTGATGCAGGCCAAGGTGCATCTCGCCGGCACGGTCGAGCGCTGCGTCGACTACAACAAGGGCGTGCTTGCGCTCTCCACGCCCCCGACCGATCCCAACTGGGGCCGGCAGTCGGACGAGGAGTGGACCAGGCTTCTCGCCACGCTGAAGGACGCGGGCGAGCTGTTCGGCGACAAGCCGCTCGCCACCTACTACACCAACGACTCCGTCCCGAAATGAGCGACCGCTACGACGCCATCGTCGTCGGCGGCGGTCACAACGGCCTGGTCGCCGCGGCCTATCTCGGCCGCGCCGGCTTGGCGACCCTGGTGCTCGAGGGCAACCCGCGGCTCGGCGGCCCGGCGGCGACGCTGGAGTTCATGCCGGGCTACTTCACGACCATCGCCAACTCGCCGGGATCGCTCGAGCCCAAGATCGTCGAGGACCTCGAGCTGGAGCGCTACGGGCTGCGATGGGTGCGGCCCGATCCGACCCTGGTGCAGCCGCTCGACGGCAAGCGGATCTATGTCGGCTGGCGCGATCCCAAGCGCAACCATGCCCAGCTCGAGACCTACGCGCCGGGCGAGGCGGCGCGCTACGATGCCTTCTTCGCCTACCTGCAGGCCTTCGCCGACCGGCTCGGCATCTCGATCTTCGACCCGCCGCCGTCGCTGCAATACCTGGTGCGCAACCTTACGCGCCTGGAGGACCAGGAAGCCTTCAGCCGCATCCTGTTCGGCAACATCCGCGACCTGATGGATGAGTTCGAACTCGCCCCCGAGACTCAGGCGCTGATCGCGCCGCTCGCCGTCGTCGGCGGCCAGGTCGCGCCCTCGACGCCGGGCTCGCCGTTCAACCTGATGATGCGGCCGCTGTCGCTCGCCTCGCTGAAGAGCGGCAGCGCCGGCGACCCCCGGCTGATCCCGTTGCGCGGCTCGACCGGCCTGCCGGTCGGCGGCATGGGCGCGATCACCGACGCCCTGTCGGCGAGCCTGCGCGCGCATGGCGGCGAGGTGATGGTTGCTAAGCCCGTGGCCACCATCCGCAGTTCGGGCGGCGCGGTGCGCGGCGTCGTCACCAGGAGCGGCGAGGAATACGAGGCGCCGATCGTGGTCTCGGCGCTGAGCCCGGTCATCACCGTGACGTCGCTGGTCGACGACACGTCGTCGTGGGGCGATCTCCAGCCCAAGATGAAGCGCAAGCCGATGCGCGGCCGCGCCTTCAAGGTCGTGTTGGCGCTCGACGGCATGCCGCGCTACGCGGGCGCGAAGTCCGACGAGGAAGCGGCCCTGCTGACCTCGGCGCAGTTCCGCATCGCCCCCAGCCTCGACTACATCGAGGCCGCGCACACCGACATGCTGCAGGGGCGGCTGTCGCACCAGCCGGTGATCTGGGGCCTCTGCCCGTCGATGACTTCGCCGGTGCTGGCGCCGGCGGGCAAGCACGTGCTCAGCCTCAACGTCGGCAATGCGCCCTATCGCCTGCGCGAGGGCACGTGGGCCGAGCAGCGCGACGTCTTCGCCAAGCGCACCATCGCCAAGCTCGCCGAGTACATGCCGAACCTGCCCGGCCTGATCAGCGATTATCGCATCATCGACCCGACGCAGTTCGAGAGCGAGTTCGGCCTGGTCGAGGCCAACATCACGCACGGCGACACCCTGCCGTTCCACATGTTCTGGATGCGGCCGATGCCCGGCCTGCATGCCTATCGCACGCCGACGCGTGGCCTCTATCTCAGCGGCAACGGCACCTGGCCCGGCAACTACATCTCCGGCATCTCGGGCCACAACGCCTCGCAGGCGGTGCTGCGCGACCTGCGCGAGGCACAGCAGGGCGAAAGAGCGGTACGCTGATGGTGAGCGTCGTCGCCGTCGCCACCCGCGCGAAGGTCTCGCCGTCCACCGTGTCGCGCGTGCTGGCGGGCCGCGTGCCGGTCTCGGCCGAGGCCCGTGCGCGCGTGCTGAAGGCGATCGAGCAGCTCGGCTACCGGCCCAACGAGGTGGCGCGCAGCCTCCGGGTCGGGCGCGGCCGGTCGGTGGCGCTGGTGACCGGCGATATCGAGCAGGGCATCTACGCCACGCTCGCCAAGCACGTGCAGGGCGAGCTCGAGACGCTGGGGCTCGACCTCGTGCTGTTCAACCTCGGCCATCGCCAGGACCGGCTGCGCCACTTCCTCGAGCGCGCGCCGTCGCTCGGCCTGCGCGGCGTGCTGCTGTCCTCGCCGCACGTCATGGACATGGTGGAACTGGCGCCGGTCATGAAGTCGGCGGCCAAGAGCGGCATAGAAGTCCTGTCGGTGAGCCAGGACCTCAGCGCCTACGGCTTCCCGTCGATCGTCCATGACGACGCGGGCGGCGCGGCGGCCGCCACGACGCATCTGCTGGACACGGATCGCGCGCCGGTCGCCTTTGTCGGCCGCATCGCCACCTCGGCGATCGGCCGGGCGCGCTACGACGGCTACTGCCAGGCGCTGAAGGAGCGCGGGCTGGAGGTCGATCCGGCGCTGGTCTGGGACATCTCGCAGGGCTATCGCGCCGACGCGGGCCACCAGGCGATGGCCGAGGCGCTCGCCAGGGGGCTCCGCTTCCGCGCCGTCGTCGCGGCCAGCGATGAGCTGGCGCTGGGCTGCATGGCGGCCGCCGTCGATCGCGGTTTCGCCATTCCCGGCGACATGGCGGTCGTGGGCTTCGGCGGCCTGGCCTGGGTGGGCTTCGCCCGGCCGGCCATGACCACCGTGGCGCTCGATGCCGGCGCCATCGCCCGCGCCGTCGGCGAATTCTTCAAGGCCCGCGAAAGCGGCGCCCGGCTTGCCAAGCGCCGGGTGATCCCCGCCAACCTCGTTTTGCGACAATCCGCCTGAAAAGGAGCACGCCATGTTGATCGACGGTCTGCAGTGCGGCCACTTCACCCGCGAGACCTTCAGCGAATTGCGCAAGGCCGATGTCGGCGCGGTGACGGTGACCTGCGGCTTCTGGGAGGGCGCGGTCGAGTCGCTGGACTCCATCGCCCGCTGGCGCGACCTGGTGAACGCCAACAAGGATCTGGTGGCGATCGCGACGTCGGTGAAGGAGATCGAGGCGATCGCCGCCTCCGGCCGCACCGCCATCATCCTGGGCTTCCAGAACTCCAACCTGCTGGAGGGCCGCATCCGTTTCGTCGAGTTCTTCGCCGAGCTCGGCGTTCGCTCGATCCAGCTCACCTACAACAACCAGAATGAGCTGGGCGGCAGCTGCTACGAGGATGAGGATTCGGGCCTGTCGCGCACCGGCAAGGAGATCGTGCGCGAGATGAACCGCACCGGCATCCTGGTCGACCTCAGCCACGTCGGCAATCGCACCACCAAGGACGCGATCATCCATTCCGAGAAGCCGGTCGCGGTGACGCACGCCAATCCCGACAGCCTGTTCCCGCACAAGCGCAACAAGACCGATGACGTCCTGAAGGTGCTGGCCGAGAAGGGCGGCGTGCTGGGCTGCGCCACCTATCGCAACATCACCGGCGACCATTACTGCAGCTCGCTCAGGAACTGGTGCGAGATGGTCGCCAAGAGCGTCGACATCATGGGCATCGACCATGTCGGCATCGGCACCGACCGCAGCCACAACTTCACCAAGCCGGACTACGACTGGATGCGCATGGGCCGCTGGACGCGCGGCATCGACTACGGCGCGGCCTCGGCGGCCCGACCCGGCAAGGCGCCGCCGCCGGCCTGGTTCCAGGAGGTCCATCACCTCGGCCTGCTGCCGGGCGGGCTGAAGGAAGTCGGCTTCAATGCCGAGGAGGTCGAGAAGATCACCAGCCGCAACTGGCTGCGCCTCTACGGCGAGGTGTTCGGCGCCGCCGAGCAGGTCAGGGAGGCCAGGCTCGAGTACGTGCAGAGCGATCCGGTGCTCGCGACCACGCCGCGGGCCGCCGCGTCGTGAGTCCGGCCCCCTTGAACGCCTCTGGAGAGGAGCGCATCGCGCTCGACGTCCACGCCCATCTGGCGCCGGTGCTGAAGGACCGCATCGGCGCCATCGCCGGCGTGAGCTGGAACGACATCGACGGCACGATGACCATCGACGGCTACACCCTTGCCGCCAAATCGGTCTATCGGCCCGAGGCGCTGGTCGCCTGGATGGACGAGCATCGCGTCGAACGCGCCTGGATCTCGATCCCCCCACCGCTCTATCGCCTCGGGCTCGACGCGCCGGCGATGCGGACGTGGGTGCTCTACGCCAATGACGGCCTCGACGCGCTGGCTGCGAAATTCCCCGACCGCCTGTCGCCGCTCTATCACCTGCCGGTGACGCAGCCGGTCCTGGCCGCGGAGATCGTGGCGAGCCGGGCCGAGACCAGCCGGCCGCGGTTCGCCATGCCGGCAGGCTCGCAGGACCACAAGGTCATCCTCTCGGACGCCGCCTTCGCGCCGCTATGGACGGTGCTGAATGCCGCCCGGGCGTTCCTGTTCCTGCATCCCTGCAAGGGCTGCGATCCGCGCTATGAGCCGTTCTACCTGCACAACCTTTTGGGCAGTCCCGTCGAGACGGCGCTGGCCGCCGCCCATCTCGCGATGTCGGGCATTCTCGAGCGGCATCCCGACATGACGGTCTGCCTCGCCCATGCCGGCGGGGCTTCGGCTGCGGTCGCGGGACGGCTCGAGCGCGGTCAGGTCACCGGCCGGCCGGGCGCCGACACCGGCGCCCAGAAGCCCCGCCTCGCCTTCAAGCGCTTCTGCGTCGACTGCATCGCCCACGATGCCGATGCGCTGAAGCTCGCCGCCGCGATGCACGGGCAGGATCACATCCTGTTCGGCTCGGACTGGCCGTTCTCCATGGGCCTGCCCGATCCGCACAAGCAGCTCGCCGATACCGACGCCGCGCTGCGCCGGCGGATCTTCCAGGACAATCCCCGCCGCTTCCTCGACGGCTGACTTCTCACGACGTCAGCTTGGTGTGGGTGGCGACGGGATGGATGCGCAACCGCTGCGCCAGCTTGACGTTGGCGCGCGCTTCCATGCCCAGCCAGGCCCGTAGCTGCGGCGACAGCGCGTCGATCGTCTCGGCCGACAGGCTGGCGTTCCAGTTCTGCTGCTGGCGGATGAAGGAACGCGAGTAGTAGCCGAAAAGCAGCGCCCGCTCGCGGTCCTTCGAGACGTTGGCGCCCGACGTATGCCACAGCCGGCCGTCCATGACGACGAACGATCCGGCCGGCGCCTTGAAGGGCACCATCTTGGCGCGCGCATCTTGCGGCAGCTCCGACGCCCGTTGGATTTTGTGGCTGCCCGGCAGGTAGCGCGTGGCGCCATTCTCCTCGTCGATGTCGTTCAGGCACCAGATGATGTTGATGCTCCAGGGCTGGAACCACGGCTCGGGCACGACGATGCCCTGGTCGGAATGCAGCTCCATCGATTTGCTGCCGGGCAGCGCGATGTTGGCCGTGAAGTTGGAGATCAGAAAGTCCGAGGTCAGCAGCGTGGTGACGAACTCGATCGCGGTCGGATGTTGGATCAGCTCACGGAAGACCGCGTCGCGCTCCAGGAGATAGAAGACTCGCACATTGTGCTCGTTGGGATCGAGCCCGATCTGGCGCGTCGGCACGCCGAGACTGTCGCTCTCCTCTGCTGCCGCCCACAGCCGCTCGCGGGCGCGCGCGGTCTCCACTGCCGTGAGCACGTTGGGGACGACGCAGCATCCTTCGTCGAGCAGCTCGCGCTTCCTGGTTTCGAGATCCATTGTCTCCTCCAAAAACGCTGTCATCCCGATGTCTTGCACTGCCTGGCTGGTATCGCTTTCCTCGCACCTTCCTCCCCAGCGAAGCTGGGGAGGTGTCGGCGTCTTCGCCGACGGAGGGGTCATGGGCGGTCCGTCGTGGCGCCCATGACCCCTCCGTCCGCTTCGCGGACACCTCCCCTTCGCGGAGTCCGCGAAGGGGAGGAAGACTTTAGTCAGGGCGACATCGCCTGCGCCATCAGCCTGTTTCGCCTGAAGGACGTCAGTCGGCCGGAACCAGTGTCACGGCGACACCATAGGAGTGTGAATCGCCGCCCAGGATGACGCCGCGCAAGGGGCTGACGTCGGCGAAGTCGCGGCCCCAGGCGACGGCAACGTGGTCCTCTTTCGCCACCAGGTCGTTGGTCGGGTCGAGATGGACCCAACCCGCCGCCTCGCCGCACCACACTGCGACCCAGGCATGGCTGGCGTCGGCGCCGCGCAGCGCGATCTCTTCCTTGGAGTGGACGGTGCGGATGTAGCCCGAGACATAGGCGGCAGCGAGGCCGTGCGCGCGCAAGGCGGCGATCTCGACATGGGCGAAGTCCTGGCAGACGCCCGCCTTGCCGGCGAAAACCTCGGCCAACGGCGTGCTGATGTCGGTGGCGCCGGGATGGTATTCGAAGTCCTTCTTGATACGCGAGGTGAGCTCGCGCGCTGCTTCGAGGATCGGTCGGCCGGTCGTCAACGACTGGGCGCCATACGCCTTCAGCGCCTCGACGGCCGGAACCAGCGGCGATTCGTGGACGAACTCGCTCGCTTCGACCGAGACCGGAAAGCCGTCGCCGTCGAGGGCCGCCCGCATGTCTTCCCAGGTTGGCGTCGAGGCGGCCGGCGGCGGGTCGGGAAAACGCACGTCGACGACCGCGCGTACCTCTATGTCGAAGCGGCTGTGTGGCTTGTCGAGGCGATAGATGTCGATGTTGTTGCCGAAATGATCGATGTGCTGCACTGCCAGCGCCGGGATGGGGTTGGTCTCGATGCTGATCGCGCCGACCGTCTGGCCGGGAAAGGACCGGGCGCGCAGATGGGCGATATGCTGCGCCGAATCGACGGTGCTGGCGTACGTGTACGACGTGCGATGGGAAAGCTGGTACTTCATGCGCTTCTCCTACGCCGTCGACGAGCCGACGGCCTGCGCCGCCGGCACGTGGGAGAAATAGGCCCTGGTGATCGCCTCGGAGAGGCCGTCGAGCCGGCGATCGGTTTCGACGGCGAGATCGCGCAACAGGGCAAGGGCCAGGCCTTCGTGGCGCCACACCTGCTCGTCGCCGGTGAACTGCTTCACGGCGGCGGCGAGATCGTGGTCGAGCGCCGGCGGCAGCGCCGCCACGCGCACGCCCGAGACGCGCGCGAGATAATCGAGATGGCCTTCGATGGCGCGCAGCTGGAAGGCGAGCGAGCGCGGGTTGCTGTCGTCGAGCATCACGAGATCGAGCACCGGTGCCGGCTGGAGCTGGCCGAGATAGCGCGTGCGATAGGTGATGGTGCTGTCGCAGAGTTCCAGCGCCACCCACATCGCCGCTTCCCAGTCGATCGGCGAATGGGCGAACGGTCCGAGCGCGCCGGTCACCACGAATTGAGCGCGTTCCAGCCGCCGTCCGAGATCGAGGAAACGCCAGCCCGTGCCGCGCGTCATGTTCTCCTGGGCGAGGCCCGACAGGATGGCGACGAACTGCACGATCTCGTCGAGCGCGGCGAGCAGCGGATCGAGCTGGCCGCGCGTGGCCAGCAGGCGCTGGCGGACTTCGGCCATCACCGGGCCGGCCGCCGTGATCATGTCGACCGAAAAGCGTTCACGCATGGAGCTGGTCAGTCGCTGGATCGAATCGAGCACGGTGATCAGGCCGCGATTGTCGGCGGCGACGGCGGCGAGGCCCTGCTGGAAGGCGGCGTTCTCCGGAGCCGACAGGGCGGCCGCCTGGTCCATCAGGTTGGCCTCGCTCAGCAGGCGGCCGAGCAGGCGCAATTCGACGGCATCCCGCGGGCTCACCGCACCCGTCGCCATCTTGGTCGCCGTGGTGCGCAGCAGGCGGGCGTCGCTGTCGAGACGCTCGATGTAGCGGCCGAGCCAGAAGAGATTGTCGGCGACGCGGCTTTGCAGGTCCGCCCCGCCGCGCTCGACCGAAAGCTGGTGGAAACGCCGCGACGAGGGAACCTGCACGTCGGCCGCGTCCTCGGCCAGCACCCAGACGTCCTTCAGCGTGCCGTTGAGACGGCCGAGCGAGCGCAGGCAGGTGTCGCCCAGCGGCTCGCGCGCCAGGCCACCCGGCAACACGCGATAGGAGGAGCCCTCGGCGCCGACGAACACGCGCAGCACCATGGCGGCCGGCGCCAGGTTGCTGCCGTCCCATTTCGGGCTGAGCGAGGGCGTCACCGGATATTGCGCCACGAAGTGGCCCGGCTGCGCACGGATGCGCTCCTCCAGTGCCTTGCGCTGCGTCGGCTCCAGCATGCCGACGACGATCGGCTCGCGATCGGCCTCCAGGCAGGGCCGTATGATCATCAGGTCGAGATTGGCCAGCGCGAAAGTGAGCGCGGCGGGTTCACCCAGCCACCACACGTCGAGCGACGGCAGCTGGAGCGGCTGGCCGAGCAGCTTTTCGCTCAGCCGCTCGAGGAACGGCATCATGGCCGGCGTCTCGACCAGGCCCGAGCCCAGCGCGTTGGCGAGCGCGATCGTGCCCTCGCGCGTGGTCTCGACCAGGCCGGTGATGCCGAGCGCGGAATCGGCGCGCAATTCCAGTGGATCGGCGAACGCGCTGTCGAGACGGCGCAGCAGGACGTGCACCGGCCGCAGGCCGGCCAGGGTCTTGATCGAGACCTCGTGGCCGCGCGTCACCAGGTCACCGCCCTCGACCAGGGGCACGCCGAGCATGCGCGAGAGATAGACATGCTCGAAGTAGGTCGACGACAGCGAGCCCGGCGTCAGCACCGCCATGTTGGGTTGCGCCAGGCCGGCGGGCGCCATGGCGAGCAGCGAATCGTGCCAGCGGTCGATGAACGGCCGCAGGTGACGCACCGGGATGGAGCGGAACGCCTCGGGCAGGCTTCTCGCCAGCACGCGCCGCATCTCGATGGCATAGCCGATGCCCGACGGCACCTCGGTGTGATCGGCCAGCACGTGCCAGCGGCCGTCGCTCAATCGCACCAGGTCGACGGCGTAGTGGGAGAGGTAGCGCGTCGGCGCCTTGCCGTCGGTGACGCGGCAGGGCCGCTGGAAGTGCCGGTTGGCGTGGACCAGCATCGGCGGCAGCAGACGGTCCTTCAGCAAGGTCTGCGGGCCGTAGAGATCGGCCAGCGCGGCATCGAGCAGTCGGGCGCGCTGGATGACGCCGCTTTCGATCTCCGACCATTCGTCGGGCGTGATGACGAAGGGCAGCGGATCGAACATCCAGCGCGGCGCGCCGCGGTCGTCCAGCAGGTTGACCGTGGCGCCGGATTCCTCGAGCTGGCGGCGTGCGCTCTCGACGCGCTCGCCGAGCCCGCCGGGCAGCGCGCGGATGACGCTTAAGATGCCTTGCCAGTGATAGCGGATCGACTTCTGGCCGGTGACCAGCTCGTCATATGCGCTTGCCGGCGAGGATGAGAGGCCGCGCAAAGACTCCATGGGCTCGCGGGAGAAGTGACAGGAGGTGTCAGAATCGCATGCGGCGGAGGCGGGGTCTACCGGGGCTCATGTTCCTCTCCCCCTTGGGGGAGAGATGCCATGGGCGGTGAACGGCCAGCCCTCTAAGGTTTGGTTGCTCACGACCGAACCATGGAGGGATCGATGAGGACCGAAGCAGAGTTCGCCGGCACGTCCACCGAGAAGCA
>JACPOB010000099.1 GCA_016185145.1 Rhodospirillales bacterium | reverse complement strand
AGCGCATGCGGGCCGACAACGACCTGACCCTCGCCCTCTCCGCCTGACACCACACCCAAACCAAAAATGTAGTGCCGACTTTTCGGCTAACTCTTTGATTCCATTGAATCGCAATGCCGATTCTGCGCAAGTTGGGCTAGGTTCCGGACATCCAATCACCAATGCATGAGAGGGAGCAGGGTCCATGACGACAGTTGCGCGTCCTGGCGACGGATTCCGTCGGCCATCGACACTGCGACTCGCCTTGACCGCCGCTTGCCTGCTCGGCCTTCCGGCCATGGATGCCGCCGCGCATGTTCGGACGCCGGACTTCAGCCGCCTCGATCGCAATTTCGAGGGCTTCCTGCCCGAGCGCGACAGCCGCAGCCGCTTCGATCCTCGAGCCGAGCCAAAGGACGTTCCTGCCACGACCGGCCAGGCCTGCAGCTTCTCGCGCGATACGAAACGATCGGCCGACAAAGCCATCCTCGCAGGCAGCGTGTTCGATGCGCCGCCGATCTCCGAGGTGGGCCTGGCGAGCGTGCGTGCTGTCGGGTCGGCCAACCAGGAGATACTGTCCCTTCTCGAGTTTTTCCCGAACGCTGCAGACGCCGTTCGCGTCGGCCAGGGTGCGATGCCCGACGGCGCTCCCTGCCCGCTCTACATTTCCATCGATGCAGAGGGCGCCGACGCGCAGACGTTCTGGCGCTTTGCACCGGATGACGAACCCGAAGGCTGGTTCGACGAGGACGGCAAGCGGCTGGGTGCCGCCCTGGCCCTGCCGAGGCCGGGCTCGCGCATGTCATCGCCCTTCGGCCCGCGCCGTTACTACGGGCGCCCGTCGGGCGGCGGCTTCCACGACGGTATCGATTACGAGGCGCGCGTCGGCCAGCCGATCTTCGCGGCCGCCGACGGCATCGTCGAGCTGCGCGGCAGCCACTTCGAGTATGGCCTCACCGTAAAGATCCGGCACGCCGCGCAGTTCACGACGCTCTACGCCCACATGGCGCGCTTCGCCGGCGACATCGCCGTGGGCAGCCGCGTCAGCAAGGGCGACGTCATCGGCTATGTCGGCATGACCGGACGATCGACCGGCGCACACCTGCACTTCTCGACCATCGTCAACGGCAAGTTCTCCGATCCTGCGCCGTACCTGTCGAGCAACGGAGGGCGCGCCCTGAAGGCCCGGACCCTCGTCGACTTCCGCCAATGGCAGGGCGATGTACGGGGCGCCGTGAAGCAGATGCGGGACCGCCAGCGGCGTGCCCCCGTTCAGGACGACGACTGGACGAGCCGGTTGTGACGTCCGCGTTTTTCGCGACGGGATGACAGCTGTTTCGTCGAGCCATTGCCTACCATTGAAGGAGGACCGCCATGCCGATCCATGAACGAGGCAAAGTCCGCATTCATTACGAAGAGATGGGCTCGGGCTTTCCGCTGCTGGTGATCCCGGGCGGCGGGCTCAACTCGACGATCGCCGGGCTCGACACCAGCCATCCGTTCAACGCCATGAAGGAGTTCGCCAAGGACGGCTTCCGCTGCATCGGCGCCGACCTACGCAACGCCAATGCCGGGCAGTCGTCGGGGCCGCTCGAGATCGACCGGCCGTGGGACTCCTTCACCGACGATCACATCGGCCTGATGGATCACCTCGGCATCGATAAGTTCATCGTCCTGGGCTACTGCATCGGCCAGCCGTTGATCTGGAACCTGATCAAGCGCGCGCCCAATCGCGTCGTCGCCGCCGTGCTGACGCAGCCGAGCGGCCATCGGCCGGAACTGCCCGACCAGTTCTACCAGAACAACATGAACAACTGGGGCCCGGCCTTCGCCGCGCGGCGACCCGACGTCACCATGGACCAGGTGAGCCAGTTCCTGGCCAAGATGTACCGCGCCAACCCCGACTTCGTGTTCACCGTCAGCCGAGATTTCGTGCGCAACTGCCAGATCCCCATCCTGGTGCTGCCCGACGACATCCCGCCGCATCCCTACGCGGTGGCGATGGAGGTGGCGATGCTGGCGCCCAACTCGCAGGTCAGCATGTATCCGTGGAAGGACACGCCGGAGAAGATCCCGCTGGCCGTGCGGCACATCCGGACGTTCCTGAAGGCCAACCGACCCGCCACGGCGGCGATGGAGCAGCGGGCGGCGGCGGATTGACCGACCATGCGCACCGAGCTCAGCCGGGGCTCTCCGGCTTGAGCTCGCTGGCCTGGAAAGAATGCCGTCAGAAGCACGATGAGCTGCCCTTCAAGGCACGCTTCATATTCGGCGGGAGCGGCCGAGCTCGATCTGCCGGATGAGGCGCTGACCGCGCTCGACGGCGTCGCGGCCGATGGAGCCATGGCGCACCCTTAGGCGCGCCACGGCGCAGAGGTCGCCTGCGTCAGGCCGTCTTCGCCTTGAGCTCGTCGAGCTGCATCTTCGCGCCCGCGATCATGCAGGACAGGTCGGACGTCAGCATCACCATGTCGAAGCCACGCTTCACGGCGCCGGCCGCGAACGCAGCACTTGCGCAGTGCATGACGCACTTGATGCCGGCCTTGTGAGCCGCCGCCAGGATCTTGTCGCAGGTGGCGAGATGGAGCGGATCGGGGTTGTCGCCACGGGGCGCCAGCCCCAGGGCGAACGACAGGTCGGCCGGGCCGATGTAGACGGCGTCGAGGCCCGGCGTGGCACAGATGGCGTCGAGATTGGCGAGGCCCTCCTTGGTCTCGATCATGGCCATGACGACGATCTCGTCGTTGGCATGGGCCACGTAGTCGGCGCCGCCGTAGTGGACGGCGCGCACGGGTCCGGAGGAGCGCATGCCGACCGGCGGATAGCGGCACGCGGCAACCGCCATCGCGGCTTCCTCGGCGGTGTTCACCAGCGGCACGATGATGCCGTAGGCGCCGAGATCCAGGGCCTTCATGATGGCCGCCGGCTCGTTCCACGCCACGCGCACGACCGGAACGGTGTCCGTCTGCGAGATCGCCTGCAGCATCGGCGCGACGTCCTTCATTTCAGCCGTTCCGTGCTGCAGGTCGACACACAAGGCATCGAAGCCCTGACGCGCCATGACCTCGGCGCTGAATCCGTGGGACACGGAAAGCCAGCCCAGCGTCACGCAGCGCCCGTCCCGCCACATCTGCTTGATCTTGTTCTGTCGCATGGTCGCATCTCTCTTTGTTCTTCGATTCCACGAACGACAGGATTGGGCCCGATCAATCGACGCTTTTCAACACCTATGAGGCTCGACCACGCCGCCAGCTGCAGGGGAGCAGTGGTCGCCAGTCAACTCGATTATCGAAAGCACAGCGACCCCGTTGCCGACGTCGCGGGTCTCGTCGGCGAACGGAGGCGCTGGGTTCCGGCGGCGCTACTGCGTCGACGGAGGGGCGGCTGGTACGCCCGAGTCGGTGCAAGGCGTGCCGACATACATCATCTTTTCGGTCGACCACGTCTCGGCACCGCAGTTGGCAGCACCCGCCTCGGTCGCTGCCTTTGGAGCGGCTGCCTGCTCACGCGACGGGAGGTTGACCTTGTTGGCACGCAGCTTCTGCTCCAGCACGGGAATGCCGGCCGCGGGATTGCCGGTCTGGCATTGCGACATGGCATACTGGACGTCGACCGGTGGCGGGTCCGGATTCTGGCCCGTCAGCGAGGTCGATACGTATTTGAGGTAGCTCACGCTCAGCGCCTTGCAATACGCCGCATCGGTCATCTGCGCGATGGCCACCCCCGGCAACGAGAAGACGGCGACTGCCGCCAGACTCTTCACGAAGGTGTTCATCTCATACCTCCAATGTTCGACGATGGAGCATTGGAGATTTTGGCCGCAATCGAGACGAGATTGCGACCATCGCGTTACGCAGTGCTGACACCGGTAGGGCTATGCCGATGGATTGCGCTTCAGGCCGTCCTCTCGGCCTTCAACCCGAGCTTCTTGATCGTCTGCTCGCGCATCACGAACTTCTGGATCTTGCCTGTGATCGTCATCGGGAACTCGGGCACGAACTCGATGTAGCGCGGGATCTTGTAGTGGGCGATCTCGCCCTTGCAGAACTCGCGGATCTCCTCGGCCGTCGCCGTCTTGCCGTCGTGCAGCTTGATCCAGGCGCAGATCTCCTCGCCGTAGCGCGGGTCGGGCACGCCGATCACCTGGACATCCTGGATCTTCGGATGCCGGTACAGGAACTCCTCGATCTCGCGCGGATAGACGTTCTCGCCGCCGCGGATCACCATGTCCTTCAGTCGGCCGACGATGTTGACGTAGCCCTGCTCGTCCATGGTCGCGAGGTCGCCGGTGTGCATCCAGCCGGCCTCGTCGATCGCCTCGGCGGTCTTGTCGGCGTCGTTCCAGTAGCCCTTCATCACCGAGTAGCCGCGGGTGCAGAACTCGCCGGTGTCGCCGCGAGGCACCGCCTTGCCCTCGGCATCGACGATCTTGATTTCTATGTGCGGCAGCACCTGGCCGACGGTCGAGACGCGCCGCTCGACCGGATCGTCGGTGGCGCACTGTGTCGACACGGGCGAAGTCTCGGTCATGCCGTAGGCGATGGTGACCTCGCTCATGTTCATCTGGCTCTGCACCTTCTTCATCACCTCGATCGGGCACGGCGAGCCCGCCATGATGCCGGTGCGCAGGCTCTTGAGGTCGAACTTGGCGAACTCCGGATGGTCGAGCTGGGCGATGAACATGGTGGGCACGCCATAGAGCGCCGTGCAGCGCTCCTCGGCCACGGCCTGCAGGGTCGCCAGCGGATCGAACGCCTCGGCCGGATAGACCATGGTCGAGCCGTGCGTCAGGCAGCCGAGATTGCCCATCACCATGCCGAAGCAGTGATAGAGCGGCACGGGGATGCACAGCCGATCGGCAGGCGTGAGCTTCAGCCCCTCGCCCACGAAGTAGCCGTTGTTCAGGATGTTGTGATGGCTGAGCGTGGCGCCCTTCGGGTGCCCCGTCGTGCCCGAGGTGAACTGGATGTTGATGGCGTCGTCGAACTGCAGCTTCGCGCCGAGCTCGGCGAGCTTCATCTTCTCGGCATTGCCGCCGGCGTTGGCGACATCGTCGAAGTTCAGCATGCCCGGCGTCTTCTCCGCGCCCAGCCGCACGACGTGCTCGAGATGCGGCAGCTTGCCCGCCTTCACGAGATCCGTGGTGATCTCGAGGTAGTTCGAGGTCTTCAGCGCCGGCGCCAGGATCAGCGCCTTGCACTCGACCTTGTTCATGGCGTACTCGAGCTCGGCCCGCCGGTAGGCCGGGTTGACGTTGACCAGCACCAGGCCCGCCTTGGCGGTGGCGAACTGCGTCAGGGTCCATTCGTAGCGATTGGGCGCCCAGATGCCGACGCGGTCGCCGCGCTCCAGCCCCAACGACAAGAGCCCGGCCGCGAGATCGTCGACCCGCCGTCCCAGCTCGCCCCACGTCCAGTGCACGTTCTGCTGGCGCACCACCAGCGCCTCGCGGTCGCGGTGGGTCTCGACGGTGCGGTCGAAGAAATCGCCGATGGTCTCGCCGATCAGCTTCTTGGTCGAGACGCCGTGGTCGTAGGAGATCTTGGTCATGACTGAACCTTAACCGGCTGCCCGATGGCTCTCAATTGTTGCGCGGCGGCTTGCCGCCCGGGATCGGCTCGCCCGAATCGCGCTCCCGGACCGCCTGATGGAAGCCCGCCTCCTCGGCGCGCTGCTTGAACCAGACGCCCTCGGGCGAATGGCGCGTCATGCCGTCGAAGAGCGTGGCCAGGGTCTGGGTGGTGCGCATGCCCATGTTCTCGAAGGCGCTGTTGATGGCCGTCTTCTGCATCCACAGCTGGTTCTTCGGCACGCCCTTCATGCGGTCGACCAGCTTCTTCACGGCGGCGTCGAGCTCGGCCGCCGGCACGGCCTGGGTGATGAGCCCGATCCGCTCGGCTTCCCGGCCGTCTATGAGGTCGCCGGTCAGCAGCAGGCGCTTGGCCCGCTCCGCGCCCACGCGATAGACCCACATCATGGTCGTCGGACAGCCCCAGACGCGAGCCGGCGGGTAGCCGATCTTCGCATCCTCGGCCATGACCACGAGATCGCAGCTCAAGGCGATGTCGGTGCCGCCGGCCACGGCGTAGCCGTGCACTTTGCAGACCGTGGGCTTGTAGGAGCGCCACAGCGACTGGAAGCATTGGGTGTTGTGGTCCATGAGCTGGAAGTCGATCAGGGGATCCCAGGGCATCTCCTGGCTGCCGCCGGTGCCGCGCGGCTGCTCGGCCGCGTTCTTGAGATCGTAGCCCGCGCAGAAGGCGCGGCCGGCGCCCTGGACTACGATGACGTGCACGAGGTCGTCGCGGTTGGCCTGCTCGACGGCGGCCCGGATCTCGTCGGGCATGCCTCGGCTGATGGCGTTGAGCCGATCCGGCCGGTTCAGGGTGATGGTGGCGACGCGATCGTCGCGGCTGTAGGTCAGGGTTTCGTAGGCCAAGGTATTTCCTCCTCCCTACGAATTAATCTCGTTCTAGCCCTGTGCGGCAAGCCGTTAGGGTCCGCGCATGAAAGTCGAATTCACCACCGTCGACGTGTTCACCGACCGCAGGTTCGGCGGCAATCCCCTCGCCGTCATCAGCGACGCGCGTGGCCTCTCGACCGAGCAGATGCAGTCGATCGCGGCCGAGTTCAACCTCGCCGAGACGACCTTCGTGCTTCCGCCGCAGGACCCCGCGCACACCGCCCAGGTCCGCATCTTCACGCCCAAGGCCGAGATGCCGTTCGCCGGCCATCCCAATGTCGGCACCGCCTTCGTGCTGGCGCGCGCCGGCGCATGCCACGGTCGAAAGATCGAGGGCGACCGACTGGTGTTCGAGGAGAAGGCCGGGCTCGTGCCGCTCGATCTGACGCGCGAGCAGGGCGCCGTCGTCGCCGCTCGGCTGGCGGCGCCGCAGAAGCTCGCGCTCGGCGACGAACTCGCCCCGGAGCTCATCGCCGAGATCTGCGGCCTCGACGCCGACGATATCGACTCGGCGACGCATCGTCCGGTCATCGCCTCGTGCGGCAACAACTTCGTCTTTGCGGAGGTGACGTCACGCGCGGCACTCGCCAAGGCGGCCGTCCGCACCGACTTGCTGGCCAGGCACGTGCCGATGTCACGGGCCGTCGGCATCCATCTCTACGCGCACGCGAAGGAACACGGCGTCGAGGTCCAGTCGCGCATGTTCGCGCCGCTCTATGGCGTGCCCGAGGATCCGGCGACCGGCAGCTCCAACGTGGTCCTGATCGGCCTGCTGGCCCACTTCCGGCCGGAGACGGATCTCCGCCTGTCGAAGACGATGGGCCAGGGCTTCGACATGGGCCGGCCCAGCATCCTCGAGGGCGCCGCCGAGAAGAAAGCCGGCCACGTCGTCGACACCTATATCGGCGGCCGCTGCGTGCCCATGCTCAAGGGCACAATCGACCTCGGCTGATCTATTATTTGGGCCGGCGTAACGCCGCCATCTGGTCGGCGATTCCGGTCAGCCGAACGTTGTCGGCGATCGCCCTTACCCGCGTCTCGGCCAGAACCAGCGCCTGGTCGAGATCGCAACGCGCCGCCGCCAGCCACTTCACGTTGGGCAACTGCCACTCGACGTCGAGTGCGGAGGAAACGTAGCCCGGCTGGCTGCGATCGATCTTCAGCGCCTGCGCCTGCAGCGCCGCGCCATAGGCCTGGCAGATCTGCGCGGGATCGAGGTCGAGCCGCCACAGCATCTCGAGATCGTTCAGACGACCCGCGCCCAACAGGGCGACGGCGTCCTGGTTGCGACTCTTCACGAGCCGCGCTCCGGCCAGCGCCTGGGCGTGGCGCGGACTGCCCGGCGGCAGGTCGTCGAGATAGTCGGCGAGCGATGAATCGGGACCGAGGCGCGCGAAGCGGGCCTCCTCTTCCTCGCGCGCCTGGTGCGTGCGGCGCTCGGTCTCCTGCTCGTACCGGCGCTGCTGCTCGGCGCGCGCTGCGTCCCGTTCCGGATTGGGCATGGTCTCGATCCAGCCCATCACCAGCGGCACGACCGTGAGCACGACGATCGCGCCGCCGAGCGCGGCGCTCGTGGGCCCGACGGGCATGATGCCATGCAACGCCGGCAGCCGGCCCCACAGGGCAAGCAATGCCAGCAGCGGCGGCAGGGCGATGGGAGCCGTCATCAGCCACCAGCCGCGCTCCTCGGCGAGGCCCGCGGCGGCCGCGGCCGCGATGGCCGACAGGGGCAGGACGATCAGCGCGGCCAGCGCCAGCCAGCCCGGCAGGCGACCGTTGAACCAGGCCAGAACGAACAGGCCGGTGAGCACGAGCCAGAGCACGAGACCGATGATCGCGGCAAAACCCAGCGCCATGCCGCGGCCGGCCAGATCGGTGCCGCGCGAGCCCAGGAGGTTGGCGATAAAGCCGGAATAGAGGAGGAAGGCGATGGCGAACAGGGCGATGGCGCCGTACGGCACCCCGCCCGACAACGTCTGGTCTTTCATCAACACACTCTACGCGAAGGGAGGCTTATTCGGCGGCGTCGTGCATCACCTTGTCGGCGCGCGTCGGATAGATGATGCGCTCGGCGAAGCGGTACATGTCCTCGATCTCCTGCTGCGAGCGGTAGGCGATCGCCGTACCGCGGAGCGCAGCGAGCTGCTCGGCCAGGATGCAGCGGCGCACCTCGGCGGTCAGCGTGTTCAGGCGGTGATAGGCCTCGGAGACGTTGCGGCCCAGCGTGGTGACGCCGTGGCCGACCAGCACGACCGAGTTGGTGTCCTGGATGAAGCCCGCCACCGAGCTCACATCGGCCTCGACGTCGACATGCGCCGGCACGAAATGCACCGGCTTGCCCAGCACGAAGGGCGGATCGAGCGACAGCACCTTGAAGTCGTGCGGCGCGCCCGATCCTCCAAGGGCGCCCAACAGGGCAATGGTCGCATCGTCGTGCACATGGATGGTGGCGTCGATGTCGGGCCGCAGCCGCAGGATCTCACGGCTGAGATTATGGCCGATGCTGGTCATGCGCTCGCCCCAGACGATGCGGCTGGTCGGCACGTCGGTGATGACAATGTTCTCGAGCTCCATCTCCTCGAGCGAGATCTCGGCGTGCTTGGTGTAGGCGAGCCCGTGCGGGAAATCCGGATGCGGCACGCGCATCACGATGTTGCCCAGCGTGTTGTGGACATAGCCGCGGCCCGCGACCAGGCGGGCGTACTTGATGAACTGGCGGCCGACGGCGGGATCGAACGTGACCGGTGGCATGTCTTGGGTCCTCCGCCCCCACCCTAACATGAGTACATGCCAGGTAGTTGAGACGAAGCGCGCATCCAGGGCACTTCGTTCGCATGGGCGAGATGCTTGGACCCCTGGTGCTGTTTTCCGTGGCGATGACGCTGACGCCGGGCCCCAACGTCGTGCTGGTGACGGCATCGGCGGCGAACTTCGGCTTCCGCCGCACCGTCCCGCAGATGCTGGGCATCACCTTCGGCTTCGGCTCGATGGTCATGGCCACGGGCCTGGGACTGGCCGGGCTGGTCCATGCCGAGCCGCGCCTGCATCTCGCCGTGAAGTACGCCGGCGCCCTCTACCTCCTCTATCTCGCCTGGCGCATCGCCCGAGCCGACGCCGCCAGCGCCTCGGCGCGCGCCAAACCCATCGGCTTTCTCGAAGCGACGCTCTTCACCTGGATGAATCCCAAGGCATGGATCTCCGCGCTGGGCGCTGTCGCCGCCTACAGCACGGTGGGCGACGATGTGCTGTGGCAGACGTCGGTGATCGCGGGTGTTCTGGCGGCGGCGTGCCTGGCCTCGGTCGCGATCTGGGCGGGCTTCGGTTCGGCGATCGGCCGCTATCTCGCCGCCCCGAGGATGCGAAAAGCGTTCAACTGGTCGATGGCAGGTCTGCTGGTGCTGTCGCTGATCCCGGTGTTTCGATGACGCCCATAGAGCTGTGACCTCCGACGGTCACAACAAAAAGACAAGGCGTTCTCAAGCAGTCCTTCAAGCGACGCGGACAGAGGTGACCGACCATGAAGGCCCTGTCGCAAAGGAGGCCGCGCATGGTCGACGAAGCAAAGCTGCACGATTTCGTTGGGAAAATGCTGGGCGACCTCGGCGGCGCCGCCAGCGTCGCCATGGTGCGCATGGGCGACGCGCTCGGTCTGTACAAGGCCCTTCAGGCGGCAGGTCCGATGACCTGCAGCGCGCTCGCCCTGCGCGCCGGAGTGCACGAAAGATACCTGCGCGAATGGCTGTCGCAGCAGGCGGCCTCCGGCTATCTGGCGTACGACCCCACGGCCAAGACCTTCGCGCTGCCGCCGGAACAGGCCATGGTCTTCGCCGTCGAGGACAGCCCCGTCTACATGATGGGCGGCTTCGACCTCATGGCGGCGATGATCGAGAACCAGCCCAAGGTGCAGGCCGCTTTCACGAGCGGCGGCGGCGTGGCGTGGGGCGATCAGGCGGGCTGCATGTTCTGCGCCGTCGCCCGCTTCTTTCGCCCCGGCTACCACAACAACCTGATCCCGAGCTGGCTGCCCTCACTGGACGGCGTGATCGCCAAGCTCGAACGCGGCGCCAAGGTGGCCGACATCGGGTGCGGTCACGGCTGGTCGACCGTGCTGATGGCCAAGGCTTTCCCCAACTCGCAGTTCATCGGCTACGACTTCCATGCCGGATCGATCGAGGATTCCCGCGCCCATGCCTGGGATCACGGCGTCTCGGCGAACACCCGGTTCGAGGTCGCGTCGGCCAAGGAAATCCCCGAGCGGGACTTCGACCTCGTGACGAGCTTCGACTGCCTGCACGACATGGGCGACCCGGCCGGCGCTGCGGCCCACGTTCGGGGTCTGCTGAAGCCGGACGGAAGCTGGATGATCGCCGAACCGATGGCCGGCGACCGACTCGAGGACAATCTCAATCCCGTCGGACGGCTCTTCTACGCGGGATCCACCATGATCTGCGTGCCGACGTCCCTCTCCCAGGAAGTCGGCGCCGCGCTCGGAGCACAGGCCGGCGAGGCGAAGCTGCGCGAGGTGATCGGTGGCGCCGGCTTCCGCAGCGTCCGCCGCGCCGCCGAAACGCCGTTCAACATGATCCTCGAGGCGAGACCGTAATGTGCTTGGGGGCGCGCCACTCCAGTGGCGCGTCTTCTCATGCTCTTCCGGACCGCGCATCCCAGCGCGCTCAAGCTCATGAGCGCGCTGGAAGCGCGCGGTCCGGAAGACATGACGCGCCCCCAGCACATCAGCCGAGCGGCAGCGCGGCGCCCTGCTTGACCGTACGCAGGGCGAACGAGCTCCTGATCTGGGCAATGCCCGCGATCTTGGTGAAGTCCATGACGAAGCGCTCGTAGGCTTCGAGGTCGGGCACGACGATGCGCAGCAGGTAATCGCTGTCGCCGGTCATCAGGTAGCACTCCATCACCTCGGGCCGCGCCGCGGCGGCACGCTCGAAGGCCTGCAGCGCCTTCTCGTTCTGGGTCGAGAGCGACACGCTCATGAAGACGTTGACCGACAGGCCGACCGACTTGGCGTCGACCTGCGCGGCGTAGCCCTTGATTACCCCCGCCTCCTCCAGGGCCTTGACCCGCCGCCAGCACGGCGAGGAGGAGAGCCCGACCTGCCCGGCGAGGTCGGCATTGCTCACCCGGCCGTCCTTCTGCAGATGGTCGAGGATGCGCCGGTCGATGGCATCGAGGGAGATCATTGCTCAAATTTCCTATTTTTGGCGCAATTCTACCCTATACAGCCGTTCAAAGGGTCCGAACGCAAGGACTTTCCCCCGTGCCAGGCGTATGCCGTGCTCATGACCACGATTGCCCCCGTGCGAGAGTTGAAGGCGCAACGTCTCAGGCTCCTGCGCGAGCTCGAGCGCAAGGTCCTGTGGCTGAGCGCCTGGACCATCCATAACGCCAATCACCTGCGCCCCAACCGCGACGGGCTGAAGGTCGGCGGTCACCAGGCTTCTTGTGCGTCGCTCGCCACGGTCATGACGGCGCTCTACTTCTCGGTGCTGAAGCCGGAGGATCGCGTGGCGGTGAAGCCGCACGCCTCGCCGGTGTTCCATGCGATCCAATATCTGTTCGGACACCAATCGCAGGAGAAGCTGGAGCGCTTCCGTGGGCTGGGCGGCGCGCAGTCCTATCCCTCGCGCACCAAGGACGTCGACGACGTCGACTTTTCGACCGGCTCGGTCGGCCTCGGCGTCGCAATGACCCTCTTCTCCTCCCTGGTGCAGGACTATGTGCGCCTGAAGGAGCTGGGTGACGGCAAGCGACCGACAGGGCGCATGGTGGCGCTGGTCGGCGATGCCGAGCTCGACGAAGGCAACATCTTCGAGGCGCTGCTCGAAGGCTGGAAGCACGACGTCAGGAACCTCTGGTGGGTGATCGACTACAATCGCCAGAGCCTGGACGGCGTGGTCAACGACCGCCTGTTCGGCCGCATCGGCGAGATGTTCGAGCTGGTCGGCTGGCGCGTCGTCACGTTGAAGTACGGCAAGCTCCTGGAAGCGGCCTTCGCCCAGCCCGACGGCGAGCATCTGCGGCAGTGGATCGACGACTGCCCCAACTCGCTCTACTCGGCATTGGTGTTCAAGGGCGGTGCGGGCTGGCGCGAGGCGCTGACGCGCGACCTCAACCAGTATCCCGGCATCCGCCGCATCCTCGAGCAGCACGACGACGAGACGCTGCATCGGCTGATGACCAACCTCGCCGGCAACGACATGCAGGCCGTGCTCGACGCCTTCGAGGGCGTCGAGGGCGACCAGCCGACCTGCTTCATCGCCTACACCATCAAGGGCCAGGGCCTGCCCTTCGCCGGCCATAAGGACAACCATTCCGGCCTGATGACGCTCGACCAGATGGCGGGCTTCAAGAAGGGCATGGCCATCGCCGACGGCCAGGAGTGGGACAGGTTTGCGGGCCTCAAGGCGACGCCCGCCGAGCTGCAGCAGTTCCTGGCCGAAGCGCCGTTCAACGCCGAGGGCCGCCGCCGCACCGAGGCTCCCGTCGTGGCGATCCCCGCAGCGCTGCCCAAGCCCAACGACAAGGAATCGAGCACCCAGGCGGGCTTCGGCAAGATCCTGAACGCCATCGCCGCCGAGGACAGCGAGCTCAGCCGGCGCATCGTCACGACCTCGCCCGACGTCACGGTCTCGACCAACCTCGGCGCCTGGGTGAACCGGCGCGGCCTGTGGGCGCACACCGAGGCGGAAGACGTGTTCCGCGAGCTCAAGGTCGTGTCGGCCCAGCTCTGGCGCAAGACGCCGCGCGGCCAGCACATCGAGCTCGGCATCGCCGAGAACAACCTGTTCATCCAGCTCGCGGCGATGGGGCTGAGCCACCAGCTCTTCGGCGCGCGCCTGCTGCCGATCGGCACGCTCTACGATCCTTTCATCGCGCGTGGGCTCGATGCCCTGAACTATGCCTGCTACCAGGATGCGCGGTTCATGATCGTGGCGACGCCGTCGGGCGTGACCTTGGCGCCGGAAGGCGGCGCACATCAGAGCATCCACACGCCGCTGATCGGCATCGGCCAGCCCGGCCTGCTCTCCTACGAGCCCGCCTATGTCGACGAGCTCGCGGTGCTGATGCGCCATGGCCTGGAGTACATGCAGCAGGACAAGGGCGGCTCGGTCTATCTTCGGCTGTCGACCAGAAGCCTGCCGCAGCCGCAACGGACGCTGACGCCCGAGCAGGAGTCCGACATCGTGTCCGGCGGCTACTGGTACGCCGCCCCCGAGGCCGGCGGCGACGTCGCCATCGTCTGCATGGGCGCCGTCACGCCCGAGGCGATCGCCGCGCACGAAAGCGTGGCGCGCGATTTCTCCGGAGCCGGCCTGCTGGTCCTGACCTCGCCCGACCGCCTGCATGCCGACTGGCTGGCCGCACAGCGCAATCGCGGCCGCACCGCAGGGCTGGTCGATCGCAGTGCTGCGCCGGTCGAGCGCCTGCTCGCGCCGCTGTCGCGCGATGCCCGGCTGGTCACCGTGCTCGACGGCCATCCGCTGGCGCTGAGCTGGCTGGGCTCGGTGCGCGGCCAGCGCGTCGTGCCACTGGGCATCGAGGCCTTTGGTCAGTCCGGTGACATTCCCGACCTCTATCGAGCGTACAAGCTCGATGCCGCGGCGATCGTCGACGCGGTGGCGCGGTCGATCTAGATCCCCCCTGGTCATCCCGACCGGAGCCGAGCGTAGCGAGGCGAAGCGGAGGGACCTATTCTTGTCCTTCCGTCGACAAGAATAGGTCCCTCGGCTACGCCGCCCTTCGGGCGGCTTCGCTCGGGATGACGACTATTGACCTCCCCCGCCGGACGCCCCTATCTCCGGGCCCATGAAGGTCGACGGCACCCCCTACCGCACCATCTGGCTCGGCGCCGACGGAACGACCGTCCAGGTGATCGACCAGACCCTGCTGCCGCACCAGTTCGTGGTGCGCGACTGGCGCAGCATGGAGGATGCCGAGCGTGGCATCCGCACCATGATCGTGCGCGGGGCGCCGCTGATCGGCGCGGCGGCCGCTTATGGCATGGCCCTTGCGATGGCGAGGGATGCCTCCGACGTCATGCTGACCCAGGCCTACACCACCCTGATGGCGTCGCGCCCGACCGCGGTGAACCTGCGCTGGGCGCTCGACGACCTGCGCAATCTCCTGGCGCCGCTGCCGCCCGCCAAGCGGGCCGACGCGGCGTACCGCCGTGCGGCCGAAATCTGCGACGAGGATGCCGAGATCTGCCGGCGCATCGGCGAGAACGGACTCGGGCTCATCCGCAAGCTCAAGCCCAGGGGCGGCCGCATCAATGCACTCACCCACTGCAACGCAGGCTGGCTCGCCACCGTCGACTGGGGCACGGCGCTGGCGCCGATCTACCAGGCGCACAATGCCGGCATCCCGATCCATGTCTGGGTCGATGAGACGCGGCCGCGCAACCAGGGCGCCAGCCTGACGGCGTGGGAGCTCGCCAAGCACGGCGTGCCGCACACCGTGATCGCCGACAATGCCGGCGGCCATCTCATGCAGCGCGGCCAGGTCGATTTCTGCATCACCGGCACCGACCGCACGACGCGCCGCGGCGACGTCTGCAACAAGATCGGCACCTACCTCAAGGCGCTGGCCGCGCACGACAACGGCATCCCGTTCTATGTCGGTCTGCCCTACCCCAGCATCGACTGGACGATCGAGGACGGCGCCGCCATCCCGATCGAGGAGCGGCACGCCACCGAGGTCTCGCGAATCGCCGGACGGACGGCCGCAGGCGAGGTCGTCACCGTCGACGTGCTGCCCGAGGGCAGCCCGGCCGCCAATCCCGCCTTCGACGTCACGCCGGCGCGGCTGGTGACGGCGCTGATCACCGAACGCGGCGTCTGCCCCGCGAGCGAAACCGGCCTGCTGTCGCTCTATCCCGAACAGTCCCGGGCGGCGTGATCACGCCCGCCGCACGAGCCGCCCATCTCGCGACCATCGGCCTCGGCTTCACGCAGATCGTGGGCTGGGGCACCACCTTCCTGATGCCGGCGATGCTGGGCCGCCCCATGGGCGAATCGCTGGGGCTGGCGAGCGAGGTCGTGTTCGCCGGCATCACCGTGATGTTCGGCGTGGGCTCGCTGCTGGCGCCGCAGGTCGGGCGGCTGATCGACCGCACCGGTGCGCGAATCATCATGGCCTCGGGCTCGGCGCTCTACGCCGTCTCGATCGCGGCGCTGGCCTTCGCCCAGGGCCTGGTGAGCTACCTGCTGTGCTGGGCGGCGATGGGCATCGCCTCGACGCTCGCGCTCAGCACGCCGTCCAGCATCGCATTGGCCCAGGTCGCGGGCCCCTCGGCGCGACGCGCCATCGGCATGCTGGCCATCATCGGCGGTTTCGCCTCGACCGTATTCTGGCCGCTCTCGGGCGCGCTCGACGTGGCGATGGGCTGGCGCGGAACGCTGCTGGTCTTTGCCGCGATCCATCTCTTCGCCTGTCTACCCGTCCATCTGCTGGTGTTGCCGCACCGACCGCCGACGCATCATCTCTCCGCCGCGGCCAATCCCGCAGCGAGCGGCGTGCCCTCGGAGGTGCGCAGCCGCGCCTTCCTGCTGCTGTCCATAACGCTCTCCAGCGGCGCCTTCGTGTTCACCGGCGCCATGGTGCACGTGATCGAGCTGCTGCGCGGGCTTGGCCATCCGGCCGCCACCGCGGTGTTCCTGGCCTCGTTGATCGGACCCTCGCAGGTCACGGTGCGCGTGTTCGAACTGCTGTTCGGCCATCGCTACTCGATCATGAATTCGGCCGTGTTCGGCTCGGCCGCGCTGGTGCTGGGCCTCGGCGTGGCGCTGCTCGACGGCGGCAACTTCGTCCTGGGGCTGCTCTGCATCGTCTCCTACGGCATCGCCAACGGCCTGAAGGCGGTGCAGCGCGCCACCTTGCCGCTCGCCCTGTTCGGACGCGGCCAGTTCGGCGCCTACATGGGAAGGCTCGCTTTGCCGCAGGGCATCGTCTCGGCGTCGGCGCCGCCGGTCATCGCCGCCGTGCTCAGCAACGGCGGCACGACCGCCGCGCTATGGCTGATCTTCGCGGCTGCCATGCTGTCGCTCGTGAGCATGATCCTGCTGGCAAGGCTGGCCCGCAACGTTCGTTGAGGCTCGTGCGACCGGCTTCAGCCGGTGGCAATTCGCACGGTGCACGATACGCTGCGGCATGAGCCGACCCACCTCCATCCGCTCCAGCGTCGACCGCCATGTCGGCTGGCTGGAATTCAACCGCCCGCCCGTCAACGCCTTCACGCGCGAGATGGTCGACGAGACCCACGACGCCCTCGCCGCGGCGCTCGGCGATCCTGCCGTGCGCGTGCTGGTGCTGGCGAGCGCCGTGCCGCGCTATTTCAGCGCCGGCGCCGACCTGAACGTCTTCAAGGGGATCGGCCAGGACGGCATGCGCCGTTGGGCCGAGCGCTGCCACGAGATCGTGCGCCTGCTGCGCGGCTCACCCAAGCCGCTGCTCGCCGCCATCAACGGCACGGCAGTCGGCGGCGGGCTGGAGATGACGCTGCATTGCGACCTGCGCTTCGCCGCGGCCGATGCCAGGCTCGGCCAGCCCGAGATCAATATCGGATTCATCCCGCCGATCGCCACGACCCAGGCGCTGGCCCGCCTGATCGGCCGGCCGCGCGCCCTTCGCTATCTCTACGAGGGCAGACTCGTGCCGGCAGCCGAGGCGCTGAGCTGGGGCCTGGTCGACGAGCTGGTCGAGCCCGCCGGGCTGCGGGCCCATGTGCAGGCCTATGCCGAGACGCTCGCCGCCAAGTCGCCGGCGGCGCTGGCCGCCATCCGCCGCACCGTGACGCTGGGCGGCGGCATGACCTTCGAGGACGGCATGGCGCTGGAGCTCGAGACCGTCGTGCAGCTCGCCGGCACGCCTGACTTCGCCGAAGGCGTCGACGCCTTTCTCGCCAAGCGGCCAGCGGCCTGGCGATATTGAAGCAAGCTCACGCCGCCAGCCTCTTGCCCGACGCCCAGGCCATCAGCAGCGTGCCGTCGACCGAGAAGTGGTCGCTCGCCAAGAGTCGCTTCACTTGCGGATCGACGATCACCGCCGCCAGGAACTTTCGCGCGATCGCCCCCGCCAGCAGCCGGTCGCGATTCGTCACGAAGCTCGGATGGTCCCACGCGACGTCATCTGCTTCGAAGCCCACGAACCAGCGCAGCAGATGGTCGACCTCCATCCACGCCATCAACTGACGCTCCGACCGGATGCCGTAGAAGGCCTGCAACAGCATCGCGCGCAATAATCGCTCCGGCGGGATCGGCCGTGTCAGCCGTTCCGAACGAAGCCTGGCAAGCTCTCCCGCCAGTTCGCCCAGGGCCGCATCGACGACCTCCCGAATCATGCGCAGCGGATGGTTCTCCCAGGTGTTCGCTTCCATCGCTGCCGGCGGCAGGTCGATACCGCCGCCGCCGATCGTAGTCGCCATGGTTCCCTCACTCCCCCGAGGTGGAGTTCACGAACACCAGCTTCACCGTCGCGAATTGCGTAATCAATTTGCATGGCGCGTCCAAACTGACTTTTATTGGGTGTTTTCTCTGCGACTGAGGAATGCCCATGACGTCACTCGCTGCGGTCGACTCTCTCGACATCCAGATCATCGTCGACAACGTCACCGATTCGCTGTCGTCGGTGCCCTCCTTCATCGAGACCGAGCTGGGCGGTCTGGGCCGACGGCGCGGCGGCGCCTGGGTGCTGGGCGGCGGTTGCCTGTGCTGCGCCGCGCACGGTCTCTCCTGCCTGCTCACCGTGAAGAGCGGCGGCAGCAGCCATTCCGTGCTGTTCGACACCGGGCCGGAGGATCGCGTGTTCGAGCAGAACGTCTCGCGGCTCGGCCTCGATCTCGGGCCGGTCGAAGCCATGGTGCTGAGCCACGGACACTGGGATCATGCGGGCGCCATGCTGCGCGCGCTGCAGCTCGTGCGCGACCGCAACGGCGGCAAGCGCATCGGCTGCTACGTCCATCCCGACATGTTCCGCAGCCGCGCCGCCAAGATGCCGGACGGCTCGTTCCGGCCGATGGAGGACGTTCCCTCGCCGGCCGACCTCGACGCCCAGGGCGGCCGTGTCGTCTGCACGCGCGAGCCGCAGCTCATCGCCGACAGCGTGTTCGTCAGCGGCGAGATCCCGCGCCGCACGCCGTTCGAGACCGGCCTGCCCGGCCAGCATCGCCGAACCGAGGACGGCAAGGGCTGGGAGCCGGACGAGCTTCTGATCGACGAACGCTTCGTGGCGGTGAATGTGAAGGGCAAGGGCCTGGTCGTGCTGACCGCCTGCAGCCATGCCGGCGTGATCAACGTGCTGAACCATGCGCGCGACAGCTTCGCCGGCGTGAAGCTGCATTGCGTGCTGGGGGGCCTGCATCTGTCCGGAACCAACGAGCGCGTCATTCCGCAGACAGTCGAGGCGCTGAAAGGCTTCGATCTCGACGTCGTCGCCGCCGGCCACTGCACGCTCGCGGTCCGGGAGAATATGAGTCAGCTCTCGTTCGTCGTGCCTCGCGGGCGCATCGCGGACCGGCGTGCGCGGCGCTGGCGGCCGGCCTCCAGAAGTTCGTCGCGCTTGGCGGGATCGACGCGGCCATAGCGGCCGCGCCAGTCCGGATCGTCCCAGGCGAACGGCGCCATGACGGTGGTGCGCGGCCCGCTGGCCGACGACAGCAGATCCAGGGCGAGCTTCACGACGGCGCGCTGAATGTCGCGGCGGTATGGCGGGCCGCAGGGATTGCCGAGCGGAAAGTCGGTGAAGACGAAGCGCGGCACGCCGCAATGCTCGACGACGTCGAGCGCCGAGCCGATGATCACCGTCGGCAGGCCGCTGGCTTCGAGATGTCGGGCGACCAAACTCACGGTTTGGTGGCAGACGGGTCAAAGCGGACAGAGGATCGCGGCATCGGCGCCGTCGTCGCGCAGGCGCGACAGGACCTGCGGCGCGTCGACCTCGAGCGTCTTGCGTTGGCTGTATTCCGTCGGGATGCCGTGGAAGTGCGCGGCGAGACCGGCAAAGGCGCCCTCGCCCGCCAGCTCCGTCGCGACCTCGATCGGCAGATAGCTGCCGCGATCGCGCGTATGCGTGGACGCCTTGTCCCAGGCGACATTGTCGGTGAAGGGCTGCTCGGGCGGCTCGGCGACCAGGCCCGACCAGACATGCCGGATGCCGGCGCTGTCGACATTGTCCCGGTCAGGCGGGCTCGCCGTGGTCAGCAAGGCGATCTTCGACCGGGCGAGCGGCTCGTGCAGGCGCGCGAACGGCACGTCGGCGAACGTCGCCCAGACGTAGTCGCTCTCATAGCCGAGCGCGCGGTAGTAAAGGCGCGTGCGCTCCATGTACGGGACGGGCTGGACGGCCATGGTGCCGATGCTACCCCGTCCGTGATGGTCATCTCAACGTCAAGCGGCCTTCGCCGCCGACGGCCCGCCGTCGGGCACGAGGTCGAGCGTCACCTGGTGGGCGGTGCTGGGCGCCAGGTTGCCTGAAACGCGACACGAATGACATTGTGAGGACCTTAGCTCGAACCACTGGTCGGCATGAATTTCGCTGGATTTCGCTAGTCCCGCAAACACCGACGAAGTCATTGAATCTTCGGCCTTTCTTAATTTCGCTAGTTTCGCTGGCCGTTTTCATTCACCCCGACCGAACTGCCCTTCGAGCGTCGCTCGGGATGACGGATACCTGGACCCGGCAGGGCTGCCGCCGGGCGCGATGGTATCGGATGAACGATGCATAGAGCAGAGCCGCCGGGAGGCGAGCGCAAGGTCAATATAACTTTGGTGATTCAATATGTCAACTTCGGTTCTAGTATTTTGGCGGACCGTAGAGCGCCAAAATATGCTCCTGGTCGAGCATCGGTGCCAGCAGTGCTGGCAATCTCAGCGGCCTCGCATCAACCGTTGGAACGCAATCCGCTCATCTGGAGGCAGCCGAGCGGATTGCGTTCGTTGGAGACAACCAACGTCATCGCGTCAGGACGGCTGCACTTCGATCTGCCGCGCGCGCTCGGGCCGGCCCGTCATCTTGGCAATCTGCAGGGTCAGCACGCCCTTGGAGAAGTTGGCCGAGATGTCGTTGCGGTCGGCATCCGGCGGCAAGGTGAAAGCCCGCGTGAAGCTGCCGTAGCTGCGCTCCGAATAGTGGGTTTTCTCATCGGTGCGCTCGACGTGCTTGTCGCCGGACACCGTGAGCACACCGTCCTCGACAAGGACCTTCACGTCCTTCTGGTCGACGCCGGGCAGCTCGACGGTGACGGTGTAGGTCTTGCCGTTCTCCTGCACCTCGACCTTGGGCGCATGCTCCAGCGTGCCGAGCGCGCGCATGTGGCCGTTGCCGGCCGGCTCGAAGAACCCGAACGACCAGGCGCGCATCATGCGATTGAAGAGCTGGTCGAATTCGCCGCCGAACGGCGTGAAAGCGCTGGGCGTCAAAGCCTTGGGCACATTCTCTGCCATCGCAAGTCCTCCTGGTGAAGATCGATGGGGATTTAGGACCCCGCCATGACAATGCAATCACAGAGGCATTGGATGCCGCGACATTCACGCAATCTTCACGGCCAACGCCGGCGCTGATTCATCCTCTCCGAAGCCGACGACGATCGGCAAGCCGAGCGGACAATCGTGCAACGTCGCGACGAGGAACGTCCCGGGCGGCAACAGTTGTCGCAAGCGAACTGTCGTCTCGTCGCGCCAGGCGAAGCCCGCTCATTTCACAACTCATGAGCGGGCCTGGAGGCCCGCGGTCCGCTCGAGTGCGTTGACGACCGCGTCGGTCGGTGCGGTCCAGCCGACGATGCCGCCCTGGGCGCGGATCATGGCCAGCGTCGCGGCCTTGAACTCGGGGAAGTAGCTCTCGGTCGCATCCTCGGCCAGCAGGCACTCGTAGCCGCGGTCGTTGGCCTCGCGCATGGTGGTTTGCACGCAGACCTCGGTGGTGACGCCGGCGAACACCAGGTGGCCGATGCCGTGGCGCTTCAGGATGTCGTCGAGCGGCGTCGCATAGAACGCACCCTTGCCCGGTTTCACGATCACCGCTTCGCCCGGCAGGGCGGCGAGTTCCGGCACGAGGTCGTTGCCCAGCTCGCCGTCGACCAGGATGCGACCCATCGGGCCTTCGTCGCCGATGGTGAGCTTGCCGCGGCCGCGGATGCGCTTGGACGGCGGACAGTCAGACAGATCGGGCTTGTGGCCCTCGCGGGTATGGATGATCGGCAGCCGGGCTGCGCGGAAACCGTCGATCAGGCGTCGCACCGTGGGCACGATCCTGGCCAGAGGACGCACGTCGTTGCCCAGCACCGAGCCGAAGCCGCCCTCCTCGACGAAGTCGCGCTGCATGTCGATGACGATCAGTGCCAGCCGGCCGGCGGGAAAGCTGTACTCGTACGGCCGGGCGGCGATGATGGGCATGACTTACTTTCCGCGCTGGAACGGCAGGGTGAGCGAGGTCGGCGGCTCCAGGCGGCCGACGACACCCGCCACCGCCAGCAAGGCCAGCAGGTAGGGCAGCATCAGCAGGAAAGCGGTGGGAACGTTGATGCCCATGGCCGGCAACTGGAACTGCAGCGCCGTGGCCGCGCCGAACAGCAGGCAGGCGGCGACGGTGCGGCCGATGTTCCAGCCGCCAAAGATCACGGCGGCGAGCGCGAGATAGCCCGCGCCGTTGGTCATGTTCTCGGTGAAGGTATGGATGTCGGCGATGGAAATGAAGGCGCCGGCGACGCCCGCCATGAAGCCGGTGATCAGCACCGCCTTCCACCGTGTCGCCGCGACGGGGATGCCGGCCTTGTCGGCGCTGCGCGGCTCGTCGCCGACGGCGCGCACCGAGAGCCCGAACGACGTGTGGTTCAGCATCGCCCAGATCAGCACGATCAACGCCAGGCCCGCATAGACGATGACCGACTGCTGGAAGAAGGCGGTGCCGGCGAACGGCAGGTCGCTCAGGCCCTTCACCGCGAGCTTCGGCAGACCCGGGATCTCCTCGCGCGACAGGCCGCCGAAGATGATGCGGTAGAGCAAGGTCGTGGCGCCCAGCGCCAGGATGTTGAAGCCGATGCCGACCACGAGCTGGTTGGCGCGCAGGTTGACGCTGAGCCAGGCCTGCACCGCCGAGACGACGACCGAGGCGACGATGGCGCAGGCGACGCCGAAATATGGACTGCCGCTGGCCCACGAGCCCAGGGCGCCGAAGAAGGCCGCGGTCAGCATCATGCCTTCCAGGCTGAGGTTCAGCACGCCGGCGCGCTCGGAGACCAGTTCGCCGCTGGCCGCCAGCATCAACGGCATGGCGAGCCGCAGGGTCGAGGCGATGAAGATGGCGAGCGTCTCTTCCATCAGCGACCTCCCTGCAGCTTCTCGACCAGGATCACCGAGCCCGCGACGGCGATCACGATCAGGCCCTGGATCACCAGGGTCAGCGCCGCCGGCACCTGGGCCATGATCTCCATGGAAATGCCGCCCGAACGCAGGAAGCCGAAGAACAAGGCGCCCGCCAGCACGCCCACCGTCGAGCCGCGTGACAGCAGGCCGACGACGAGGCCGTCGAAGCCGTAGCCCGACGAGAAGCCGGTCTTCAGGTAGTACTGCTCGCCCTGCAGCATGATCGCGCCGGCCAGCCCGCCGAAAGCGCCGGCGATGGCGAGCGCCACGACCAGCAGGATGCCGCCCGGCATGCCGGCGCGGCGTGCCGCCAGCTCGTTGAGGCCGATGGTGCGCAGGCGCAGACCGAAAGTCGAGCGCTGCAGGATGATCGCCGTGGCGACGGCCAGCAGCAGGCAGATCACGAGGCCGATGTGCAGCGGCGATCCCGGATCGCCGGTCAGGCTCGGCAGCTTGACTGCATCGGCGATCGGCAGGGATTCCGGCAAGGTCGCCGAGGAGGTCTGCGGCTGGCGCAGCAGCGCTGTCGACTGCACGCACCAATAGACGAGCAGCAGCGCCACGAAGCCCAGCAGCAAGGTGCTTATGACCTCGTTGGTGCCGAAGCGCACCTTCATGAAGCCGGCGATGCCGCCCCAGAAGGCGCCGGCCAGCGTGCCGCCCAGCAGCGGCACGAGCACGGCAAGCCCGAGCGGCAGGTTGGCGATCGGCGGCCACAGGCCGAGCGCCGTCGCGGCGATGCCGCCGACGGCGATCTGGCCCTCGCCGCCCACGTTGGTGAGGTTGGCGCGGAAGGCCAGGATGAAGCCGAGGCCGACCAGCGACAGCGCGACGGCGCGGTTGATCGAGGCGCCGATCGCGAAGGCGCTGCCAAACGCGCCGTCCAAGAAGGCCTCGATGGCGTCGGGCACGTCCTTGCCGCTCGCCGCGATCAGCAGCAGGCCGACGATCATCGAACCGATGACGGCGATGAACGGCACCGCCATGCCGAGCAGGCGGCGGCGATCCGACAGGGAAACGGAGATCGCCGTCATCGGAGCGCGGACCTCCAAGTGTACCTCACCCTGAGGAGCGCCCGAAGGGCGCGTCTCGAAGGGTGAGAACCCGCACCTTGCCCATTGCCCACCCTTCGAGACGGCGCTACGCGCCTCCTCAGGGTGAGGTCGCCTGAGAACGCGAGCGCCGTCATGCGACTTGTCCCGACATGAGGGCGCCGATGGCGCCGCGTTCGCTCATCTCGGCGGGCCGTTCGCCGACCAGCCGGCCGCGATAGAGAACGGCGATGCGATCCGCCACGGCAATAAGCTCGTCGAGCTCGCTGGAGATCAGCAGCACGCCGACGCCTCGACGCGCGGCGGCGCGGATCTGGCGATAGACCGCCTCGACGGCGCTGACATCGAGGCCACGCGTCGGCTGGGCCGCGACCAAGGCCACCAGAGGATCGAGCGTCAGCTCGCGCGCCAGCACCGCTTTCTGCTGGTTGCCGCCGGAAAGGCCGGAGAAGGCGACCTCGGGACCAGCGGCGCGCACGTCGAACTCACGCATCTGCTTCTGCGTCGCCGCGTTCAGGGCGCCGCGCTGCAGCAGGCCGAAGCGCGTGAAACGGTCGAGCTTGTTCAGAAACATGTTCTCGGCCACCGACATGGCGGTGACGCAGGCCACGGCATGGCGATCCTCGGGCACGATGCCGCCGCCCGCCGACGTCACGGCCGCCGCGCCGGCATGGGTGAGATCGTTGCCGCCGATATAGAAATGCCCCTCGGTCGGGCGCAGCAGCCCCGCCAGGACCATGCCGAGCTCGCTCTGGCCGTTACCCTCGACGCCGGCCAGGCCGACGATCTCGCCGGGCTTGATCTCGAGCGTGAAGTTGTCGAGCCGCACCGCGCCGTGGCGGTCGTGGACGGTCAGCCCGTCGCACACCAGGGCGAGCTTGGGCGGCGTGATCAGCGGCCCGGACGGCGCCGGCGCCTCACCGTCATCGGCCAGGGCGACGTCGAGCGGCTTCAGCTCGCGGCCGACCATGGCATGGACCAGCGCGCCCATGTCGGCGCCGGCCATGCTCTCGTCGGCAACCAGCCGACCGGTGCGCAGCACCGCCACGCGGTCGGCGACCTTGGCGATCTCGGCGAGCTTGTGCGTCACCAGGATCACGGCGCGGCCGGAATCGGCGACGCGGCGGCAGATGCCCAAAAGTGCGCCGATCTCGCCCGGCGGGAGGACGGCGGTCGGCTCGTCGAGCACCAGGAGCTTGGGATCGCGCATCAGGCATTTCACGATCTCGGCGCGCTGGCGCTCGCCGACCGAGAGCTCGCCGACCACGGCGTCGGGATCGAGGATGAAGCCGAAGCTCTCGGCGATGTCGCGGATCCGGGCGCCGAACTCGTGGCGCTTCAGCACGCCCTTGACCTGGCCCAGCATCAGGTTCTCGACCACGGTCATGCGCGGCACCAGGCTGAAATGCTGGTGCACCATGGCGATGCCCTTCTCCAGCGCCTCGGCCGGGCTTTTGGGCGCCCAGGCCGCACCGTCGAAGGCCATGCCGCCGACCGTCGGCTCGTAGACGCCGAAGATCAGGTTGCACAAGGTCGACTTGCCGGCGCCGTTCTCGCCCAGCAGGCACTGCACGGAGCCCGCGCGTACGTCGAGGCTGACGCCTTCGAGCGCCTGCAGGCTGCCGAAGCGCTTGCCGAGGTCCCGAAGCGACAGCAGCGATTCGGCGGACAACGATCAGGCGTCCAGGACCTTGATCTTGCCCGCGAGCAGATCCTTCTTGATCTCCTCGATCTTCGCCTTCTGCTCGGGGGTGGCCTTGCAGATCACCATGTCGGAGGCCTTGGGACCCATCGCCAGGCCGAACGGCTTGAACTCGGGCTTCCAGGTGCCGGCCGCCGCCTGTTCCATGGCGTACTCGACCTGGAAGCCGACGCCGGTGATCGAATAGGCGACATACAGCGGATCGGTGCCGCATCGGTCGGTGTAGCTGCCGATGATGTGCGTGCCCTTCTCGCGCGCCGCCTGCTCCATGCCGCGTAAGCCGAGATTGAGGATGTGGTAGTGGACGTCGGCGCCCTGGGCAATGGCGGCCAGCGTCGCCTCCTTGGCCTTGGCGACGTCGTCGAAGTCGCCGGTGTAGCTCTCGAAGTACTTGATGTTGGGATTGATGTACTTGGCGCCCTTGCCGAACTCGATGCCGGCATTCTTGATCGCCGGGATTTCCAGGCCGCCGACATAGGACACGCCGCCGGTCTTGGAGAGCATGGCAGCGGAAGCACCGGCGACGAAGGCGATCTCGGCTTGGCGCACGTCGTAGCCCGAGACATTGTCGGGCTTCTTGGGGTCGGCGTTGCCGCCGATGATGGCGAACTTCACCTTGGGGAAGCGCGGCGCCACCTTGAAGACCGAGGCCTGGGTCTGGCCGCCGACGCCGATCACCAGCTCGTTCTTGCCGGCGAGCGTGACCAGCACCTGCTCCATGTCGCCGAACTTCACGTTCTCGATGAACTTCACCGAGACCTTGGAGCCGAGGCTCTTCTCGGCCGCCTTCATGCCGTCGTAACCCGACTCCATCCAACCCTTGTCGGACTTCGAGCCCGGGATCAGAACGCCGACATTGAGCGGACCGGCGGCGCGAGCGGGCGCGCCGAGGCCGCCCAGCATCACAAGGCCTGCAGCACCGGCCGTGCCGGCCAGAAATCCGCGACGATCGAACTTGTTCATGGCTATGTTCCCCCGCTCCTTGGGTATGTGATCCCCGGCAGGGCAGAGGCAATCGGCGTGCCAACTGGCAGGGAACTTGCAACCGAGGGCAGCGGACGGCGCAATCACAAGGCGCTTTGGGGGAGATCGATGGCCGACAAACTGCATCCTTTGAGCGCTCCGCGCGCCGGCTTCGCGTGGGGCGCCAATGCCCGCGAAATAGACATGGCGACGCCGCCCGCGAAGCCCGTTCCGCTCAAGATTTCGGCAGCGCCGCAGAACATCACCATCGATCTAAAGCGCACGGCCATGATCGTAGTCGACATGCAGAACGACTTCTGCGCCAAGGGCGGCTGGGTCGACCATCTCGGCGCCGACTACAGGCCCGACCGCAAGCCCATCAAGCCTCTGCAGAAGCTGTTGCCGGCGCTGCGCAAGGCAGGCGTGCCCGTCATCTGGGTGAACTGGGGCAACCGGCCGGATCTCGCCAACATGCCGCCCAACCAGATCCATCTCTACAAGCCGGCCGGCACCGGCGTCGGCCTTGGCGATTCCCTGCCCGGCAACGGCGCGCCGGTACTGCAGAAGGATTCGTGGGCGGCGGCGATCGTCGACGAGCTGCCGCAGGAGCCCGAGGACATCAAGGTCGACAAGTATCGCATCTCGGGATTCTGGGACACGCCGCTCGATTCCATCCTGCGCAACCTCGGCACGCGCACGGTGCTGTTCTCGGGCGTCAACACCGACCAGTGCGTGCTGCATTCGCTGACCGACGCCAACTTCCTGGGCTATGGATGTGTGCTGGTCGAGGATTGCTGCGCCACGACCTCGCCCGACTTCTGCACCGAAGCAACGGTATGGAACGTCAAGAAGTGCTTCGGCTTCGTCACCGATTCGGGGAAGATGCTGAAGGCCCTGAAGAAGTAACCAAGCGTTTGCGCCAACTCGTCCTGCTGCCCGGCTTCATGTGCGACAAGGACCTGTGGACCGACATGGTCCCGGGTCTCGAAGCGCTCGGCACGATCCACTACGGCAACGTCTACGAGGATTCCACGCTCGAAGGCATGGCGCAGCGCGTGCTCGCGGCGTCGCCCGAGCGCTTCGTCCTGGTCGGCTTCTCGATGGGTGGCTTCGTTGCCCGCGTGCTCGCCTTGATGGCGCCCGAGCGCGTGACGGGCGTGGCCTTCATCGCCTCATCGGCGCGCGGCTATTCCAAGGAGGAGACCGAGCGGCGCAAGGCAGGCTACCGTCCGGGCGACCGGCCACCACGCGCGGCGGGCGAGGTCACGACGGCGCGCGGCCTGCATCCCGACCGCGAGAACGATCCCGTGCTGCTCGAACGCCTGCGCAGCATGCAGCGCCGTCTCGGCCGCGAGGTGCGGGCACGCCAGGCGGCGCTGGTCCGCCTCGACGGTTATGCCGACCTCGAGCGCATCGCCTGCCTGTCCCTGGTGGTGGCCTGCCGCCAGGACCGCCTGCGCAGCTTCGCCGAGACCGAGCGCATGGCGCAGCACCTGCCCAACTCGCGCTTCGCCATCCTCGAAGATTGCGGCCACATGGCGCCGCTCGAACGGCCGCACGAACTGACGGCATTGCTGGCAGGCTGGATCGAGGAATCCAGGCTCTAACACATGAGGTAATTTGGGGTATCGTTCGGGCTTGAACAGGCCCCTGCCTGCGCCATGTTCCATGTCCCAACGGGGCACCCGATCATGAGCGAAGCCGATTCACTCTTTGCAGTCCTGAAGCAATCGGCTGATACCGAATGCGCCGCAACGCTTGAACGATTTGTGCGCGATGCGCCCGACCGCCAGTTGAGCCGCGTCAACGTGCTCGACTTCGCCAAGCGCCAGGGCCTCGACGAGGAGCGCACGCTCTCCACCTTCCTCCAGGCTGCCCAGATCGGCCTGTTCGACATGTCGTGGAACGTGCTGTGTCCGAGCTGCAGCGGCGTGCTCGACGCCAATGCCTCGCTGAAGACGGTGAAGGCCGAGCACTACTACTGCGTCTTCTGCAACGTCAACGGCGAGCCCACGCTCGACGACATGGTCGAGGTGAGCTTCACCGTGAATCCGCGCGCGCGCCGCATCGCGGCGCACAGTCCCGACCAGCTTCCCCTGTGGGAATACTATCGTCAGATCTTCTGGGGTCGCGGCGTCGACCTGCCCGACGACACGCTCGAGGCGGCAATGCAGCAGGTGACGCTCGACGCCGTCGAATTGCCGGCCGGCGAGAAGGCGTTTCTGTCCCTGCAGCTGCCGGCGGGTTTCATCATCGTGCTGGAGCCGGTGAGCCACGCCGCACAATTCATCAACGTGAAGGACGAGCCGACGCAGGAACGACAGAACCTGACGCTGGTCTACAACAACGTGCGCGCGCCGGCGGGCGAGATGACCCTGCGGCCGGGACCGATCCGGCTGTCGCTCGAGAACCGCACGTCGGCGCGCGTGCTGCCGACGATCTGGGTGGTCGACGACAAGTTCACCGAAGCGGTGGGCAAGCGCCGGCCGTTCCTGACCGCCAAGCGCCTGCTGTCGAACCAGACCTTCCGCGACATCTATCGCACCGACACGCTCGACGTAGACCAGCGGCTCAAGATCACCAGCCTCACCTTCCTGTTCACCGATCTCAAGGGGTCGACGGAGCTCTATGAGCGGGTCGGCGACCTCGTCGCCTTCGATCTGGTGCGCGAGCATTTCCGCACCCTGAACGAGATCGTCGTGGCCGAAGGCGGCGCCGTGGTCAAAACCATCGGCGACGCCGTGATGGCGACGTTCCTCACGCCCGACCATGCGTTGTCCGCGGCGCTGCGCATGCGCGAGGCCATGCGCAAGCTGAACGAAACGCACGGCCGCGAGGACCTGCTGCTCAAGATCGGCATCCATGAAGGGCCATGCCTGGCGGTCAACCTGAACGAGCGACAGGACTATTTCGGGCAGACCGTGAACATCGCCTCGCGCGTGCAGGGCCTGGCCCAGACACGCTCGATCCTGGCGACGGCGCCTGTGATCGACAATCCCAGGAGTGCGAGCCTGCTCGGCAGCAACGGCCCGAAGCCGCTGGTGCAGAGCCATCCCCTGCGCGGCGTCGCCGCCGAGGTCGCGGTCTACGAAATTCCTTGATGGGAGCGCGGGCCTCCGGCCCGCTCGCGATCTTCGTCTTCCGGACCGCGCGCTTCCAGGGTGCTCATGATTCATGAGCGCGCTGGAAGCGCGCGGTCCGGAAGATTATGAGCGCCGGCGGCCGTTGTCCCCGGTGTTGCCCTAGCCTATCGTTGCCCATGCCCTCATCGCGCGACAACTGATGACGTCACTTTCTCGCGCTCCCGATTCCGCCGATCGCATCTACTTCACGCTCGTTGCCCTGATGGGCAGCGTGCTGCTGGTCTACTTCGCATCGGTGCCGCTGCTCGGCCTCAACGTCGCCTTCCACTTCTACCTCATGCTGTGGATAACGATGGCATCGGCCTTCAACGTCGCCGCGGGCTTCGCCGGCTACATGCCGTTCGGCTACGTGGCGTTCTACGGCATCGGCGCGTTCACGACGGCGATCCTGGTGAAGAAGGCGGCCTTTCCGGTATTCCTCGCATTGCCTCTGTCGGGCGTGGCGGGCGTCGTGCTGGCGCTGCTGTTCGCGCCGACCTTGCGCCTCTCCGGCATCTATTTCGGCATCGTCAGCCTGGCGCTGGCCGGCATCCTGCGGCTGGTGATCACCAACATGCCCGAGGAGCTCACCGGCGGGAGCTTCGGCCTGCAGCTCGGCAGCCGCGCCCATCCAGTGCAGAGCTTCTACGTCATGATGGCCGTGATGGTGGCGGCGCTGGTCGTCATCCTGTGGCTGTCGCGCTCGCGCCTCGGCAAGGCCCTGCGCGCCACGCGCGACGATGCCGACGCCGCCGAGATGATGGGCGTCAACGTGCCGATCGTCCGCCTCTGGGGATGGCTGATCGCCGCCTTCTTCCCCGCGGTCTGCGGCGGCGTCGAAGCCTGGTACACCAACGTCGTCGACACCGAGACCGCCTTCAACACCCTGATCACCGCCAAGACGGTGATCTACGCCGTCGCCGGCGGGCTCGGCACGGTCACCGGCCCGATCCTCGGCGCCGTGGCCATGGTCTGGCTCGACGAGCTGATCTGGCGGCAGTTCCCCCTGCTCAACCTGCTCATCCTGGGGCTGGCCACCATCATCCTGGTGCTGTTCCTGCCGCGCGGCATCGTCGGCACCCTGTTGCGCAAGAAGCCGCAATGGCGCCGCTACATCCCATAGGTCCCCGATGGAACTTCTCGTCCTGAACGGCCTGGTGAACGGACTGATCGTCGGCGGCATCTACGCCTTGGTCGGCGTCAGCCTCACCCTGCTCTACGGCGTGCTGCGGGTCGTCAACTTCGCCCACGGCGAGTTCGTGATCGCAGGCTCGTTCCTCGCCTTCGTGCTGTTCAAGAGCTTCGGCATCCCGCCGCTGCTCGCCGTGCCGATCGCCGCCATCGTCTTCTTCGCCGCCGGCTGGGGGCTCTACTTCGTGCTGATCCCTCGGCTGGCCAAGAGCGACGATCCCGAGCTGATGTCGTTCCTGATGTTCTACGGCGTGTCGATCGCGGCAGCCGCCCTGATGCTGCTGCTGTTCGAGGCCGATTCGCGCACCATCGACTACACCTTCACGCCGGTCTCCGTGCAGCTCGGGCCCATTTACGTCTCGACCGCGCGGCTGGTGGCGTTCGCCATCACGATCGCCGTCTCGATCGCCCTGGCGCTGTTCCTGTTCAAGACCCTGCCGGGCAAGGCGCTGCGCGCGGCGATCATGAATCCCGAGGCCATCCAGATCATGGGTGTCGACATCGTGCGCCTGTCGGCCTTCGCCTTCGCGCTGGCGGCGGCCCTGGCCGGCGTCACCGGCGTGCTGATCGCGCTGGTGTTCCCGGCCTTCAACCCCTTCTCCGGCGCCGAGTACACCATCATCGCCTTCATCGTCGTCGTGCTGGGCGGGCTCGGCAATCCCGTGGGCGCGCTGCTGGCCGGCGTGGTGTTCGGCCTGGCCGAGCAGATGGCGACGGTGTTCCTGCCGCAGGCCATGGCGCAGATCGTGGGCTTCCTGATCCTGGTCGGCACGATCTTCTTCCGGCCGTCCGGCATCCTGGGCGTCAGGTTCAAGCGATGACCGCCGCCATCGAGACCCGCGGCCTGACCAAGCGCTTCGGCGGCCTGGTCGCGGTCGACAAGGTCGACCTCAAGGCCGACGCCGGCGAGACGCTGGGCATCATCGGCGTCAACGGCGCCGGCAAGACCACCTTGATGAACTGCATCTGCGGCCTCTACCGGCCCGACGACGGCGACGTCTTCGTCACGGGGAACCGGGTCACCGGCCAGGCGCCGCACGTCATCGCCCATCGCGGCATCGGCCGCACCTTCCAGGTGCCGCGCGTCTTCCGCAAGATGTCGCTGATCGACAACCTTCTGGTGCCCGTGCTCGACCGCAAGGCCCGCGACGCCGAGCTGATCGAGCTGGCCGAGTCCATGCTCGAACGCATGCAACTGATAAGCCTGCGCCACAACCACGCCGAGGAGCTGTCGGGTGGCCAGCAGAAGCTGCTCGAGATGGCGCGGACGCTGATGCCCGACCCGCCCATCGTCATGCTCGACGAACCGTTCGCCGGCGTGCATCCCGTTCTTTGCAAGTTCATGATCGATCGCATCGAGGAGACGGCGCGGGCCGGCAAGGCGGTGCTGCTGATCAGCCACGACCTCACCTCGATCTACCGGCTGTCGACCCGCGTCATCGCCCTCAACCAGGGCCGCATCATCGCCGAGGGCGGCGTCGACGACATCCGCGGCAATCCCGCGGTCATCGAGGCCTATCTGGGGACATGACGATGGCCGACGCAGTGCTCGAGCTCGATCGCGTCGACGTCGCCTATCACGGCGACATCCGCATCCTGCGCGGCCTGTCGCTGAAAGTCCGGCCGGGCATGATCACCGGCGTGATCGGGCCCAACGGCGCCGGCAAGTCGACGGCGCTGCGGGCGCTCTACGGGCTCCTGAAGCCGGTCGCCGGCGACGTCCTGATCGACGGCCGCAAGGTGACCGGCCTGCCGCCGTGGAAGTTCATCGACAACGGCATCGCGCTCGTGCCGCAGCAGCGCAGCCTGTTCAACGAATTGTCGGTCGAGGACAATCTCAGGCTGGCCTGCTGGTCGTTCCGCCGCGACCGCGCCCGCGTCGAGGAGGCGCTGGAGCGGGCCTATGCGCAGTTCCCGATGCTGCGCGACAAGCGCCGCGATCTCGCTGGCTCGATGAGCGGTGGCCAGCAGCGTTTCCTCGAGCTCGGCCGGGCGCTCGCCTTGCGGCCGCGCGTCCTGCTGCTCGACGAGCCGACGGCCATGATCGCACCGCGCATCAGCGCGGAGATCTACGAGTTCATCCACGGCCTGCCGGCCCAGGGCATCACCGTCCTGCTGGTCGACCAGAACGTGCGCCAGTGCGTGCGCATCTCCGATCATCTCTATGTGCTGGAGCTCGGCCAGAACAAGGTCGACGGCTCCGCCCGCGCCTTCCAGGAGGATGCCGGACTACGCGACCTCATCGCCGAGTGGGTGGACTACCGCATCGACGCGTGACCGGTTCGCGGCCGATTGCTAGGCTTTGGCCATAAAAGGGAGGAAACAATGACGTTCAAGCTGCCCCGCAGAACGCTGATGGCCGCCGCCGCCGGCGCGCTGGCGACCAGTGGCGCGCGCGCCCAGGACGCCAAGCCGATCCGCATCGGCATGACGGTGTCGTCGACCGGCACCTTCGCGCTCGCCGCCCAGTCGGGCCTGCGCGGCGCCGAGATCTGGGTCGACGACGTCAACAGCCGCGGCGGCATCCCGATCGGCGGGGTCAAGCGCAAGGTCGAGCTGGTGAAGCTCGACGACCGCAGCGACAAGACGGTGGTCCCCAAGGTCTACGAGACGCTGATCAAGGACGAGAAGGTCGACCTCTGCTTCGGCCCGTTCGGCTCGACGCTGACGGCCGCCGCGGTCAACGCCACCGAGACCAACAACAAGTTCATGGTGATCTGGTCGGCCTCCGCCGATTCGATCTACCAGCAGGGCTACAAGTACGTCGTGTCGGCGACGCAGCAGGCCGGCACCCTGCTCGGCAAGCCGGGCGTGAAATTCTTCGGCACGGTGGGGGTCAAGAAGATCGCCTTCGCCTACCTCGACGAGCCCTTCCCCGCCTCGCTGACCAACGGCGCGGTCGAGGAGGCTAAGAAGCTCGGCATGGAAGTCACCATGAACGAGAAGTTCGCCAAGGGGACCAAGGACTTCAACATCCTGATCCAGAAGGCCAAGGCGACCGGCGCCGACGTCTTCATGCCGACCGCCTACGAAGGCGACCAGATGACGATCGCGCGCCAGCTGCGCGAGATGAACGTCGACTTCAAGGGCGTGTACTTCGTCTATGCCTCGCAGCCGCAGTTCCTCGCCATCGGCAAGGATGCGCTCTACCACTTCAGCCAGACCCTGCTGAACGACCGCATCAACTGGAAGGTCACCGGCGGGCTCAACCGCGCCCAGGTGATGGAGCGCTACGCCAAGCTCTTTCCCAATGCGCAGTATCCGGCCGACTTCCAGACGGCGCTGGCCTACGGCGCAGGCGCCGTGCTGGAGCAGATCATCAACGAAGCCCAGTCGCTCGACGCCGCCAAGCTCAAGGAGGCGGCGCTCAAGCTCAACAACAAGATCGTCACCATCACCGGCCCGTACGAGATCGACGAGACCGGCAAGCAGTTCAAGAACGAGTTCGCGGTGATGCAGAACACGCCGGCCGGCGTCGAGGTGGTCTATCCGCCCGAGATCGCCACGGCCAAGGCGATCTATCCGGTGCCGGCTTACAAGGATCGGAAGTAGTCGAATCACTTCCTCCCTGCGCTTCGCGCGGGGAGGTGCCCGCGCAGCGGGCGGAGGGGTCATGAGCAGCAGTACTGACGCTCATGACCCCTCCGTCGGCGTATGACGCCGACACCTCCCCAGCTTCGCTGGGGAGGAAGTTGTTAAAGCCGCCGCCGCGACCAGCGTGACAGCCAGACCGAGCCGCCGAACAGGAACGCCACGCCGAAGGCCACGGCCGCCGGCAGCCAGAGGTCGAGAAAGGAGACGATGCGGGCGCGGATGGGGTTGGCGGGATCGTAGACCACCGTCACGCGATCGCCCTGGGTGAATCCCCTGTCGCTGCCGCCACGGCCGTGGAACTCGATCTCGCGGCCGTCGCCGGTGGTGAAGCGCACGACCGGCGCGTAGGAGACGCGCTCGACGTCGCGGCGGTATTCGCTGCCGTCCGGCCGCGTCACCTCCTCCTGCTCGGTCCGGCGGGTCTCGCGCACCTCCAGCACCGTGCCCCCGGTGCGCGCGCCGCCGCCGTAGAGCTCGGCGGCGTTCCAAAGGGCCGCGATGCCGATCACCAGCGCCGCGCCCGCGATCACGGCGAAGGCCCGCTCGCCGATGACGAACAGGTCGACGTCGCTCGACAGCGCCCAGGCGACGGCACCGAACATCAGCCAGAAGCCGGCGAACGCCGTGACGAAGATCGAGGTGAACCACAGCCGCTCGAAGGTGTCGATGCGGAAGTCCTCGGGATCGTCCGGCATGTAGAGAACAGTCACCCGGTCGCCGACCGCGAAGTCGGGCGCACCGCTGCCCAGGTCCTTGACCTCCCGCGTCTCGCTGCTGGCCAGTCGGAAACGCACCACGGGCGCATACATGTCGCCCTCGCGGCGGATTTCCACCACCTCGCCCTCGGCGCGTTCGGCGTAGAGGACGTGCCGGAGGCTGCCCCAGCCGAGCGCCAGGCCGCCGGCCAATATCAAGCCGCCGATGCCCAGGATCAGCCAGGAGATCCGCCGCCAGCTTCGATCGAAGGCCATTTCAGCGAACCACCTCACCCTGAGGAGCGTCGCGCAGCGGCGCGTCTCGAAGGGTGGGCAACAACGATGCGGTGGCCCACCCTTCGAGACGCGGCCTACGGCCGCTCCTCAGGGTGAGGTGGTGGTGGTGGAGGTGGTGGTGGCGGTGGAGGTTGCGCCGTTTCATCTGCTTCTCTACGCCGGCCGCCGGCGCAGCGCGTCGATGATGGTCACCAGGCGCTGGCCTTGCGGCGTCGCGCCATTGAGCAGCTGGTCGCGCGGCGTCGTCTCGGCGAGGCGGCTCAGCTCCATCAGGGCGCGCACGTGCTGGCGGCGCGTCAGGCGGTGCTGGCTGGAGCGATGACGGAAGAACAGGCGGAACAGTTGGCCCTCGCCCAGCAGGTGGCTGAGCTCGGTCGCCGTGACGTAGATCAGGAAGCAGGTGAAGATCCAGATCTGGATCGCGGCAAAGCGGCGCCAGCTGAAATCGTGCACGGCGATATCGAGCGCCGCGCCGAATCCCCGGTCGTCGATGGCGAGATGGATGAAGCGCTCGGCCAGGCGCACCACCAGCACGACCAGCGCATAGAAGATCGTCTTGTAGAGGATGGGCTGGATCAGCGGCGCGCCGCGGAAGCGGTCGATCAGCCGGATGTGGTTGGCGACCAGCACGGCCTTGCCGACCACCAGCGCCGTGGTGGTGGCGAGCAGGAAGCTCGACAGCTTGAACCAGTAGTCGTGGACCAGGAGGTTGGTGGTGAAGACGATGAGGTTGAAGGAGAACAGGAAGAACAGCGTCGGCGGCAGCACCTCCCGGAAGGCGTGGACGAAGCGGCGACCGATGTGCCGCGGGATGGCAGCCGCGTTCACATCCGTCCCCCGTCGACCACGAAATTCTGCGCCGTGACCATCCGGCTGTCGTCGGAAGCGAGCCACAGCACCATGCGGGCGATGTCGGGCGGGTAGACCTTCTCCTTCAGGCACTGCGCCTTCATCAGGTCGGCCTCGGCCTCGGGCGTCAGCCAGAGATCGATCTGGCGCTGGGTCATGATCCAGCCCGGCGTGATGATGTTGAGCCGGATCCCGTCGGGCCCCAGATCGCGCGCCAGCCCGCGCGTCATGCCGACCACGGCGGCCTTGGCGCCTTCGTAGACCGAGAGCTTGGGCGCCATGGCGTGATAGCTCACCGAGCTGAAGTTGACGATCGAGCCGCCGCCCGCCTTCTTCATGCCCGGCACCACCGACTGGATGGCGAAGTACTGGTGGCGCAGGTTCACGTTCATGCGCTCGTCCCAGTAGGCGGACGTCACCTCCTCGATCGTGTGCCGGTCGTCGCGCGCGGCGTTGTTCACCAGCACCGTGAAGTCGCCCAGCCGCGCGGCCAATGCCGCGATCGTCGCCTGGTAGGCCGCAATGTCGCGCACGTCGCATTTGGCGAAGGCCGGCTCGCGATGACCGGCGCCGGAGATCTTCTCGAGCAGCGCCTGGGATGCCGCCCCGTCGATGTCGACGAAAGCCACCTTGGCGCCCTGCGCCGCGAGGTGCTCGACGATCGACGCGCCGATGCCGGAGCCGCCGCCCGAGACGAACACCGCGCGATCCTTCAGGCTGGGATAGGAGGCGAAACCGGGCATGGGACCCTCACATGGTTGAAACGCGGAAAGCGACTTCGCCGTCGAGCCTAGCACCCGGCTCGAGCCGGGACTCGACAACCTTGCCGTTGACGTGGCTCACGGGCTCGACACAGAAGTATGGGCGGTTCGCCGGGGTATAGACCACGGCGTGGCCGAACGGCGGCGAGGCCCGCAGCTCGAGCCTGAGGCCGCGGCCCGGCCAAGTGATGACGGCCCGCCGCTCCCAGTCCTCGAAGCAGTTGTCGAGACCGGGTTCGACCTTGCGCGACCCGGAGTAGTCCCATTCCGGCGGCACGGCGACCCGCTTCGTCGGCAGCACTTCTTCATCGCCGAGCCAGACAGCGGCGGCGCGGAAGGCAAGCTCGCTGTCGGCGTCGCGCGTGAAGAAGGGATGCAGGCCCATTCCCGCCGGCGCCGACCGGCGCTCGAGATTCTCGATCGCCATGTTCACGAACAAGCCATCCCCGTCGAGGCGGAAGGACAGCCGTGCCCGATAGCGGAACGGCCAGCCTTTGCTGCCGTCATGCTCATGCACAAGCTCCGCTGCGTTGCCGTCGCGGCGCGCCACGTCCCACGCGCGCGCCCAGCCCTCGCCATGCATGGGATGGCGAACGCCCGGCCAATTCTGTTCGAGCTCGAACTCCCGGCCGTCGAAAACGAGACGGCCATTTGCAATGCGATTGGAGAACGGCACCAGCGGATAGCAGGCGGCCTCGTTGCCGCGGCCCGACGCCATCGCCTCGGCCGTCATCGGCCGAAGCAGATCGACGTCGTCATGGCGGAAGCGCGCGATCGAGCCGCCGGCCTGCGGCACGAGCTCGACCGCAAGCCGGCCGGCACGAAGGGACAGCGAGGTCATGGCGTTGCGTCTAGCGGCATCCGGGCCGCCGATCCACCCTGGCGTACTTTTTGCTGCATATCCCTACATCCGCCCGTGGTGCGGTGATAGGGTTTCATCATCGAACAACACATAATCGGGGGACACGACATGACCGACGATCTGATCCGTAAATGGGAACTCAGCCGGCGTCGTGTGCTGGCCGGTGCGGCTGGCCTCGGGATGGCTGGAATGTCCGGCGCCGCCTTCGGCCAGCAGAGCGGACCCTGGAGCGTGCCGCCCAAGAGCAAGGTCGATCGCCTCAACTTCGTTGTCTGGACATACGGCGACATCTACACGCGCATCGCCAAGCAGTTCGAAACCGACTGGGGCGTGAAGGTCGACTCGACCATCTCCTCGTTCAACGATCATCCGACCAAGCTCACCACCATGTTCGCGGCGGGCGAGAAGATCGACGTCTCGCAATCCTCGCCCTTCTCCTTCCCGAACTTCGTCAGCCAGGGCCTGGTCGAGCCGATCGACGGCCTGCCGGGTGCGGCCGATTACATCAAGGATTTCACGCCCTTCACCAAGCAGGTGGCGACGGTCGGCGGCAAGACCATGGGCCTGCCCTACTTCTCCGCGGTGTGGGTGTGGAACTACTACGCCGACATGCTGGAGAAGCTGAAGATCGACAAGCCCTTCTCGACCTATGACGAGTTCATCGAGCACTGCCTCAAGGCCAAGAAGGACGGCGTGTCGCGCTATCCCGTGCTGTGGGTGGCGGGCGTCGGCCTCGAGCAGCTGCCGGGCACCTGGTACCAGATGACCTGGAACAAGGGCGGCACCTTCTTCGACAAGCAGGGCAACCACCAGCTCGGACCGGGCTCGATCGCCCGCGAGACCCTGAAATGGTGGGCCAACACCTTCGAGAAGGGCCTCGATATCTCCGACCCCGAATCGCTCAAGGTCCAATTCACGACCTCGGCCAAGGCGTTCGGCGCCGGCAAGAACCTCTATCGCGGCCCGAACCATCACTACGGCCTCAACGTCTGCAACGATCCGGCGCAGTCGCCGATCGCCGGCAAGGTCAAGGTGTTGGGCTCGCCCGGCGAGGGCAAGACGATCGGCGTCACCCATGTCTACTTCCTGACGACGGCGACGCGCCACAAGGAGTGGGGCTGGAAGCTGCTGCAGTATCTCGGCGGCAAGACCAAGGACGGCAACTACACCCAGGCCGTCAGCCTCGCCAAGGATGCCATGCTGGGCTCGGGCTACACCTCGGTGATGAACAGCGATGCGGTGAAGCAGGGCTGGGCGCCGTGGGGCGACGTGCCCGAGATCCTCAAGATCTGGGACAAGGCAGCCTACATCGGCGAGGTCTGCTCGTCGGTCTATCAGCCGTGGCACTTCCCGTGGACCGACCAGCTCAACATCGAGGTCCAGAAGTGCCTGACCGGACAGATCACCGCCGATGCCTGCTGCGACAACCTGATCAAGGGCATCGCCGACGCCAAGCGCAAGGTCTGACGCCCTGGCCACGCAAACCCAGGAACTGACCACGGCACGCGTTCGCCTGCCGTGGTTCAAGCGCGAGATGTCGGCCGGCCGCTTTGCGCTGGTCATGAACCTGCCGACGCTGATCTGCCTCGGCCTGGTGCTGGCCTATCCGGTCGGCTACGCGCTCTATCTTTCGGTCCATCGCGTCGGCCTGGCGCAGCTCCGCCGCGGCGAGTTCGCCTTCACCGGCTGGGAGAACTACGGCCGCGTGCTCGAAGATCCGCTGTTCTGGATCGCCATCAAGAACACGCTGATCTTCACCGTCATCACCGTCGGCAGCGAGGTCGTGCTGGCGGTGGCGATCGCGCTCCTGATCAACCAGACCAGCATCCGGACGTCGCGCATCACGCGCTTCCTGATCCTGCTGCCCTATGCGATCCCGCCGATCTGCAACGGCCTGATCTGGTCGTTCCTCTACAGCTTCCAGTTCGGCTTCCTGAACCGCATCCTGTTCTCGCTGGGCCTGATCAGCGATCCGGTGAACTGGGCCGGCAATCCCGACACCGCGCTCTACGCGGTCACGGTGCCCTACATCTGGCGCACCCTGCCCTTCGCCATCATCCTGGTGCATGCCGCCCTGCAGGGCATCCCGCGCGAGCTCTACGAGCAGGCGGCGATCGACGGCGCCAACGCCTGGCATCGCTTCACCAAGATCACCTGGCCGATGCTGCAGCAGATCATCGCCATCATCCTGATCCTGCGCACGGCCTTCGCCTTCGCCGTGTTCGAGGAGATTCTAGCCATCACCCAGGGCGGGCCGGGCGACGCCACCTGGGTGGCCGCCTGGTACAGCTACAAGATCACCTTCGCGCCGCCCAACAACTTCGGCATGGGCTCGGCCTCGGCCTTCATCCTGACCGTGATGATCGCGGCGATCGCGCTGGTCTACCTGCGCCTGATCTACCGCCGGGTGACGCTCTGATGTTCAGGAAGACGCCGACCACCCGCCTGATGCTGCACGTCGCCAACCTGATGGTGATCGTGTTCATCCTGCTGCCCGTGGTGGCGGTGTTCATCGGCAGCATCCAGTCGGAGAAGGCGCTGCAGGCCGACACCCGCCGCGTGCTGCCGCTGGAAGTCACGCTCGACAACTTCCTGGTCATCCTGAGCAAGGGCGAGCAGAAGGGCCGCATCTTCGAGCAGGTCACCTACCTGCCCGACAACATCAAGAACTTCTACGTCGCCTTCGCCAACTCGGCGATCGTGGCGATCTCGGTGACGGCGCTGACCCTGCTGTTCGGCGCGTTGTCGGCCTACACCATCGCCCGCCAGCGCTACCGATGGACGCTGTTCCTGCTGCAGGCCAACATCGTGGCACGTTTCGTGCCGGTGATCGTGCTGATGATCCCACTTTATGTGGTCATGCGGTCCGTCGGGCAGCTCAATTCGCTGAGCGGCGTCATCATCGCCGAGACCGGCTTCCTTCTGCCCTATGCCATCCTGATCCTGGCGCCCTACTTCGACACCATCCCCAGCGAGCTCGAAGAGGCCGCCCGCATCGATGGCTGCACGCGCTTCAGCGCCTTCGTGCGCATCGTCCTGCCGCTCGCGACGCCGGCGCTGGCGGCCTGCGGCGTCATCATGTTCATCATCTCCTGGCACGAGCTCCTGATCCCGCTGATCCTGAACGCGCGGCCGAACTTCATGACCCTGCCGGTGGTGATCGCGAGCCTGGTCGGCGACGTGCACGTCTTCTTCAATTTGATGATGGCGATCTGCCTGCTGGCGCTGGCGCCCACGGTGATCCTGGTCGCGCTGCTGCAGAAGTACATCGTCGAGGGCCTGTCGGCTGGGGCCGTGAAGGGCTGACCCGCTCTGCGACAGGACGGCATGGCCCCACGGCCCCGGCCTGCCTATGATCACGGCCGTCTTCGCTCCCGCATGAAAGAGGAAACGCCGTCATGAACTCGTCGAACATGCTGAGAAAGCGCCTCAAAGAGGGTAGGGCCTGCGTCAACGCATGGCTCGCCATCCCCAGCGGCTTTTCGGCCGAGACCATGGCGCAATGCGGCTGGGACAGCGTCACCGTCGACATGCAGCACGGTGTGCAGGACTACCATTCGATGGTCGCCTGCTTCCAGGCGATGGACAAGCATCCGGTGACGCCGCTGGTGCGCGTGCCGTGGAACGAGCCCGGCATCGTCGGCAAGGTCCTGGACGGCGGCGCCTGGGGCGTGATCTGCCCGATGGTCAACAACGTGGCCGAGGCCAAGGCGCTGGTCTCCTATGCGCTCTATCCGCCCAAGGGCAAGCGCAGCAACGGCCCGATCCGCGCCGGCGCCTACGGCTCGGCGACGCCCTACCAGGCGACGGCCAACGACGAGGTCCTGATCATCCCGATGATCGAGACCCAGGAGGCGATCGACAACATCGACGCCATCTGCGAGGTGCCGGGCATCAGCGGCATCTATGTCGGTCCGAGCGACCTCGGCCTGTCGCTCGGCCTGGTGCCCAAGCTCGATCGCGAGGAGCCGCAGGTCCTGAAAATCTACGAGAAGCTCGTCACCGCCGTGAAGAAGCGCGGCCTGTTCGCCGGCATCCACAACGGCACGGCGAGCTACGCCGCCCGGGCGATCGGCATGGGCTTCCAGTTCGTCACCATCGCCAACGATTCCGGCCTGATGGCCATGGCCGCGCGCACCGCGGTCGCCCAGACCCGCAAGGAAGCGGGCGCCATCGCCGACAAGTAACGGCGTGCGGCTCGCCAACGCCACGCTGCCCGACGGCAGCAGACACGACATCGAGGTCTCGGGAGGGCGGATCGCCGCCCTCCTCCCGGCCTCGGGCACCGGCGCCCTCGAGGGCCACCTCGACCTCAAAGGCGCGCTCGTCCTGCCGCCGCTGGTCGACGGCCACATCCATCTCGACAAGACGCTGCTCGGCCTGCCCTGGGTGCCCAACCAGGCGACCGGCAACCAGGTCGCCGATCGCATCGAGGCCGAACGCAAGGTACGCGCGGCACGCACCGTTCCCGAATCGGAAACCGGCGCCAACCTGGTCCGTCAGGTCATGGCCAGCGGCACGCTGCACATGCGCAGCCACGTCGACATCGACAATCAGCTCGGCCTCAGGAACCTGCGCGAGATCCTGAAGGTGCGCGAGCGCTTCGCAGGCCTCGTCACCATCCAGATCGTGGCCTTCCCGCAAAGCGGCATCTTGCGCTCGCCGGGCACGGCCGACCTTTTGGCGGCGGCCATGGCCGAAGGCGCCGATCTTGTGGGCGGCCTCGATCCGGTCGGCATCGACGGCGATCTCGACGGCCATCTCGATCCGATCTTCGCCATCGCCGAGCAGCGCGGCGCCGGCATCGACATCCATCTGCATGACGGCGGCGAGGGCGGTCTGGCCCAGATCGAGGCAATCGCCCGCCGCACCAAGGCAGCGGGCCTGCAAGGCAAGGTCGCGATCAGCCATGCCTTTGCCCTGGGTTCGGTGCCGACCGTGTCGGCCGCGCGGACGGCCGACCTTCTGGCCGAGACCGGCGTGGCGATCATGAGCCACGGCCCGGGCGGCGCCACCATCCCTCCCCTGAAACTCCTGCGTGAGCATGGCGTAAAAGTATTCGGCGGCTCCGACAACATCCGCGATGCCTGGTCGCCCTTCGGCAACGGCGACATGCTCGAACGCGCCATGATGATCGGCTATCGCGCCAACTTCCGGCACGACGAGGAACTGGCGCTGGCCTTCGACATGGTGACCAGGTCGGCCGCGGAGGTGCTGGGCATCGAGGGCTACGGCGTCGTCACTGGCGGCCCGGCCGACTTCGTTGTCGTCGAGGCGGGCTCGCTCGCCGAGGCGGTGGCCACCCGGCCAAGGCGCAAGCTCGTCGTCAAAGCCGGTCGCATTGTCGCCCAGGATGGCGTACTGGTCTCGCCCTGACGCGGGGCGATTGCATTGACCAACTTCCCGTCACCCGACGGGCCGACGAACCGATGGCCGCTGCTTCGCTGGTTCATCTCGTCCGGCACCCTGGGCGTGCCACAGGCGGCAGGGCCCGTCGCATTCTCGCTCGTCGCCTTGAGCCTGACGAACGACAGCAGCGGCGGCGCCGCCATGATGCTCGCAATGACGATCGCCCAGGTGGGCGGCGCCATCCCGATTGCCCGCCTCGGCAAGGGCCTGCCTTTGGCAATGTTCCTGAGGCTGTTGGTGGCGATGCGCACGTTGGCCCTGTTTTCGATTGCAATATGCGCAGCAAATGACGTGTCGTTTAGCTGGCTCATCGTGCTTGCCGCGGCTGCTGGATTGGTCAACGGCGCTGCCTCCGGCTATCTGCGCGCCGTGCTCAACCACTTGGCGCCTTCTTCCCGCTTGCCACGCACCCTCGGTATCGCGGCCACGCTCAACGAGGCGACCTTTGTGTTGGCTCCAGTGGCGGCTTCGGGCCTGGGCTCCGTCTCGCCGGCTCTTGCCGTGTTTGTGCTCGCAGCCGTAGGCGCTGTTCCGGCATTGCTGGTCCCGAACACGGGCTCAACCCACATCGACGGCGTGCGCGGCGCCAGGAGCTCGGTTCTCAGCCCTCCCATCCTGCTATGGCTCACCTGCGCCGCGGCAGGAGGTGCCGCCGTTGCGGCCATCGAGATCGGCGCCGTCGCGCTGGCTTTGAACTTCGGCTACGAACCGACCCTGGCAATCGTGTTCACGGTTCCCCTGTGCCTGGCCTCGGTCGCAGGCGGCATATGGGTCAGCGTGCGGAACCGCATGGCAACGCGAAGGGCCGTGCTGGCCCAACTCCTTCTCATGACGATGGGATCGGCTCTCGCGGCGCTCAACTTGTCGGTTGCCGCGACCGTTGTCGCAACGGTCCTCATAGGGTCGGTTCTGGCCCCCTTGGCGACGTATTACTCGCTCATCCTCGACACGCTTGCACCGCCACAGCGACGACCGGAGGTGTTTGCCCTGCTGCGCACCGCAAACGCAGTAGGCGTCATCTTCGCGAGCGCCGTGCTGACCGTCGTTTCGCTGTCGGTGACAATGATCGTCGTCACCGGCCTGATGGTCGTGGCTACCTTTGCGGTCGCGATTGCGTCAGCCAAACGGTATCCAGGTGACGAGGATTTGACACGCGATCGCTCTTCGTGATGGAGATCGACCATGGCGACGCGTCAGGCCGTGCTCGGTATGGAGCGGGCCTCCTTCTTCTACGGCTCGGCCGCGGTGTTCCGCGGCATCACCTTCCTGCTCGACGGGGCGCGCACCGCCCTGGTCGGCGAGAACGGTACCGGCAAGTCGACCCTGCTGAAGTGCCTCAGCGGCGAGCTCGAGCTGAACGGCGGCAAGGTGATCCGCTCGCGTGGGCTCCGCACCGGCAGCGTGCCGCAGGACGTGCCGCCGGGCCTGGCCGAACTGCCGGTGCGCAACGTGCTGCAGCGCTCGCTCGTCAAGGTCGGCCTGGACGACGACTGGTGGCGCATCGACGTGCTGCTGGACGAGATCGGCGTCGAGCCGGAGATCCTCGACAAGCCGTTCGGCACGCTGTCGGGCGGCTGGCAGCGCCTGCTGCTGATCGCGGCGGCGGCGCGGCTCGAGGAGCCGGACATCCTGATCCTCGACGAGCCGACCAACCATCTCGACCTCGCCAACATCAACACGCTGGAGCGCTGGCTCACCGTCGACTTCCACGTGCCCATGCTGATCGTGAGCCACGACCGCGAGTTCCTGAACCGCGTGACCGACCGTACGCTCTTCCTGCGCAGCGACGGCATGCACGCCTTCAAGACCAGCTTCGCCCTGGCCCGCGAGGAGCTGCTGCGCCGCGACGCGGCCGCAGCGGCACGTTCCCAGTTCGAGGAAAAGGAGATCCGCCGGCTGGAGCAGGCCGCGGCGCGCTACAAGGTCTGGGCCGTCAAGAACCCCGACCTCAACAAGCGCAAGGCTGCCCTCGAGACGCGCATCGCCCGCATCGAGAAAGATCGCACCCAGGCCTATGTCGCGCGCGAGCGGCGGCTCGAACTGGCGGACGGCGACATCGACGCCAAGGTGGCGCTGCGCATCGCCGGCCTCGACGTCCTGGCGCCGGGCAGCGAGCGCAAGCTTCTAGCCATCGATCGCCTGGCCATCGCTGCCGGCGACCGCATCGCGCTGCTGGGCGTCAACGGCGCCGGCAAGTCGACGCTCTTGTCGGCGCTGGTCCGCGCCTTCGATCCCGAGCTCGAGCACTACGACAGCCTATCGCCGGTGCGCTTCAACCCGGCCTGCCGGCTGGTCTATTTCGACCAGACCATGCGCGACCTGCCGCTCATGACGTCGATCCTCGACTACGTGCTCGAGGCGCCGGGGATCAACGAGAAGGACGCGATCCGCCAGCTCGCCGGGGCGGGCTTCCCGTTCCGCAAGATCGGCGAACCGATCGATATCCTGAGCCACGGCGAACGCGCCCGCCTGGTGTTCCTCAAGATGAAGCTGCTGCGGCCCAACATGTACCTGCTGGACGAGCCGACCAACCATCTCGACATCGAGGGCCAGGAAGCGCTCGAGGCCGAACTCGACCAGAGCGACGTGTCGTGCCTGTTCGTCAGCCACGACCGCTACTTCACCCGCAGCGTCGCCAACCGCTTCCTGGAAATCCGCAAGGGCCGGCTGGTGGAAATCGACGATGCCGAGAGCTTCTTCGAGCAGTCGCAGTAGACTAAGGTCCCCGCTGTCATCCCGAGCGCAGCGAGGGACCTTTCCTGGTCCCCAAGGGTCCCTCGCTGCGCTCGGGATGACACCCTTTCAGTGAGGCGCCATGGACCTTCCCCTGGACGACCACCTCAGCATCGGCGTGCAAACCCTCCATCGGCGCACGGAACCTGCCGAGGGTCCATGGCTGCCGACCATCGACGAGATGGCCGATCTGGTCGGCCTGGTCGACCGTTGCGGCTACGATTCGATGTGGGTCGGCGATCACGTCGCCTTCACCATTGCGATCTTCGACCCGCTGATGCAGCTCGCCCAGGCCGCCGTGGTCAGCCGGCGCCTGATCTTCGGCACGGACGTCTACCTGCTGCCCTTGCGCCATCCGACGCCGGTGGCCAAGCAGGTCTCGACCCTCGATCATCTGACCGAGGGCCGCTTCGTGTTCGGCGTCGGTGTCGGCGGCGAGTTCCCCAAGGAGTACGAGGCCTGCGGCGTGCCCCTCAACGAGCGCGGCGCCAGGCTGAGCGAGAGCCTCACGGTCATGCGCAAGCTGTGGACCGGCGAGCCGGTCTCGCATGCCGGCAAGTTCTTCAATTTCGAAGGCGTGAAAATGCAGCCGCCGCCGCGCCAGCCGGGCGGCCCGCCGATCTGGTGCGGCGGCCGCGCCGATCCGGCATTGCGGCGCATCGGACGCATGACCGACGGCTGGATGTCCTATGTCGTGACAGCCGACATGTACCGCCAGGGCCTCGAAAAGATCGCGACGGCGGCCAGCGAAGCCGGCCGCACCTTCGATCGCGGCTTCGGCACCGCTCACCTGCTGTTCACGCGCATCGACGATACCTACGAAAAGGCCCTCGATGCGGCGACGGTGTCGCTCAGCCAGCGTTACGCCATGGACTTCCGCAAGGCCGCGCAGCGTTACTGTGCGCTGGGGACGCCGCAGGACGTGGTCGAGACGATCTTCAAGTTCCAGCAGGCCGGTGTGCGCCACCTCATCCTCGACTTCGTCGGCCCCTACGAGGAGCGCGACCAGCAGATCGAGCGCTTCGCCGCCGAGGCGATGCCGCTGCTGGCTGGCTTGCGCAGGGGGTAGCCATGCGGCTCGGAATGCTTCTGCGCTATCACGGCCACGACCTGGCGCTCGCCGAGGTGCTGGAGGCCGAGCGGCTGGGTTATGATTCGGTGTGGAGCGGCGAGGCTTACGGCACCGATGCCGTCACGCCGACGGCCTGGATCCTCGCCCGCACGACCCGCATCAGGGCCGGCACCGGCATCATGCAGATGCAGGCGCGCACGCCCGCCTGCACCGCCATGACGGCGCTCACCTTGCAGGCGCTGTCGAACAACCGCTTCCTGCTGGGCATCGGCGCCTCGGGGCCGCAGGTCGTCGAAGGTTGGCACGGCGTGCCGTTCGGCAAGCCGATGGCGCGCACGCGCGAGTACATAGAAATCCTGCGCAAGATCCTGAAGCGCGAGGCCGCCCTCCAGCATCAGGGCGAGCTCTACCAGATCCCCTACACGGGCCCCGGCGCCACGGGCCTGGGCAAACCGCTGAAGAGCATCCTGCACGGCGATCCCGGCATGCCGATCTATGCCGCCTCGATCACACCGATCGGACTGCGCACGGCAGGCGAGGTGGCGGACGGCGTGCTGCCGATCTTCATGTCGCCGGAGAAGACGAAGATGGTTACCGACCCGCTGCGCGCCGGCATCGCCAAAGGACGCCCCGGTCGGACCCTCGCCGACTTCGATGTCGCCCCTTACGTCCGCATCGCCATGGGCCCCGACCTGCAGGCTTGTCGCGACGCGCTGAAGCCGGAGCTCGCGCTCTACATCGGCGGCATGGGCGCGCGGTCGAAGAACTTTTATAACGACGTCACCAGGCAGCTTGGCTACGAGGACGCCGCGGTGAAGATCCAGGATGCCTTCCTGGGCGGCCGGCGCGCGGAGGCGATCGCGGCCGTGCCGGACGCACTCGTCGACGAGGTTTCCCTGGTCGGCAGCCCGGAGCGCATCAAGGACCGCCTGCAGGCTTGGAAGGAAGCCGGCAAGAGCCACGAGGTCGGCTCGATGCTGCTGAGCGACGCTACCGTCGAGTCCCTGCGCGTCGTCGCCGAAGCTGTGCTCTAGACTCTTCCGGACCGCGCGCAACGCCTGTCGGCCGCCGCGGTTGCGCGGTCGTGACGTCGCAATCCCAGCTTTGCCACACGTTGCCGCAGGCACCCCCATCAGCTACCGGCGTTGATTTGCGGCACAGTGGAAAGGAGGATCACATGCCGCTGTTCTTTCTTATTGCCATTGGTGCCGGCGCGCTCACTCTCGGTGCGACGGCGATCGACCCGGCCGCCGACGTGCGCCATCAGAATACCGCGCAGGTCCAGACGACCGGCTACCAGACCTACGCGAGCTATGAGGACTGCGTGAGGGCCATGGCTCAGCAGAACCTGCCGGCCTCGTACTGCCAGCAGCGGTAACTTTCTGCTTTCGAGCGGAGACCCTGACCCGCAGGGTCTCCGCTCATCAGCCCACGATCTCGCCCCTGAACGCCCAGCGCGTCATGCGCTTCTCGACCAGGGCGCAGATCGCGTACATCAGCACGCCCATGATGGCGATGGCGAACAGGCCGGCGAAGGTCGTCGGCGCATCGTTGCGCGCGCCGGCCGACAGCATCAGGAAACCGATGCCGTTGTTGCCGCCGACAGTCTCCGAGATCACCGAGCCGATGAAGGCCAAGGTGATCGCCACCTTCAGGCTCGCGAAGAGATAGGGCATGGCGCGCGGGATGCCGACCTTGGTGAGGATCTCGGTGCGCGTGGCGCCGAGGCTTCTGAGCACGTCGCGCATCTCGGGCTCGATGGTGGCGAGGCCCGTGGCGACGTTCACGACGATGGGGAAGAAGCTGATGACGAAGGCGGTGATGACCGCCGGCAGTGCGCCCACGCCCACCCAGATCATCAGGATCGGCACCAGCGCCACCTTGGGGATGGCGTTGAAGGCGATCAGCAGCGGATAGAGTCCGGAATAGATGAACGGCGAGGCGCCGATCGCCAGGCCGAGCAGCAGGCCGCCCGCGATCGCCAGCAGGAAGCCCACGACCGTCGTCCACAGCGTGTCCCAGCAATAGGCCATCAGGATGTCGAAGCGGGCCACGAACACCGAGAAGATCTTGGTCGGCTTGGGCAGCAGGATCTCGGGAATGTCGAAGACGATGCAGGCCACTTCCCAGACGATCAGCAAGATGGCCGTCGCCAGCCACGGCATGGCGATCCGCAGGGCCTCGCGCCGGACGTCAGTCATGCGTGCTCCTGCGAGATGCGGTCGCGCAGCTCGTGCACGAGATCCACGAAGTGCGGCTCGAAGGTCGTGGCGAGCGAGCGCGGCCGCGGGATGTCGATCCTGCGGGTGAGCACGATGCGGCCCGGCCGCTTGCTCATGACGTAGACGGTGTCGGCGAGATAGACCGCCTCGCGCAGGTCGTGCGTCACCAGCACGCCGGTGAAGCGCTTTTCCAGCCACAGCGCCTGCATGACGCCCCACAGCTCCTCGCGGGTGAAGGCGTCCAGCGCGCCGAACGGCTCGTCGAGCATCAGGAGCTCGGGCTCGTGGATCAGGGCGCGGCAGAGGTTGGAGCGCTGCTGCATGCCGCCCGACAGCTGCCAGGGATAGCGGCGCGCGAAGTCGGCGAGGCCCACCGTGTTCAGGAGCTTCATCGCCCGTTCTTCGTACTCGGCGCGGTGCTTGCGGAAGCGGCGCTTGTGCGGCTCGACCACTTCCATGGGCAGCAGGATGTTGTCCATGGTGGTGCGCCAGGGCATCAGCGTCGGGTTCTGGAAGGCCATGCCGACGCCCTTGATCGGCCCGGTGACCTTCTCGCCCGCCACCCGCACCTCGCCAGACGAGGCGGGCAGGAGGCCGGTGACCAGCTTCATGATGGTGGACTTGCCGCAGCCCGACGGCCCGACCACGGCAATGAACTCGCCCTTGTCGATGCCGAGCGTGGCATCGGCAAGGGCGAGCGTCGTTTCCTTGCCCAGGCGATAGGTGAGACTGACGCCTTTGAGATCGACGAAGGCCATCAACAGCCCGTCATCCCGAGCGAAGCCGCCCGAAGGGCGGCGTAGTCGAGGGACCTGTTTTGTCGATGCGGCAGCAGAAAAGGTCCCTCCACTACGCCTCGCTACGCTCGGCTCCGGTCGGGATGACGGTGCCTTGAAGCCTCACTTCACGACCATGCGGTCCGCCTTGGGCGGCAGGTACTTGTTGGTGAAGACCTTGTCGACCGGCGGCGCGGCCGGCAGGCCGAAGGCCTCCGACACCAGCTTGACCGACTTGGCGAAACGCTCGGGCTGGACGTCGCCCATGCCGTTGGCCTTCACGTAAGGCGTCAGGATATTGGTCTGCAACGAGATCTGCAGGCGCTCCAGCTCCAGCGCCTCGTCGATCAGGGGATCGCGCTTCTTGGCGGCGGCGATGCCGAGCTTGTTGTCGGCGATGACGTCCCGCCAGCCCTTGAGCGTGGCGTTGATGAAGCCCTTCACGGCCTTCTCGTTGCCCGCGATCTCCGGCGAGACCACGATGCCGTTGCCGTAGACGTCCATGCCGAAGTCGACGTAGCGCATGGCGACGATGTCGTCGAACTTCACCCCGCGCGCCTTGAGGTCGAGCATCGACGAGAAATAGTGCCCCGAGATGAAGTCGACGGAGCCTTGCACCAGGCTCTGCTCGCGCAGCTGCGGGGTCAGGTTGACGTGCTCCCACTTGGTGATGCCGTTCAGCTTGGCGAAGGCCGGGAACAGCCGGAAGCTCGCGTCGAACACCGGCGCGCCGAGCTTCTTACCTTCGAGGTCCTTGGGCGCCTTGATGCCGCTCTTCTTCAGGGCATAGACGCCGAACGGCGCGAAGTCGTAGGCCATGAACACGCAGAGCACTTCCTTGCCCGGGTTCTTGGCGTTGTATTCGATGGTCGAGTTCACGTCGGCGAAGCCGATCTGGTAGGCGCCGGTGGCGACGCGCTGCACGGCGCCGGCCGAGCCCTGGCCCGGATCCATCGTGACGTCGAGGCCTTCGGCCTTGTAGTAGCCCTTCTCCAGCGCCACCAGGAACGGCGAGGTCGGCCCCTGGAAAACCCAGTCCAGGGTGAACTTGATCGGCGTCTGCGCATTGGCGGGCATGCTGCCCAGCGCCAGCGCGGCGACCGCGCCGCCCAGCCATTTGGCGAATTTGCTCATGTCTTCTGCCCCTCTGCTTCCCCGTCCGGCGACTCTTAGGCGGACAAAACACGTCCGCCAAGGGGATATCAGGCAGATTCTATGCCAGCCGGTACCCTGGCTTAGCCGATGCCCAGCATCCCTCCGATCAGGCGAAAGACGTGCACTTTCGTCCAGATGTCTGCCGGGACGAAGCTCGGGCGGGCCTGCATGGCACGCCAGTAGCGGCCAAGCGCCGGCCGTTTCTGGAGCTCGGCGCCCAGGCCGACAAATTCCATGCGGGCGAGGAACACCGTCCAGACCACGTCGGCGGCGCCATAGGCAGGCGGCACGATCACGCCGCGACCATCGTGAAGCGCCTGCTCCAGCCGATCCATGAAACCGATCGCCTCGGCGCGACGCTTCTGTGCCAGCTGCACGACAGCGGCAGGATCGAAGGCGCGGACGCGCTCGGCAAAGACCGCGGCGCGCTCCTCATAGATCTTGGCAAGGTCGGGGGTCTGAGCGGCACGCTCGAGGAGGCGGCGATGGATGGACTCGAGCCGCCTGGGAATCATGATCCGGGCCAGGGGATTGCGGGCCAGAAGCCCGCCGAAAGTCAGTTCCTCGATCGGATAGCCGTAATGAAGGTCGAGCCAGGCCTTCGTGTCGCCATCGATGGTCGCTTCGCTGACGCCCAGCGCATACTCGGCGATGTCCCGGCTCTGGTCGAGAACGCGGTCCGGCAGCACCAACGTCGGCACGGTCATGTTGGGATTGAGCCGCACATAGTCCGGCCGCTGCTGGACCATCCTGAGGTGAATATCGACCACGACCGGCTCGTAGGCGATCCCGCCTTCGATGAGCGCGAGGCGCGCGATCATCGAATAGTAGGAGGACAGCGCGTGATAAAGGCGCGGCTTGGGTTCCGCCATGTCCGATCATTACTTGTATGGACCACGGATGCAAAAGGCGGATTGACCCGCCTCAGGTGGCCTCGATGCCGGCCTGCTGGGTCGCCACGAGGCGGGCGAAGGCGCCGCCCCGACCGATCAGCTCCCGGTAGCTGCCCTGCTCGACCACGCGGCCATGCTCGAACACCACGACCAGGTCGGCGTCGCGGATGGTCGAGAGGCGATGGGCGATGATGAAGGTGGTGCGGCCCGCCATCAGCGTCTTGAGCGCCTTCTGGATGCGCGCCTCAGTCACCGAATCGAGCGCGCTGGTCGCCTCGTCGAGGATCAGGATCGGCGGGTTCTTGAGCAAGGCGCGGGCGATGGCCAGCCGCTGGCGCTCGCCGCCCGACAGCGTCGTCCCGCGCTCGCCCACCATGGTGTCGTAGCCATCAGGCTGGCGCATGATGAAATCGTGCGCCTCGGCGAGCTTCGCCGCCTCCTCGAGCTCGGCCTGGGTGGCGTCCGGTTTGCCGATGCGCAAATTGTCGGCGATCGTGCGGTAGAACATCGTGCTGTCCTGGAACACCACGCCGATGTTGCGGCGCAGCGATTCCAGCTTGATGTCGCGGTGGTCGATGCCGTCGATGCGGATGACGCCGGACTGGGCGTCCCACATGCGATGCAGCAGCGACAAGGCCGTGCTCTTGCCCGCGCCGGTGGGGCCGACGAAGGCGACGGTGGTGCCTGCCGGCACTTTCAGCGAGAAATGCACCAGCGCCGGCCGCTTGCCGTCGTAGGAGAAGTTGATGTCGTCGAACTCGACGTCGCCCCGGGCGCGGCCGATGTCCCTGCCGTGCGGGTTGTCGGGTACGGTCGACTGCGAATCGAGCACGCGGAAGAAGTCGGCCAGCGCCGGCATCTGGAAGAAGATGCGGCTGACGAAGCCCGAAGCCTGGTCCATGCGGCTGATCAGCAGGGTGGCGAAGCCCATGAAGCTCACGATCTCGCCGACGCTCGCCTCGCCCCGCGTGTAGAGCCAGGTGCCCAGCACGAAGATCAGGATGACCGTGATCGTCGACGCGGCGCGGGTCAGCACCGAGAGCAGCGCCCACCAGTTCAGCACCGGATATTGCGCCGCCAGCGTCTCGCGGATGATGCGATTGAGCTCGCCGGTCTCGGCGCGCAGGCGCACGAAGCTCTGGATGAGATGGATGTTGCCCAGCGCATCGCCCGCCCGGCTGGCGAGCTCGCTGTGGCGGTCCTCGACCTGCTGCTGCAAGCGGTCGGTGCGGCCCACCACCCAGGCATTGGCGATGGCGAAGAACAGGATCAGCACGATCAGCAGCAGGCCCAACCGCCAGTTCATGAACAGGCTGAGCGGCAGCATGATGAAGAGTGCCACGAAGGTCGCGAGATTCTCGCGGAAGAACGAGAGCCAGATGCCGAACAGATGGTCGACGCCCGTCAGCATGACCTTCAGCAGCCGCCCGGAATGCTGGGCGTGATGGAAGGCGAAGGGCAGGACCAGCACGTGCTCGAAGAAGGTCGCCATCGCGCCCAATCGCCGGCGATGGGCCATGCGGTCGGCCTGCAGCGAGACGACGATGTTGGCCAGGATGCCGCCCAGGCCCACTGCCGCCCACAGGACCAGGAGTTGGCGCGCCTCGCTCCACAGCACATCGACCGGCTTGTCGCGCGCCGAGCTCAGAAGGTCGACGACCCTGCCGAACAGCACCGGCTCGTAGAACTGCAGCGCCGCCACCGCGACGTTGGCCAGGGCCAGGGTGATCGCGAGCTTGCGCTCGGCACGCAGCAGACCGATGACCCGACCGTAGACGCGGAAGAATTCCATGCAGCGCGCTCTGTCACCCTGAGCGAAGCGCGGACCGCGGGCGTCTCGCCCGCCTCATGACTCATGAGCGGGCCAGAGGCCCGCGGTCCGCGCTACGCTCGGGATGACAGACATGCCAGTTACGCCCGCGGCTCGAGGAAGCGCTCGACGGTACGCACGAAGAAGCTGACGCCGAACGGGATCGCCATGTCGTTGAAGTCGTAGCGCGGGTTGTGCAGGCTGACGGCCTCCGGACCGCCGCCGTTGCCCAGCATCACCATGGCGCCCGGCACCTTCTCCAGCATGTAGGAGAAGTCCTCCGCGCCCATGCTGGGGCGGACCTTGTCGCTCACGGCGTGATCGCCGCAGACGCCCGCCGCCACGTCGAGGGCGAAGCGCACGCGCTCGTCGTTGTTCACGGTCGGCGGATAGCCCGGCCGGTGCTCGACCTCGATCTTGACGCCGTGCATCTGCTCGGCGCCGCGGCAGATCTCGTCGATGCGGCGCTTCACCAGCTCGCGGTTGGCCGGCGTCGTGGTGCGCGTGGTGCCGCCGATATGCACGTCGGCCGGGATCACGTTGTAGGCCGAGCCCGCCTTGAAGAAGCCGACCGTGACCACGGTGGCGTCGAGCGGATCGATGTTGCGGGCAACGATGGTCTGCAGCGCCAGCACGACGTTGGCGCCGACCACCAGGGGATCGACGGCAAGATGCGGATGGGCGGCATGGCCGCCCTTGCCGGCGATGCGGATGTCCCAGCGGTCGGCTGCCGCCAGCAACGGACCGGGCTTGGTGACGATATGGCCGAGCGGCACGCCGGGCTTGTTGTGGATGGCGAAGACCGCGTCGCACGGAAACTTCTCGAACAACCCATCCTTGATCATCTCGCGCGCGCCGCCGCCGCCTTCCTCGGCCGGCTGGAAGATGAAGTGCACGGCGCCCTCGAAGTCGCGCTTTTCGCTCAGCATCTTGGCCGCGCCCAGCAGCATGGCGGTGTGGCCGTCGTGACCGCAGGCATGCATCCGGCCGGCGTTCTGCGAGCGGTGCTGGAAATCGTTGACCTCTTCCATCGGCAACGCATCCATGTCGGCGCGAAGGCCGATGGACCTCAACGAATTGCCCTTGCGCAGGGTTCCGATCACGCCGGTCTTGCCGAGTCCGCGCGTCACCTCGAGGCCCCATTCGGCGAGCTTGGCGGCGACGATGTCCGACGTCCGCGTCTCCTCATAGGCGAGCTCGGGATGGGCATGGATGTCGCGGCGGATGGCGGCAATCTCGCCCTGGATCTCGAGCGAACGCGGCAGAACGGGCATCGGACACTCCGGTTGGAAGACCAATTGGAAGACGGGGCATCTTAGCCCAAAGTGGCGCCATGTTGTCTCTGCACGAAGTCGAAGACGCCGCGCAAGTTGTCTACGCGGCCATGCCGCCGACGGCGCAATATGCATGGCCGTTGCTCGCCCGCCGCACCGGCTGCGAAGTCTGGGTGAAGCACGAGAACCACACGCCGACCGGCGCCTTCAAGGTGCGCGGTGGGCTGGTCTACATGGACCGCCTGAAGCGCACACAGCCCGACCTGAAGGGCGTCATCAGCGCGACCAGAGGCAATCACGGCCAGAGCATCGCCGTCGGCGCCGCCAAGGTCGGCATCGCCGCCACCATCGTCGTGCCGCAGGGCAACTCGGTGGAGAAGAACGCGGCCATGCGCGCCTTCGGGGCAGAGCTGGTCGAGGCCGGCCACGACTTCGACGCCGCCCGCGATGTCGCTCTGCGGCTGGCGGGCGAACGCGGGCTCTCGATGATCCCGTCCTTCCACCGCGACCTGGTGCGCGGCGTGGCGACCTATGCGCTGGAGCTGTTCCGCGGCGCGCCGGCGCTCGACACCGTCTATGTGCCGATCGGGCTCGGCTCCGGCATCTGCGGCGTGATCGCCATGCGCGACGCGCTCAGTCCTTCGACCAAGGTGGTGGGCGTGGTGTCGACCGAGGCGCCGGCCTACGCGCTGTCGTTTGCCGCCGGCAAGGTCGTGCCGACCAACAGCGCCGACACCATGGCCGACGGCATGGCGGTGCGCGGGCCCGACGCCGAAGCGCTCGGCATCATCCGGAAGGGCGCCGATCGCATCGTGCAGGTGAGCGATGCCGAGATCGCCGCCGCCATGCGCGCCTACTACGAGGACACGCATCAGCTCACTGAAGGTGCGGGCGCTGCCGCCCTCGCCGCCCTGATGCAGGAACGCGACCGCATGGCCGGCAAACGGGTGGCGCTGGTGCTGAGCGGTGGGAACATCGACCGGCCGCTCTACTTGCGCCTGCTCGCAGATCGTGGTCCCGTCTAGGGCTCATGGAGATCGTTGCCCTCCTCGTGGCGGCCCAGCTGGCGCAGGCGACCGTCAGCCCGGCGGCGCGCTGCCGCCAGCTCATTTCTTTCTACGACCGGTACGGCGTCGGCCGCAGCAACAACTCGGACGGCAGACGCAACCACACGCGCATTGGCGCGGAAATCGACTGCGAGAGGGGCGATTTCCAGAAGGGCATCGCCATCATGGAAGACCTGTTGCGCAACAAGGCCTTCAGCGTGCCGGCGCCGGCGCAGCCCGAGACGGTTCCTCCGCTGGAATCTCCCGAGTACGGCGTCTAACGACGCACCTTGGCTTGTGGCTGAGGAATCGGCGCCCAGGCGAGATCGGTCTTCACCGCCTGCATGATGAAGGACGAGCGCGTGCCGCGAACGCCCGGCATGCGCAGCAGCGCCTTCAGCGCAAAGTCGCTGAAGCTCGCGAGGTCGGGCGTCAGCACATGCAGCAGGAAATCCATGTCGCCGGTCACGGCATAGCAGGCCACGACCTCGGGCCGTGCACGGATCTCGGCCTCGAAGGCTTCGACGATTTTCTCCGAGTGATCGTCGAGCGTCACCTGAACCAGCGCCTGCAGGCCGAGCCCTATCGCTGGCGGCGAGACCAGCGCGGCGTAGCGCGTGATCACCCCTTCTTCTTCCAGGCGCTTCACGCGACGCTGGCAGGGCGTGGGCGACAGGCCGACGCGCTGGGCGAGGTCGACGATCGGCAGCCGCCCCTCGGCCTGCAAGGCGGCGACGATGCGTCTGTCTATGTCATCCAATTCAATCATAGGGATTATCCCTAAATAAGATCAATTTTATGGATATTATCGCCTTTCGGGGCCTTACGACAGCCCAACTTCGCCGGGATTCCCTACGGCCCTGCTTCCCATATTCAGGACATGAACATCGCCCCTCTCGAGAACCTCCGCGGCAACTACGCCGGCATGGCGACCGACTGGACGGTGCCGCAGCACGCCAGTGATTACTCGGACGAAGACCAGGCCGTCTGGCGCCTGCTGGTCGAGCGCCAGACCGCGCTCGCCAAGGCGCATGCGTGCGACGAGTTCGTGCAGGGGCTCGAGACGCTCGGCATCGGCGACGCCATCCCCGACTTCGACACCGTGAACGCGCGGCTGGAGAAGTTGACCGGCTGGCGCGTCGTCGGCGTGCCGGGCCTCGTTCCCGACGCGGTGTTCTACGATCACCTGGCACATCGGCGATTTCCGGTTACGGTGTGGATCCGCACCCGCGACGAGATCGACTATCTGGTCGAGCCCGACCTGTTCCACGATTTCTTTGGCCACGTGCCGCTGCTCAGCAACCCGGTGTTCGCCGACTACATCCAGATGTACGGCCAGCGCGCGTTGGAGGCCGGCGCCAAGATCGACCTTCTGGCGCGCCTCTACTGGTACACCGTCGAATTCGGCCTGATCCGCACGCCTGCGGGCCTCAAGATCTATGGTGCGGGCATTCTCTCGTCCGCCGCCGAAGTGAAGCACGCGATGTCGGGTGACGACGTCGAGCGGCTGCCTTTTGATGCGGCCAGCGTCATGCGCCGGCCCTATCAAATCGACAAGCTGCAGGACACGTATTTCGTGCTGGACGACTTTCGCCAGCTCTTCGAGGCGGCGCAGACACGCGTCGCCTGATCGGTGGCCAAGCTTGCCGGACCGCGGGCCTCCAGGCCCGCTCATGCTCTTCTGGACCGCGAGCCTCCGGCTCGCTCATGATTCATGAGCGGCCCTGGAGATCCGCGGTCCGGCAAGACAAGGTCCTTCGCTACGCTTAGGATGACAGGTCGGCTTCAAGCAGCACCAGTCCGTCGACTGCAACGACACCTTCGCCTTCACGTTTCACCAGAAGCGGATTGATCTCCGCCTCCGACACGCCGGCAAAAGCCTTGTGCGCCAGGGTCGAGAAATCGGCGATCGCCCTTGCCAGCGCTGGAACATCGCCGCGCGGCAGGTTGCGATAGCCGCGGATGGTGGCGAGCCCTTTTACCTCGTTGATCATCTGCCGCGCCTCGGCCTCGTCGACCGGCGCGAGGCGTGTCGCGGCGTCCTTGTAGATCTCCGCCAGCACGCCGCCCAGGCCGACCGTGACTGTCGGCCCGACCAGTGGATCGCGTCGGAAGCCCAGGATCACCTCGGCGAGGCCGCGCTCCATCTTCTGGATGAGAAAGCCGTCCAGCCTGGCGTTCGGGCTGTGCGCCTTCACGCGCCTTTCCATCTCGCGCGCGGCGAGAGCCGCCGTCTGGCCGTCGGGCAGGCCGAGCGCCACGCCACCGGCCTCGGTCTTGTGGGCGATATCGGGCGACAGGATTTTCAGCACCACCGGCGTGCCGATCTCCGCCGCGGCGGCGACGACGCGCTTGGCGTCCGGGATGGCGAGGGCCTTGGCGAGCGGCACGCCGAGCGCGCCGAAGAAGTCGGCGGCGCGCCGCTCGTCGAAGCCGTTGACGCGGCCGGCTTCGAGCGCGTCGAGCGCCTGGCGCGTCGGCTCGGCGAGCGCAGGGACTGGCTGCGGCACGGGCCGCAGCAGGCAGGCCGCCATGGCCTCGGCACAGGACTCGGGATGACGGAACGCCGGCACGCCGGCCGCGGTCAGCAGGGCCAGCGACTTCTCGGCCGACGGCGTCAGCGCCACCGCGAAGGGTTTCGACGACCTGGCGAACTTCAGCAGCGGCTCGACGGCGAGCTCGGGATTGAACTGCGCCGAGGAGCCGACGACGAAGATCGCCGCGTCGTTGGCGTCGTCGGCCAGCAGGCGTTCGATCGTGCCGGAGACGATCTCGGGCTTGGCGCCGGCCAGGGTGAGATCGACCAGCTTGCCCTCGCCCGCCGCGATGCCGAGCGGCTTCAGCCAGTCGACCAGCGCCTGCGGCGGATCGGCGATGTCGAGGCCGGCCATCGCCATGTTGTCGACCACCATGGCCGCGCCGCCACCGGTCGTCGTGGCAACAGCCACGCGCTTGCCGCGCGCCGGCGGGCGATCGACCAGCAGCGCCGGCACATCGACCAGCGATTCGAACATCGACACGCGCACGATGCCATGACGTCGGCAGAAGGCGTCGAAGGTGGCGTCGGAGCCGGCGATGGCGCCGGTATGCGACTTGGCGAGCTCCTGGCCGATGTCGGAGCGGCCGAGCTTGTAGGCGATCACGGGCTTGCCGGCGGCATGCGCACGCCGCGCCGCGCGCGCCAGCCGCTCGCCGTCGCGCAGCGTCTCCATGAACAGCAGGATGGCGTTGGTCTTCGCATCGTCGACCATCATGTCGGCGATCTCGCCGACGGCGAGGTCGACCTCGTTGCCGACCGAGATCAGGCGCGAAAAGCCGATGCCGCGGGCGTCGGCGCGCGACAGCAGCGCACCGATCAGGCTGCCGCTCTGGCTGACCAGGCCCCACGTGCCCGCGCGCAGCTTGTCGGCCGCGAAGGCCGCGTTCGCGGTCAGCGCCATCGCCGGATCGGTGCTGACCGTGCCGATGCTGTTGGGCCCGACCAGCCGGACGCCGGTCTCGCGCACGATGCGCGCGAGATCATCCTGCATCGAGGCGCCCGCCGCGCCGGCATCGGCGAAGCCGCCGGCCAGGATCGAGGCCACCTTCACGCCGCGCCGGCCGCACGCCGCCAGCGCATCGACCGCAGCCTTGCCGTTCAACAGGATGTAGGCGTGATCGATGTCGCCGCCGACAGCGTCGAGGTCCTTGTAGGCCCTCTCGCCCAGGATTTCGGTCCGCGAGGGATTTATCGGCAGGATCTCGCCGGCGAAGCCGTGCTTGCGCAGGAAGCGCTGCGGCCGCGACGTCGTCTTGGTGACATCGGCGGAGGCGCCGATCAGCGCGATGCGGCGCGGTTCGAACAGCGAAGTGAACAGCTTGTCGGAGTGGCTCATGGCCCGAGTATACTCACGCCATGATCCCTCGCCGCACATTCATCGCCGCCTCAGTGGCGGCCGTGTCCTTGCCTGCCCAGGCCCAAGCCTGGCCGAGCAAGCCCATCAAGCTCGTCGTGCCCTACGCGCCCGGCGGCACCACCGACGTCATCGCCCGCATGGTGGCCGAATATCTCGGGCAGCGGCTCGGCCAGAACATCATCGTCGACAACAAGCCCGGCAAGGGCGCCATGGTCGGCACCGCTCTGGTCGCCAAGGCGCCGCCCGATGGCTACACGCTGCTGATGTCGGTGATCTCGGGCCTGTCGATCTCGCCGACGCTCTATGGCGGCGCCGACTTCGACCCGATGGCCGACTTCATCCATATCTCGATCGCCTCGCGCAATCCCAGCGTCCTGGTGGTCAACCCCGGTTTCAAGGCAAAGACCTTCAAGGAGTACATCGAGATCGCCAAGGCCGAGTCCGGCAAGCTCGCCTATGCCACGTCGGGCGCGGGCTCGAGCAATCATCTGCTGGGCGCACAGCTCGAGCGGGTCATCGGCGCGGCCTTGGTCCATGTGCCCTATCGCGGCGCCGGGCCCGCCATGGTCGACACGATCAACGGCAACGTGCCCTCGATGTTCGATTCCCTGCCGTCGGCCGCGCCGCACATCAAGGCCGGCAAGGTCCGCGCGCTCGCCGTCAGCAGCGAGGAGCGCAGCCCCGCCTTCCCCGACGTGCCGACCATGAAGGAACTCGGCTATCCCGACCTGATCTCCTATTCCTGGTTCGGCATCTCGGTGCCGGCCAAGACGCCGCAGCCGATCGTCGATCGCCTGGCGACGGAGATGCAGGCCGTGCTGAAGGAGCCGGCCGTGGTCAAGCGCTGGGAGGAGATCGGCGCCGAAGCGAGCACGGCGACGCCGGCCGAGGTGACGCGCTTCATCCAGGCCGAGATCGACAAGTGGACGCCAGTGGTGAAGTCTACGGGCGCCAAGCCGGAATAACCAAGCGAGGAGACGCCCATGATCCGCCGCGTGACATCGCCCCACGTGCCCGAGCCGCCGCCCGAGCGCTGGTCGAACTGCCTGGTGTCGGACGGCATCGCCTACGTCTCCGGCATGACCGCGCGCGGCACCGATCCGGCCGAGCTCGCCCAGATGGACGAGTACGAGCAGGCCAAGCTCATCTTCAACAAGATCAAGGGCATGGTCGAAGCAGCCGGCGGCGCCATGGCCGACGTGGTCAAGGTCACGATCTACGTCACCAACATCAAGAACAACACCAAGGTGTGGAAAGCACGAGCCGAGTTCTTCAAGGGCGACTTCCCGGCCTCGACCCTGGTCGAGGTGAGCGCACTCGCGGCGCCCGAGATCCTGGTCGAGATCGAAGCCATCGCCCACATCGGCAAGGGCAAGCGATAGTCTTGCCGGGGCGCCGGCCTCTTCTGGACCGCGCGCATCCTGCGCGCTCATGACTCATGAGCGAGCTGGAAGCTCGCGGTCCGGAAGACAATGAGGCGCGCTCCGCCTATCCCTGGAACTTCTTCTCCAGCGCCTGCCAGCGCTCGTTCTCGAACAGCGACCAGAGCTGGCCATGGTCCAGCATCTGGTTGGCCATCGCCGCCGTGTTGCCCGTGCTCCTGAGCGAGCCCAGCAGGTCCTGGCCGACACGCGCGAACAGGCGCGTCAGCGAATTGGGATAGATCGCGACCTTGAAGCCGAGCTGCTCCAGCTTCGGGAACGGCAGGATCGGCGTGCGGCCGCCTTCGACCATGTTGGCAAGGCAGGGCGCGCCGAGACGCTTCGGCACCTCGGCCAGATTGGCCTCGCTGGGCGGCGCCTCGACGAACAAGATGTCGGCGCCGGCCTCGCGATAGCGCGCGGCACGCTCGAGAGCCGCCTCGAAGCCCTCCGAGGCGATGGCGTCGGTGCGGGCCACGATCATGACGTCGGCATCGACACGGGCATCGGCGGCGGCCTTGATGCGCTGCTCCATCTCCCGTGACGAGGCGACCTTGCGGCCGGGTTCGTGGCCGCATTTCTTGGGCCATTCCTGGTCCTCGAGCTGCACGGCGCTGACGCCGGCGCACTCGAACTCGCGCATGGTGCGGATGACGTTGAGCGGGCCGCCGTAGCCCGTGTCGGCGTCGGCGATCACCGGGATCGAGACCGAATCGCAGATGCGCCAGACGCGATCGAGGATCTCGCCGAAGCTCAGCGCCCCCATGTCGGGCGCGCCCAGCGCACTCATCGACACGCCCGAACCCGTGACGTAGGCCGCGTCGAAGCCCGAGACCTCGACCAGCCGAGCCGTGATGCAGTCGTAGCAGCCGGGCGCCACGACGATGCCCGGCGCCTCCATGCGCCGGCGCAGGGCGCGATGGCGTGTCGGCGTGTCCTTCAGGCCGGTCGGATAGGCAGCGTGACGGTCTGTCATGGTGGGGCAAACATGTGGTTGGGCAGCCAGAGCGCGATGTCGGGCCAGAATACCAGCATCACCAGCAGGACGAACATCAGCAGATGGAATGGGATGGTGCCCCAGACGATGTCCGAAAGCTTGCCGTCCCAGATGCTCTGGATGACGAAGAGGTTGATGCCGATGGGCGGCGAGATCTGGCCGAGCTCGATGAACAGCACCAGGATGATGCCGAACCACACCGGGTCGATGTGGTACTTCAGCAGCACCGGGTAGAGCAGCGGCACGGTGATCACGATCATGCCCAGGCTTTCGACCAGACAGCCGAGGATCGTGTAGAGGATGAACAGCGCGAAGAAGAACTCCAGCCGCGACAGGTTCAGCGCCACCATCCACGAGGTGAGCTGCTCACCGACGCCGGCCACGCTGATGGCATAGGAGAAGACGAACGCGGTGTAGACGATCAGCAGGATGTTGCCGCTGATCATCACCGACGAGACCATGGCGGCGCGCAGCTCCTTCCAGCCGAGCCGCCCCCAGATCGAAGAGACGACGACGGCTGCGAAGCAGCCGACGGCAGCCGCCTCGGTCGGCGTCACCCAGCCGAAATAGAGGCTGCCCATGGTGCCGCCGATGACGACGGCGAACGGCACCAGGTCGGCCACCGCCTGGCCGAACTCGGCGAGGTTCTGCGGCCCCTTCTCGCGCGGTGCGATCTCGGGCCGCAGCAGCGCGTGCACGAAGACGTACAGCATGAAGAGCCCGGTCAGCAGCAGACCAGGCACGACGCCCGCCATGAAGAGCTTGGACACCGACGTCTCGGTGAAGGTGCCGTAGACGATCATGGCGATCGATGGCGGGATCAGGATGCCAAGCGTGCCGCCGGCCGCCAGCGAGCCCGCCGCCAGCGGACGGTGATAGCCGCGTTGGATGAGCTGCGGCAGGGCCACGGTGCCGATGGCGGCCGCAGTCGCCACCGAGGAACCCGAGATCGCCGCGAACAGGGCGCAGCCCGCGATGTTGGTCTGCAGTAGCCCGCCAGGAATGACGCAGACGAGCTTGGAAAGCCCGCGATAGATGCGGAAGCTCAAGCCCGAGTGCTGCATGATCTCGGCCATCAGGATGAACAGCGGGATCGCAGTGAGCGCGAAGCTGTTCATCGAGCCCCAGCTCATCAGGCCGATGCCCTTCAGCGCCGGCACGCCGCCGTGCAGCACCAGATAGACGATCGCCGGCACGCCGATTGCGAAGGGGATGGTCATTCCCGCGGCCAGCAGGCCGAGGAAGATCACCAGGACGATGAAGACTTCCAGCCCGGCGCTCATGCCACGAGCTTCCGCACGTCGTTCACGATCGACTGGGCGAGCGCCAGTAGGAGCATGGTGGCGCCCACGACCATCACCGTCTCGGGAATCCAGAGCGGCGTCGCCAGCACCGTGCTCGCCATCGCCTCGCGGCGATAGGAGCTCATGACGAACTGCAGGAAGTACCAGTTGGTGATCGCGATATAGACGAACGACAGGACGTCGAAGACCAGCGCCGAGAGCGCCTGGCCGCGCGGCCCGAGGCGCATCTGCACCATCTCGACGCGGTGGAAGGCGCCGCGGCTCTGGCACAGGGCCAGGCTCAGGAACGAGACGCCGACCAGCAGGTAACCCACCAGCTCGTCGGAATGCTCGGTTGTGCTGTTGAAACCGCTGCGCAGCAGGATCTCGGCCAGCATCAGGATCGCCATGCCGGCCATGCAGAAGGCCGACGTCCAGAGGCTCGCCCGCTCGAGCAGGTTGAGCGGGCGATGTTCGGCGGGCTGGGCCATCAGCGGCCCAGCGCCTCGCGCACCTTCTTCAGGGCTTCCTGCGTCTCCGCGCCCTTGGGCCTGGCCCACTCGTCCCAGTAGCTCGCCATGCGCTCGGCGCCGCGCTTGTAGTCGGCGGGCGTGGCGTCGGTCTGGACCATGCCTTCGGCCTTGCGCTTGGCCTTCTCCTCGCCCTCCTCGGCGAACAGCATCTCGGTCATCTTGGGCGACAGCTCGACGATCGCCTTGGTCAGGATCTCGCGCTGGTTGGCCGGAAGCTTGGCGAAAGCTTCCTTGTTCACCGCGATGTTGGCTTCGAAATAGTTGAGGCCGATCTCGTAGCAGTACTTCAAGAGGTCCTTCCAAACCTTGCCGCCGCCGGCATTGGCCGTCAGCACGCCGTCGACCACGCCCCGCTCCAGCGCCGAGGGCACCTCCGCACCGCTCACCGTCAGCCCGTTGGCGCCGAAGCGCTTCAGGAACTCGATCTGCTCGGGCGACGTGGCTCGGATCTTCTGGCCCTTGAAGTCGTCGAGCGAGGTGAGCTTCTTGCTCGACCAGGCGATCTGCAGCGGAAAATAGTAGGTCGACAGAACCGTCGAGCCGCGCTTGTCGTACGCCTTGTCGACATAGGGCTTCATCACAGCCAGCGCCTTGTCGAACTCCTGGCGGTTGGTGATCAGCATCGGCAGGCGCAGGATGCCGGTGATCGGCACGTTGCCCTGCTGCATCCCGTCGTCGCCGATCTGGATGACGTTGTCGCCGACTGCGGTGGTGATGTCGGTGCCCTTGATGGTGAGCGAGCCGCCGAGGTGATACTTCAGCTGCAGGCCGCCATTGGTCTCCTTGGCGACGCGCTCGACAATCTCCTGGAACACTTTCGCCGGCGCCAGTGTCGCCGCCGGCACATAGGTGTAGACGATCCAGGTCGTCGTCTGTGCGCGCAACACCGCCGGTGCTGCAACGGAGCCGGCGGCAAGAGCGGCAAGCGTGTGACGGCGCGTGATCATCGGTTCTTCCCCCAAGGCTGTTGCTTGGGGGAAGCTTAGACTTCCGTCATGAGCCCGAATATACGGGCCTTCCGCCTACCGGTTGGTCAGGCGGCCTTGACCTCGCGTTCCGCCTTCAGCGCGCGAACCGTCTGGCGCAGCGCATGCACGGTCTTCTCGATCTCCGCGCCGCCGTGCGTCGCCGAGACGAAACCGCCGGGCGCGCCCATGATGTCGACGCCGTGGCTCATCAGGCCCATGCGGATCTTGCCGGTGAGCGCACCCGACTTGGCGCCCTTCAGCTTGGCGAAGCCGAGCTTCAGCGGATCGAAGGTCGCGGGGTTCACGTCCTCTCCCGTCGGATTGGGATAGATCAGGAAGGCCGAGGAATCGCCGTAGATGCCCCACGGCACGCTCTCCTCGATCAGCACCTGGCGCAGCGCGGCGCGCAGCTCGGCCGCGGTCCTGTTGGCCTTCTCGGCCAGGTCCTCGTCGCGCACCAGCGACAGCGCCGTCACCGCCGCGGCGGCCGACAACGGGTTGGCGTTGTAGGTGCCGGGATGGGCGATCTTGTCGCGCTTCTTGGCCGCCGACGCCGCGTGATCGATCTGGTCGAGGATCTCGCGCTTGCCGGCCACGGCGCCGCCCGGCAGGCCGCCGGCCACGATCTTGGCGAGGATGCAGCGGTCGGGCGTGATGCCCAGCGCCTTCTGCGCGCCGCCCGACGACCAGCGGAAGCCGGTGATGACCTCGTCCATCAGCATGACCACGCCACGCCTGGCGGTGACGTCGCGGATCGCCTGCACGAAGCCCGGCGGCAGCGGCACCTGGCCCCACGAGGCGCCCGACGGCTCGAACATCACGGCGGCAATGTCGTCGCGGCTTTCGAGCAGCTTGACTGTCGGGCCGACATCGTCGGTCGGCATCAGGATCGAGAGATCGGTGACGCTCTGCACGACACCCGGCACCGACGAGCCGTCGTAGTTGGAAGTCGCACCGGCGGCGACGTTGTCGTGCCAGCCATGGAAGTGGCCGATGAAGCGCACGATCTTGTCCTTGCCGGTGTAGGCGCGCGCCAAGCGAATGGCCATGTGCGAGGCCTCGGTGCCCGACGCCGTGAAGCGCACCTTCTCGGCCGACGGGATCAGCTCGCACACCAGTTCGGCCCAGCGCACTTCCAGCTCATGGCTCGAGCCGTAGTGGGTACCGAGCTCCATCTGGCGCTTCACCGCCTCGATGACGGCGGGGTGCGAATGGCCGAGCAGCATGGCGCCGTGGCCGCCGAAATAGTCGACGTACTCGTTGCCGTCGACGTCCCACTTGCGCGGGCCCCGGGCCTTGGCGACATGAATTGAATAAGGGTCGAGATAGCGCGCATCGTGCGTGATGCCGCTCGGCAGCACCTTGCGGGCGCGCTCAAACAGCGCACCGGAGCCCTGCGTGCGGGCCTTGTAGTCGGTCACGATGGCCGAGTTCGTGGCTGTATTCGTCGGTGCTGCGGTACTCATTTGCCCTCGCTTTGCTAATGGCTGAGCATCGCAAGCCTCGCTTGCCTCGCCAAGGCCCGGAGCCGTATCTTCCGCCACTTTTTCGCAGACTGGAGCCTGCCTTGAACGCCCCCCACAACGCCCCTGTGAACGCCAAGCCGCGCGGCCGTCAGTTCTTCAACAATCCCGGCCCCACCAACATCCCCGACCGGGTGCTGCGGGCCATGGACCGGCCGGTTCTCGACTTCATGTCCGACGAGTTCGTGGCCATCCATCATGCCTGCCATGCAGGCGTGAAGCGGGTGCTGAAGACCGACCAGGGTCTCTACATGTACAACGCGAGCGGCCATGGCGCGTGGGAAGCAGCCCTGGCCAACCTGTTCGCCGCCGGCGACAGCGTGCTGATCGTCGAGACCGGCTACTTCTCGCTGAGCTGGGCCGAGATGGCGACCAACCTCGGCATCAAGGTCGAGACCTTCGCCGCCGATTGGCGCAAGGGCGCCGACATCGCCAAGCTCGCCGAGCGCCTGGCCAAGGACAAGGCGCACGAGATCAAGGCCGTGCTCTGCGTCCACAACGAGACGGCGACCGGCATGGTCCTGCCCATCGCCGACATCCGTCGCGCGCTGGACGAGGCCAAGCATCCCGCCCTGCTGCTCTCCGACACCATCTCCTCGCTGGCGTCGATCGAATACAAGATGGATGCCTGGGGCATCGACGTCACCGTCGGCGGCAGCCAGAAGGGCCTGATGCTGCCGACCGGCATGTCGTTCACCGGCGTCAGCAACAAGGCGCTCGACGTGGCGCGCAGGAACAAGGCGCCGCGCCACTACTTCCATTGGGAGCTGATGAACGGCCGCGCGCCGCAGAAGTTCATGGGCACCGCGCCGGTGCACATGTTCTTCGGCCTGCAGGAGTCGCTCAAGATGCTCGAGGAGGAAGGCCTCGACGCGGTGTTCGCGCGTCACGCCCGCCTCGCCGAGGCGACGCGCGCCGCCGTGCGCGCCTGGGGCAAGGACGGCAAGGGCCCGCAGCTCTACTGCCAGGCGCCCGACCGGCTCTCCAACTCGGTGACGACGGTGGTCATGCCGGAGGGCGTGAGCTCCGACCCGCTGCGCAAGGTCGCCATCGATCGCTACAACCTGTCGCTCGGCGGCGGGCTCGGGCCGCTGATGGGCAAGGTGTTCCGCATCGGCCACATGGGCGACCTAAACGAGCCCATGCTGCTGGGCTGCCTCGCCACCACCGAGCTCGCGATGAAGACGGCCGGCGTGCCGTTCAGCCCGGGCGGCGTCGACGCCGCGATCGACTCGCTGGCGAACTAGGCCATTGCTGGGGGCGCGCCACTCCAGTGGCGCGTCATGTTCTTCCGGACCGCGAGCTTCCAGCTCGCTCATGAATCATGAGCGCGCAAGATGCGCGCGGTCCGGAGAGCATGAGCTCCCGGAGTTAGAACGCCGGCTTCTTGCCGGCGACCGCGGCGATCAGGGCTTCGGGCTTGATCGCCGACAGGGTCGTGCCCTTGACCACGGTGGGATGCACCTCGAGGCCGTGCACGGCCTCGAACAGGGTCGTCGCGGGATTGAAGGCGTAGAGCTGGCCTTCGGTCATGTTGAACCACCAGCCGTGCAAGGCGAGCGAACCCTGCTCGACCTTCTCCGCGATCCAGCGGAAGCCCATCAGGTTGGCGATGCTGTTCAGCACGGCCGCCTGCTCGACGGCGCGCGTGATCTCCTCGCGTGAACGGCCCTTCAGCTGGCCGACGGCAAGGTCGCGCACCTCCTGGGCGATGGCGGTCCAGGTCGAGAGATAGTCGTAGCTGGCATAGATGCTGTCGCGGCCGTCGACCAGCGCGCCGATGCCACCGCACAGAGCATGCCCCAGCACCACCACGTGCTCGACGTTGAGCCCGCGCACCGCGAACTCGATGGCCGACGAGGTGCCGTGATGGCGCGTGTCGGGCGGATACTGGGCCGGCGGCACCATGGCCGCGACGTTGCGCACCGTGAAGATGTCACCCGGCCTGGTCTGGGTCAGGATGCCCGGATCGACGCGCGCATCGGCGCAGCCGATGATCAGGATCTTCGGCGACTGGCCCTCGGTGGCGAGCTTCTCGAACAGGTCGTGATGCTCGCGGTAGTAGCCGGTGCGGAAATCCTTGAAGCCTCTGAGAAGTCGTTCCAACGCCATGACGTCTCGCCTACCATGTCTCGTCCATCCTGGCAGTAAGGCGAAATGACCCAAGAATTGCTCTACGACAAGCGCGGCGAGGTCGGCTGGATCACGTTCAATCGCCCGCAGGCCCGCAATGCCCTCACTTTCGCGATGTATGAAGGGTTGGCCGAGATCTGCGCCCGCGTCGGCCGGACCCGCGAGGTCAGGGCCCTGGTCGTCACCGGCGCCGGCGACAAGGCCTTCGCGGCCGGCACCGACATCGCCCAGTTCCAGGCGTTCAAGGATGGCGAGGACGGCATCGCCTACGAGCGCAAGATCGACCGCATCCTGGACGCCATCGAGCGCTGCAGCGTGCCCACCATCGCGGCGATCGCCGGCTTCTGCACCGGCGGCGGGGCGGCGATCGCCGCGGTCTGTGACCTCAGGCTCGCCACCGCCAACGCCCAGTTCGGCTTTCCCATCGCCCGCACGCTGGGCAACTGCCTGTCGATGGCCAACTACGCCCGGCTGGCCGCCCTGATCGGCCCGCAGCGCACCAAGGAAGTGATCTTTTTAGCCAACCTGATCGACGGCCCGACAGCGCTGAGCATCGGCCTGGTGAGCGAGCTCGTGCCCGATGCAACCTCGCTGCATTCCCGGGCCGAGGAAGTGGCCCGCACGGTCGCCAACCACGCCCCCATCACGCTCCAGGTCACCAAGGAGGCCCTACGCCGCCTGCAGGCCCGGCTGGGCGACGACGATATCGACGATCTCATCAGACTGGCTTACGGTAGCCAGGACTTTCGCGAAGGCATGGCGGCATTCCTGGCCAAGCGGGCGCCGAAGTGGTCGGGGACGTGACCCGGCGGGACATGAAAGAGGAGAACGTGATGAAGCGATTTGGGACCACTCTGGCCGCTCTGGGACTGTGCGTTGCCGCCGCCGCCTGCGAGAGCCCCCAGCAGAAAGTCGCCAGCAAGGAAGACATGATGACGGCTGCCGGCTTCAAGTTCGTGCCGGCCAACACGCCGGCGCGGCAGGCGTCGTTCAAGCAGTTGCCGGCGCACCGCTTCTCGCGACAGATCCGCGACGGCCGCGTCTTCTACGTCTATCCCGACCCGACGGTCTGCGTGTGCCTGTATGTCGGCGACCAGAACGCCTATGCGCTCTATCGCAAGAACATGTTCGACAAGCAGCTCGCCGACGAGCAGCAGATGACCGCCCAGGAAATGGATATGTACTCGTGGGATTGGGGTCCGTGGGGCGGCTGGCCGTACGGCTGGTACTACTAGGAATTGGCCGCCGCGGGCGGCTGATCAAGCAATAGTATAAATTGTGCCGGCTTCGTGGCGGTGCACGTAGGTTGTGCACAGGGAACCACGAGGCCGGAACGGAGTTGATTCTTCACGCAATTCAACGCGTGAAGGAGTCCCAGCAATGCAGAAATATCGCATTGCCGCCGTCATGCTCGGCGGCCTGTTCCTCACCTCTCCGGCGATGGCGCAGACCACGAACCTGGCCTACGCCACCGGCGAGCCGCGCACGGAAACCATCGTCTTTCTTCAGAAGGGCAACGTGCTGCCGCCGTCGGCCGCGCCGATGGTCAGCAACGCCATCATCGCGGCCAAGGCGGGCAAGACGGTCCACCTCATGGGTCGTCTCGAGCAGACCGAGGTCGTGAAGCAGGAGATGATCCGCGACGGCGCGCCCGCCGGCGCGATCGTCGTGGCGCATGATCCCGTGAAGGCGCTGCCCAGGGTGGATAGCCTGAGCGACACCGCGAGCCGCATCGTCGAGATCAAGTACTGAGGAGAAACGTCAGAACGACGCTTCGACAGAACCCAGTCCCGGGAACTCGCCACGCGCGCGCGTTCCCGGCGGGAAGTAGCGAAGGCCGGTCCACGAACCCGTAGTGATGGCCTGGCCGTTGCGAAGGCCGCCGCGCCGGCGCACCGCGTGATCGATCATCCAGGCCAGGGGCCGCACCGGATCGACCGCCCCCAATCCGCCCTTCTGATCCACCACCACCTTGTCGTCGATCACCAGCCGCACCGGCAGGTTCGCCCAGTCGAGGTTCTTCCAGTTCGCGATCGCATCGCCCACGACCAGCGCATGGTTCATCTGGTTGTCGGCTAGAAGCCATTCCGGATCGGCCTGCTGGAAGTTCGCGAGGCGCGTATCGACCACTTCCATGCCGACGAAGGCATCGCCCACGGCGGCGAGCGCCTCTTCGCGACCGACCGGCTCGCTGCGGGCGGCAATGTCGCGCACGATGTGGAAGGAGATCTCTATCTCCACGCCGATCATGTGCATGGTCTTGCCGTCGAACCGCGCCGGCGACTTCACCAGCGCACCCGCCAGCAGCGGTGCGGGATTGGGCTCGGCCGTCGGCGTGCGCGCGCCGACCTTCCAGCCGGCCGCCGGACCGGTCTCGCGTAAAACGCCGTCCTGGATGGCATAGACCGCATCGCGGTTCGGCAATGCGAAGGGCGGCGCCATCTGGATGCCGGTGTGCCGCGCTTCCAGGAGGCCACGCACGGCGTGGGAAATCTCGAGCGTCATGCTAAGCTCCCCTCAAGCAAGAAAATCGGAGGAACAATGCCCTACGCCAGCGGGCGCGTCATTCACGATGCCGATGCGCACATCATGGAGCTGCCGGGCTTCCTCGCCGATCATCTCGAGACGAAGTATCGCGATCGCGTCGGCAACGACGTGCTCTTCCCGAGACGCGAAGGCTTTCACAGCCATCTGAAGGACGCGCGCAGCGGCGCGGACTTCGACGAAAGCCAGATCATGCTCGCCAAGAACTGGGCGGCACTCGGCTCTTCCACGCGCCACGACCGTCCGCGCTCGATCGACCTTCTGGGCTTCGCCAGCCAGCTCATGTTCACCACGGCGTTGCTGAACTACTCCTCCGTGCTCGAAGGCGGCGCCGATCCCGATCTCACCTACGCCGTGGCGCGCGCCCATACGCGGCACATGGTCGAGTTCTGCTCGGTCGACCGGCGCCTGCTGCCGACGGGCTATGTGCCGCTGGTCGACTTCGAGCGCACCGCGACGGCGGCGAAGGAAGCGATCGAGCTCGGCGCCAAGGCGCTGATGATCCCCTCGCGCTGCCCCGACGATCATTCGCCGAGCCACATCGGCTTCGATCCCTTGTGGGAGATCGCCCAGGAGGCGGGCCTGCCGATCGTTTTCCACGTCGGCGGCGGCGGCAAGCTTCTGGAGGACGCCTGGTTCAACAACGGCCTGCCGCCGGTGCCCGACTTCCACGGCGGCGACGACAATTTCAAGTCGATCGACTACATGGCGATCGCCTATCCGCCGATGAAGGCGCTGACCGCGCTGGTCGTCGACCGCGTGCTCGACCGCTTCCCGCGACTGAAGTTCGGCGTCATCGAGCAGGGCGCGTCATGGGTGCCGGGCTGGATGCGCAACATGGATTCGGCGCACAGCGCCTTCTACAAGAACGAGGATCGGCTGCAGAAGATGTCGCTCAAGCCCAGCGAGTTCGTGAAGCGCCAGGTGCGCGTCACGCCCTATCCGCACGAGGATGCCGGCTGGATCATCGCCAATGCGGGCGACGAGGTCTGCCTGTTCTCGTCGGACTACCCGCACGTCGAGGGCGGGCGCCACCCGATCAAGCGCTTCGAGGCCTCGATGGAAGCCGCCAACATCAGCGAGCAGCAGAAGCAGCGCTTCTATTGCGACAACTTCGTCGACCTCATGGGAGCAGGACTGGCATGAGCAACTATTCGACCCTGTTGACCGAGCGGACCGGCGCCGTCCTCAAGATCACGACCAACCGGCCGGAGGTGCTGAACGCCCAGAGCCGCATCCTGCTGGAAGAGCTCGACGATGCCTTCCTGCGCGCCGTCGACGACGAGGCGGTGCGCGTCATCATCCTGGCCGGCGCCGGCAAGCATTTCTCGGCCGGCCACGATCTCGGCAGCCCGCAGGAGATGGTGGACCAGAAGAAGACGCCGCTGGAGCCCGGCTTCAAGGGCGAGTACCGGCGCCTGTGGGAGCGCTTCTTCGAGAACACCATGCGCTGGCGCGACCTGCCCAAGCCGACCATCGCCCAGGTCCAGGGCTATTGCATCATGGGCGGGCTGATGATCGCCTCGGCCTGCGACCTCATCATCGCCAGCGAAGATGCCCAGTTCGCCGACCGTGCCGTGAAGTGGGGCGGCAGCCACGTGCAGTACTTCTCGATGCCGTGGGACTTCGGGCCGCGCAAGACCAAGGAGTATCTCTTCACCGGCCGCTTCATCAGCGCGGCCGAGGCCGAGCGTGCCGGGCTGGTGAACCGCGTGGTGCCGCGGCAAAAGCTCGAGGAGGAGACGATGGCCCTCGCGCAGGACATCGCCGGGCGCGATCCCTATGCGATGAAGCTCGCCAAGGCATCGGTGAACGAGACGATGGATGCGCAGGGTTTCAAGGCGGCGATGGAGAACGCTTTCAAGAACTACATGCTCACCATCCCGCATCGCATCGAGATGGGCACCTACGGCCCTGCGGCCCGCGAAAAGGCCCCGAAGGACCGGTTCGCGGTGCTGAACAAGAAGGCGTCATAGCCTTCCGGACCGCGAGCCTCTGGCTCGCTCATGAATCATGAGCGAGCTGGAAGCTCGCGGTCCGGAAGAGGAAGAGATTACGCCGCCCGCCTCTGCCTTTCCGCCATCTCGACGCCCATCGCCTTCACGACGGACGGGCGCTTGAGGTGCTTCTGGTGGTAGGCGGCGATGGTCGGCCACTTCGAAAGGTCGATCTTCAGGAACACCGCCCAGTTCAGCATGGTGACGAGATACGCATCGGCCACGGTGAACGTATTGCCGACGAGGTAATCGCCGGTGCCGAGCTTCTTCGACAGGTAATCGAAGGTCGGCTCGAACAGCTCGCGCGCGGCCTGCTTGGTCGCGTCCGCGGCCTTGGGGTTGAACACGTTGTAGAAGATGCGCTTGTGCAGCTCGGTCGACAGGTAGTTCAGCGTGTCGATGAGCTGGTAGCGCTCGACCGTGCCCCAGGCCGGCGCCAGGCCCGCTTCGGGCTTGCGGTCCGCCAGGTACTGCAGCACCGACGGGCCTTCGTTCAAGACCTGGCCGTCGTCCAGCCGGAGCGCCGGCACGTAGCCGTTGGCCGAGATCTGAAAGTAGTCGCCGCCGTCGTCGGTCTTCTTGTTCTCGATGAACCGGACCTTGACGGGCAGACCTGCTTCCAACGCCGTGATATGCGAGGCGAGAGAGCAGGCCATGGGTGAAGCGAACAGTTCCATCGCGTCCTCCTGTGTTTTATGCGATACGGTACAGAAATACGGCCGCGAGGCCCCGTCAAGGCAAATTATGCGAACCGGTACAGAAATAACGAAACGTTCACGCGGCCGGCCCCGCGGCTTCAACAGCGAGGAGGTCCTCGAGAAGGTCCGCGCCGTGTTCATGGCCAAGGGCTTCACCGGTGCCTCGCTCGACGAGCTGGCCGCCGCCGCCGGCCTGAACCGGCCGAGCCTCTATGCCGCGTTCGGCGACAAGGAGCAGCTCTACATCACCACCTTGCGATTCTATGGCACCAAGAGCGTCGAGGGCCTCGATGCCATCCTTGCCGGCCCCGGCACGATCCAGCAGCGCCTCAGCCGCGTCTACTCGGCGGCGATCGATCTCTACACCGCGCCGCCACATCGGCCGGGCTGCATGATCGTCGGCACCGCCGCCGTCGAATCGCCGACCTATCCGAAGATCGGCGCCGCCGCCGCCGAGCTTTTAGCCGCGATCGAGAAGAGCCTGGAGCGCGGCTTCGCCGCGAGCGACCTCCCGCAGAAGCCCGCGCCCGCCGCGCGTGCGCGCATGGCGGGCGCCATCATGTACGCCATCGCCATCCGTGCGCGGCTGGGCGCCAAGGCCAGCGACCTGAAGGCCTTCGCCAACTCCATGGTGCCGACGATCTGCGCCTGACGTGCTACCCTTGGTCGGATGACGACCGACGCCTATCCGTGGAGCGCGGGCTTCCACTCCCTCGAGGAAGAACACGACTACCGCCTCGACGACATCGACGGCCAGGTGCCCCCCTGGCTCAGGGGCACGCTGCTCCACAACGGATCGGGCCGCAACGCCATCGGCGGCCACTGGTTCGCCCACTGGTTCGACGGTGACGGCATGATCTCGGCGGTGCGCTTCGCCGACGACGGCATGCACTTCCGCAATCGCTATGTCGCCACCGACAACTACCGCGACGAGACCAAGGCCGGCCGGGTCGTCAATCGCGGCTTCGGCAACATGCGGCCGGGCGGCGTGCTGGGCAACGCCTTCCGGCTGCCCGCCAACGTGTCCAACACCTCCGTGGTGCTGGAGGGCGACCGGCTGCTGTCGTTGTGGGAAGGCGGCCCGCCGTACGTGCTGGATCCGGCGACGCTCGAGACGCGCGGCGTGGAGGAGTTCGGCGGCAAGGTGAAAGCCTTCTCCGCCCATCCCAAACGCGATCCCGAGACCGGCGAGCTTTACAACTTCGGTGTCGACTACGGCGCCAAGTGCACGCTGACGCCATATCGCCTGAACAGGGGCGCGCTCACGGCCCTGCCGACGATCACCCTGCCCTATGCGGTGATGAACCATGACTTCGTGCTGACGCGGAACCATCTGGTGTTCTGCATCGGGCCAATCCTGCAGTCGCCGCTCGCCTTCCTGCTGGGCCTGAAAAGCTTCGATGGCGGGCTGCACTGGGAGGGTGGCAAGCCGACGCTCATCCTGCTGGTGCCACGCGCCGGCGGCCAGCCGCGCATCATCGAGACCGACGCCTTCTTCCAGTTCCACTTCGCCAACGGCTACGAAGAGGACGGCGCGGTGGTGATCGACCTCATGCGCTACCCCGACTACCTGACCGTCGGCGAAGCGGCGCGCAGCTTCTGGAAGTCGGAATGGCCGGCCAAGGGCATGGCCACCCTCACCCGCCTCACCGTCGACCTCGCCAACGGCAAGGTCACGGGCCGCGCCTGGGATACCGGCCAGGCCAACGAATTCCCGTTCATCAACCCAGCCAAGGTCGGCAAGCGCCATCGCTACACCTACTTCCTCAGCAGCCCGCCTGACCGGCCGCGCGGCCTGCAGCAGCGTCTTTCCAAGCTGGACTGCGAGACCGGAGCCGTGACCCACCATGATTTCGGCGCCGACGGCTACCCCGGCGAACCCTGCTTCGTCGCCGCGCCGAACGGCGGGGAGGACGAGGGCGTCGTGATCACGCAGGTGTTCGACGCAGCGCGCAAGCGCACCGACGTGGTTGGCCTCGGTGCGCGCAATCTCTCGGCCGTGCCGTTGTTCGTAGGGAAACTGAAGCACCACGTGCCATTCTGCCTGCACGGAACCTTCACGCCGCGGTTCCAGTAGCAGCTCTTCACACAGTTTTGGCCACCGAACGCAAACCGGATCGCGTTCGGTGGCCAGACGATGTCGCCTGAAACGCGACAGCAATTTCGATAGTTACGCAAGTTTAGATATTGGTTTCCGCTCGGCCGGACAGGCCGGCCCGGCGGCGGCCGAGCGCGATGGTATCGGATGAACGATGCATAGAGCAGAGCCGCCGGGAGGCGAGCGCCAGGCGGACATAACTCAAGTTCCCCTTTTGGTCAACTACGGTATTTTGGCGGACCATAGAGCGCCAAAAAACGCTCGGGATCGAGCATCGGTGCCAGCAGACTTTTGGGCCCCAGAGAGGCCTACACCTAGGAGGCAATTGATGCGGCGCACCATTGCTGGTGAATGCTGCCTACTTGCTGGCTGTGCTGTCATCACCGCGCGTCGGCCGGCCGCCGCGATACAGACGACACACACGGGGCCACGCGCGACATACGCCGGCCACCTTACGGCGATAGACGAGCGGTCCCCTTCATTCCACGCCTTGCCCTTTGTACGGAGTCAACATGATCGAGAGACAGCCGACGACCATGAGCGTCTGGGCGGGTCGCATCCTCAGCGCACTGGTGGTGATCATCCTGCTCGCGGACGCGTCGGTGACTCTGTTCGCGCCGCAGCTCCTCGAGGCCGAGATGTCGGCCTCGGGATTCCCGGTCGAGCTGGCACCCGTTCTGGCAATTCTGATGCTGTCGTGTGGCGCCTTATATGCCTATCCGCGCACGTCCGTTCTCGGCGCCATTCTCGTGACCGGCTTCTTCGGCGGCGCGATCTGCCTGCATCTCCGCATGGGAGAGATCGGCAGCCCTCCCCAGCTCATCAGCTTGGGGATCGGAGTCCTGGCGTGGTTGGGCCTGTTCCTCAGGGACACGAAGGTGAGAGCGGTCCTGCCTCTGCGCCAGCCTGCTTAGCGTGTCCTCCTCGGGCTTGGGCTTCAGCGCTTGGGCGTCGTGACCGGCGGCTGCGGCGGCCCCTGCATTCCGTCGCCGACGCGCACGAAGAGCGTGCTGGCTGAGCGCGCCGAGTCATAAGCCTCTTCGCCCTGCTTGCCCGGAGTGGCGTCGGTGTGCGCGACCTCGATGACATAGCCGCCGCGCCACGGCAGCGAGGCCTCGAATGCGCCCTGCTCGTCGGTCTTGAAGTCGCGCTTCCAGCCGGATTCGGCGATCACCTCTGCCTTGGCCTTGGCCAGCGGCTTGCCCTGATAGAACACCTTGAACCGGCCGGGCTTGCCGGCAGGCACGATGTCGAGCGTGTTGACCGGCGCCTGTTCCTTGAAGTCGGCGACGTAGCGCGCGCCGAGCCGGTTCAGCACCTTCGTGGGCTTGTCGCCGCGCCGCTCGGTGACGGCCACGTTTTCGGCGACGATGCTGTCGTCCTTGCCCAGCGGGCCGGCGACGACGAAGAAGGTCGCCTGCCTGTCGAGCTTGAGCGGCTTGTCGGTGCCCGCGACCTTGGCCTCGGGCTTCAGGCGGTCGAGCAGGCCGGGCGAGCCCTCGCGCAGGTTCTCGTCGAACTCGCCGAAGTAGATGCGGGCGCCGTCGCCCTCGCGCTCCACCCAGATGGAATGGGCCGCGGCGCCGCCTGCGAGGCCGAACGACGCGAGCGCGGCCATCGCCGCCGCTCGCAAGAACCTTGAATGCATGAGCCTGACCCTCCGACCGACGCCTTTTTAGCCCGGATCGCGAGTGCATTCTAAATGCATTCTAGAGTTTGCGACTAGAATTCCTGGGCGCCGAACTCGATCAACCGATGGACACGACCATACGCTTGCCACCCCTGCGGTCAGGTATCGCCGACTGCTCCAGGGGGACGTGCCAGCGCCAGCGGTCCCGCACCGGGATCGGATTGCCAGGAGAGGTCGACTTCGAAGGAATAGCGGGCATCCGGATATGTCGCCGCACCTTCCCAGCGCAAGGAGTTCTTGAGGTCATGAACGATGGTCCTCGCGACGCCGCCTGCTTCTACGCGCAGGCTGCCGACCTCCTTGAGTTCGACCCCGGCGCGATTGCCGTCGGCGAATCCTCGGAAGATCACCTGATAGAAAAGCGTGCCCGCCGTGCTCTGGCTGCCGAGATCGAGGGATATTCCCTTCATGCTGGTCATATCCGTAAAGACTTGCCCCCATGAATGCGGCCCCGCCCCAATCGATACATGGGGCGGCGCCTGCAACAGGATGAAGGTCGTACCCGGTACGGATGACCGCGTCGGGTCGAAGGGGTTGAGCGGATCGTAATCCTTCACGGCGTCACCGATCTCACGCCATGCGGCATGTCGCTCGAGGAACGTCCGTGTGGCCTGGTAGGGTCCTGTCTGCTCGGCGTTGTCCATCACGATGATGCCACCAGGCCGAAGGAGACGCGCCGCCATCTGGAGATCGAAGAGGGCGAACTCGTAGTCGTGATTGCCGTCGACCAGGACGAGGTCGAGCCCGATGCGCCGCTGGTCGAGCGTCAGGAAGAAGTCCATTGAATTGAGCGGGTAGAAGTGTGTGACCGCCTGGAGGCGCTGCGGCCATGCTGCAATGATGCCGGGACACCGCTCGGCGCCATAAGGGTCGGTCGTATGAATTTCACCGGCGCCGTTCTCCACGAGCGCACGCGCCAGCACCTGAGTGGTTCCGGCAAACAGCGTGCCGACCTCCGCGACCGCCTTCGGCTGCATCATCCGGACCAAGGTGTAGAGCGTACACCGTGAGTGATCGGACATGAAGGAACCTTCAGGCCAGCTTTCGAAGAATGTGCACATGTCCTGATAGGTCGCGCTGTTCCGACATTTCGCCAGCGTTTCGGCGGTGACAGGTCCTGGCAGGATCGTTTGCGCGATCGGGTGGAGCGGCTTTGTGCTGGTCATGGCAACGAGGGTGACACATCGATGGCTTTCGCCACAAGCGGCCGCTGAGTCGGCGCGTGGCGACGCGGCACGGGTATGTTGACGGCAGAGCCTGCCTGCACCAGAGATTGCGATTCCCATGCTTGAATCGATGCTCCTTTTCCAGAGAGTAGTGCAACTCGGCAGCATGTCTGCGGCCGGCAAGGAGGCCAATCTGTCGCCTGCTTCCGTCTCCCGGACCATCGCTGCGCTCGAGGAGCATCTGGGCGCGCAGCTGTTCAACCGCACCAGCCGCAAGATCATGCTGACGGACGCCGGCGACGCGTACTACCAGCGCATCAAGCCGCTGCTCGAGGAGCTGAAGCAGATCGAGGCGGCCGCGCGCGAGGTGCAGGACGAGCCTCAAGGTTTCCTTCGCGTGCACGCGCACACGTCGGTGGGCATCCATCTCGTCACCCCGCGGCTCGAGGAGTTCTGCCGGCTGTATCCCAAGATCACCATCGACCTGCAGCTGTCGGAGATTCCGGTCAACCTGCTGGAGCAGGACTACGACGTCGACATCCGGCTCGGGGAGCTTCAGGATTCGTCGATGCTGGTGCGTCGGCTGGCGCCCAGTGATCGGGTACTGGTGGCCAGCCCCGCCTACCTGGACTCTCATCCGCCCATCACCGAACCGAGGGATTTGCTCCGCCACAACTGCATCACCTTCCGTCCCAATTCGGAGGTCACGACCTGGAAGTTTGCGCGCGACGGCGAGGAGATGCAGGAGCTGAAGGTGACTGGCTGCTTCCACACCAACAACTCGGAAGTCCTGCGGCGGGTGGCGGTGGCGGGACTCGGGGTCGCCCTGGTGACGGACTGGATCTCGCAGGCAGACCGGCAAAGCGGCCGCGTGAGGGAAGTGCTTCCCGACTACAGGGTCACCATTAACTCGTTCAACAACGGCATCTATGCCGTCTTCCGGCAGACGCGCTACGTTCCCAAGAAGGTACGCGTCTTCGTCGACTTCCTGGTCGCGCACGCGAAGCTCGAGTAGGCCGTCGACTCCGTCGTCCCGACCGCTCCGGTCGGGACGACGGAAATCGAGCGGGTCACGGCTCCGCGAGGCCGCGGATAACACCCTTTCCGGCGAGTTCGTCCAGCTCGCGGTCGTCGAAACCGATTTCGCGCAGTGTCTCTCGGGTGTGCTCGCCGAGCATGGGCGGCGGGCTGGAGAGGCGCCCGGGCGTTTCCGAGAGCTTCAACGGGACACCGGCGACCTTCAGCTCCGGGATCTTCGGATGTGGCAGGCTCACGACCAGCTCCTGGTCGCGGACCTGTTCGTCCTCCAGGACCTCGGCGATGTTCTGGATGAGGCTGGCAGGCACGCCGTACTCGTCCATCAAATCGACCCAGTCGGCGGCAGGGCGCGCACGGAAGAGGTCCGTCAACGACGAGACCAGCTCGCTGCGCCCCGCGACGCGCGCGGCATTCGTCGCGTAGCGCGGATCGTCGATCCACTCCGATCGGTCGATCGCCCGACAGAAGCGCCTCCAAAGTCCATCATTGCCCACAGCCAGCAGGAAATACCGGTCCGCAGCCATGAACGCCTGATACGGCGCCACGGCGCCGGTCGCGTGGCCCATGGGCTTGGGCGACACGCCGGTCGCCTGGGTCGCAACCGCGAAGTACGTCATCGTTGTGATCTGCCCGGCCAGCAGCGAGGACTGCACGAGCTGGCCGCGGCCCGTCTTCTCGCGGGCCCACAGGGCAGTCATGATGCCGCCGTAGGCGAGCAGGCCCGCGGTGATGTCGACGGAGGGATAGCCGATGCGGACGGGCTCGCCGTCAGGCGTCCCCGTCACGCTCATCACGCCGGCGTAGCCCTGCATGATGAAGTCGTATGCCGCCTTGTGGGCGATCGGGCCCGAGCGGCCGAACCCGGAGACCGAGCAGTAGATGATGCGCGGGTTGCGCGCCGAGACCTGCGCATAACCCAGGCCGAGGCGCTCGGCAGTTCCTGTCCGAAAGTTCTCGATCAGCACGTCGCAGCTCTCGGCCAGCCGCAGCACGATCTCGCGCCCCGCATCGGATTTGAGATCGACCGCGACGCTCTTCTTGTTGCGATTGACCGCGAGATAGACCGCTCCTTCGCCCTTCCAGAACGGCGCCATGCCGCGCGTCTCGTCGCCCCGACTCGGCTCTTCGATCTTGATGACCTCCGCCCCCATGTCGGCGAGCGTCATCGAACAGAAAGGGCCCGCCACCGTTCGTGCCAGCTCCAGCACGCGCACACCTTCCAAGGGCAGGGTCATGGCAATGTCGTCTCCTCTATGACATCGATCGGGACGGTCGCCCTGCTCTCATTGCTGGTCGGGGTTGTAGACTCTTATCGGGCGATGGGTCTTGTAGGCGGCCTTCTGATCGGCCCACATGACGCCCGTGACGCCGCCGCCATCGACGACAATGGCTTGGCCGGTGACGAAGGTGGAGCGGTCACTCGCCAGGAAAAGGGCCATCTGCGCGATATCCTCCGGGACACCGGCCCGGGGAATGGGTTGGAGACCGGCATAACCCGAGAGGCGTTCCTCGATCAGGGAGTCCGGCCGCCCCACCGTGTTGGCGGAAAGCGGCGTCGCGATGGCTCCCGGGCAGATGCAGTTGACCCGAATCGAATCCTGTCCGAGCTGCATCGCCACCGCCTTGGTCATATGGCTCACGGCGGCCTTGGCCGAGGAATAGACGATTGGTCCGCGCCCAGCGATGACCCCGGCGATCGAGCCGGTGTTGATGATCGAACCACCACCCTGCTTCCGCAACGCCGGTACCGCGTGCTTCATGCCCAGGAAAACGCCTTTGACCAGGACGTCGAACGTCAGGTCGAACTCGTCCGCCGGAATATCCTCGATCGGACCGAGCGCGCCGCCGAAGCCCGCGTTGTTGAACATGCAGTCGAGGCGCCCCCAGCGTCCGACGGCCGTATCGACCGCCGCCTTCACCTGGTCTTCCTGGCGCACCTCGCAGGCGACGAAGGTTGCAGCCGCGCCAAGTTCGCCAGCCAGGGCCTCTCCCCGCTCGCGCTGCATGTCGGCGATGACGACGCGTGCGCCTTCCTTCACGAAGAGACGAACCGACGCCTCGCCGATGCCACTGGCGCCGCCGGTGATCACCACCACCTTGCCTTCCAGTTCCGCCATGCCATGCCCCCTTAAGCAACACCGTTGCCGTACTCGAGCCGGTAGGGCGACATCGACTTCTGCGCCGCCTCCCGCCTGTCGTGCCAGCGTTTGCCGCCACCGTAGTAGGCGAGGCTACCCGGCCTCGCCGCACCATCGCCGTTGTAGTAGGAGAGGCAATCCCGCAACGGCGCCGACAGCAAGTCCATCTCGGCGCAATGCCGGGCGTACTCGTCTTCGGCTTCCCGGGTCACGTCGATGGTCGTGGCGCCGCGGGCCTTAACCGTCTGCAAGGCCCAGACGATATAGTGGGCGTGCATTTCGGCGACACGGGTGAAATTGAACTGGCCGCCACCGCCCTGGGGGCCGTTCATGATGAGGAGGTTCGGAAAGCCGGCCGAGTGCATGCCCAGGAAGGTCTTGGTGCCTTCGGCTTCCCACTTCTCCTTCAGTGTCCGCCCTCCCCGGCCCCGGATCATGTTGAAGGAGCCGGTGCCCATCCATTCGAACCCCGTCGCGTAGATCAGGACATCGAGGGGATATTCCACGCCATCGTGAACGATGCCTCGTTCGTCGATCAGCTTCACCCCCGTAGGCGCGGTGTCGACCAGGTGGACGTGAGGCAGGTTGAAGGCCGACAGGAACTCGTCGTGGAACGTCGGCCGCTTGCAGCCGTAGGGATAATAGGGCTTCAGCGCCGCCGCGGTCTCCGGACTCTTCACCACGGAGTCCACGCGAGCGCGTATCTGCTCCATGACGCGAAAGTTGCTGTTGAGCTGGGCCTGGATCATCTCCTGCGGCGTCAGCTCGCGCTCGTGCGCCTTCTGCTGCTTGTAGTCCTTGACCTTGCCCGACAGAAAATCGTCGTTGCCCTGCAACGCGGTGCGCCCGGCGGAAATGAGGGCCAGGCGCTCCCGTCTCTTGACGGCCCAGTCCCGCTCATGCGGCCAGGTGGCGTATTCCTCCTCCGTCGTGGCACGCTGATCGCGCACGTCGATGGACGAGGGCGTACGCTGGAAAACGTAGAGCGCCTTCACCACTTTCGCGATCTCGGGCACGACCTGCACGGCCGTCGCGCCCGTTCCGATGATGCCGACCCGCTTGCCCTCCAGGTCCACGTTGTAGTTCCAGCGCGAGGTGTGGAAGGCCTTGCCCTTGAAGGTTTCCATGCCCTCGATCTTGGCGAGGCGCGGCGTCGTCAGGATGCCGTTTGCCAGCACGACGAAGCGGGCGCGCATGGCATCGCCTCGATCGGTCTTGACGATCCAGCGCTTGGCCGCGTCGTCCCACACCGTCGCCTCGACCGTGGTGTGGAACAGGCAGCGGTCGTAGAAGCCGAACCGCTCCGCCATCGACTGGCAGTATTCCAGGATCTCGAAGCCCGACGCGAACTTCATGGAGGGGATGTGGCCCATCTCCTCGAGGAGAGGCAGGTAGCTGTAGCTCTCGACATCGCAGGCGATGCCGGGATAGCGGTTCCAATACCAGGTGCCGCCGACGTCGCCGCCCTTCTCGCAGAACCGCACATCGGTGAAGCCCGCCTTCATCAGCCGATACCACAGGAGAAGCGCCCCGAAGCCGGCGCCGATCACCAGGATCTCGCATTCGTCGTCCAGGGCATCGCGCGGTACCGGCGCCTCGGAATAGACGTCCTCCAGATACTTGGCGAATTCGCCTTCCAGGCGGACGTAATGAGCGGCACCGGCGCGTGCTTCCTTGAATTTCCGGTACTTCGCCTGCTCCTCGGCATTGAAGACCGCACCCGCCGGCGGCGGCGGCAGCGTCTTGAGGGCCTCGTTCTCGACGATCGAGTACCCCTTGCCGGCGATCTTGTCGGTCGCCTTGGCCGCGCGCGTGGCGAACAGCTTGCGGCCGGTTTTCGGGTCGATGCGGACGGCCTGGCTCATGCGCGTAGCCCGATCCATGACTGGTCCACCAACGGTCGTGGCAGTGAGCCGAAATTCATCGCAGTACTCCGTCCGTGTCTCGCACCACTGTAGGCGTCGATACCGCGGCCGGATAAGACGAGAATTTGCACATCACCTTTTTGCAATATGAAAGCTGATCGCTGGGGAGCCATTGGCGCCTAGTACCTTCTTGGAATGCTGATACAGCCCCACCTCACCCTGAGGAGGCCCGCAGGGCCGTCTCGAAGGGTGGGGTACGCTGTCGTTATCGCCCATCCTTCGAGACGCCGCGCGCCGCGCGGCTCCTCAGGATGAGATTGTCCATGAAGCAACTTTCAATGAAAGCGGCACTAGTCAACGCGAATGCCTGCGCCGGCGATGACCTTGGCCCACTGGGCGGAATCGCGCTGCATGCGGTCCACGAGCTCATCAGGGGACGAGCCCACGACCTGGTAGCCATGCTCACCCAGTTGCGTCTGGATCTGCTGGTCGGCCAGGACCTTCCTCGCGTCGGCGAGCCACCGCTGCGCGATGGCATCAGGCGTCTTCTTCGGCAGCCACATCGCCTGCCAGTTCATGAACACGAAGTCCGGCACGCCGGCCTCATGGATGCTCGGTATCTGGGGCAAGCTGGGGTTACGGGTCTTGCTGGTGACCGCCAGGATCCTCACGCGGCCGCTTTCTGCCAAAGGCCGGGAGATGGGGATGATGTCGAACAGGACCTGGATCTCTCCCGAAATCAATGCCGCGCTGGCGGGGCCGTTACCCTTGTACGGCACGTGCTGCATCTTGGTTCCGGCCATGCTGTTGAACAGTTCGCCGACGAGATGCTGCGACGCTCCGTGTCCGGCCGATCCGTAGAACATGCGCGAGCCGTTCGCGCGGGCGTACGCCAGGAACTCAGGGAACGTCTGGGCCGGCACCGACGGATGGATCGAGAGCACGAGCGGGGCTGCCGTCGTCACGGACACCGGCACAAAGTCGCGGAGCGCGTCGTATCCCGGCTCCTTGACGAGGATGGGCTGGATCACGATCGAGTTGCTGTGAAAGAGGATGGTGTATCCGTCGGGTTCGGCTTGCGCGACGGCCTGGACGCCGATCGCTCCGCCCGCACCGGCCTTGTTGTCGACCAGGACGGGCTGGCCCATTGCCGCCTGGAACCTGGGCGCCAGCAGACGCGCAACCAGGTCGTTCGAGCCACCGGGGGCGAAAGGCACGACCACTTTCAGCGGCCGGGAGGGAAACCGCGAATCTGCGTAGGCCGGCGCCGGGACATTGAGGAGGGAAAGGGCGCCTGCGGTGGCCAGGAACTTGCGCCTATGGCAGATCATTTGCTGTTTTTCTCATCGCTGTGATTCGTGAACGATCATTCTAAGCAAGGGCACGCTGGCCACCCTTGCTTTTCATGAAAACATCCCTTTCAGGCGACGGAAGGGTTCGCAAGAATGCAGGAATTGCATTCCGCGCTACGCACCGTGGGGCATTCCCCAGAGCATGATGGGTGAAACCACGATCGCCCGCGCGCGCGAATGGGATGAGTTGGAACCGCATGCGGTTCCATCTCATCCCATTCCGCTCTACCGATCGCGCAGCTTGGGATCGATCGCGTCGCGCAGGGCGTCGCCGAACAGGCTGATGCCGAGCACCGTCAGCATGATCGCCACGCCCGGAAACACCGCGATCCACGGCGCCGTCGTGGCGTACTCCTCCGCTCCGCCCTGCAGCATCAGGCCCCAGGCCGGTACCGGCTCCTGCACGCCGAGCCCGAGGTAGGAGAGCGACGCCTCGGCGAGGATGGCCTGGCCGACGAAGGCCGAGAGCAGGATCAGGAAGGGCGCGACGACGTTGGGCACCATATGGCGCAGCACGATGCGGGCGTGGCTGAACCCCAGCGCCCGAGCGGCATCGACATAGGGCACCTCGCGCACGGCGAGCGCGCTTGCCCGCACGACGCGGCCGCAGCGCGGCACCAGCGGGATGGTGATGGCGATGATGACGTTGAACACGCCGGTGCCGAACACCGCCACCACGGCCAGCGCCAGGATGATCAGCGGGAAGGCCATCAGCACGTCGAGCACGCGCTGGAAGATCAGATCGAACCAGCCGCCGAAATAGGCGCTGGCCACGCCCATCACCAGGCCGATGACGCCGCCCAGCACGGCCGAGCTGAAGCCCACGATCAGCGCGGTGCGCGCGCCGAACACCAGCCGGGAGAAGATGTCGCGGCCGAGCTGGTCGGTGCCCAGCCAATGGATCAGGTTCGGCGCCTCCATCATGGCGCTGAAGTCGTTCTCCTCGGGATCGAAGGGCGCGATCCACGGCGCCAGCGCCCCGGCCAGGAACATGACCAGGACGATCACGAGGCCGAAGGTGCCGAGCGGCTGGCGTTTCACGAAATGCAGCGCGACGTCGATCGGCGAGCGCTTGGCGTGGAGGGCCTCGTCTATTGGTGCGGCGGCGGCGCGATTGGGTACGGTGATCGTCATCGCTTGGCCTTCACGAATAGCGGATGCGCGGGTCGAGCCAGGCATAGAGCAGGTCGACGACGAGGTTGGTGAGGACGAAGACGGCGACCACCAGCATGGTCAGCGCCTGCGTCATGACGTTGTCCTGATTCTGCACCGACTGCACGAACAGCCGGCCGATGCCGTTCAGGTTGAAGACCTGCTCGGTGACGACCAGGCCGCCGATCAGGAAGGCGAACTCGATGCCGATCAGGGTGACCACCGGCAGCAGCGCGTTCTTGAGCGCATGGCGGTTGACGATGATCTGCTCGAGCAGCCCCTTGGAGCGGGCGGTGCGGATATAGTCCTCGCGCATCACCTCGAGCATGGCCGAGCGGGTCATGCGCATGGTCACCGCCGAATAGCGGTAGCCGACGGTGATGGCGGGCAGCAGCACCATCGAGAGGTTGCGGATCGGATCCTGCCAGAACGGCACGTAGTCGATCGGCGGCATCCACGCCTTGCCGGTCGCGAGGTAGGTGATGTCGAGCACCAGCACCAGCGACATGATGCCGAGCCAGAAGGAGGGCGTGGCGATGCCCGCGATCGCCACCATGCGCACGATATGGTCGAGCCAGGTGTTCTCTCGGAGCGCCGAGATCGTGCCGAGCGGGATGGCGATCAGGACGGCGATCACCGTGGCCATCAGCGCAATCTGCAGCGACACCGGGAGACGAGAGCCGATCTCGTGGGCGACCGGCCGTCCCGACCACATCGACGTCCCGAAATCGAGCGTGAAGTAGCTGCCCAGGAAGTCGAGGAACTGCACGATCATCGGATCGTGCAGCCCCAGCGCCTGGCGGCAGGCCTCGATCGCCGCCGGATTGGAGTGCCCGCCGGAGGCCAGGCGGATCACGCAGACGTCGCCCGGGATCAAGCGCATCAGAACGAAGACCAGGGCCGCGGCTCCCACCAGCGTGGGAATGGCCAGCAGGAGCCGCGTGACGACGTAGCGATACATGGTTGGTTTCCTGGGTAGGGCTATCGCTTCCTTTCCGTCATCCCGAGCGGAGCTGCCCGAAGGGCAGCGCAGCCGAGGGACCTCATCTTGTCGACGCATCAACAAAAACAGGTCCCTCCACTACGCCGCCCTTCGGGCGGCTCCGGTCGGGATGACGGGCCATGTGATTACTTGTCCAGCCAGATGTTCGCGAGGTCCTGGTTCAGATAGTGGCTGGGACTGATCTTCCAGCCTCGCACATAGGACCGCTCGGGGATGATGCGGAACCAGTACGGTGTGACGATGCCGTGGGCCATCGTGTCGAGCGTGTGGATCTCGTAGGCACGCATGGCGGCACGCTGCGCCTTGGGGTCGCTCTCGTGCAGCATCTTGTTGTAGAGCTCGACCGACTTGGGGTCGTCGTAGTCGCCGTAGCTCTCCGGATAGACCGCCTTCGGCAGGTACTTGCCGGTGTCGAGCGCCGGATTGACGATGCTCTGGCAGTTGGCGTCGACCACGACGTCGAAATTGCCGCTGCGCATGGCCTGGAACCACGGCCCGGTCGGCACGACCTTCTGCTCGACGTTGAGGCCGATCTTCTTCCATTCGCCGATCAGCCAGGTGCCGACGAACTTGTAGGGCTGGTCGACGTTGCGGTTGGTCAGCTCGAACTTCAGCCCCTCGGCACCGGCCTCCTTCAGCAGCCGGCGCGCCTCGGCCCGCGCCTTCTCGATGTCGGGCCAGTAGCCCGCCATCTTCTCCAGCTCTTCCTTGGTCGCGGCGAGCGGCGAGCCCGGGAAGACGATGCCACCCACCGTCTTGACGTTGGCGATCTTGGAGAGCGCCGGCGCGCCCTTCCACTGGTCGACCGCCAGCGCCAGCGCGCGACGCACCCGCACGTCGTCGAACGGCTTCTTCTTGTGGTTGGGCGTGATGATGTTGCCGCAGTTCCAGTCGCTCTCCTGGATGACGACGTCCTTGCCCGCCTCCTTGACCAGCGAATCGCGGGCCGACGGCGGCAGGCCGCGGAACTCCATGGCGGCGCGGTCGGCGCGGATGGCGTCGACGCGCACCGACTGCTTGTCGGCGAAGATGCCCTCGATGGCGTCGAGGTAAGGCTGGCCCTTGTGATAGTAGTCGGGGTTGCGCACGCCCTTGATCGACTGGCCGACGTCGTAGCTGGCGAACTTGAACGGGCCGGAGCCCATGATGTTCTTCTCGTACCAGTGCGGGTCCTTGTCGAGGATCTCCTTCTTGTAGATCCAGGTGAAGGGATCGGCGAGCGCCGGCAGGAAGGCGTTCGTGGCGAACTTCAGCTTGAACACCACGGTGGTGTCGTCGGGGATCTCGATCTTGTCGACCATGGCGTAGTAGCTGACGCGGGCGCTGGTCGTGCCCTGCGGCGGGAACACGATGCGCCGCCACGAGGCGCCGACATCCTGCGCCGTGAGCTTGCTGCCGTCGTGGAACTTCACGTCGGAGCGGATCTTGAAGGTGTAGGTCTTTCCGCCGTCGGTCGGCTTGGGCATCTCGGTACAGAGGTCGCAGACATACTCGGTGGTCGAGGCCGGGTTGTCGGGCGGGACCCGGATCAGCACGCTGTAGAACGGCGCCCCGGCATGCACCGTGGCGAAGGTCGTCTCGCGATGGCCGTCGAAGCTCGGCGGCGCGTCGGCCGGGATCATGTAGACGAGCGTGCCGCCGCGTTTCGGCGTCTCGGCGCCGACGGGGACCGCTGCGATCGCGACTGCGAGACCAAGGCTCGCAGCCAATAGTCCTGTACGCCCGTACATCGCTTTCCTCCCTTGCAACCTGATTCTTGGTACTTTCCTTTCTCGTACGCTGACGCTTACGCTTTGCTGTACGTCTTGCCGGAGCGCGGACCTCCAGGTCCGCTCATGATCTTCCGGACCGCGAGCTTCCAGCTCGTTCACGCTTCATGAGCGCGCAGGATGCGCGCGGTCCGGAAGAGCATGAGCATGAGCGGACCTGGAGGTCCGCGCTCCGGAAAGAGGCTCGATCGACATTCAATTCACCTCGCTGCACGCCACCCAATGGCGCGGCCGCAGCTCTCGCAGAACGGGTCTCGCCTGCCGGCAGCCTTCGACGGCCATCGGGCAGCGCGGATGGAAGACGCAGCCCGGCGGCGGGTTGATCGGGCTCGGCACCTCGCCCCGCGTCGGCCGGAACTCGCGGGCGGCCTCGACGCGCGGATCGGGGATAGGCACCGCCGACAGCAGGGCCTGCGTATAGGGATGCAGCGGATTGTCGAACAGCTCGTCGCTGTCGGCCATCTCGACGATGCGGCCGAGATACATCACGGCGACGCGCTGGCAGAGATGGCGCACGACCGAGAGATCGTGGGCAATGAAGAGATAGGTGAGCCGGAAGCGCTCGCGCAGGTCCTCCAGCAGGTTCACCACCTGGGCCTGGATCGACACGTCGAGCGCCGACACCGCCTCGTCGCAGACGATGAACTCCGGATCGAGGGCGAGCGCACGGGCGATGCCGACGCGCTGGCGCTGGCCGCCCGACATCTCGTGCGGATAGCGATCGGCGAACTTCGGATCGAGGCCGCACACCGACAGGAGATCCCTCACCTTGTCGCGACGGCGCTTCGCATCGGGCTCGACGCCGTGCACCTTGATCGGCTCGGCGATGATGTCGCCCACCTTCATGCGCGGATTGAGCGAACTGTAGGGGTCCTGGAAGATCACCTGCATGCGCCGGCGCAGCGCGATCAGGTCGCGGCGCTCCATGCGGTTGACGTCCTGGCCGTCGAACAGGATCTCGCCCGCGGTCGGCTTCTCCAGCCGCAGGATGCAGCGACCCGTCGTCGTCTTGCCGCAGCCGCTTTCGCCCACCAGGCCCAGCGTCTCGCCGCGGCCGATGGCGAAGTCCACGCCGTCGACGGCCTTCACGTCGCCGATCTTGCGGGTCATCACGATGCCCTCGGAGATCGGGAAGTGCATGGCAAGGCCACGGACCTCGAGGAGCGGACGCTCGGCAGCAGACTGGGCCAGAGGTGCGTTCATGCCGCGACATCCCGGATGTCCGCGAGCTCGGCGCTGCGGAAGCAGGCGGAGAGATGCCCCGGTTCCCCGACCGCCGCGAGCGGCGGCCGCGCCTGGCCGCATTGCTCGACGGCAAAACGGCAACGCGGCCGGAAGGCGCATCCGCCGTCCAGCCGCGTCAGATCCGGCGGTTGGCCGTCGACGGGATCGAGTCGCGCCCGGCGCGGCTGATCGAGTCGCGGCACGGATTTGAGGAGCGCCATCGTGTAGGGATGGCGCGGGTTGTGATAGATCGCGTCGGCGCTGCCCGCCTCGACGATGCGGCCGGCATACATGACGTTGACCCGACGGGCATAGCGGGCGACGACGCCGAGATTGTGGGTGATGATGATCTGGGCGACGCCGAGCTTCAGCGTCAGCGACTTCATCAGTTCCAGGATCTGAGCCTGGATGGTGACGTCGAGCGCCGTGGTCGGCTCGTCGGCGATGATCAGCTTGGGATTGCAGGCGAGCGCCACCGCGATCATGACGCGCTGGCGCATGCCGCCGGAAAGCTGATGGGGATACTGCTTCAGCCGGCGCTTGGGATCGGCGATGCCGACCATCTCCAGGAGTTCCAGCGCGCGGCGCTCGGCGGTGGCGCGGTCGGCGCCCTGGTGCTGCTCCAGCGTCTCGGTGATCTGGCGGGCGATCGAGAGCACGGGATTGAGCGAGGTCATCGGCTCTTGGAACACCATGCCGATGTCGCGGCCGCGAATCTCCCGCATCTCCGCCGCGGACAGGCGGCGCAGGTCCTTGCCGTCGAACAGGATCTCTCCGCCGGTGATGCGTCCCGGCGGATCGGGGATCAAGCGCAGGATGCTGAGCGCACCGACCGACTTGCCCGAGCCGCTCTCGCCCACGATGGCCACGGTCTCGCCGTGCTCGACGGTGTAGGAAATGCCGTCGACGGCACGCACCAGCCCGGCGCCTGTCCGGAATTCGGTATGAAGTGCCTTCACCTCCAGCAATGGCGGCATGCTGTCCGTCTCCCAAGCCCTGCTTGTCGCCAGCGTGCACTTCTCCCACGGGAGCACCCTGGTCCCGCGGAAGGCCCCATTTGCCGGCTCGTTCGTCCCTGATGCGAAGCCGTTTCCTCAACCGTGCTACCGCCGTTTTTCTCCCTTATCCGGCGGTGCAGCCTCTTTTGGGCTGCGAAAATCGTAAGGGACCGGGCCGTGAGGCGCAAGCGGTCCGCGCGGCGCGAACACTCGAGCCGGTCATCCGGGAAGCACACCGGCGATTTCCGGCCGTCGTCCTCACCGGCCCACGACGCGCCGGCAAGACCCGGCTGTTGCGCCATTTGTTCCCAAAGGTCCGTTACTTCCTGATGGAAGAGCCTGACCTGGTCGCGCGCTTCAGGGCCGACCCGCGCGGGTTCCTCGATGCGATCGAGCCCCCCGTCATCCTGGACGAGATACAGAACGTGCCGGAAGTATTCGCACACATACGCGCGCGCATCGATCGCCACCCTGCCCGCGCGGGACAATGGCTGCTGACCGGCTCGCAGGAGGCGCCGCTGATGCAGGGCGTAACTGAGTCCATGGCAGGTCGCGCCGCAATCCTGCAGCTGTTGCCCCTTTCGGCGCACGAATCGCCGCGCGTCGATCTGCTGAAAGGAGGGTATCCCGAAGTCCTTGCCCGTCCCGCCTCGGCCAAACTGTGGTTCAGCTCCTATCTGCAGACCTACCTGGAGCGCGATGTCCGGGCCATCGTGAACGTGCGCGATCTTTCGACATTTCGGCGCTTCCTTGCACTGCTTGCCAGTCGCCATGGCCAGATCCTCAACAAATCCGACCTGGCCGCACCGCTCGGCGTGAGCGTGCCGTCGATCGGCCATTGGCTGGACGTACTCGAGGCCACCGCGCACATATTGCCGGTACCGCCCTACTTCGAAAATTTCGGCAAACGCCTGATCAAGTCTCCGCGCCTGTACGTCGCCGACACGGGTCTCGCTTGCCATCTGCTGGGCATAGAAAAACAGCGGGAGCTGGAGCGGTCGCCGTTCCTCGGCCCCCTGTTCGAAGGCCTGATTGCGAGCGAGATCGCGAAAGCGCAGGCCAACGCGGGGCGGCGCCGCGAACTCTATCACTTCCGTGATCAGCAGGGACTGGAAGTCGACTTCGTCGTTCCAGGCCCTGCAGGCGCGCCAATGCTGGTGGAATGCAAGTCCGGACGAACGGTTACGCCGGCAATGGCCGCGCCCTTGCGTCGTCTGGCGGGGGCGATGTCGCAAGGAAGGTCGCGTCGCCCCTCCGCAAGCATGACCGTGGTTCACCAGCCGGCGAAAGACGCGCCGGCGAGTAACGCCCTCGCACCGGGCGTGCGGGCCATGCCATGGCGCCAGTTCATCGAAGAGCTGAACCGGCGATAGGGCGGAGCGGTTAGGGACTTCGGGGACTGACAGCCGGCCGGCGGGCCAACAGGGCGGCGACCGCAGCCGAGGCGGCAAGGCTGCCGAACAAGACCAGCGAGCCCGTATAGTGACCGCTGGCGTCACGCAACAGCCCCGAGGCGAGCGGGCCGGCAGCCTGTGCGATCACCTGCAACGACAGGGCGACGCCGCGGATGGCGCCGTAGCTCTCTCGCCCGAAATAGTCGGCCCAGGCCATGGGCAGCAGGGTCATGACACCGCCGATGCCCAAGCCGAACAGACCGGCAAACACATAGGCCGTTTCGGCAGAGTGGACGCCGATCAAGCCCACTGTCCCCGTCCCCAGCAGCATGGCGGCCACCGACATCACGAAGCGCAACGGCCAGCGCCGCGGCAGGAAGCCGATGCCGAAGCTCGCGACCGCGGACATCGCCGAGAAGAAGCTGATCACGGTGGCCGCGACGATGGGCGACAGGCCGCGCTCGATGAGATGCGGCGCCTGGTGCAGGCTGACGCCGGCCTGCACCGGGTAGACCAGCACCGTATAGAGCGACAGGAGCCAGAACGCCCGGGTGCGCATCGCGGCGGCGCGGCTGAAGCGCGGCTCGACGACGGGCGTTGCCGCAGCTGAGGCGATGCGGTCGGGCACCAGCCCGACATCCTCCGGCCGGCGCACCAGGAACAGCCAGGCCGGCAGGAAGCCGACCGCCAGCACGGTGGCGCCGATCGCCACCCAGCCGTGTCGCCAGCCGCCATCCTGCATGGCGAGCTGGGCCATGATCGGCAGGACCACCAGGCCCGACATCTGCGCCAACGTCGCGATGGAGGTGGCGCGCGCCCGCCGCGCCACGAACCAGTTGTTCAGCGCGCCATAGAGTCCGAGATCGTACGGGCCGGCCCAGATCATGCGGGCGAAGACGAACAACAGGTAGAAAAGCAGCAACGACTGCACGAGCGACAGCGCCATCGTCGCCAAGCCAGTGCCGAGCACGGCGAGACAGAGGATCAGGCGGGCGCCCCGCCGGTCGAGCACCGGGCCGATGAGCGGCGAGACGAAGGCCGCCAGCACGCCGCCCAGCGACACCGCGCCCGCCATCTCGGTGCGCGACCAGCCGAAGGCGTCGGTCATGGGCACGATGAAGACCGACAGGGTGGCCACCGCCGGTCCCTGGCGCGCGAAGCCCGCCAGGCAGATGCAGGCCAGCACGATCCAGCCGTAGAAAAACGGCAGGCGCGGCACGAGCAATCGGGGAAGCAGCGGCGGACGCATCGGCGCGCCAGTAGACCGCCGAACGACGCCGGCCGGCTAGCGCAAATCTGTCATCCCGAGCGGAGCCGCCTGAAGGGCGGCGTAGTCGACGGACCTTTTCATGTCGACGCATCAACAAGGACAGGTCCCTCCACTACGCCTCGCTACGCTCGGCTCCGGTCGGGATGACAAGGTCACACCCCCAGATGCCTATGCAGGACCGCCGGCCGAGCCCGAACGGCGTCGGCGGTCATCGCCTCGACGATGTGGCCGTTGTTCAGGACGTAGACGCGATCGGCCAGGGTTAGGGCGGCTGAGATGTTCTGCTCGACCACCAGGATCGTCTGCCCTGCCTCGGCGAGCTTGCGGCAGGTTTCCAGCAGGTCGTGGACGATGATGGGCGCCAGGCCCTCGAACGGCTCGTCGAGCAGCAGGAGCTTGGGCTCACGCACCAGCGCGCGGGCGATCGCCAGCATCTGCTGCTCGCCGCCCGACAGATCGGTGCCGCGGCTCGCCCGCCGTTCCTCGAGGCGCGGGAACATCGCCCAGACGCGCTCGAGCGGCCAGCGTTGCGGCGCCGTCAGCCCGGCCAGGACGAGGTTCTCCTCGACGTTGAGGCTGCCGAAGATGCGGCGGTCTTCGTGGACCAGCTGCATGCCGGCCTGGGCGATGGTGTGGCTCTTGCGGCCGGCGACGTCGACGCCGTCGAACACGATGCGGCCGGTACGCGGCGCCACGACGCCCATCAGGCTCTTGAGCGTCGTGCTCTTGCCGGCGCCGTTGCGGCCCAGCAGCGCCACGACCTCGTTGCGCTCGATGCGCAGGTCGACGTCGAACAGGATGTGGGAATCCCCGTAGTAGGAATTCAGGCCCTCGACCTCGAGCAGGCTCATTCGGCGGCCACTCCCCCGAGGTAAGCCTCGCGCACGCTGGCATCGCCCTTGATCTGGTCCGGCGTGCCTTCGACCAGCACGCGGCCCTCCTGCAGGACGGTGATCCATTCCGCCAGCTCGAACAGCGCATCCATGTCGTGGTCGATCACGATCATGGTGCGGCCCTGGCCGATCGACTTCAGGAGCTTCACCGTCTCGACACGCTCGTGCGGGCTCATGCCGGCGAGCGGCTCGTCGAGCAGCAGCAGCCGGGGCGACGTGGCGAGCGCCAGGCCGATCTCGAGCCGGCGCTTCTCGCCATAGGCCAGCGCCGACACCGCGGTGTCGGCCCGCCCGGCAAGGTCGACCAATTCCAGCGTGTGCTCGACGCGCTCCTCGAGCCCAGGGATCTTGTCGAGGCTGCGGAAGAGATCGAGCCGGAACTTGCCGCGCAGGTCGGCCAGGGCGGCGATGGTGAGGTTCTGCCGGACCGTCAGGCGCGAGAAGAGCTGGTTGACCTGATAGCTCTTGGTCAGACCGAGCTGGCAGACGTCGGTGACGGTCTTGCCGGTGATGTCGCGGCCCTCGAACAGGATGGTGCCCGCGGTCGGATGCACCTCGCAGGTCAGCATCTTGAAGAACGTGCTCTTGCCCGCGCCGTTGGGCCCGATGATGCCGCGCAGCTCGCCGGCCTGGACGGTGAAGTCGATGTCGCTGTTGGCCGCCAGCCCGCCATAGTGCTTGGTCAGGCCGACCGCCTTCAGGATCGGCCCGGCATAATCGTCGCGCTCGCGGTGGCGCGCCGGCATGGGCGCCGGTCTCGGGACAATGTGCCCTGCGATGTCCGGCGACGCTTCGCCGTGCGCCCTTCGCCGATCGAACGCGAGGCCGTAGAGGTCCTTGAAGCCGCCGATCAGGCCGCGCCGCAGGAAGCAGATCAGCAGGACGAAGACCACGCCCAGCACCAGCTTCCAGGCGCTGCCGAGGCCCAGCGCATCCTGCAGGAAGTCCTGCAGGAACAGCCAGACAGTGGCGCCGAGCAACGGGCCGAACAGCGTGCCGGTGCCGCCGATCGCCGTCTGCATGACGAGCTGGCCGGAAGTATGGAAGGCGAAGGCATCGGGCGGCATGAAGCCCTGCAGGACGCCGAGCAGCCCGCCGGCGAAGCCGGCATAGGCCGCGGCGATCACGAAGGCAGTCAGCTTGTAGCGGAACACGGCGTGGCCCAACGCGGCGACGCGCTGCGGGTTGTCGCGAATGGCGCTCAGGATGGCGCCGACGGGCGAGCGGATGATGCGCAGGGCCACGACGATGCCGATGAAATAGCAGACGGCGAGGAAACCATACATCGACCAGCCGGTGCCGACGTTCCAGGTGAGGCCCGCGATCTCGAAGCGCGGGGTCGGCACGCCGGGTATGCCGTTCTCGCCGCCGGTCCATTCCGACAGGGGCGAATTCTCGAGGAAGAAGAACATCTCGGCGATCGCCACGGTGATCATGGCGAAGTAGATGCCGGTCCGCTGCAGCGCGACCGCGCCCACCAGCACGCCGACCGCCGTGGCGGCGAGCACGCCGACCAGCAGGGCGAGCGGCACGCTCGTCATCAGGTTCTGGGTGAGCAGATAGGCAGCGACGAAGCCGCCGGTGCCGTAGAAGGCCGACTGGCCGAACGACAGCAGCCCGGTGTAGCCGAACAGCAGGTCGAAGCCGATGCCGAACAGGCCCCACACCAGGATCTGGTTGACCGTGTTGGGGGCGAAGCCGAGATGCGGCAGCACGAGGGGTGCGGCGATCAGGGCAATGCCGGTGACGGTCTCGGTCAGGGGAAAACGCCGCGCGCGTCTCCGGGCGTTCACTCGCGGCTCCGGAGCCCGAGCAGGCCGCGCGGCCTGACCAGCAGGACGATGGTCATGGCCGCGAACAGCATGACGTAGGAGTAGCCGGGATTGACCATGGAGGTGAGGCTGAGGATCTGGCCGGCGATGAGGCCGCCCAGGATGGCGCCGGGGAAGGAGCCGACGCCGCCGATCACCACGACGACGAAGGTCTGCACCAGGATGGCGTCGCCGATGTCGGGGGTGAGCGCCACGACCGGCGCGTTGACGATGCCGGCGAAGCCCGCGGCCATCGCGCCGATGCCGAACACCACCATGAAGACGCGGAAGACGTTGATGCCGAGCGAATCCACCATGATGGAATCCTCGATGCCGGCGCGCACGATCATGCCGAGCTTGGTGCGGTAGAGCACAAGGTAGAGCAGCAGCAGGGCGACGGCGACGATGCCGACGACGACCAGCCGGTAGGTCGGATAGACGGTGAAGCCGAGCGGCGTGATGCCGACCGCCCACGACGGCGGCGACACCGAGCGGGACAGGCTGCCGAAGATCAGGCGGACGATCTCGACCAGGCAGATCGACAGGCCGAACGTCACCAGGAGCTGGTCCTCGTGCGGCCGGTCGTAGAAATGGCGGATGATCACCCGTTCCATCACGATGCCGACCACCATGACGAACAGCGCCCCGGCGATGACGGCGAGGACGTAGGAACCCGTCGCGTCGTAGGCGACGAACCCGGCATAGCCGCCGAGCATGAACATGGCGCCGTGCGCCAGGTTCAGCACGCCCAGCGTGCCGTAGATGATCGTCAGACCGGAGCTGATGAGCGCCAGCAGCGCTCCCAGCACCAGTCCGTTGAACATCTGCGAGACGAGATTAGCCCACGTGAACACGACGAGCCCCGCCAACCCCACTCACGGCGATGCGTCCCCGACGCGGGATCAGGTGTAGTCGCCGAGCTTGCAGCCGAAGGCGTCGGACTTCTGCATCAGCGGCTCACCGGGAACGACTTCGACGACGTCGTAGAAGTCCTCCTTGTTCTTCATGTCGGCCGCCTTCTTGCCGCGGACGATGACCACGGGGCGCACGAGCTGGTGGTCGGCGGCGCGGAAGTAGACCTCGCCCACGGTCGACTGGATCTTGTGGCCGTCCTCGTAGACCTTGATGACGGCCGGCGGATAGAACGTGCCGGCCCGCTCGACGGCGTCCGCCCACAGGGCGAACTCCATGTAGGCGTTGTTGGCGCCCCACTCAGGCTTGTAGCCGTACTTCTTGTCGAACTCCTCGACGAACATCTTGGCCAGCGGATACTTGTCCTCCAGCGTCCACCAGAAGTCGGTGGCGGCATAGACGCCGGCCATCAGGTTCTCGCCGACCTCGCGCGCCAGGAACGGCGTCTGGTAAGGCACCACCAGCTTCATCTTGTCGAAGATGCCGAACTGCTTGGCCTGCTTGGTCGACAGCACGGCGTCGTGACCCCAGTTGACGTTGAGCAGCACGTCGGCGCCGGAGTTGGCGACGTTCAGCAGGTAGGACGAGTAGTCGGGCGCGCCGAGCGGCGCCACCTGGTTGGTCACCGTCGTCCAGCCCGCCGTCTTGAGGAAGTCCTGCATCGACTTGGTGACGGTGTGGCCGTAGGTGTAGTCGGGCGTCAGGTAGGCCGCCTTCTTGTTCTGGCCGAAGGTCTTGACCAGCAAAGGACCGATCGCGGCGGCGGCGGTCTGGCCGTAGAAGCACTGGCGCACGCCGTAGCGCACGCAGTCCTTGCCGGTCGTGTCGTTGGAGCCGGAGATGCCGGCGGCGTAGAGCACCTTCTCGCGCTGGGCGAGCTTGTTCAGCGCCACGGCGACGGCGCTCGAGGTCGAGCCGGTCAGCAGCACCGCCTTGTTCTCGGTGATGAAGCGGGACTGGGCCTGCACGGCGGTGTTGGGCTTGGCCTCGGAATCGGCCACGCCGTACTTCACCTCCTTGCCCAGCACGCCCTTGGTGGTCTTGGGCGAGATCGCCTTGATCAGCGGGTGGCCGCTGTTGATGTGCTCGACGGCGAGCTGGTAGCCCTTGAGCTCGTCCTCGCCCTGCACGGCATAGGTGCCGGTGCGCGGCACGGCGATGCCGATGAACACCGAGGAACCCGACGATCCGGCCGGCCAGGTGCCGATCGGCGGCTCGTCCTTGGCCCAGGCGCGTCCGAAACCGGACGACAGGGCGCCCAGGCCGGCCCCCGTGGCCACGGCCTGGTGCAGAAACGTCCGGCGCGACGTCTGCCGGCCGCCAAATGACCTGTTGTTTCCCATATTTTGCCTCCCGGATATGTCCATCCCCAGGGGCACTATGTTCGCCTTTGGTGGGGCTCGCTTTAGCCGCAATTATTGATGCAGATTAACGTCCAATAACAACAATCGATCAAAGGGACAGAAATGCCGAACGTCGTCCGTAAGGTCTTGAACGACAACTGGAATGGTCCGTTCATCACGCGGCTGCGCCGGTATATCGACCTCGCCCCCGCCGATATCGCCGATCTGCGCTCGCTGCTCGAAAGCGACCTCAACGTGGGCAAGCGGCGCGACCTCGTGGTCGACGGCTACGAATACCGCAAGCTCTGCTTCGTCCGGGACGGCGTCGCCGCCCGCTACAAGCTCCTGCGCAACGGCAAGCGGCAGATCGTCAGCATCCTGCTGCCGGGCGACGTCGTCGGCCTGCCCGGCAGCTTCCTGGATCAGGCGAATTTCTCGGTCATTGCCCTGAGCGACATGAAGCTCGAAGTGTGCTCGCTCGATGACTTCGTGGCGCTGTGCTACCGGCGCCCCAAGTTCGGCCTGGCGCTGAGCTGGCTCGCGGCGCACGAGGCGACCATGTACGCCGAGCGCATCATCGACATCGGCCGGCGCACCTCGATCGAACGGCTGGCGCATTTCCTGCTGGAGATCCATTGCCGCCTGCGGCTCGTCGGACGGGCGGCGGAGAACGACTTCGAATTGCCGGTTTCACAGGAAGTGATGAGCGACGCGCTCGGCTTGAGCGTGCCGCATCTCAACCGCATGCTGGCCAAGCTGCGCGGCGACGGCATGATCGCGGCCGAGGGCCGCCGCGTCACCTTCGTCGACCGCAAGGCGCTGCAGCTGATGGCGCATTTCCAGCCGGCGACCCTCACGCGAATCCCGGTCGCTCCGGCGCCTGCCGCGCCGCCGCTGCGGGCGCTGGCGCCGAGCTAGTCGTCGGCACGACCGTGGCATAGACTGTGGCCGATTGCCGAGGCTTGAGATGGCCGCAAGTCGAGCCCTGATCTGCAAGGGATGCTGGCAGAACATGCGCGTGCCGATGGCCCTGCGCGGCCCGCTTTCGCTGCCGTTCCGCGTGGTCGGCATCCGGCCCAGCCGCATGAATCCCAATCTCTGCACCTTCTGCGAACTCATGTTCGAGAGAATCATGAAGGCAACCAAGATCACGATCGACGCCACGATCATGTTCGCCGACCTCAGGGCCTATACCAGCCTGTCGCAGTCGCTGTCGGCGGCCGAGATGGGCGGCGTGCTCGACATCTTCTACGACGAAGCGGCGGCCGCCATCTGGGAGTTCGACGGGCTTTTGAACAAGACGATCGGCGACGCGGTGATGGCGGTGTTCAACTTCCCGGTGAAGCAGGCAGATCATGAGCGGCAGGCCGTGCTCGCCGCCCGCGAGCTGCAACGGCGCATGGCGCTGCGGCAACCCGACTTCGCCGACCTGCTCGGCGGGACCAAGGCCGAAGTCGGCGTCGGCATCGGCATTCACTGCGGCGAGCTGAGCTTCGGCGAATTCGGCCACTCCCATCGCGACCTGACCGCCATCGGCACGGTGGTCAACACCGCGGCGCGCGCCCAGTCCGCCGCTCAGCCGGGCGAGATCCTGGTCACCGAGGCCGTTCATCAGCGTGCGCCCGACGATCTCGCGGGCAGCATCAGCAAACCGTACGACCTGAAAGGCTTCGAGCGACCCGTCACGCTCTATTCAGCGTGACCCGCTACGGCACGAGGATCAAAGGCCCGACCGTCGTGCGGCCCTCGAGGTCGCGGTGCGCCTGGGCGGCGGCCGACAGCGGATAACGATGCCGGATGTCGAGGCGGATGGTGCCCTGCCGCAACGCGTCGAAGGTGCGCTGCGCCATTTCGGTCAGGGTGGCGCGCTCGGCGGTGTAGTGGAACAGCACCGGGCTGGAGAAGGTCGCGGATTTCTGGCCGAGGCTTTCGACCGACAGGCGATCGACCGGGCCACTGGCGTGGCCGTAGCAGATCCAGTGGCCGCACATGGCGAGCGCCTCGAGGTTCTCGCGGGCGGCGGCCTGGCCGAGGCCGTCATAGATGACGCCGGCGCCGCGGCCGCCGGTGGCGTCGTGCAGGGCGGCGGCAAAGCGATAGTCGCGGCCGACGATGACGGCATCGCAGCCGGCCGCACGGGCCGCGCGGGCCTTGTCGTCGGTCGAGACGGTGCCGATCACCCGCGCGCCCAGCGCCTTGGCCCATTGGCAGAGCAGCAGGCCGACGCCACCCGCGGCGGCATGGACCAGGACGGTCTCGCCGCCGCGCAGCAGGTGGGTGCGATGCAGCAGGTATTCCGCCGTCATGCCCTTCAGCATCACGGCCGCCGCCGTCTCGTCGTCGACCTCGTCGGGCAGCACGACGACCTGGTTCGCCGCCAGGGTCCGCACGCCGACATAGGCGCCGGGCGGCACGCAGGCATAGGCGACGCGGTCGCCCGGCAGCAGGTGGGTGACGCCGTCGCCGACATCGAGGACCACGCCCGCCGCTTCCATGCCGATGGGCGCCGGCGGCTCGATCATCCGGTACTCGCCCTTGCGGATGTAGACGTCGATGTAGTTGACGCCGATGGCGCTGTGCCTCAGGCGGACCTCGCCGGGCCCGGGCGCCCTCGCCTCGAGAGGACGCGCTTCCAGCACGTCCGGTCCGCCGAAGCGGCTCGCGACCATGCCTTGCGTCGCCATCGTCTCGCCGCCGGCCGTCCGGATGGCTGGCGCTCCCGGCCGGCGCCGCAGGAAAGCGCGCAGACCATCGAAGCCGCCCTCGTAGACGCCCTTGCCGACAAGATCGGCGAATTCCTGCTCGCGGCCGCGCGGCGTATCGAAGGTCGATTGCCAGTGCCAGAAGGTGCGGTCGCCGTCGGTGACGCGCTTGAGCTGCACGGTGGCGACGTAGCGCTGCATCGGCAGCGTGGCGTCGAGGATGCAGTAGGTCGAGACGTAGTCGGTGTCCGAGAGGGCGAGAAGCTGCTCGCGGATGTGGTTGCCGTCCCTGAGCGTGAAGTTGCGCACGCAGCCGACCTGGTCGGAGGGCTCGTCGTTCTCGATTGCCGATTCGGCGACGACCGGATGCCAGGCCGTGTGACTGTTGAAGTCGCGCAGGACCGCCCACACGCGCTCGATCGGCGCATCGATGATCGCGGACCGGGTGACTCGGATCATCTTGCCGGATCGCGGGCCTCCAGGCCCGCCTCATGATTCGCCGCAAAAGAGCATGACCGGGCCTGGAGGCCCGCGGTCCGGCAAGAAATCACCGCCGCACCAGCATCTTCAGGGAATCGAAGCCCGCCTGGACCACGCCCTGGCCGATGTCGCGCGAGAGCTGGGCTTCGCGGTCGGGGGCGCAGTCGAACTCGGCCCACCATTCGGCGAAGGTGCGGTTGCCGTCGGTCACCGGGGTGAGCTTGAGCGTCGCGACGTAGTTGTCGACGCCCAGCGGGCTTTCCAGGATCGAGTAGGAGCACTGGTAGTCGTAGTCCGACAGAGTGAGAAGCTGCTCGCGGATCATCCCGCCGTCCTTGAGGCGGAAGTTGCGCACGCAGCCGATCTTGTCGGACGGCAGGCCACCCTCGATGCGCGATTCGGCGACGAACGGCGTCCACGCCGGCAATCCGTTGAAGTCGCGGATGCGCGCCCACACCTGCTCGGCCGGCGCGTCGATGACGCTCGACGTGTAGACCTTGATCATTCTCCGTCATCCCGAGCGGAGCCGCCTGAAAGGCGGCGTAGTCGAGGGACCCCGTCTTGTGGCTGCAGTGAAAGAATAGGTCCCTCCGCTCCGCGCTTCGCGCTCCGGTCGGGATGACGAGAAGTCATCCCTCTACTCCCCCGGCGGATTGGCGGGCACCGGCGGGCCGCTCGATCCCTGCGTGCGGTCGAGCAGCCCCTGGGCGACGCGGCCGACATCGCCGCCGGCGACGCCGATCTCGCGCAGCAGCTGGTCGATCAGCGGCGCCTGGGCGCGGAAGCGCAGCGCGGAGTTCACGACGCTGTCGGCGAGCCCGCTGCCGGCATCGCCGGTGCTCGCATGGCCACCGCCTCCGCCGCCGCCCAAGCCGTCGACATGCAGGATCTTGATGCCCTCGATGCGCTCCAGCGGCTTCACCGATTCGCGGATGATGGAGTCGAGCTTGTCTATGAGCTTCAGCCGCATGGCCGACAGGCGGGCGTCGGCCGACAGGAGGTTCTGCGCCTCGTTCATCAGCCGTGTGCCCTCGGCGTCGACCTCGAGCCGGATGCGGTTGGCCAGCGCCCGGATCTTCTCGGCGTCGGCCTCAGCCTCCGCTTCGGCGCGCACGGCGGCGCCGCGGTCGGCGGCCGCGCTCCTCTCGGCCTCGGCGGCGATCCTGAGGCGCAGCGCCTCGCGCTCGGCCTCCTGCTGGGCCACGATCAGCTCGACGCTCCTGCGCCGCTGCGCCATCTCCGTCTCGCGGGCGGTGAAGACCTTCTCCTCCTCGGCGACGGCGATGGCGCGGGCCTTGTCGGCCTCGGCCTGGGCGACAGACTGAGCGCGCGACTGCTCGGCGACGGCCACTGCCCTCTCCTGCTCGGCGAGCTCGATCGCCTTGCGGCGCTCGATCTCGAGCTCCTCGACCTCGCGCTCCTTGGCGATGCGCTGCTCCTCGACCGCCCGCTCCGAGGCGATGCGCGCCTGCTCGATCGCCTGGCGCGAGGTGATCTGCGCCCGCTCGGCCTCCTGGTCCTTGTCGGCGCGCTCGCGCGCCACCTGGGCGCGCTGCGCCGCGCGCTGGGTTTCGAGGTCCTGCTCCTGGGCCAACCGGGCATGCTCCAGCGCGCGGTCGATCTCCAGCGCCTGCCGCTCGGTGTCGAGATTCTTGTTGCGGATCTCGATCATCGTGTCCTGCTCGATGTCGTTGCGGATCTTCTTGCGCCGCTCGATCTGCTCGGTGAGCCGCGTCAGGCCCTCGGCGTCGAAGGCGTTGGACGGGTTGAAGAATTCCATGGCGGTCTGGTCGAGCTGGGTCAGCGACACGGTCTCGAGCTCCAGCCCGTTCTGCAGCAGGTCCTCGGCGACGACCGAGCGCACGCGCTTCACATAGTCGCCGCGCCGCTCGTGCATCTCCTCCATGGTCATCTCGGCCGCCACGGTGCGCAGCGCATCGACGAACTTGCCCTCGATCAGCTCGCGCAGGGCGTCGGGCTGCATGGTGCGCTGGCCGAGCGTCTGGGCGGCGGCGGCGATGGCTGTGTCGGTCGCCTGGACGCGGACATAGAACTCGCTCACCACGTCGACCCTCATGCGGTCGCGCGTGATCAGCGCCTTGTCGCGGCCGCGCGCCACCTCCAGGCGCAAGGTGTTCATGTTGACGGGGATGACCTCGTGCACGATGGGCAGCACGAAGGCTCCGCCGTTCATGACGACCTTCTGGCCGGCCAGACCCGTGCGCACGAAGGCTCTTTCCTTCGACGAGCGCAGGTAGAGCCAGTTGAACAGCCAGACGATGATCGCCACGACGATGGCGACGACGATCAGTCCGAGAACAAAGGTGCCGAATTGGGCTCCACTCATGGCGTCCTCCCGCCTATCTCCGGATCTTCTTGAATTGACGCGTGGTTTCGACGAGCGCCTGCTCGGTCGGCAGGCGTTCCATGCTCGAGGCTCCATAGAAGCCGTTGCATTCGGGGCACTGCGCCAGGATGAACTTCGCATCCTCGGGCGTGGCGATCGGCCCGCCATGGCACAGCACGATGATGTCCTTTTCGACCTGGCGCGCCGCCGCCGACCAGGCCTTGATCAGTGACGGGCAGTCGGCGAGCTTCAGGCCCGTCTCCGCACCGATGCTGCCGCCGGTCGTCAGGCCCATGTGGCAGACGATGATGTCGGCGCCGGCCTCGGCCATGGCGATGGCCTCGCGTTCGTTGAACACGTAGGGCGTGGTCAGGAGATCGTGCTGATGGGCGGCATGGATCATGTCGACCTCGTGATCGTAGCCCATGCCGGTCTCTTCCAGGTTCCGGCGGAACTGGCCGTCGATGATCCCGACCGTCGGGAAGTTCTGCACGCCGGAGAAGCCGAGCTCGCGCAGGCGGTGCAGGAAGTCGTCGAGGATCAGGAACGGATCGGTGCCGTTGACGCCGGCCAGCACCGGCGTCCTCTTGACCACCGGCAAGACCTCCCGCGCCATCTCGACCACGACGTCGTTGGCGTTGCCGTAGGCCAAGAGCCCGGCCAGCGAGCCGCGGCCGGCCATGCGATAGCGGCCGGAATTGTAGATCACGATCAGGTCGATGCCGCCCGCCTCCTCGCACTTGGCCGAGAGGCCGGTGCCGGCGCCACCGCCGATGATCGGCTCACCGCGGGCGATCATGCCGCGGAGTTTTTCCAGAATGTCTTTGCGGGGAATGCGGGCCATGAACCTACCGTGCTGCCGCGGCGCGCGCGAGGCGCGTGCCGGCGATGTCGTTGAAGTGGCTAACCAGGGCGTCGATGAAGGCCTGGTCGTTGATGTTGTGCGGCAGGGTGACCAGCTTGCGGTCGGTGCCGGGGCGGAAGCCCGCCGTCAGCACGTCGAACAGCACCTTGTCGGCCGCCGGGTCCCAGAACGGCTTGCCCGGCGCGTCGATCAGCGAGACGCCGCCCTGCGGGATCAGGAAGCGCACCGGCCCCTGCATGCGATTGAGCTTGTCGACCAAGAATTCGCCGATGCGGCGGCATTCGTCGGCCGTGGTGCGCATCAAGGTGACGTTGGGATTGTGGACGTGCAGCTTGCGGTCGCGATGGCGCGCCGGCACGGTGTCCATCGCCCAGAAGTTGATCATGTCGAGCGCGCCGCACGAGCCGACATAGGGGATGCGGCTCCTGATGACGGCATCGAGCCGGCCCGGCCCGGCCGACAGCATGCCGCCGCCGACCTCGTCGGCGATCTCCGTCGTGGTGGCGTCGATCACGCCGGCCAACAGGCCGGAATCGACCAGCTTCTCCATCGACTGGCCGCCGATGCCGGTGGCGTGGAACACCAGGCAATCGTAGCGCTCTTCCAGCTGCTTGGTGACGCCCTGCACGCAGGGCGTGGTCACGCCGAACATGGTGAGGCCAATGGCGGGCTTCGCAGCCGACGAGGCGGTTCGCCCGGCGTGGGCGATCATGCCGGCGAGCGCGTGCGCGGCATTCGACAGCACCCGTTCCGAGACGCTGTTGATGCCCGAGACGTCGGTCACCGAGTGCATCATGCAGATGTCGGACGGCCCGACGTAAGGTTTCACGTCGCCCGAGGCGACGGTGGAGACCATCACCTTGGGGATGCCGATGGGCAGCGCGCGCATCGCCCGCGTCGCCAGCGCCGTGCCGCCCGAGCCGCCGGCCGAGATGATGCCGCCGAGATCGCGCCGCGTCATGACGAAGCGCTCGAAGGCGATGGCCATCTCGGTGACCGCCGAGCCGCGATCGCCGGTGAAGACCGCGCGCGCGCCGCCCGGGTGGTGACGCGCGACCTCGCGCGGCGGCACCGAGGCCGGCGACGGCGCGCCCGAGGTCGCGAGGTCGACGGTGACGGTGCGCAGGCCAAGCTTCTCCAGGCTGTTGCGCAGGAAGCCGAGCTCGCGGCCCTTGGTATCGAAAGTGCCGGCGATGTAGGCCGCGCGGCCGAAGGTCGTCGCGACGGGAAGCTCGACGACCCGCGCTTCGCGGCTGGTGCGCGACAGCGAAGCGGCAGCAGCCTCCAGCGATGGCGGCGGCACGACCGGCTCGGCGCGGGCGCTGATGATCTGGTCGCGCGGGCCGACCGTGCTGTCGGTCGCGTTCCAGCGCGTGAAGCCGCGCACGGCACGCTCCTCCGGCGGCGGCGCGGCGGGCGCGGCCGGGGCCGGCCCCTCGTCGGCGGCGCGACGCACCGTGAAGATGCGGGTTTCAGGTTGCTCGGGCGCCGATTCCTCCGCCGCCTCCTCAGCGGCTTCCTCCCCGGCGGTCGTCACACCTAAAAGCCGCTGTTGCAGGTCGCGGTCGGCCGCCAGCTCCGCCGCCGGCATGGTGCGGGCGATGCGGCCATTGACCATCACCGCGACGGAGTCGGCGACGTCGATCGCCACGCCGAGATTCTGCTCAACCAGCAGGACGGAAAGCGAATCGTCGCCCAGCGACTTCAAAGTCTCGGCGACCTGCTCGACGATTACCGGCGCCAGGCCCTCGGTGGGCTCGTCCATCACCAACAGGCGCGGGTTGAACAGCAGCGCTCGGCCGATCGCCAGCATCTGCTGCTCGCCGCCCGACAGCTGGAAGCCGCCGTTGTTGCGCCGCTCGGCGAGCCGCGGGAAGAGATCGTAGACGCGCTCGATGGTCCACACGCCGCGGTGGGCGCTGCGCTCGGCCAGCCTCAGATGCTCGTCGACCGAAAGCGAGGGCCAGACGCGGCGGCCCTGCGGCACGTAGCCGATGCCGAGCCCGGTGATGCTATGCGGCGCCCGCCCGACCAGTTCCGTGCCGGCGAGCTTGACGCTGCCGGAAGCCGCGACCAGGCCGGTGATGGCGTTGCATAGCGTGGTCTTGCCCATGCCGTTGCGGCCGACGACGGCCAGGATGCCGCGATCGAGCACGAAGGAGACGTCCTGCAAGGCATGGGCGCGGCCGTAATGGACGTTGAGGCGCCCTACCTCCAGCAAGGGCCGCAGCACGGGGCCCGCTCCGACTTCGACGCGACGGCGCGAGAACCAGCTCATCAGTGCCGGCCTCCGCCCATGTAGATGGCCGCGACCTCGGCGTCGTTCTCGATCTCCTGCGGCGTGCCGTGCTTCAGGACGCGGCCGTTGTGCATGACGGTGACCTGGTCGACCACACGCAAGGCGATGTCGAGATCGTGCTCGATCAGGATGAATCCCATGTGCTCGGGCAGCGCCCGCAGCAGCGTCACCAGCTCGCGCCGCTCGGCCGGCGACAGGCCGGCGGCCGGCTCGTCGAACAGGATCAGGCGCGGAGCGCCCGCCAGCGCCATGCCGATCTCGAGCTGACGCTGCTGGCCGTGCGACAGGCTCGACACCAGGCGTTGCGCCACGGCCTGCAGGCGCACGCGCTCGAGCAGCTCGTCGGTCGCGGCGCGCGAGGGATGTCCACTGCGCGCCCGGCGGAAATCGAAACGGCCGCGCGCCACGCCGCGCACGGCCAGGAAAAGATTGTCCCAGACCGTGAGGTTGCGGAACAAGAGCGACGACTGGTAGGTGCGCCGCAAGCCCATGCGGATGCGGTCGTAGGCCGGCACCTCGGTGATGTCCTCGCCGAAGAAACGCACGCGCCCAGCGCTCGCTGGGAAGTCGCCGGTGATGACGTTGAACAGGGTCGTCTTGCCGGCGCCGTTGGCCCCGATCACCGCCCGACGCTCACCCGCCGCCACCGAGAACGAAACGTCCTCGATGGCGCGCAGCGCGCCGAATGTCCGCGTGACGCCCTCCAGCTCGAGGGCGTCGCCGGTGGCGAGCTGTGTCGTCGGGAGATCGGACGTGATCAGGGTCATGGGTTCATGCTCATGCTCTTCCGGACCGCGCGCATCTTGCGCGCTCATGAATCATGAGCGAGCTGGAAGCTCGCGGTCCGGAAGAATCCCTCCTTACGTTACGGGCAGCTCGGCACGTCGCGCGAGCCGAGACCCATCTTGTCGAACTCCTCCTTGCTGAGGTTGAGCCGCTGGTTGACGCTGGGGATGGTCTTCACGACCTTGTTGTAGAAGGTGCCGTCGGCCCCCTTCGCCACTTCGGTGATGAAGGTCGGCCCGATCGCCTGACGATTCTCGTCGAGCGTGATGTCGCCGGCCGGCGTCTTCAGCTTCAGGTTCTGCAGCGCCTCGCGGTACTTCGCCTGGTTGCCCGAGAGGTCGCCCTTGACGGCGTCGAGACCATCGAGCGCCGCCTTCATGTTGATGTAGTAGACGAAGGCGAACAGCGACGGGCTCGGGAAGCCGTCCTTGAAGTTGGCCTTGTAGTCGGCCACGAACTTCTTCCATTCCGGCGTGTCGATCGAATCGGCCATCGGACCGGCGGCCGGCGTGCCGAGCAGCGATTCGCGGCGCTTGCCCTTGAAGTTCAGCACGGTCTGGTCGACCGTGATCGAGCCGCCGACCATCGGCTTGTCGCCGCCGGCCTGCTCGTACTGGCTGAGGAAGTTCACCGCGTCGGCGCCGCCCAGCACGACCAGAAGCGCGTCGACGTCGGTCGGCAGCTTGGAGATCACCGACGAGTAGTCCTTGCCGCCGAGCGGCACCCACGCCTTGTGCGTGACCTTGCCGCCGAGCTTGCAGTAGCCGGCCATGAAGCCCTGCACCTGCGAGTAGGGGAAGGAATAGTCCTCGGCGATCAGCGCCATCTTCTTGTACTTCTTGTCGTTCAGCGCGTAGTCGCCGAGACCGACCATCCACTGCGCGCCGTCGGTGTTGAAGCGGAAGAAGTTGGGCGACGGATTGACCAGGGTCGTGCCCTGGGCGCCCGACGAGCCATTGATGAAGGTCACGCCCGGCTGGGACTTGGAGTAGTCCTTGACCGCGATGCCTTCGGAGCCCGACAGCGGGCCAACCATGATCTGGACCTTGTCCTGCTCGACCAGCTTGCGGGTGGCGTTGACCGCCACGTCGGGCTTGGCGTCGGACGAGGCCTTGATGATCTCGATCTTCTTGCCGCCGGCCATGCCGTTCTTTTCCTTGAGCGCCAGCTCGGCGCCGCGCATGCCGTCCTGGCCGCCGGCCGCGAACGGGCCTTCGAGCGTGGCTAAAAGGCCGATCTTGATCGTCTCCTGCGCCTGGGCCGCCGCCGAGAGCACGGTCGCAACCGCCGCCCCCGCCAGCAGGCCGACTAACGTCGTCATCCGCTTGGTCATTGGTTTCCTCCTTGCTGTTATCAGCGGCCTGCCGGCCGCGCTTGTGAAACGCTTACCGAACGCCACTCTCCTCCCCTTGCCCTGGCGCCGGCGTCGGCCATGCGCCGCCGCGCCCAATCCCGAAGCATGTCCCACCAGCCGAGCAGACCGTCGGGCGAGAACAGCACGATCACCAGGAAGACCAGGCCGATCACCAGGTTGAAGCGCTCGCGATCGATCAGGTCGATGGCGAAGTTCTGCAGCAGCACGAACACGACGGCGCCGATGAACGGCCCGACAGGATGGCGCATGCCGCCCAGGACGGCGACGATCAGGATGTTGATCATCCACGACGTGCCGACCGATCCCGGCGTGATCAGCCCGTTGTACCAGACCAGCAGGACGCCGCCGATCGAGGCGATGACGCCGGCCACTGCATAGGCCGCGACGCGATGCGCCACCGGGCTGTAGCCCAGCGCACTCATGCGCCGCGCATTGTCGCGCACGCCCTGGAGCGCGATGCCGAACGGGGCGCGGATCAAATACTTCACGAAGAAGTAGCCGGCGAGCGCCCAGAACAGGGCGAGGTAGTAATAGGGAATCGGCGTGCGCCAATCGATGCCCAGCACGACCGGCGGCACGACCTTCTGGAAGCCCTGGAAGCCGTTGAAGATCGCGTAGTTCTGCTGGGCCAGATAGAAGAACGCCATCCCGATCGCCAGCGTGATCATGATGGTGTAGATGCCTTCGGTGCGCACCGACAGCCAGCCGATCAGCGTGGCGGCGAGTGTGCCGCCGGCGATCGCCAGGATCACCACCAGCCACCACGGCCAGCCCAGGCTGATCTCGGGCGTGCCGCTCACGCCCAGGATGGCGACGATGTAGCCCGCCATGCCGGCCACGGTCATCTGTGCGAGCGACAGCATGCCGCCGTAGCCCGCCAGGAAGGTGAGCGACAGCGCGATCAGGCCGAGCGTCAGTGCCTGGCCGCCGATCTGATAGGTGAAGAAGGGCGGGACGATCCAGGGATAGGCGAGCACGGCAGCGAGCACGACGACGTGGCGCCAGCCGATGTGCCGCCATGACTGGAGGAGGCTGGCCGCGGGAGCAGTGGCAGCCGGTGTTGTCGTCGCGCGCGGCGCGGCGGTAGCGCGGCCTCCCGACCAGCTGCGGCCGGGGGCCGAGAAGTTCATGGCCTTGCGCCAGTGAGCGGCACTCATGCCCGCCTCCCCAAGATGCCCTGCGGGCGGAAGGCGAGGACCAAGGTCATGACGACGAAGGTGAAGACGATGCCGTAGGTCGGCGCGTAGGCGAGGCCGAACTGCTCGGCGAGGCCGACCAGCACGGCGCCCAGGGCGGCGCCGGCGACGCTGCCCATGCCGCCGACGATGACCACGACCAGCGAGGCCAGCAGGTAGCGCGTGTCCTCGCCCGGCGCGATCGAGAGCGCCGTGCCGCCGACCACGCCGGCGAAGCCCGCCAGGCCTGCGCCGATCGCGAAGGTGATGGCGAACACCATCTGAACGTCGATGCCCGAGGCCGAGAGCATGGCGCGATCATCGACGCCGGCGCGGATCATCATGCCGACGCGGGTGCGCGCCAGGAACCACCACAGCGCCAACCCGATGACGATGGCCATGGCCAGCAGGACCAGTCGATAGGTCGCGAACTTGCCGACGATGGGCAACGCCGTGGAACCGATGATCCAGCGCGGCGGATCGAACTGGTAGATCTCGCCGCCCCAGATCCAGAGCGCGATATCGGCGGCGATGATCGACAGCGCGATGGTCGCCATGGTCTGCCGCAGGTCCTGGCCGTGCATGAAGCGGAACACGCCGATCTGCAGCAGCAGGCCCATGAAAGCCGCGAACAGGAAGCCCGCGGCAACGGCCAGGAACCACGAGCCCAGCCATTCGCCGACCACCCAGCCGACATAGGCGCCCAAAAGATAAAGAGAGCCGTGCGCCAGGTTGACGTTGCGCAGAAGGCCGAACACCAGGGTGAAGCCGCTGGCCACCAGGAAATAGAGAGCGGCCAGGGTGAGGCCGTTCAGCGTCGTGGCGAAGAACAGGCGCTGGTTGTCGACGATGCCCCAGATGGCGAGCGCCAGCAGCGGCAGGCCGAACAGCCAGACCCAGAACCAGCGGCGGAGGTAAGTCATTTGCCTCCCCTTCGTCTTACGAAGGGGAGGTGGCGCGCAGCGCCGGAGGGGTCATGAGCACCAAGACCGATGCCTATGACCCCTCCGTCGGCGTAAGACGCCGACACCTCCCCAGCTCCGCTGGGGAGGAATGAGATAACCATCACCATCACGCCACCGACGCCGCCCAGCGCGAGCGGGCCGAGGCGATTTCGGGCTTCTTGTAGAAGGTGCCGTCCTTCATCACGGCCAGGATCTTCTTCTGGTCGCGCAGGATAGCGAGGTTGCTCAGCGGATCGCCGTCGACCAGCAGGATGTCGGCGAGATATCCGTCCTTGATCTGCCCCAGCTCGCCGCCCTGCATCATGATCTCGGCGCCGAGCTTGGTGGTCGAGACGATGGCTTCCATGGGCGTCATGCCGAGATGCTTCACGAAGTACTCGAGGTCGCGGGCATTGTCGCAATGCGGCGTGAAGGCGAAGCCGTAGTCGCCGCCCGGCAGCACCCGGATGCCGCGCTTGTGCATCTTCTTCAGCGATTCGACGGCGGCAGCGATCTCGATCTCGTAGCCCATCTCGATCGCCTTCTTGCGATCGATGCCCCACGGCGCGGCGTGGTCCATCATGGCGAACAGGATGCCGATGCCGGGCGCCACGAAGATCTTGTCCTTGCGGGCCTCCAGCATGTCGAGGGCTTCCTCGTCGGTGAAGCTCGCGTGATAGACGATCTCGATGCCGTGCCGCATCGCCTGCTTGATCGATTCGCAGGACCGGGCGTGGCACGACACGCGCTTGCCGCGTTTCTTGGTCTCGGCGACGGCGATGGCGACCTCCTCGTCGCTCATCCAGGTCGTCTCGGCCGGCGCATTGGCGGCGAAGTTGTCACCCGACAGGTTGAGCTTGATGGTGTCGACGCCGAACTTCAGGAACATGCGCACGGCCTTGCGCATCTCCTCCGGGCCGCTCACCACGACGCCGAAGCTGAACTCGGGATACGGCAGGTGCGGCGGCATCTCGTCACCCAGCGCGCCCGCCACGGTGATCTCCTGGCTGGCCGCGAGGTAGCGCGGGCCGGGAATCAGACCCGAATTGATGGCGTTGCGCGTCACCACATCGAGCCGCGGCTTGGCGCAGGCGGCGCCGACGCAGGAGGTGAAGCCGGCCTCGAGATAGCGCCGCGCCACGTCGGCCGACCACAGCACGTGCTCTTCCAGCGGCATGCGCTGGATGCCGTCGAGCGTCGCGGCGTCGTTCCACGAGAAGTGCGTGTGCGCCTCGACCATGCCCGGCATCAGCGTGGCGCCGGCGCCGTCGATCACCGTGGCGCCCACGGTCGGAACGGAACGGCTGCCACGGCCGACGCGCAGGATGCGGTTGCCTTGGACCAAAACATCGCCGGCAAAGGGCGGCGCGCCCGAGCCGTCGATGATGCGCACGTTGGTGAAGAGCATGTTTGCCATGACTGCCTCCTTCACAGGCGACGGGAATAGAAGCGCTTCAGCGCGTCGTTGCACTCGCCGGGTTTTTCGATGGTCGTCCAATGGCCGCAGCGCGGCAGGATCTCCACCCGCGCGCCGGCAATGCGTTCGCCGATCAGGCGCACGGCCTGCGGCGGTGCGATGGCGTCCTCGTCGCCCGTCACCATCAAGGTCGGACAGGCGATCTGTGCCGGATCGGCCGGCTGCGCGCCGGCCAGCGCGTCACACGAGCGGGCATAGCCGTCGGGGCACTGGCGCATCAGCGATTCGCGCACCATCGCCACCGCCGCCGGCTGGCGCGCGCGGGTGTCGCTCGAGGTGGCGGACTGCACGATCGCATCGGCGATCGTCTGCATGCCGGGCTCGCCTTCGCTGCGCGCCTTCTCGCCGCGCGCCTTGAGGCCAGGGCGTGCGGCGTCAGGCGGCGACAGCAAGGGACCGAACAGCGCCAGGCTGCGCACGAGCTGCGGCGCCGCATTGGCGAGATGGAAGGCGACGATGGTGCCCATCGAATGGGCGACGACATGCGCGCGCTCGACATTCAGCGCGGAGCAGACCCGCAGCATCGCCTGCACGAAGCGATCGATGGTCAGCGGCCCCTCGACGCGCGCCGAACGGCCGGAGCCCGGCAGGTCGGGCCGCACCGTACGATGGCGAATCAGGGTCGGCATCAGCGGCACCCAGACGTTGGAGGTGCCGCCCAGCCCGTGGATCAGCAGCACGTCGTCGCCCGATCCGTCGGTCTCGACGGCGATGCGCTCGACGAACTGCGTGGCCATCTCAGGCCACCGACAGGCGCCGTGCGCCCTGCCCAGCCAGCTCCGGCTCCTTGTGGAACCGGCCGTCCTTCATCACCGCCAGCAGGCGCCTGGGATCCTGCAGCACGGTGATATTGGCCACCGGATCGCCGTCGACCAGCACGAGGTCGGCGAGCCAGCCCTCCTTGATCTGCCCCAGCTCGCGGCCGCGCATCATGATCTCGCCGCCGAGGCGCGTAGCGGCGACCAGCGCCTCCATCGGCGTGAAGCCGAGGTACTTCACGAAGTATTCCAGGTCCTTGGCGTTGGTGCCGTGCTTGATCCAGGCGAAGCCGTAGTCGCCGCCCGGCAGGATGCGGATGCCGCGGCGATGGATCTTCTTCAAAGTCTCGCAGGCGATCTCGAGCTCGCGATGGTAGCCCATGCCCTTGGCGACCTCGGGCGTGATGCCCCACTCGGCCGCGTGGTACGACGTGTTGATCAGCCAGGCGATGCCGGGCGCCACGAAGTGGCGATCCTTGGCCGCCTCCAGCATGTCGAGCGCTTCCTCGTCGGCGAAGCTCGCATGGAAGATGATTTCTATGCCGTGGCGCACGCACTGCTTGACCGATTCGGCGGAGCGGGCGTGGGCGGCGACACGCTTGCCGCGGCGGTGCGCCTCCTTCACCGCCATGGCGATCTCGGCGTCGGACATCGGCGTGAACTCCGCCGGGATGCCGGCGATGTATTCGCCCGACAGGTTGAGCTTGATGGTATCCACGCCGTATTTCAGGAACATGCGCACGGTGCGGCGCATATCCTCCGGCCCGTTGACGATGGCGCCGAAGCTGAACTCGGGGAACGGCAGGTGTGGCAAGGTCTCGTCGCCCAGCCCGCCCGGCACCGTGATCTCCTGGCTGGCGGCGAGATAGCGCGGACCGGGGATCAGCCCGTCGTTGATCGCGTTGCGGGTGACGACGTCCAGCCGCGGTTTGGCGCAGGCGGCTCCGACGCAGGACGTGAAGCCCATGTCGAGATAGCGCCTGGCGATGTGGGCGCACCACAGGATGTGCTCCTCGGTGGGCATGCGCTGGATTTCGCCCAAGCCGGGCTGGTCGTTCCACGAGAAGTGCGTGTGCGCCTCGACCATGCCGGGCATCAGGGTCGCACCGGCGCCATCCACCACCGTGACGCCGGTCGCCGGCATTGCCCGCGCGCCGCGCCCCAGCCGCGCGATGCGATTACCCTGCACCATGACCTCGCCCGCGTAAGTCGGACTGCCCGAACCGTCGAGAATGCGCACATTGGTGAACAGCACATTGGCCATGGCGGAAACCTAATGGACGGGGTTGCTGAGCGTGCCGATACCTTCGATGTGGATGCGCACGCGATCGCCGCGGCGCAGGAACTTGGGCGGATCGAAACCGATGCCGACGCCCGCAGGCGTGCCGGTGGCGATGATGTCGCCGGGATGGAGCGTGATGCCGGCCGAGATCGTCGAAATGAGCGTCGGGATGTCGAAGATCAGGTCCTCGGTCGGCGCATCCTGGCGCAGCTCGTCGTTCACCCAACAGCGCATGCGGGTGTGGGCGCCGTCGAGCTCGTTGGTGCAGGCGAGCCACGGCCCCATGGGCGCGAAGGTGTCGAGCGACTTGCCCAGGAGCCACTGCTGATGGCGGCGCTGCAGATCGCGCGCCGTCACGTCGTTGACGATGGTGTAGCCCCAGACGTGATCCATGGCGCGCGACGACGGAATGTTGGTTCCGGTCTTGCCGATGACGACCGCAAGCTCGGCTTCGTAGTCGATCGACGAGGAGAGGCCGTTGGGAATGCGGATCCCGGCCTCGGGCGCGATCACGCTTTCCGGTACCTTGGAGAAGATCACCGGAAATTCCGGCACTGCCTGCTGCGGCGGGCGCGGGCCGCCGATGCCGCTTGCCGCGAACTCGCTGGCATGGGCGCGATAGTTGAGGCCGACGCAGAAGATGTTGCGCCGCGGCGCCGGAAGCGGCGCATCGAGCTTGACGGCCGACAGAGGCAATGCGGCGCCCGATGGCTTCGGAACCGGCGCGCCTTCGGCCATCATCTCGACGAGCGCCAGCGCACCCACGGCATGGGCGCGATCTCCGAGCGCAAGGGGCGTCACGTCGCGTTCGTCGGCGCTCATGCGTCCGACATGCCGACGTCCCGCCCACCAGAAGGTGGCGATCTTCAACGTTTCCTTCCAGCCGGTTCGGCGATGGCCAAGAGCCGGCTCTGTTGCTATTTGGTGAAGCTCGCGCGCATCGACAGGAGAACGCATGAGACGCGCGTCTCACAGATTGTGCAGAGGCTAGGACCGGGGTTGCATCATGTCAAGGAAAGCCGCCCCTATGCCGCCGCACAGCATGACCTTGCCGCCGGACAACGATGCCAAGGCCGTCACGCGGCGCCGGCTCCTCGCCGCGGCCATGCAGCTCGTCCGGCGCGGCCGCACGCCCTCGGTCGCCGAGGTGGCGCTGACCGCCGGCGTGTCGCGGGCGACGGCCTATCGCTACTTCCCCAACCGCAGCACGGTGATCGCCGCCGTCGTCGCCGAGAGCCTGGGCCCGGTACGCAGCTACGAGCCCAAGGCGCGCGACGGCGGGCAGCGCGTGCGCGAGCTCTTCAAGCAGACCTTCCCGCGCTTCAAGGAGTTCGAGCCGCACATGCGTGCGGCCTTGCAACTCTCGTTGGAGCATGAATCGCTGGAGCGCGTCGGCCTGCTCGAGGAGCCACGCTATCGGCGCGGCTTTCGCCGAGGGCTGCTGGAAAAAGCGGCGGCGCCGTTGCGGCAGCAACTTGGACGAAAGCGCTATGACCGGCTGATGAAGGCGCTTTCCATCGTCTATGGCATCGAACCCTATGTCGTGCTGAAGGACATCTGGGGGTCGCGCGATCGCGAGGTCGAGGAGATCGCAGGCTGGCTGGTCGACGCTGTGATCGACGCGGCGTTGCGCGACGCGGCTGGGAGCCGGTGAAGAAGACCCTCACCTCGCTCCATGCGCTCAACCAGCACATTCATCACCACAGCAAACCTGGCCGCAGTTTTGCTGTCTCACCCACGGGGTGCGCCGCACGGCGAATTCCCGCAGTTCTCGCAATTGTCGCAACCGCTTTTCTGGATTCGGGCGCGCCCCTCCGACCAGGCCAGCGGGATGGGCTCGCGCGGTCCCTGCCGCGCGCGATGGTAAACGGATGAACGATGCATAGAGCGGACGCCTGAAAGTGCGGCGGCAGGCTTAAGATAACTCAAGTGCTCTTCCGAGTCAATAACTATGGTGCGATCCAGCCGCTTCGTCGGCGCGATTTCCAAGCACCGTGGCCGGCCCTTTGCAGCCACCCGTCGGCGATGCCGGGTTCTTTTATTGCGACTTTTGGCGCTCCAGGAGGGGCCATATCCGCGAACTGCCGCCCGCCATCACACTACATCTTGAATCCCTCGACCGACATGCAGGCAATGCTGTCACCGTATCGGATCGAGGTCGATCACCGGCCCAGCTAGAAGCCGAAGCTGCTCAGCCCCGGATGGTCGTCCGGCCGGCGGCCGAGCGGCCAGCGGTACTTGCGGTCGGCCTCGGCGATGGGGTGCTCGTTGATACTGGCGATGCGCCGCTGCATCAGGCCGTTGGCGTCGAACTCCCAGTTCTCGTTGCCGTAGGCGCGGAACCAGAAGCCGTTGTCGTCGTGGTACTCGTAGGCGAAGCGCACGGCGATGCGGTTGCCGGCGCAGGCCCACAGTTCCTTGATCAGGCGATAGTCGAGCTCGCGCGCCCACTTGCGGCGCAGGAAGGCCTCGATCTCGGCCCGACCGTTGATGAACTCGGCGCGGTTGCGCCACTTGCTGTCGGGCGTGTAGGCCAACGCCACCCGTACAGGGTCGCGGGTGTTCCAGGCGTCCTCGGCCAGGCGCACCTTCTGCGCGGCGGTCTGCTCGGTGAAGGGCGGCAAAGGCGGCCGCGTCTGGGTCTCGGTCATGCAGGTGCTCCCTTTCCGACGAGCGCGCGCTCGATGCAGTCGATCATGAGCCCGCCATCGAACGGCTTGGCAAAGAACCCATAGGCACCCTCGGCTTCGGCCTGCTGACGGAGGTGATCGTGAGGGAAGGCCGTGATCAGGATGACAGGGATCAGATTGCCAGCGCCGGCGAGATGGCGCTGCAGATCGAGCCCGCTCATGCCGGGCATCTGGACGTCGGTGATCAGGCAAGCTGCGGCACGGCAGGCCGGCGAGGCCAGGAAGTCTTCGGCAGACGCAAAGGTCGCGACTCCAAGGTCGAGCGACGCCAGCAGGTTGCGGAGGGCGTCGCGTACGGCCTCATCGTCGTCGACGATGGCAACGGTAAGCGACCTGGAACCGAACATGGCCGGAAATTGCAATTTCCGGCCGCCGCGCGAAAGCTATACGAACGTTTGCCGCGTCACTGCGATTTGTGCAGTCCCAGGAGTTCGGCCATGCGCACGAGGTCTGCGAGCGAGCCCGCCTCCATCTTCCGCATGGCCTGCCCGCGGTAAAGCTTCACGGTGATCTCGCTGAGCCCCAGCTCGTGGGCGACCTGCTTGTTCATCAGGCCGCGCGTCACCAGGGTCATGACCTCGCGTTCGCGCGGCGACAGCCGGGCAAAGCTCTCGCGCACGCCCGACGTGGCCCGCTGGCTGCTGCGGCGCACGCGATCGGCTTCGATGGCGCGGGTCACGGCGTCGAGCATGTCCTGGTCGCGGAACGGCTTGGTGAGGAAGTCGACGGCGCCGGCCTTCATGGCGCGAACCGACATCGGGATGTCGCCGTGGCCGGTCATGAACACGATCGGAATATTGGCGTCGGTGCTCGCCAGCCTGTTCTGGAAGTCGAGCCCGCTCATGCCGGGCAGGCGGACGTCGAGCACCAGGCAACCCGGCGCATCCGAGGACGTGTCCTGCAGGAACTCCGCTGCGGAACCGAACAACTTCACCTCGTGGCCGACCGAGCGAAAGAGATTGCCCAGTGCGCTCCTCATGTCCTCGTCGTCGTCGATCACGAAGACGGTAGGCAGCGGTGCCGGTTGCACCTGTGTCGTCGTGCGACTCATGCGATGCGCTCCTGTGCGATCGGCAGGCTAACATGGAAACGGGCGCCGCCCTCCGGCCGGTTGGTGGCCCAGATCCGGCCGCCATGGGCCTCGACGATCGATCGGCAGATCGACAGGCCCATGCCCATCCCGTCCTGGCGGGTGGTGAAGAAGGCGTCGAACAGGCGGCCGAGGTTGGCGGGATCGATGCCGGGGCCGGCGTCGCTCACCGTCAGGACGACGGACTGCGGTTCCTCGGTCAGCCGGGCGACCTCGACAGTGAGGCTGCGCGGCCTGCCGCTCACACCGTCCATCGCCTGGATGCCGTTCATCAGGAGGTTCATCACGACCTGCTGGAGCTGCACGCGGTCGCCGCGCACGAGCGGCAGATCATCCCTCGCATTCACGCCGAGCGTGGCGCGATGGCTCTGCAGCTCGCGGCCGATCAGGAGCGCGACGTCGTTCACGACGTCGGGCAGGGAGAGCGGCGCATAGGAGGGATCGCCCTTGCGCGACAGGGCGCGCAGCCGGCGCACCACCTCGCTGGCGCGCTGGCCGTTCCTGATCATGCTCTCGACGGAGCTGCGCGCCTGGCCGATATCCGGAACGGCACGCCCGAGCCAGCGCAGGCAGGCCTCGCCGTTGGTGACCACGGCGGCCAGCGGCTGGTTGACCTCGTGGGCGATCGAGGCGGTGAGCTCACCCAGCGTAGCGACGCGCGCGACGTGGGCAAGCTCGCTCTGGGCGCGGTGCAGGCCGTCCTCGACCTGGCGGCGCTCGGTGATGTCGTTGTTGGTCTCGAGGATGGCGACGGGACGGCCGCGGCCGTCGCGCTGCAGGGCCCAGCGGCTCGCCACGATCAGGATCCGGCCGTCGCGGGCAGTGTGCACCAATTCGCCTTCCCAGCGGCCGGTGCGGCGGAGCTCCGACATGATGTCGTCGAACGGCGCAGGGAATACGGTGTGCAGCAACCCGGCTGTGTTGCGCCCGATCGCCTGCTCGGGCCGCCAGCCGTAGAGCTCGGTGGCCGCACGGTTCCAGTAGGTGATTACGTCGTCCTGATTGCGCACGAAGATCGTGTCGTGCGTGAGATCGAGCAGGCTCGCATGCTCGCGCAGCGCCTCTATCGTGCCCTGATGGCGGGCCGCCAGGACGCCGGTGATGGCGATGGCCGCCAGGCTGATCAGGCAGCGCAGGATCGGACCGCTCGCCGGATCGTTGTCGTGGGTGATGGCGTAGCTCAGCACCGTCAGGACGGCGCAGCCGCCCGCAACGATCAGGATCCCCTTCTGCCCGGCGAAGTCCATCGCCAGCAGGACGACGCCGACGTAGAGCACGGCGACGGCGATATCGAGCGGCGTGATCGTGTCGACGACGAAAATCGCCACGGCGACGATGGCGGCCAGCGACGGCAATACGAGCGATGGACGGACCGGTGCAGACGAAAGTTGCAGCATGAGGAGAGAGCCTCCGCGTTCACGGCACCCATTTGCAGCCGGCGCGCAATGCTCGTAGGGCAATACCCGCGTTCGGTCTTTCATACTTAGGTATAAGCGCACGTACCGCTTGTATGAATGGGAAGGTAGTGCGGAAAGCCCTCTATTGGCGTGGTCCGATCCTCAAGGCAGGGGAGCAGGAGCGTCATGGGTCTAGTCCGCTTTGCGCTGCGATTTCCCTACACATTCTACGTCGCCGCAGCGCTGATTCTGTTCCTGGGCAGCATCGCCGCCTGGACGATGCGCACCGACATCTTCCCCGAGATCAGGATCCCGGTGGTGACGGTGATCTGGAGCTACACCGGCCTCGACACGCCGGAGATGGAGCAGCGCGTCACCACCTACAGCCAGTACGCCATCTCGGCGAACGTCAGCGGCATCAAGAACATCGAGGCCCAGACCATGGCGGGCCTGTCGGTGCAGAAGATCTACTTCCAGCCCGACGTCAATCTCGACCTCGCGATCTCCCAGATCGTGGCGGGGACCAACTCGATCCGCGCCCTGATGCCGCCCGGCATCCAGCCGCCCGTCGTCGTGCAGTTCAACGCCTCGAGCGTGCCGGTGCTGCAGATCAGCCTCTCCTCCGACACGCTGAACGAGCAGCAGCTCTACGACTACGGCATCTACCGCGTGCGCCAGCAGCTCGCCCCCATCGCCGGCGTGACGCTGCCGACGCCGGCGGGCGGCAAGTACCGCCAGATCATGGTCGACATCGACCCAACCAAGCTGGTCGCCAAAGGTCTGACGCCGCTCGACGTCGTGAATGCGGTCAACGCCCAGAACCTCACCGTGCCCTCGGGCACCGCCAAGATCGGCGACCGTCAATATGTCGTGCACACCAACGCCACGCCTGCATCGATCGACGCGCTGAACGACATCCCGATCAAGGTGGTGAACGGCGCCACGGTGTTCGTGAAGGATGTCGGCCAGGTACATGACGGCTGGCTGGTTCAGCAGAACGTCGTGCGCCAGGACGGCAAGCGCTCGATCCTGCTCAGCATCATCAAGAACGGCAACGCCTCGACGCTGCAGGTCGTCAATGCCGTCAAGGATGCCCTGCAGACGATCCGCAAGGCCGCTCCGCCGGGCCTCGTGATCAACGAGCTGTTCGACCAGTCGGTGTTCGTCAAGCAGGCCCTCGCGGGCGTGTTGCGCGAGGGCGCGATCGCAGCCGCCCTTACCGCCCTCATGATCCTGCTGTTCCTGGGCTCGTGGCGATCGACGCTGGTCGTCATGATCTCCATCCCGCTGTCGATCCTGTCGTCGCTGGTGGCGCTCTACTTCCTGGGCGAGACCATCAACACCCTGACCCTGGGCGGCCTGGCGCTCGCGGTCGGCATCCTGGTCGACGATTCCACGGTCACGATCGAGAACACGCATCGGCTGCTCACCGAGGAGCACCAGCCGCTGCCGCTCGCGACCCTGCACGGCGCCGCCGGCATCGCCATTCCCACTCTCGTCTCGACGCTCGCCATCAGCTCGGTGTTCACGTCGGTCGTATTCCTCGACGGCCCCGCCAAGTATCTCTTCACGCCGCTGGGGCTGGCCGTCGTCTTCGCGATGCTCGCCTCCTACGCGCTGTCGCGGACGCTGACGCCGATCACGATCGGGCTGCTGACCAAGGGCGAGAGTCACGCGCCGCCGACGAGCCGGCTCGGCCGCCTGTTCAGCGGCACGCATCACGCCTTCGAGCGCGGCTTCGAGGCCATGCGCCAACGGTACGTGGAGCTGCTGAAGGCCCTGCTCGACAACCGGTTCGTCGTCCCGTCCATCGCCGTCCTGGTGGTGGCGAGCGGCGCGGTGCTGTTCACCCTGGTCGGCCGTGACTTCTTTCCAGTGATCGACGGCGGCCGCATCCAGCTCCATGTGCGTGCGCCGGCCGGCACGCGCATCGAGGCGACCGAGCGGCTGTTCCAGTCCATCGAGGACAGGATCCGCGAGCTCATCCCCGAGCAGGACCGGGAGCTGATCGTCGACAATATCGGCCTGCCGGCCCGGCCCTACAATCTCGCCTTCACCGACGGCTCGACGATCGGTGTCAACGACGGCGTCATCCTGGTCGCCCTCAAGGACGGCCATGCGCCGACCGAGGGCTATGTGCGAAAGCTCAGGCGCGAGCTGCCGGGCGCCTTTCCGCAAGCGGTCTTCTACTTCCAAGCCGCCGACATGGTGACCCAGATCCTGAATTTCGGCCTGCCGGCCCAGATCGACGTGCGCACCGTCGGCTATGACCGCGCCAACAACCTCAAGGTTGCCCACGAGCTCAGGCGGCGCATGGCGGCCATACCGGGCCTCGTCGACGCCCATCTGCAGCAGGAGGTCGACGCCCCGTCCTTCCTCGCCGAGGTCGACCGCACGCGCGCCGCCCAGCTCGGGCTGAACGCCAACACCATCGCCAACAACATCAACGTGAGCCTGAGCTCCTCGGAACAGGTCTCGCCGAACTTCTGGACCGATCCGACAAGCGGCATCCCCTACTACATCGCCGTCCAGACGCCCGAGCGCCAGGTCGCCTCGCTGAACGATCTCGGCAACACGCCGGTGTCGACGGCGATCGCCACCGACACCAACGTGCCGGGCGTTCCCGTGCCGGGCCTGCTCAGCAACGTGTCGACGATCCGGCGCGACAGCCTGCCGACCAACAGCAACCAGGCCAACATCCAGCCGGTCTACGAGGTCTATGCCAGCGTGCAGGGCCGCGATCTCGGCCGGGTGGCGCACGAGATCCACGCGATCGTCGCCGATCTGCAGAAGACGCTGGCGCCCGGCAACACCATCCAAGTGGTCGGCCAGATCCAGAGCATGGACGACTCCTTCGCCAATCTCGGCATCGGCCTCGTCTTCGCGGCAGTGCTGGTCTACCTGCTGATGGTCGTCAACTACCAGAACTTCGGCGACCCGCTGGTCGTGCTGCTCGCCCTGCCGGCAACCTTCTGCGGCATCCTCACCATGCTGTTCGCCACCGGCACCTCGCTCAGCGTGCCCTCGCTGATGGGCGCCATCATGGCGATCGGCGTCGCTTCGGCGAACTCCATCCTGCTCGTGACCTTCGCGCGCGAACAGACCCAGGCCGGCATGAGCGTGCGCGAAGCGGCGATCGCCGCCGGCCACACCCGCATCCGGCCGGTGCTGATGACGGCGGCGGCGATGATCGTCGGCATGGTGCCGATGGCGATCGGCGCCGCCGGCGAGGAGCAGAATGCGGCGCTGGCGCGCGCCGTCATCGGCGGCCTGCTGTTCGCCACGCCGACGACCCTGCTGATCGTACCGTGGCTGTTCGACAAGCTGCGCGCCGGCAGCGGCCGGTTGAGCGGCGCCGTTTTCGAGGAGGTCCCATGAAGTACAGGGGCATGTTGCTGGGCGCGGCCGTCGCCGTGCTGGTGGCGGGAACGTTCGCCATCGGTGGATGGCAACTCTACGCCCGCGAGGAAGCGGCATCGGCGAATGCCGAACTCCGGCGAAACTTCGTCCCCAAGGTTCGAGTGGCCACAGTGACGCCGACGAGCGGCGAACTGGTCGTCAGCCTGCCGGCCACGACCTCCGCCTTCGCCGCGGCCAATATCCTGGCCCGCGCCAGCGGCTACATCGCGACGCGCTCGGTCGACATCGGCGATCGCGTCAGGGCAGGCGACCAGCTCGCCACCATCGTGGCGCCCGAGCTCGACCACCAGATCTCGCAGTCCGAGGCGACGCTGGCCCAGCTCGAGGCGGCCGCCAAGCAGGCGCGCGCCAACCAGAAGCTCGCCAGCGTCACCTGGCGGCGCGACGAGCCGCTGGTCAAGGAAGGCTGGATGCCCAAGCAGACGCGCACGGTCGACTTGCAGACGCTGCGCGCCAACGACGCCGCCGTGAGCGTGGCCGAGGCCAACGTCGTGGCCCAGCAGGCGGCATTGCAGGTCCTGCAGCAGCAGAAGGCCTACCAGAGCGTGGTCGCGCCGTTCGACGGCGTCATCACCCAGCGCAACATCGACATCGGCAGCCTGGTGCAGGCCGACGCCGTCAACGGCACCTTCATGTTCACCATCCTGCAAAGCAACGTCATCCGCACGCAGGTCTACGTGCCGCAGGATGCAGCGGTCGGCGTGACGCCCGGCATCGACGCGGTGATCCGCGTGCCCGAGCTGCCCGACCATCCCTTCCCCGGCAAGGTGACGCGCATCGCCGACGCCCTGCAGCCCGGCACGCGCACGCTTCTGGTCGAGATCGACATTCCCAACCCCGACGGTGCGCTCTCGCCCGGCATCTACGCCACCGCCGAGCTTCACATCCCGCGCAAGACGCCGAGCCTTGCGGTTCCGGCGGGAGCCATCATCTTCAACAAGGACGGCGTGCAGGTCGCGGTCGTCGAGAATGGCGTGGCGCGCCTGCGCAAGATCTCGATCGCCCGCGATCGCGGCACCGAGGTCGAGGTGCGCGACGGCATCAAGGCCGGTGACCGCGTGATCCTCAATCCCGCCGTCGAGCTTGCCGACGGTGACCGCGTGGATATCCGCACATGACCTTCGATTCCTTCTTCTCCCCCAGGCGTGAACCTCCCCCGCGGTTCACGTCTGTGCGCCGGGCGGCATCCCCTGCCTCCCTTGCCGCCCGGCGCCCCCTCTTCCCGGCTCCGGAGATCGGACCATGACACGCCCTACCTTTCCCGTTGCCCTGCGCCTTCTCGGCATCGGCGCCGTCCTTCTTGTCCTGAGCGCGGCGTTTGCCGTGGCCGCGGGATGGCTGCCGCCGCACCGTCTCGGACCCGATACCATCGTCGATGCCCTGGAGGCGCATGACGGCCGCCATCCCGGCTTCCGCCGCGCCCATGCCAAGGGCCTGTGCATCCAGGGTTCGTTCCTCGGCAATGGCAACGGCGCGTTGCTGTCCAAGGCCGGGATCTTCGCCAGGACCGACAGCCCGGTGATCGGCCGCTTCTCGACCGGCGGCGGCCAGCCCTACGCACCCGACGGCCGGCTTGCCTTCCGTTCGCTGGCGCTCAGCCTCATCCAGGCGAACGGCGAGCAATGGCGCATGGCGCTGGACGACACGCCGATGTTCCCGGTGGCAACGCCGCAGGCCTTCGTCGACTTCCAGCGCGCCACGGCGCCCGATCCCAAGACCGGCAAGCCCGACCCTGCGCGGGTCGATGGCTACATGGCAGCGCATCCGGAAACCCGCGCCTTCCTGCGCTGGCAGCAGGAATCGCCATTGTCGACGAGCTTCGCCAACGACACCTATTACAGCATCAACGCCTTCCGCTTCATCGACGACACCGGCAAGACCTGGATGGTCCGCTGGTCATTCGAGCCGGAAACGCCCTTCGAGGCGATCGACAAGGCGACGCTCGGCGCACGGCCGGCGAACTTCCTGTTCGACGACGTCATCGCGCGGCTGGCCGGCAGTCCGTTGCGCTGGCGCCTGATCGTGACCATTGCCGAGCCGGGTGATGCGACCGACGATGCGACCAAGGTGTGGCCGGCAGAGCGTCGTCGCATCGACGTCGGCACGCTGGTGATCGACCGCGCCCTCGTCGAAGAGGACGGCGCCTGCCGCAACATCACGTTCGACCCGCTGATCCTGCCCGCGGGCATCGCGCCGTCCGACGATCCGCTGCTGCCGGCGCGCTCGGGCGTCTACGCCTCCTCGCTGGCGCGACGCGGCGGCGAGCACGGCCAGCCGAGCGCCCTGGCCAAAGACCCCCAAGCGCGGAGGGCACAGCCATGACATCGTCCCCGACGCGCTTTCCATTGGCGCTCCGGCTGGTGCACTGGCTGATGGCCATCTGCATCCTGGCGATGCTGTTCATCGGTGTCGGCATGGTGTCGACGGTGTCGGAGATGCGGACTTGGCTGATCGACCTGCACAAGCCGCTGGGCATCCTGATCCTCTGCCTGGCGGCGATCAGGGCGTGCATTCGGCTGACCCGCCCCGCACCGCCATTGCCCGCCGACCTGCCGACCTCGCAGCGCGTGGCGGCCCACCTGTCACACCTGATGCTCTATGCCCTGATGTTCGCCTTGCCGCTCGTCGGTTGGGCCATGCTGTCGGCCGGCGGCTATCCGGTCGAGCTGTTCGGCACGCTGGTGCTGCCTCCCATCGCACCCATCGACGGGCCGCTGTTCGCCTTCCTGCGCCGGGCCCACACCGTTCTCGCCATGGTGCTGTTCGTCACCATCCTCGCGCACCTGGGAGCGGCTCTCTTCCACGCCTGGGTGCGGCGCGACGGCGTCTGGCAGGCCATGACTCTGGGCCGCAGTCAGCGCCGGCCGCCGACCTCGTCGACATGGGCCAGCAGATCGGCCGGATCCTCGTAGACGCGGATCGCGCCGGCCTGGCGCAGTTCGTCGGCGCCGTAGCCGCCGCTCAAAAGGCCGACACCCAGGGCACGGCAGCGCGTCGCCGCCAGCATGTCCCAGATGCTGTCACCGACGACCAGGGCGGTCTCGACCGGCCGGCCGAGCCGCTCCGCCGCGGCAAGGAACAGGTCGGGATCGGGCTTGGCGTACTTCACCTGATCGCGCGTGACGACGGGCATGCGGTCGGGATCGACGCCGAGAGCGGCAAGGTTCACGGCGGCCGTCTCCATGCGGCCGCTGGTGGCGATCGCCCATGGCACGCCGGTATCCGACAGCCACGCCAGCAGCTCGCGCGCACCCGGCAGCGGCCGCACGCCGGCGCCGTGCCGCTGATAGGCGGCGGCATGAGACCGACGTAGCCGCTCGACGCGGTCGAGGCTGATGTCGAGGCCGGTTTCGCGCAGGAGCTGGTTGGTGAACAGGCCGCCGCTCATGCCGATCTTGCGATGGATGCGCCAGACCGACAGATCGATGCCTTCGCTGTCGAGCGCTTCCTTCCAGGCGAGCACGTGCTGGTAGACGCTGTCGACCAAGGTGCCGTCGAGATCGAAGAGGAAGACCGGCTCGATTCGCATTTCACCCTCCATGTGATACTGCTCGTCTCGTCAGGGAGACAACATGGCGGTCGAAGCGCAGCTGCGCGAGAAACTGAGGAAGATCGAGACCCTCTTTGCCGAGGCCGGAACCGCTGGAGAACGCGTGGCCGCGGAAGCGGCGCTGCGCCGCGTCCAGGCGCGACTCGCGGAGTTGCAGCGCGTGGACCCTCCGATCGAGATGCAGTTTTCCATGCCCGATCAATGGTCGCGCCGCCTGCTCGTTGCCTTGTGCCGGCGCTACGGTCTGAAGCCCTATCGTTATCGTCGCCAGCGGCTGACGACCGTCGTGCTGCGGGTGCCGCGCGGCTTCGTCGACGAGGTGCTGTGGCCGGAGTTCGGTGAATTGAACCAGGCACTGGTGAATTATCTCGATGAAGTCACGCTGCGCGTGATCAGGGAAGAGGTCCATGCCGATGCCAGCGAGGCCCCGGAACTACCCCAGGCACTGCCGGCAGGCAGCACACCGACAGAATGACCGGCTATCCGCCATGGCTGCGTGAATATCGACTCCTCTCGGGCGACTGCCATTTCGCCAGCGCTTCTTCGCTCGCCCGATAGATCTCGACCCTGAGCGGATAGCATTTCGCCGCGTCACTCGAATGACTGGTGCTGCAGTCGCCTCCGGGACAGGCGGACAAGGCACCCAGCAAGTCGATCTCGGCGAAGAACTCGATGAAGTCGCCCGGCCTCACGGGACTGGCCTTCATGAAGTATTGATGGGTGTCGCGCGTAAAACCCGTGCACATGAAGACGTTCAGCACGTCGTGCACGTGCCGCTCCGCCGCGCCAAGAGCCAGCCCTTCATGGCCGGCGAGCGCGCGCGTCAGATTGGAATGGCAGCAATGATGATACTCGTCTCCGCCCAGCAGGAGCTGGGTGTAGGGATCGCACCTCGTGCCGATGACGTCATGAACGCCGCCGCCGTCGTCGTCCCAGCCGTACCAGTCGAGCGTGTCGTGGGTGATCGTCGCCATCGGCCGAAGGTTGGGCAGCGTGCTCCACAGCCTGTCGCCGGTGCTGACATGGGTCGCGTGCAAGGCGCGCGTCTTGCCGCTGAAGAAGCGCTCCGACAGATCGTGGGCATTCCACAGGTTCAGGTCGCCGACCTGCGGGCCTTCGATGCTGACGATCCGGAAGAACTGACCGGCCGCGACCTCGAAGGTTTTCGCCTCGCGCGGGGGCACGACGACTTCGCCGATCCTGGTCAGGCCCTGTCGCGCCGTTTCGTAGAACTGACGATCGTATGGCGGCACCCTGTCGACGGAATAGCAGACGATAGCGGGGGCCTTGCGTCGCTGCGCAGCGTCGGCGGGTGCGGCATTCTGAGGAGAGGATCTCACTGTTCACTCCCGGATATCCAATGAAGCATACAAGATCGTAGACTGGCATCATGACCTTCTCGATCGCCGGAAGATGCGCCCGAACCGGCATGCTGGGCGCCGTCGTCACGACGTCATCGATGGCCGTCGGCGGCCGCTGCGCCTATGCCCAAGCCAATGTCGGGGCCGCGCTGACCCAGCACCGCACCGATCCGCGGCTCGGGCCCAAGATGCTGGCGCGGCTGCGCGACGGGGTGGCACCCCCCGACATCCTGCAGGATTTCGAGAAGACCGAGCCCGGCCTGGGCTGGCGGCAGCTCGCGATCATCGATGCCAAGGGGCGTGCTGCATTCTTCAACGGCGGCAACATCTATTCGATCTTCAAGGGCCGCGTCGGCCGCGACTGCGTGGCGGTCGGCAACATCCTGCGCAATACCGACGTCGTCGATGCCATGGTGGAATGCTTCGAGGCTGACGAAGGCCGGCCGCTGGCCGAGCGCCTGATGCGTGCCATCGAGGCCGGCGACGCCGCCGGCGGCGAACTGAAGCAGATCAAGTCGGCCGGCCTGGTGGTCGCGCACCGTGAAAGCTTTCCGTTCGTCGATCTGCGCGTCGATCTCGATCCCCGGCCGCTGGTCCAGCTTCGCTTGCTGTGGGAGCTCTATCAGCCGACGGCGGACGACTATGTCGTGCGCGCCGTCGATCCGGACAGCGCGGCGAAGCCAGCCTAAGGCGCTCTCCCTCCTCAGCGAAGCTGGGGAGGTGTCGCCGTCATACGGCGACGGAGGGGTCATAATCGCCAGTACTGGTGCTCATGACCCCTCCGGCTGCTACGCAGCCACCTCCCCATCGCCTCTGGCGATGGGGAGGAACGATTTAGCGGCGGGCGAGCAGGCCGCGTCGGCCCAGGATCACGATCGCTACACAGGCGATCGCCAAGGCAGCGAGCAGACCGGCGTGGCGCCATGCTGACCCGGCCATCTGCGTCACCCATGTCGTGATGCGCCGCTCCCAGAAGGTCTTCGCCGCCTCGAAGTCGGGTTCCACACACTTGCGACCGAAGTTCGTGGCCCAGGCCTGATAGGCGCCGGTTGCGACGTAGCGCTTGTAGATCGCCGTGGCCTTCTCCTGGTCGCTACTGGCGATGGCGTAGCGCGCCGCCCAGCAGAGAGTGGCGGCGTAGGCCTGCGATCGTTGCGGCAGCAGGTCGGCCGCGGCGAGCGCGCGATCGGCGGCGATCGGGCGATAGTGGAAGCGGACATCCGGTTTGGGGGCGCTGGCGGCGAAACGGCTCGTCTCGTCGGGTCCGAGCAGCGGGCTCGGCGACGTGTCCTCACCGCTTGGACTCGCTTGGCCGATGCCGGAGGGAAACGAGCCGTACATCACCGTCTCATCGGGTGGGCCTTCCGTTCCCATCAAGCCCATGCCCTGCACGCGGGTCATTCGGGCCAGCTTGAACAGGGCTTCGGCGCGGGACACTCGTTGCCACGGCCATTCGAACCAGGCCGGTCGAGTGGCCTCGACAGCGGCGAGGTAGTCGCGGGCATCCTCGACGTCGGCGCGGTCCTGGTCACGTTCGTCCGACGTTGAGCCCGTCACCCGCGGCGGGAAATAGGCCAGCGCCTCGCTTGTCCGCCCGACCCGGACCAGCCGCCGTGCCAGCAAGGCACGCAGGTTCCCCACGGGATCGGGCTGATCCGACCGCGCCTGAGGCGCGGACGGAGGCGGCAGACCGTCGACGAACGCCTTGAGCTCGTCGACCGTCAGCACACGTTCGGCGATGTAGATGACGTCGCCCCAGTAGGTCTCCGCGACGGGGAACAGCAGCTGCAGGGAGTCGCGATATTCGCCCTGGCTCAATCGCATGACCGCGACTTCACCGCGCAGTCGGGTCTTGGCATCATCGTCCAGCGTTCGATCGTCCTGCGCGAGCGCTGTCAAGGCAGCCGTCCAGTCCTTCACCGCATCCCCACGGTCGCCGCGGCGCAACGCAAGCTTGGCGCGCACCCAGAGGCCCAACGGCTGAGTCGCCTTCTCCGACAGCTTCTCGGCAAGATCGTAGCGGCCGCCCTGGTAGGCCAGGGCAGCGAGACGATCGAGGTCGGGCCCGGGCAAAGGCGCGGGCTGCAACAGGACGGCTTCGATTGTGGCGGCAACCATGGAGTCGAGATCGGTCGTGTCGTCCCAGGTGTAGTCGGGCTGTTTCGAGGCGACATAGGCCACGAGCAGTCGCCGGACGATCGGTTCGGCGAGGATGCGACGAAGATCGACGTCTGGCTCCATGAGCAGTCGCGCCACCTCGCCCAACGACAACAGGCCAACTTTCGACCCGCGGCTGGCTTGCTCGGCGTAGAGGCGAACGGCGTTTGCGATCAACCGAGGTGCGGCCGCGTCGTCGGTGGCGACTTCCGCCGAGGGCCAGGGCGACTTGATCAATCCAGCTTCGATCAGGTTTAGGCGCGCCTCCTCACCGAGGCTTGCCACTGCAAGACCCATTGGATCCGGAGCACCAGCCTCGGCATAGCGGCGCGTCGCCTGGAAGTCCGCGCGCGCCGCCGCGAACTGCCCCAGGCGCTGGTGGATGCGGCCTCGCATGTAGGCCGCGGTGACCGCGCGGACCTTCCTCTGGTCGGCCGGCAGGCGATCGATTGCCTGGAAGAAGGCCATCGCCGCGTCGAGACGGTCGGCGTGATAGTCCGCGGCGCCGGCGAGATAGTCGGCCACCGCGACGGGAAGACCAGCCGCGGCCGCCTTCGCTGCCTCGCCACTCTCCGCGCGACGCGCCATCTCGAGCCGGGCCAGGAGCCAATCGCTCGATGCAGCAGGCATGAGGCCCCGCCATGCGCCGGACTGGATTTCCTCGCGCTCGACGGCCAAGGCCTCATCGTCGACGGGCCTGTCGGATTCGACGGCGCGCAGGCTGTCCTTGGGTGCGTCGACGAGGCGAGACATCTCGAAGGCGAAGTTGAGCTCGACAGGCGCGTTCACCGTTCCCTCGCGGCTGTCCAGAAGCTGCCACGGGAAGTTCGGCCCGCAGGCCAGCGCGACGCCGATGCAGGCCGCGGCGGCCAGGACCATCACGCCAAGCCTATTGAACGACATCGAGCACCCTTTCCGGTTCAGTGCAGCGCGCCCAGCCGATGATGCGCTTGCGATTGGCGCGCAGCCGGCCGTTGCCGGTCGCCTCGAGGACCAGCGGCCCGCCGGCAGAGGCGAGCCTGAAGCCGTTGGCGCCGTCGGCCGCCTCACACGTCGGGTCGAGTCGGACCTGCCGCGGCAGCGCCGCATCGACGGGGCCGTCATTGGACAAGGTGACCGTCCACAGGTTGGAGCGTTCGGCCGGCACGAGCCCGGCGCTCAATTGGATGGCCGGCAGCTCGCCAGCGATCACCACTCGCCACGTCTGCAGGCTCCAGGCACGCGAATCGGCGTCGGTCGGCAGCCGGAACCAGGCGATGCCTAAAAGGCCTTCCGGCGCGCCGAGCCGCATGGCGTTCAGGAATTTCAACACCGCCTCGGGCGAGGCGCGCAGCATCTCGCCGTTGGTCGCGCCGGTGCGCAGGGGCATCTCGCCTTCGACGCTGGCCAGCCGTCCGTCGGGCCGCCAGGTCACCTGCACGTCGTAGGCGGGAAGCGCCACGCGAAAAGGTCGATGAATGCGCCGTCCGAAGTCGCGCACCCAGCGCTCGGCCTGATCCGGATCGAACAGCCCGCGGCGCGGATCGTCCACGGCATGGACCTGCAGGACGATCTCGTCGAGATCCCTGGTCACCCGCTCGAGCTGGCTCGATGTCATCCACGTCGGCAGGGCGGTGATCGAGAGCTTCAGGGCTGGCGCCAGGCGCGACCGGAGCGCGGCCAGAAAGCGCGCGTAGGTCGCAAGCTTGGAAGTCGGGCAGTCATAGTCGATCTCGACACCGGCAAGGGTCGCCGATACCGGCTCGATCCGGGCCATGACCTGATCGAGCATGGCCGCTGTCCGCGCCTCGTCGAGCCGGCCGTCGATGCGGATCACGCCGATCACCGGCCGTTGCGTGGCCTGGACGTCGGGCCAGGGAATGCGGACTGACGCCCAGCGGCCCGACGAGTCGGCTTCGGCCAGGAGGAGGCGCCAGGCGCGGACGATATCCGACGACCGGCTGACGCTCGAAATCACGTTGGGGGTCCAGGCCCGCTGCCAGACATAGGCATCATGAGGCAGGGGCGCCGCCGTGGTCCTAATCTGCGGCATCGACCCCGACAGCCCGATCACGCACAACAACACCGCGGCGAGCAACCGCATGACGCCTTCCCTCTGGAACCGTCACCGGCCCGGCTGAAGTCTACACCATTTTGGCTGTCGATATGCTGACACGTAGCGCGGCTTGGTGCGCGGGCATGAGCTGGGATATCGTTTGCCACGCTTCCTTTACAGGTGCCTGCCATGACGCTCACCACCACCGCCGAAGCTACTCCTCCCTTGCCGCTCAGCGCCACGGATCACGTGCGCGCCATGAGCGAGTACGGCCGGCGCGCGGAAGCGCGCGCCTATGCCCTGGGCAATCGCGGCCCGATCCGCGTCGGCGGTGACGGCAAGCTGCTGCCTGAGATCCTGGAGTCGTACTGGACGAACGGCTTCTACGTCTTCCAGGGCGTCGTCGGGCCGGAGGAGCTGGCGGAGTTGCGGGCCGATATCGACGACGTGCTGTCGCGCGCGCCGGTGGCGCCCGATGCGACGGTCGATCGCCAGGGGCGGCCGGCGACCGAGCACGGCATCATCAAGCCGCCCTATCGCTGGGCCAAGCCCTTGAGCGATCCGGTCGGCGGCACCAACGCGAACAACGGCCGGCATCCCGCCGCCATGCTGCAACCCGATCCGGGCAAGGACGCGCCGACCTGGACCGTCGAACTGCTCGACGGCAACCTTCACCTGAGCGACGCCTGCCTGCGCCTCTACGGCCATCCCGGACTGCTGACCGCGGCAGCCTCGATCCTGGGCGACGATTTCGTGCCCTACAACGAAGTGACCTTCGTGAAGGAGCCGGGGCTCGGCCCGTCGGTCGCCTGGCACCAGGACGGCACGACCCACTGGAATTCACCCGATTGGGACCAGGGGGCGCACGGCTTCAACTTCATGACCCAGCTCTACCCCAGCACGGCGGGCAACGGCGTCTGGGTGCTGCCCGGCAGCCACAAGCGCGGCAAGGCCGACATCAAGAAGATGGTGGCCGAGAGCGGCTCGGACCGCATCGAGGGTGCGGTGCCGATGCTGTGCGATGCCGGCGACACGATCGTCACCAACCGCCAGCTCGTGCACGGTTCCTTCGCCAACAGCTCGCCCGATCGCCGCCTCACCCTCAATGCCGGGTTCTTCCCGAGGAAGCGCGTGCTGAACGTCACGACGCGGCGCCTGAACGGCAATGTCGAGACCTACGACCTGGAGCGCATCGAGGCACGCACGCGCATCCTTCAGATCGCGATCGATGCGCGCCGGCAGCGCTTTCCGCAGGAGACGCCCTACATCTACCGGCCGATGGCCGGCCGCGAGGATCAGAACCGCTGGAACGAGGCGACCCGCGCCAACGTGCTGAAGAATTATAACCAGCTCGACATGTTCATCTGATCACCGTCGCTTGACGGTGATCCCGGCGGCCTCGCGGTCCCAGGTGCGGTCGGTGATGCCGCGTTCGCGCAGCTTGTACTTCTGGATCTTGCCGTTTTCCGTCGCCGGCAGGACATCGACGAACTCGAGGAAGCGCGGCACGGCAAAATAGGGCATGCGCGTCTCGCAGAAGCGGATGATCGTCGTCTCGTCGAGGACACTGCCGGGCTGGCGCACGATCGCCGCCATCACCTCGTCCTCAGCGAGCTCGGAGCGCACCGGGAAGGCGGCGGCAGTGGCGATCTCGGGGTGGCTCAGCAGCACCTGCTCGACTTCGAAGGAGGAGATGTTCTCGCCGCGCCGTCGGATCGCGTCCTTCAGCCGGTCGACGAACTTGTAGTAGCCGTCGGGCTCGCGGATGACGCGATCGCCGCTGTGGAACCAGAGGTTCCGCCAGGCCTCGACCGTCTTCTCGGGCGTGCCGAAATAGCCCGTAGCGAAGGCGAAGGGCGCCTCGGCGCGCAGCATCAGTTCGCCCGGCGTGCCGTCGGGCACCTCGTTGTCCTCGTCGTCGACCACGCGCGCGGAAAAACCCTCGAACAGGCGGCCCATGGTGCCGGGCCGGCACTCGGCGATCGGCGAGCCGATCACGAAGTTGGTCTCGGTCGAACCGTAGCCGTCGAGCAGCGCAATGCCCGTGCGCCTGGTGAACTCGCCGTGGAAGTGGCCCGGCACGCCCGGGGCCAGCGCGATGCGGACACGATGCGCGTGCTCCTCCTCGTTTTCCGGCCGCGACAGCAGGATCGGCACCATGGCGCCCAGCAGATAGGTCACCGTCGCCTGCCGCTCGGCCAGGGTCGCGAAGAAGCCCGAGGCCGAGAAGCGGCTCTCGAAGATCGCCGTGGCGCCGGTGATCATCGCCTGGAAGAAGGTGTTGAGCGCGTTGGTGTGAAAGAGCGGCAGCGGCGTACACAGCACGTCGTCTTCGCGAACGCCCAGCAGATGGGCGGTATTGACGCCCCACCAGAAGAACTGCGCGTGCGGGCAGCACACGCCCTTCGACGGGCCCGTCGTGCCGGACGTGTAAAGGATGGCAAGCGTGTCGCTGGGCCGGGTCGGTGCCGCCTCGACCGGCGCTGCGAGGTCTGGCAGCGGACCCGCAATCGGGATCTTCCTCCCTACGCGCGAAGCGCGTGGGGAGGTGCCCGCGTCTTCGCGGGCGGAGGGGTCATGAGCGCCCATACTGATGTTCATGACCCCTCCGTCGCCGTATGACGGCGACACCTCCCCAGCTTCGCTGGGGAGGAAGTCGATGATCCAGATTGCCTCAACGGGCAGCGTCTCGAGTCCGACATGTTCCAGCGCCCCCAGAAGGGCGGCCTCGATCACGACGAGGCGCGCGCCCGAATTCTCCAGGATGTGTCGGAGCTGCAGGCCGCGCGAGGCGGTGTTGATCGGCACCAGGATGGCGCCGAGCCAGGCCGCGCCCAGGAAGACTTCGATGAACTCCGGGCGGTTCTCGCAGATCAGCGCGACGCGATCGCCTTGCCTGATCCCGGCGACCTGCAGCCGGCCGGCCGAACGTGCAGCGAGATCCGTTGCCTCGGCGAAGCTCCAGCTCCGGTCACCCGACTGCGCCAGCTTCTTGGCGCCGAATTTCCTGGCCTGCGCCTGCAGCATGACCGCGAGGCTGCGCTCGGCGGGCGCGAACAGGCGGCCGGCATCGAGAGGTTCGCGCATCATCGCAGCACCGGCGGACGCACGAGATCGAGCTCCCGCAGCAGCGACGCGAAGGCGCCCAGCCGTTCGAGCCGATGGCGTTCCAGGTCCATCTTCTCGTAGTCGAGGAAGCCGCGTCCGGTCTTCATGCCGATATGTCCCTCCCGCATGTTGCGCTCGACGATCTCGGGCGCGGCGTAGCGTTCGTTGCCCAGCGCCTGGGTCAGGTAGCGGCTGGCGTAATAGAGGATGTCGCCGCCGCCCCAGTCGATGAATTCGAGCAGGCCCAGCACCGCGAAGCGCAGGCCGAAGCCGTACTTCACGGCCTTGTCGATCTCCTCGGCCGAGGCCACGCCCTCCTCGACCATGCGCGCAGCCTCGTTCATGGCGAGCGCCTGGATGCGCGGCACGATGTAGCCCGGCCGCGCCGCACAGCGCACCGTCACCTTGCCGATGCCCTCCAGGAAGGCGCACAGCGTGTCGACCACGTGTGCTTCCGTTTCCTTGCCCGGCGAGACCTCGACCAAGGGCATGAGGAAGGGCGGATTGAGCCAGTGCGCGTTGAGGAACCGCCCCGGATGCTCGACGGCGCCTACAAGGTCGTCGACCAGGATGGTCGAGGTCGTGGAGGCGATGATCGGCTTCGGCCCTGCGAGCTTGGAAACCTGCGCGAGCACCTCCCGCTTCTGCTCCAGCACCTCGGGCACGCCTTCGAAGATGAAGCTGGCGTCGGGCAGCACCGACGCGGCCTCTCCCTCCGGCACCACGCGCACGCGCTGGGCGATGGCGGCCACATCCGCGGGCGCAAAGAAGCCGAGGTGCGCCAGGGTGTCGAAAGTCTTGGTGACCTCGGCCTGCGCCTCGTCGGCCAGTCGCGCGAAGTCCTTGGCGTCACGGCGCTTGAGATCGATCAGCGCGACGTCGTGGCCGGCATAGGCGAAGACCACCGCCAGGCCGCGGCCCATGCGGCCCGCTCCAACCAGACCGATCATTTGAATCCCTCGTGCAGCAGCTTCCGCAGGCCCGCGCGGTCGAGATCGCCGAGACCGAGGCTTGCCAGGGTGCGGCCGGTCTTCATGAAGTCCTCCTCGCACACCGCGCCACCGATCGACCGGAAGGCATCGATCAGCGGGGTCGCGGTGCCGGCGAGTCGCGCGACAGACGAAAGGAAAGACAGGCCGATGCGCGTGTCCTCCAGCATGTAGCGGTGCTTCGTCAGCACGATATGCTCGCGCCAGTCGCCCGAATCGGTGAGCTTCTCGTGCGAGCCGCGGCCGTACATCCATTCCGGGCCGGTCTTGGCATAGTGGTCGGCCAGCGGGAAATGCGGCCCGCCGTACCCCAGCGCCTCGCGGATCGCCACCCGCTCGCGGTCGAGCGCATCGGTGACGCGCCGGATCGAGGGCTGCGTGCCCTCCTTGTGGATGTCCCACCGATCGAAATGTTCCAGCGGCCCCGCGTTCATGATGATCAACGGCGGATGGATGATCGGACCGGCATTCATCAGCGCACCCGACAGCGCGTCGCCGCACGGCTCGATGGCGTCGGGAAAGGCGCGGCCGATGACCGACAACGCATGGTCCGCGGCCTTGAAGGGAAAGACCCCTGTCGGAAGGTGTTTGCCACGCGCCGAGATCTGCACCTCGTAGGGGCCGTGCTTGCGCGTGAGCCAGGGCAAGGTGCCGGTCTCGGCAAAGGCGACGGACGCCTTGTTGCCCGCCTGGTGCGCGGCTTGCGCCAGGAGCATGGAGCCGAACGTGCCCGGCGGCAGGAACACGACCTGTCCGTCCTCCAGATGCGGTGCGAGGAGCCTGGCGATATCGGCCTGGGCGAAGGCCGGCGTGGGACAGACGATCAGCTCGGCGCCGCGAACGGCGGCCGCGATGTCGGTGGTGACCAGGGCGAGCAGGGCCTCGTGCCGGCCGCGGAAATCCTTGATGTCAACCTTGTCCCCCGCGGCGCGATGCGCCTCGACGGCCGCCTTGTCGCGACGCCACATCCGCACCTCGTGGCCGGCCAGGGCGAAGTCGCCTGCCGCCGCAAACGAGCCGTTGCCGCCGCCCAACACTGCAATGCGCATGCGTCAGCCCCTGCCGTGCAAGTCGATATTCCGCTGCAGCAGGGTCAGGTTCTGCAGCAGCTCCGACTGCGCCTCCGAGCTCAGCTCGCCCAGGATCGACACCACCCACTCCTCGTGCCGCCGCGCCATGCGCAGGAAATTGTCGCGGCCCTTGCGGGTCAGGCGCACGATCATGCTGCGGCGGTCCTTGGGATCCTCGCGGCGGGTCACCAGGCCGGCGGCGGCGAGCTTGTCTACGAGGCCGGTGATGGCGCCGTTGGACACGATCAGCCGGCGCGACAGCTCCGACATGGTGAGCCCGTCGGGGAAACGCTCGAGCTGCGACATCACGTCGAAACGCGCCATCGAGGTCTTGAACTCCTTGCGCAGGCGCTGGCTCAGGATGCTCTCCATCCTCATCGAGCAGGAGATCATGCGCAGCCACAGCCGGAGCTCGATATGGCCCTTGCCCTCGACGGGCACCCCGCCGTTCACGCGGTTGCGGGAGCGAGGGGCTGCCGGTTTGACGATGACGTCGCTCATGGCCGCTCCTTCAAATGACGAGAGTGCCGACGCTGGCACCGCCGCAGACGTAGAGAACCTGGCCGGTGACGAACGAAGCCTCGTTCGAGGCGAAGAAAAGCACGGCGTTGGCCACGTCCTCGGGCCGGCCCAGCCGTTTCATCGGGATGGCATTGGCCAGCGCCGTCTCGCGCTCGCTGCCCGCCGGCACGATCTCGTGGAACATGTGAGTTCCCTGGATCGGTCCCGGCGCCACCATGTTGACGGTGATGCCGTGCGGCGCCAGCTCCAGCGCCCAGGTACGGCCCATGCCGATGATGCCGGCCTTGGTGGCCGAATAGGCGGTGCGGCCGTGCGCGCCCAGCGCCGCGCGCGAGGAGATCAGCACGACTCGACCGAAGCCTGCTTCCTTCATGCCGGGCAGCACGGCCGACAGCAGGGTCAAGGGCGCGCCGAGATGAAGCTGGGCAAGGGCCGCGACGTCAGCCGCTTTCGCCTGGTCGACGGGATTGGGCCGGATGACTCCGGCATTATGGACGATATGCGTGATCCTACGGTCGCGCGCGACTTCCTTCGCGGTCTCTGCCGTTGCCTCGGCATCGAACAGGTCGACGGCGCGGCTTTCCAGATGCGGGTGCGACCAGTCGGGCTTATCGAGCGCCAGCGACACGACACGATAGCCGCGCTCGAGCATCGCCCTGGCGATGGCCGCACCGATGCCGCCGCTGGCGCCGGTCACGATGGCGGTTGGGGGGGCGGTGGCGTCGCTCACGGCGTGCTCCGCGGCACCAGCGCCAGCACGCGCAAGGGGCTGCCCGAGCCGCGTCGGATTTTCAGCGGCGCGGCCAGGATCACCGAGCCTGTCGGCGGCAGAAGATCGAGATTGGCCAGGCACTGCAGGCCGTAGCGGCCCTTGCCATGCATGTAATAGTGCGCGGGATACGGCGGGTTGAAATGGAAGGCCTGGCCGGCATCGGTGCCGATGGTCTCGGTGCCGAGGCCATGCACGTCGCGTTCCTCGACCAGGAAGCGCACGGCTTCGGGGCACGGCCCCGGCGTGTGCTGGCCGTCCTCCTGCATGTTCACGTACTCGCGGCCGGAGCGCTTGGACCAGTCGGTGCGCAACAGGACCCAGTGGCGCGGCTCGATGCGGCCGTGCTGCTTCTCCCATGCCTCGATGTCGGCGACGGTGAGCTCGTAGTCAGGATTCCTGGCCGACTGCCTGGAAATATCGATGACCACGGCCGGCGCGATGAAGTCGCCGGGCGGGATCGTGTCGACCGAGTTGTGCGGCAGGTCCTTGCCGGAGATCCAGTGCACCGGCGCGTCGAAATGCGTGCCGGTGTGCTCGCCCATGGAGATGTTGTTCCAGTACCAGGCCGACCCGCGCTCGTCGTAGCGCGACACCTCCTCCATGCGGAAGGGCGCGCACTGGCCGAGCTCGGGCGGCATGACGATGGTGGGGAATTCCGGCGTCAGCGTGTGGGTGAGATCGACGACGTCGATGTCGCCCTGGGCGATGGCGCCGGCAAAGGCCAACAGGTTGGAGGAAGCCATGTCGCTGCTCCTGCTCATGAGCCGAGCTCGCGCTCGAGGGCCTTGGGACTGACGGCCAGGCGCGCGCGGATATCCTCGGCGATGTCGCCCACGAAAACGTCCTCCAGGCCCTGCTGCAGGGCGCGCACGGTCGTATTGGCCAGCGCCGACGGCGCGACCTTGGGCGGCGGCACTGCCTGGTACCATTCGGTCTCGAGCGGTCCGAAGAAGACGTTCAGCACCTTTACGCCGCCCGGCCGCAGCTCGGCGCGCAGCGATTGCGCCGCCGACAGGCACGCCGCCTCGGTCGCCGAGAAGGCGCCATAGGCCGGCCAGTTCGCCAGCGCGTAGACCGACAGCAGGTTGACGAAGGCCGCTGCCGAATTGACGCCGTCGGCGCCGCGCGCGCGCAGCACCGGTCCGAAACTCTGGGCGAGCCGTGTGAGGCCGAAATAGCGCACCTCCAGCTCCTCGCGCGCAACGGTCAGCCCCTTGCGCTCGATGATGCCGCCGGTGCGCACGTACTCGGCGGTGTTGATCAAAATGTCGACGCGCGGGGCGTACTCGCCGGCGCATTCGTTGACCGAGATCGTGTCGGTGAGATCGAGGGCCACGATCTCCACGCGCTCGAGCTTCTTCAGCTTCTCCTCACCGGGGAACGGCTTCCAGGGATCGGCGATGCCGACGAAGACCACGCTGGCGCCTGCCTTGGAGCAGGCCTCGGCCAGCGCCTGGCCGACGGCGGTGCGGCCGTCGGTGATCAGCACGCGGCGGAACTTGGGGTCGCAGGTGAGTTCGCGCCACTGCGGGTCGTCGGCCATGTTCGGGGTGTCCTCCGCGGGCAACGCCATGGCGATGGCCTGGCTCGACTTGTCGATCTTCAATTGCAGTCGCGTGCGCTCGCCCTCGCGCAGGTCGCCGTGCAGATGCGCCACGATCGACGGGCCGGCATCGAGCTGCACGGTGCCGATGCGCCACGGCATGCGCTCGCGGAAATAGACGTCGGTCGACGTGCGGATCGTCGTCTCGGCCAGCAAGGTGCCGCGGTTGTCGACATCGCGGAACGGCAGGCGCGCCGACAGGCAGCGCGGGCAGGCATCGCGCGGCGGATAGATCACCGCGGCGCACTCGGCGCAGACTTGCAGCCGGAAGCGGCCTTCAGCGGCGGCCTCCGTCAAGCCCAGCGCGGTACGGCTGCGCACGCCCTGCGGCAGCAGCGGAACGCGCGTCTTCTTGAGTGGATTCTTGCGCTTGGGGCGGACCAGTGGCTCGGTCATGCGTTGCCTCCCGCCAGCAGCGCGGCGCCGCTCGCCAGACCGCGGTCGTAGGTGATCATGCCGAAGCCCGAGACCAGCCCGATCTCGGCATCGGGCACCGCCGCACCGAGCGTCGCGCCCGAGAGCTGGCGCACGGCTTCGACCAGACCGAGAAAGCCGCCGGCCGCGCCCGCCTGCCCGACCGAGAGCTGGCCACCCGAGACGTTGTGAGGGAACGTGCCGTCGGCCGTCAGCGTATGCGAGCGGACGAACTCGGGCCCCTCGCCCTTGCCGCAGAACCCCAGGTCTTCCATCTGCATCATGCAGATCACCGGGTAGTCGTCGTAGGTCTGCACGAAGTCCACGTCCTCCGCCGTCACGCCCGCCATTGCGTAGAACTCGTCGATGTCGAGCGCCCAACCGCCGCGATACTGGATCGGGTCGTCCGGGAAGGCGTTGTGCCGCTCGATGGTGGCCAGCAGCCGCGCCGACTGAAGGCCCAGCGAGCGCGCCACGTCCTCTCGGCAGACCAGGAAGGCTTCGGCGCCGGCGCAGGGCATGACGCAGTCGAACAAATGGATGGGATCGGAGATGGCGCGGGCGCCGAGATACTCGTCGAGCGTCAGCGGCTTCTTCATCAGCGCGAAGGGGAATTTCAGCGCATTGTCGCGCTGGGCGACGCAGATCTTGCCGAAATCCTCGCGCGTGGCGCCGTAATGCTTCATGTAGTTGCGCGTGATCAGCGCGAAGCCCGAATTGGGCCCGCCCGAGCCGTAGGGATAGACGGCGTCCTGCGCGAAACGCGAAAAGGTCGACAGCATGCGGCGGAAGGAGTCCACCTGATTGGTGTCACCGGCGACGCAGACCACGAACTCCGCATCGCCGCACTGCACCGCACGTGCCGCCCGGCGCAGCGCCACGACGCCGCTCGCGCCGCCCAGCGGCACATGGTCGAGCCAGCGCGGCGAGAGACCCAGGTGCTGCGTCAGGCCGACCGCGGTGTCGGGGCCGACGGTGAAGCTCGAGAGCGAAAGACCGTCGATGTCAGCGCTCCTGAGGCCCGCCTTTTTCACCACCTCACGGACCGCGCGGCCGACCCACCAGTGCGCCGTGTTGGTCGAATAGCGGCGATAGGGAACCGTGACGGGCGCCGCCACGACGACACCGTCGTAGGGTTGTCTGCAGGGTCTGGACCTCATCGGCGAACACCCACCACCTCACCCTGAGGAGCCGCGCGAAGCGCGGCGTCTCGAAGGGTGGGAACCAGTCGTGTTGTTGCCCACCCTTCGAGACGCGCCCTCCGGGCGCTCCTCAGGGTGAGGTAGGTGGTGGAGCGGCTGGGTGCCATGACGGCCCGGCTCACACAAAAAGCTGGATGCTGCCCAGCGCAGCATCGCAGTTGACGAGATCGACGCGCTTGAGCCGAATCCTGATCGCATCGTCGACCACGGTGAGATGGTGCGTCGCCCACGCGGCATAGAGCGTCTGCTCGTCGGCGCGGCTTTCGACATAGTGCAGCGGCGTCCAGGTCACGTACCGTCGCTCGCGGTCGTCGCGCTCGTCGACCTGCGGCGACTGCAACACGTGATGGCAGCGGCTCTTGGGGCTCTGGCTGTACGTCGCCTTGCCCTTCAGCCGGTCGACGCGGATCTTCAGCAGCAGCTTGTCCTCGTACATCAGCGAGGTGGTCAGCCGCGGGTCGGTCTGGCCCCATTCGACCGGCATCCAGTAGTGGCCGTCCTCGGTGAAGAGAGCGAGCCAATCGTCCAGGCGCTGCTCGTCCAGAAGCCGCGCCTCGCGCACGACGAAGTCGATCAACTGCTGGTCGGTGGGAATGGTAGTCATGAGAACACCTCACCCTGAGGAGCGGCCCAACGGGCCGCGTCTCGAAGGATGGCAACCTGCTTCGGTGTATCCCACCCTTCGAGACGCGCACTGCGTGCGCTCCTCAGGGTGAGGTTGTCTTGCAATGCCATCTACAAACTCATGGTCATGAATTTCGTCCAGGCGCGGAACTGGTTGCGCATCTGCCATTCCGACGTGCCGTCGATCACGACGTTGCACTGCCCCGGCTCGTCGGCGGAGTAGAGCCGCTGCACGTTGACCCATTCGTTGCCGTTGCTGGCCAACCCCGCCTGGGCACGCCCGTAGACTTCGAGATCGTCGTGACCCACGATCGAGGTCGGTGCATTGACCAGCCGGTTGTACATCACCGTGCGTTCCAGCAGCATGTCGGGCGCACCGACCAGGCGGAACGTCCAGCTCTCGACCAGCGTCTTGTTGGCCGCGACCGGCTTGAAGATGCGCAGCAGCTGGATCGGCCCCTTCAGCATCACGTTGGGGAAATAGACGGTGTTGTGGCGGTTCTCGCCCAGGATCGCCTTGGCGCGCGCTTCGCCGTACGCCGCCGTCATCTGCTCGAAGTAGCCCGGGATCGCCGAATAGTCGGAATGGATGGAGTGCGACACGCCGGTATGGCCGTGGCCATTGTCCCAGATGCGGATGCCCATGGTCTGGAAGAACTCGTAGGAGCTCATGAACGGCGCGTAGATCTCGACCGCCATCGGCTTCCTGGTGCCCTCGGGGGCCGCCTTCCACACGTCGATCGCCGTGCCGGCCGACGACTGATGGGCGATCATGGGATGGCAGGTGTCGGTCTGGTTCTCGACCAGCATTTTCCAGTTGCAGTCGTGCATGTAGCGCAGCACGCCGCCCGCGACCTCGAGCTTCCCGACCGGCGATCGGTCGATCATGTTGTCCAGGCTGGTCAGCGCCTCGCCGAAGAACCCGTCGAAGTCCGGCCCGGCGTCGGACAGCTTGCCGAAGACGAAGCCGCGATAATTGTGGACGTGGCGCACCGCCGTCATGCCGCGCGCGCCGTGGCTCTCGGCGAAGCCCGTATTGTCGTAGCCGCTCTTCAGCGGAATGCCGGCCAGGCTGCCGTCGAGGCGGAACGTCCAGGCATGATAAGGGCAGCGGAAGAAGCGTCCGGTGTTGCCGCAGGCCTCGCCGGTGAGGCGCGTGCCCTTGTGCGGGCAGCGATTGTAGAAGACGTTTATGCTGTCCTCGGCGCTGCGCACCATGATGACGGGCTGCGTGCCGATCGTGGTGGCGTAATAGTCGCCGACCTTGGGCACCTGGCTCTCATGGCCGACATAGATCCAGGTGTTGGCGAAGAGATGCTCCATCTCCAGCTCGAACAGCTCCTGATCGAGATAGAGGTCGCGATGGACCTCGGTCTCGCGCACCAGGGACGAGAGGGCCTGCCGGTTGCCGCGGTACTTGCCGATCATAGGAAGCTCTCGATTGTCTTGATGGTGTCGTCGAGCGCACGGCCCTCGGCGTCGGCCAGCGCCGCCTGCCGGAGTCGGCGCACCCAGTCGGCGGCATCGGCGCGGTCTTCCAGCCGGGCGGCCATCGCCATAAGCCGCGAGAACCTGCCCTCGCCTCTGTCGTGGGTGTCGGAATAGCCCTTGACCAGCCGGCGCGCCTCGAGGAGTTCTAAGCCGAGCGGCACGTCTCGGCGCGCGGCCCTCGAGGCCTGGTCGAGCCAAGCCTGCATGTGCTCCATCTCGCGCTGGTGGCGCAAGGTGCCACGCCGGAATCGCCCGAAGCCGGCCACTATATAAAGAGGCAGGAACCATCCGATGGTGCCGGTCTGGACCCGTCGGCCGCGATCGACCAGCCGCCGCAGCCCCGCCATGAGGCCGGGCCGCGCTTCGATCCAGCGACCGAGTCCGGCCGGCAGCGTACCGCAGACCTCCTCCATGCGTGGATGCATGAACTCCGTGGCATAGACGATCTGGTCGGGCCGGGCGGCGACTTCCTCGCGCACGCGCGAAAAACGGCTGCCGCGGGTCTTGAGATCGGCGACACGGATCACGTCGTCATAAGCCATGGCGCGGGCGATCTGCTTCGCCGCTGCTGTGGTCAGTGGACAGTCGGCCGCGCCTCGCTCGATATCGGCAAACGGCTTCAGTCGATCGAGATACTCCGCGCCGTAGGCCACATCCTGGAAATCGACGACGCGCGCGAGGCCGGCTGCGATCATGGGATGTGCCGCCGCAGGGAAATCGCGGCGCGCGCGCTCGACCATGGCGTCGAAGGCCACATCGCCGATCGGCTGTAGTTCGGGAAACCGTTTGAGGGCCGCACCGGTCCGTGGCGGCGGCGGAGGGGTCGGCGCCCTCAGCTCGGCCACCGCTGCATCATGAGCGCGGCCGAAGGCCCGCAAGCTCGCGTCGACGCCGAGACCTGCTTCCCGGATGGCGCCTTCATAGGCCTCGCGTGGGAACGGCAGAGCACCCGACGCCGCAAGCGCACCGAACAGCGCGGCCGAGATCACGCTTTCGCTCTGCTCGGAGATCGCCGCCATGTCGAAGGCGAGGAACTGCTTGCTGGACGCGCGCGCCGCCTCATAGACCTTGGCGGGATCACCGGCGCCGTCGCCGGGAACGATCTTCTCGCTGACCGCATAGGCCCGATGGGACGAGGCGATCAGCGTCGTACGATCGGCCGAGACCAGGCCGCGCTGCATGGCGCGCCCCGCTTCCATCAGCTCGGCGCCGATCACGATGTCGACCTCGCCCGGCACCGGCATCAGCGACAGCACGGGACGCCGGCCCGATCCGTCCGAAGCGATGATCTCGACGTAGTAGATGGTGGCGCCCGTGCGCTGGGCGACGCCCGGCACGGAGGTCGATTGAGCCAGCCAGCCCTGGCGCTCCGCCAGTTCCACGATCCAGTCGACCAGCACGCCGCCGCCCTGGCCGCCCATCGCCATCACGGCGATAGCGATCGGCCGGCGCGTGTCGAGGCCCGAGGTGGTGGCGGTGGTGGTCAGCGCGTCCATGACTAGGCGAGCCGCAGCCGCCGTCCGGCGCGGCGACGCTGCAGGAAGCCGATGACCGCGGCGCGCATCGCGGCCAGCGCGCGATCCCAGCGGCTCGGATTGATGATGATGTCGGCGCGGTAGAAGGACGGGCAGAGCACGGCCGCCTCGGCGACCTCGCCGCAATTGCCGCAGCCGACGCAGGAATTGTCGATCGCGGCGACCGGATCGTCCTTCAGGGGATCGGCCGTCTGCTTGACCGACAGCGAGGGACAGCCCGAGAGCCGGATGCAGGCATGGTCGCCGGTGCAGACGTCCTCGTCGACGCCGAAACGCTGGCGCACCATGCGCTGGCCGGATTTCACCGCTTTGTTGAACAATGGGCGCTCGCGGCGCTGGCGGTTCAGCATGCATTCGGACGAGGCGACGATGACCTTGGGGCCGGGTTCCTCAGTGGTCAGCGCCTCCTTCAGCGTGTCGCGCATGCGGCCGACGTCATAGGTGCGATCGATCTCGCGCACCCAGCCGACGCCCAGGCCCTTCACCGCCGCCGAGATCGGATGCCGGGTCGAGCGCGAGCGGTTGGAGGCGCGCGACGACGGGAGGTCCTGGCCGCCGGTCGCCGACGAGTAGTAGTTGTCGACGATCAGCACCACGCCGTCGCTCTTGTTGAACACGGCGTTGCCGATGCCCGACGTCAAACCGTTGTGCCAGAAGCCGCCGTCGCCCATCACCGCGATGGAGCGCTTGCCCGCCTTGACGTTGAACGCCGAGGCCGAGGCCGGCCCGAGGCCGTAGCCCATGGTGGTCGCGCCGATGTTGAACGGCGGCATGATCGAGAACAGATGGCAGCCGATGTCGGCGGCGACGTGATGCGGCCCGAGCTCGCGCTCGACCAGCTTCATGGCGGCGAAGATCGGCCGCTCGGGGCAGCCGGTGCAGAAGCCGGGCGGCCGCGGCGGCACGACCTCGGCCAGCGCGCGGGCATGGCGTTCCTCCAGCGCCGGCGGCGCATTGGAGGCGCGCACGGCCGGCGCCAGCATGTCGGGGATCCATTGCCGCACGAAGGCGCCGATGGCATCGCCCATGACCGCGGCGGTGTACTCGCCCGCCATGGGGAACAGGTCCTTGCCCGAAAGCGGCGTCGGAACCGCCGCCTGACGCAGGATCTTGGCCAGCGCCTGCTCGATGAAGTCGGGTTGCCCCTCCTCCACCAGCAGCACCGCGCGCTTGTCGCGGCAGAAGTCGACGACCTCGTCCGGCACCAGCGGGTAGGTCACGTTCAGCACATAGAGCGGAATGCGACTGGTGCCCCAGACATCGGCCAGTCCCAGCCCCTGCAGCGCGCGCAGCACGCCGTTATACATGCCGCCCTGCAGGATGATGCCGACGTCGCCGATGTCGCCCGGCACGATCTCGTTCATGCCGCGCTCCTTGATGAACTTCACCGCGGCGGGCCAGCGCTTCTCGATCTTCTCCTTCTCGTGCGCGTATGAGGCCGGCGGCAGGACGATGCGCCCGGTATCGCGACGCGGCGCCTCGAGCGCGTCCTTCACGCTCATCGCCGGCCGCTGGTTGGCCCTGGTGCGGAAGCTGCCGCGCACATGGCAGGCGCGGATGCGCACCTCCAGCATGACCGGCGTGTTCGACGCCTCGGAGAGCTCGAAGCCCAACTCGACCGAGCGCACGATGCTCTCCAGGTCCGGCCGCGGATCGAGCAGCCAGATCTGGGATTTCATGGCGTAGGCGTGGCTGCGCTCCTGCATGATCGAGGAGCCTTCGCCGTAATCCTCGCCGACGATGATCAGCGCGCCGCCGGTGACGCCGCCCGAGGCCAGGTTGGCCAGCGCGTCCGACGCCACGTTGGTGCCGACCGGCGACTTGAAGGTGACGGCGCCGCGGATGGGATACATGACCGACGCCGCCAGCGTCGCCGCCGCGGTCGCCTCGCTGGCGCTGTTCTCGAAATGCACGCCGAGCTCGCCCAGGATGTCCTGCGCGTCGGCCAGCACGTCCATCAGATGGGAGATCGGCGCGCCCTGGTAGCCTGCGACGTAGCCCACGCCCGACTGCAGCAGCGCCTTGGTGATGGCGAGAATCCCCTCGCCGCGGAACTCCTGCCCGTCGCCGAGCCTGAGGTCCTGCACTTCCTTCGCGAAAGATCGTTCGGCCATGGCTGATCTCTACGATCGGGAGGATGCTTCCCGGATAATATTTAAGAGTTGAAGTTTTTCTCTGTCAATCGGACCGACCGAGCCTTGACTATCGCTTTTCATAAACTTTAGGATTGAAATATCTCGGGCGCGTCCAGAGTGGGGGACAGGCTCTTCATGCAGCTCTTCTGGCAAGCTCTCGTGTCAGGAAAGCGTCGACAGGAACCGGTCGACCGCCGCAGCGAAGGCCTGTGGCATCTGGTCGGGCAACGGCACCATCCCGCCTTCGATTTCGATCGTCCTGCTGCCGGCAATGGCGGCGGCGACCTTCGGCGCGTGCGGATAGGCGTGTGGATCGGCGGTCGGCGCGATCACCAGGGTCGGGCAGCGCACCGCGGCCAGTCGCGGCTCCATGACATAGCGGCCGACGACGCGATGGCCCTCCGCCGCGCGCGGCCCCGCCTTCAGCGCATCGACCAGGAAGCGTTCGAGAAGGTCGACACGGCCCTCGGGATAGAAGGGCTTGCGCCTCGCCCACAGCTCGGCGAGGTGCAGGCCGTCGACATGGGTCTCGACGTCGTCGATGATGCGCCGCGTGTGCTCGGCCTTGCGCCGGGCCTCGTCGACATAGGGCGAAGCCGACAGCACCAGCGCCTCGACACGCTCGGGATGAAGGGCCGCCATCTCCACGGCGATCGCCGCGCCCGTGTGATGGCCGACGACCACGGCGCGGGCGTGGCCGAGTGCCGCCAGCAGCCCGTGCGCGCACTGCGCCCATGCCTCGATCGAATCGCGACCTGCCGGCAACGGGTCGGAATCGCCGAAGCCCACCGTGTCCATGGCGATTGCGCGATATTTGCTTGCCAGCAACGGCAGGACGTCGCGGTATTCGTCCCAGGAGCGCGGCGTCTGGTGCAGCAGCAGCACCGGACGGCCGGTCCCACAGGCTGCGACATGCACGCGACCTGTGCCGAGTGAAACGAAGGATCTTTCAATCGTAGGCGTCATCACGGGGAAGGCTTGAGCCACTGAGGAGAGGGTAATGAAGCATAGCATCATCGCAGCGACCATCGTCGCTGCTTCATTGGCGCTGGGGACGGCAGCGCAGGCCGAGATCACCGTCGGGTTCGTGACGTCGCAGAGCGGGCCGGGCTCGTCGATCGGCGTGCTCTACGACCGCGGCATCAAGGCGGCCGCGGAATATGCCAGCGCCGTCGGCGCCGAGAAGATCAAGCTGATCCAGCTCGACGACGGCTCCGATCCGTCGGCCGCGACCCGCAACGCGCGCAAGCTCGTCGAGGAGAACAAGGTCGACCTGCTGATCGGCACGGCGACGGCGCCCTCCTCCATCGCCATGGTCGCGGTCGCCAACGAGCTCAAGGTGCCGATGATCTCGATCTCGCCGATCACCGTGCCCGCCACCGACTCGGGCGACCGCTGGGCGATCGCCATGCCGCAGCCGCCCTCGCTGATGGTCAAGGTCGCGGTCGACCGCATGAAGCGCAACGGCATCAAGAACTTCGCCTATATCGGCTTCTCCGACGCCTGGGGCGACCTGGTCTACAACGGCGCGCAGAAGCCTGCCGAAGCCGACGGCATGAAGATCCTGACCAACGAGCGCTATGCCCGCACCGACACGTCGGTGACCGGGCAGGTGCTGAAGATACTGGCGACCAAGCCTGATGCCGTCCTGCTCGGCGGCTCGGCGACCCAGGGCGCGTTGCCGCCGCTGGCGCTGGCCGAGCGCGGCTACAAGGGCCCGCTCTACGGTACGCCGTCGCTGCTCAATGCCGACTTCATCCGCGTCGGCGGCAAGGCGGTCGAGGGCGTCCAGGTCTCGGCCGGCCCGGTGATCGTTGCCGAGCAGCTTCCCGACGACCACTTCAGCAAGAAGATCTCCCTGGCGTTCCGCGAGGCCTACCAGAAGGCCAACGGCATGCCGACGACCGACGGCTTCTCGGCCTATTCCTTCGACGCCTGGCTGGTCTTCCTCGACGCCGCCAAGCGGGCGATGGCCACGGGCGCCAAGCCCGGCACGCCGGAGTTCCGCACGGCGCTCAAGAACGCCATCTTCACCACCAAGGATCTCGCCGGCACGCACGCCATCTACAACTTCAAGCCGGGCGACAGCTACGGCGTCGACGATCGTGCGCTGGTGATGGTGCGCCTGGTGAACGGTCAGTGGAAGTACGAGCCGTAAGGCGGACGCATGACCGGTGAAATCGCGGCGATCCTGGCGATGGACGGCATCGCCAGCGGGGCCATCTATGTCCTGATCGGCCTGGGGCTGGTGCTGATCTTCGCGGTGACGCGGGTGATCTTCGTGCCCTTCGGCGATATCGCCGCCTTCACCGCCTTGACCCTGGCGTCGCTGGAAACCGGCGTCAGGCCGGGCACGGTCGGTCTCGTGGCCGTGCTCGCCGTGCTGGCAACGGTGGTCGAGGGTGCGGCCCTCGTCAGGAGGCGCGCCCTCCATCGCTTGCCGCGCGCGGTCTTCTTTTATCTCGTCCTGCCGCTGCTGCCCGCGGCGGCCATCTGGTTCCTGGCCGGAGCGACCCTGTCGATGCCGGTCAGGATCGCGCTGTCGCTGGCCCTGGTGCTGCCGATCGCGCCGCTGCTCGATCGCATCGTGTTCCGACCGATCGCCGACGCCTCGGTCCTGCTGCTGCTCACCGTGGCGGTGGCGCTGCATTTCGCGCTGAGCGGGCTCGGCCTGATGTTCTTCGGGCCCGAGGGCGTACGCACCCAGCCCCTGACCGACGCCCTGTTCGATCTTGCAGGCCTGGTCGTCAACGCCCAGCAGCTCCTGATCGTGGCCGCATCCATCGTCTTCTGCGGCCTGCTGTTCCTTTATTTCGAGTACACGATCCAGGGCAAGGCGCTGCGCGCCACCGCGGTCAACCGCACCGGCGCGCGCCTGGTCGGCATCCGGCCGGCCTCGACCGGCACCATCGCCTACCTGCTGGCCTCGCTGCTGGCCGGCATCTCCGGCGTGCTGATCGCGCCGGTGACGACGATCTTCTACGATTCGGGCTTCCTGCTCGGCCTGAAAGCCTTCGTCGGCGCGATCATCGGCGCCATGGTGAGCTATCCCGTGACCGCGTTGGGCGCGGTGATGGTCGGCCTGCTGGAAAGCTTCACCTCGTTCTGGCTCAGCGCCTACAAGGAAGTGCTGGTTTTCGGCCTCCTGATTCCTGTCCTGCTGTGGCGGTCCCTGAGCTTCGCCGCCCATGAGGAGGAAGAGGCCGAGGAATGACGCCCGCCCAGTTCCGCCTCCTGTCGATCGGTGCGGTCGTGCTGCTGGCGTTCGCACCGACCGTGCTCAGCCCGTTCAGTGTCACGCTTCTCAACTTCATCGGCATCTATGCACTGGCGGTGCTCGGCCTGGTGCTGCTGTCGGGCATCGGCGGCATGCTGTCCTTCGGCCAAGCCGCTTTCGTCGGCATCGCGGCCTATGCCACGGCCTGGCTCACCACGCGCACCGGCTATTCGCCGTGGCTCGGCCTGGTGCTGGGGCTCGCCCTCACCGGCCTGGTGGCCGCGATCCTGGGGGCCGTGACGCTGCGGCTCGGTGGGCACTTCCTCTCGCTCAGCACCATCGCCTGGGGGCTCGCGACCTACTTCCTGTTCGGCAACCTGCCCTTCCTCGGGCAGTTCAACGGCATCAGCGAGGTCCCGCCCATCTCGATCGGCGGCCATGCGCTGTCGAACAGCGACAGCATCTACTATCTCATCTGGATCTGCGTCATCGCATCGCTCGTGCTTTCGGCCAATCTCCTCGATTCGCGCGAAGGACGCGCGGTGCGGGCTCTACGTGGCGGCGGCATCATGGCCGAAAGCCTCGGCATCGATCCGTTCCGCGTAAAACTCATCACCTTCGTGATCGCCGCGCTCCTGTCGGCACTGTCCGGCTGGCTCTACGCCCACATGAGCCGCTTCGTCAGTCCCGCGCCCTTCGACGTCAATGTCGGCATCCTCTATCTGCTGATGGCGATGGTCGGCGGCATGGCCTACCTGTCGGGGGCGATCGTGGGCGCCGCCGTCGTCACCCTGCTCAGGAACAGCATCCAGGACTATCTGCCGGTGATCGCGCCGGGCGCCTCAGGCCAGCTCGAGGTCATCGTCTTTTCGGTGCTCTTCATCCTGCTGCTGCAGCGGGCGCGCGCCGGCATCGTGCCCTTCGCGCTGCGCTGGCTACCGCGCGTGCAGCCGACGCCGCCGCGGGCCACCGGCTCACTCGAACGCCGCCGGCAGCCCGACCGCGGCCAGCCGATCCTGAACGTTGCCGGCGTGACCCGCCGTTTCGGCGGCCTGGTCGCGGTCGACAATGTGAGCTTCGAACTTTCCGCCGGCGAGATTTTAGGGCTGATCGGCCCCAACGGCGCCGGCAAGACCACGATGTTCAACCTGATCACGGGCGCTCTGCCGCTGAACCAGGGCAGGATCAACTTTCTCGGGCAGGACATCAGCAAGCGGGCGCAGCGCCACATCGCCCGCGCCGGCATCGCCCGCACCTTCCAGCACGTAAAGCTGCGCAAGACCATGACGCTGCTCGACACCGTGCTGCTGGGAACCTACGGCCGTACCCATTCCGGCTTCCTTGCCGGCGCCCTGCGGCTCGACCGTGCCGAGGAAGAGCGGGCGCGCGCCGAAGCGATGCATCAGCTCGAGCGCGTCGGGCTCGCCGACCGCGCCTTCGAATTGGCGAGCAACCTGCCGCTCGGCAGCCAGCGCCTGCTCGAGATCGCCCGCGCGCTCGCGGCCGATCCGGCGCTGCTGGTGCTCGACGAGCCCGCCGCCGGCCTGCGCGCCGGCGAAAAAGCCAACCTTGCCGGCCTCCTCGAGGCTCTGCGCGCCGAGGGGCTCTCCATCCTGCTGGTCGAGCACGACATGGATTTCGTCATGGGGCTGGTCGACCGCACGGTGGTGATGGATTTCGGCGCCAAGCTCTGCGAGGGCACGCCGGCCGTCGTGCGGAGCGATCCCCGCGTGCAGGAAGCCTATCTCGGCGGGGTGGCCTGATGGCCCTGCTCGCGATCGACCAGGTCACCGTCGCCTACGGCAAGGTCGAGGCGGTGCGCGGCGTGTCGCTCGCCATCGAGCCCGGACAGATCGTCACCGTCATTGGTCCCAACGGCGCCGGCAAGACGACCCTTTTGAGCGCGGCGATCGGCCTGCTGCCGTGGCGCGGCCGCATGTTCTTCGACGGCATGGACCTCAGCCGCCTCGACGTCGAATCCCGCATCGAGCGCGGCTTCTGCCTGGTGCCCGAGACGCGCGAACTGTTCGGCGACCTGTCGGTGGCGGACAACCTCCTGCTGGGCGGCTACTCCCGCCGCCGCGACGCAGCCGGGCTGAAACAGTCCCTGGAGGACGTCTACAGGCGCTTCCCACGGCTCAGCGAACGGCGCGGCCAGAAGGCCTCGACCCTGTCCGGCGGCGAGCGCCAGATGCTGGCGCTCGGACGCGCCCTGATGGCCAAGCCGCGGCTCCTGATGCTCGACGAGCCGAGCCTGGGGTTGGCGCCGCTGATCGTCCGCGAGGTCTTCAGGATCATCTCGTCCCTGCGCGATCTCGGCGTGTCGATCCTGCTGGTCGAGCAGAACGCCCGCGCCGCCTTGGAAACGGCCGATTTCGGCTATGTGCTGGAGACCGGCGAGATCGTCCATTCGGGCGCCGCCGCAGACCTGATGCACGACCCGCGCGTCACCGCGAGCTACCTGGGTGGGCATTGATATTTTAGATATGAAATTTTAAACCTAAAGAGTAATCTTGTCGGAGCGCGGACCTCCAGGTCCGCATCATGATCATGAGCGGACCTGGAGGTCCGCGCTCCGAAGAAGGAGAGCTGAGGTGAAGGTTGCTGTTCTCGGCGCCGGCCCCGCCGGCCTCTACTTCGCCATCTCGATGAAGCGCCGCAACCCCGGGCACGAGATCACCGTGTTCGAGCGCAATCGGCCGGACGACACTTTCGGCTGGGGCGTCGTTCTGTCGGCCGAGACACTCGACAATCTCGCGGCCAACGACGCGGTGAGCGCCGCCTGGATCCGCGAATACTTCGCCTACTGGGACGACATCGCCGTCATCCACAAGGGCGCGCGCACGGTGTCGACCGGCCACGGCTTCTGCGGCATCGGCCGCAAGCGGCTGCTCCTGCTGCTGCAGCGGCGTGCCCGCGACCTCGGCATCGGGCTCGAGTTCGAGACCGAGATCGACGATCCGCGGCCCTTCATGGCGAGCCACGACCTGGTGATCGGCGCCGACGGGCTCAACTCGCGCTCGCGGGCGGCCTTCGCCGAGGTGTTCAAGCCCGACATCGACGTGCGCAAGTGCAAGTTCGTCTGGCTCGGCACCCGCCAGAAGTTCGACGACGCCTTCACCTTCATCTTCGAGGAGACCGAGCACGGCTGGGTGTGGGCGCACGCCTATCAGTTCGAGCCCGAAACCGCGACATTCATCGTCGAATGCAGCGAGGAGACCTGGGCGGCGTGGGGCTTCGGCGAGATGACGCGCGAGCAGTCGATCGCGACCTGCGAGCGGATCTTCGCCCGCCATCTCGGCGGCCAGAGCCTGATGTCCAACGCCGGCCACCTGCGCGGTTCGGCCTGGATCAATTTCCCGCGCGTGCTGTGCGAGCGCTGGTCACACAAGAACCTCGCCCTGCTGGGCGACGCCTCGGCAAGCGCACATTTCTCGATCGGTTCGGGCACCAAGCTCGCCCTCGAGAGCGCCGTGGCGCTGGCCGACTACCTGCATTCCGAGCCCGGCCTCACCGCAGCATTCGAGAAGTACGAGAGCGCGCGCCGCACCGAGGTGCTGCGCCTGCAATCGGCGGCGCGCAATTCGCTGGAATGGTTCGAGGAGGTCGAGCGTTATCTCGACCTCGACCCCGTGCAGTTCAACTACTCGCTGCTGACCCGCTCGCAGCGCATCAGCCACGAGAACCTGCGCCTGCGCGACCCCGAGTGGCTGGGCGGCGCCGAAGCGTGGTTCCAGCGCCGCGCCGGCAACACCGACAACCTCCGGCGCGCGCCGATGTTCGCGCCGTTCCAGCTGCGCGAACTCAAACTGAAGAACCGCGTCGTCGTCTCGCCCATGGCGCAATACAAAGCGGTCGACGGCTGCCCGACCGACTGGCACTTCGCCCACTATGCCGAGCGCGCCAAGGGCGGCGCGGGCCTGGTCCACATCGAGATGACCTGCGTCAGCCCCGAGGGCCGGATCACGCCGGGCTGCACCGGCTTCTATGCCCCCGAGCACGAGGTCGCCTGGAAGCGCCTGGTCGACTTCGTGCATGCCGAGACCGAGGCCAAGATCTGCGCCCAGATCGGCCATTCGGGCGCCAAGGGATCGACCCAACTCGGCTGGCAGCACATCGACAAGCCCCTGCCGAGCGGCAACTGGCCGCTGGTGGCGGCGTCCGAGGTCGCCTGGTCGCCGGAGAATCAGGTGCCAAAGGCGATGGACCGCGCCGACATGGCGCGAATCAAGCAGCAGTTCGTGGCCTCGGCGGAGATGGCCGCACGCTGCGGCTTCGACATGCTCGAGATCCATGCCGCGCACGGCTACCTCCTGTCGTCCTTCATCACGCCAATCACCAACCACCGCACCGATGACTATGGCGGCTCGCTGGACAACCGCCTGCGCTACCCGCTCGAGGTCTATCGTGCCGTTCGCGCGGTCTGGCCCGCGCACAAGCCGATCTCCGTGCGTATCTCCGCCAATGACTGGCTGGGCGACGAGGGCGTGACGCCGGAAGAGGCCGTCGACATCGCGCGGCTGCTGCAGGCGGCGGGCGTCGACATCTGCGACGTGTCGGCCGGCCAGACCTCGATCCGCGCCCGGCCGGTCTACGGCCGCATGTTCCAGACGCCGTTCTCCGACCGCATCCGCAACGAGACCGGCATGGCCACCATGGCGGTGGGCAACATCTACGAACCCGACCACGTCAACTCGATCCTGCTGGCTGGCCGCGCCGACCTCGTCTGCCTGGCACGCCCGCATCTCGCCGATCCCTACTGGACGCTGCATGCCGCGGTGCAGCTCGGCGATCGCGACGTGACGTGGCCTGATCCTTATCTAAACGGCCGCGACCAGCTCTACCGGCTGGCCGATCGCGGCGGCGCGACCATGGGGTTGAAAGTATGATTCTAGGGAAACACGCTCTGGTGACCGGCGGCGGCACGGGTGTCGGCCGGGCGATTTCGCTGGCACTCGCCGAAGCGGGCGTCTCCGTCACCATCTGCGGTCGTCGCAGGGCCAAGCTCGAAGGCGTGGCCGGCGAAAATGCCCGGATATTTCCGATCGCGGCGGATGTGACTGACGAGGCCTCAATGGCCGCTCTCTACGCCGAGGCCGAGGAGCAGCGGGGACCGTTCGACATCGTCGTGGCCAACGCCGGCGGCGCCGAAAGCAGCCCGGCGCATAAGACGTCGCTCGGCGACTGGCAGCGCGCCCTCGATCTCAACCTGACCGGATCGTTCCTGACCGTGAAGCCGGCGCTCGCCGGCATGGCCAAGCGCAAGGCCGGCCGCATCGTCTTCGTCGCCTCCACGGCCGGGCTGAAGGGCTACGCCTACGTGGCGCCCTATGTGGCGGCCAAGCACGGCGTCGTCGGCCTGATGCGGGCGCTCGCGACCGAGACGGTGAAGTCGGGCGTCACCGTCAACGCCGTCTGTCCGGGTTTCATCGAGACCGACATGCTGGAGGAATCGGTCCAGCGCATCGTCCGCACGACCGGCCGCACCGTCGAACAGGCGCGGGCGAGCCTCGCTTCCACCAATCCGCAGGGCCGCTTCATCCAGCCGCAGGAAGTCGCGGCGGCGGTGCTGTGGCTCTGCAGCGAGGCGGCGGGCTCGGTCACCGGCCAGGCGCTGTCGCTCTCGGGAGGCGAGACGTGGTGAGCGGCCCCCTCTCCGCTTCCAAGGAAAAGCTGCGCCTGTGGATCCGGCTGCTGCGCGCCACGCGCATCATCGAGGGCGAGCTGCGCGAGCGGCTGAACACGGAATTCGACACCACCTTGCCGCGTTTCGACGTCATGGCCGCGCTCTACCGCACGCCCGACGGCATGCTGATGAGCGACCTGTCGCGCTTCCTGCTGGTCTCCAACGGCAACGTCACCGGCATCATCGACCGGCTCGTTTCCGAGGGCTTGGTGCAGCGCCGCCAGCGCGACGGCGACCGCCGCACGTCGATCGTGCAGCTCACGAAGACCGGCAAGGATACGTTTCGCACCATGGCGGCGGCGCATGAAGGCTGGGTCGGCGAATTGCTGGCCGGCGTCACCAAGAGCGATGCGCGGCAGCTCACGTCGATGCTGAAGGCATTTCGCAGCAATTGGGAGGGACGGGAATGACCAGGATGGCGGGCCTCCGGCCCAAACACTTCCTCTGGCAGGTCGACGGCAAGGTGGCGCGCATCCAGCTCGACCGGCCCGAGCGCAAGAACCCGCTCACCTTCGACTCCTATGCCGAGCTGCGCGACACCTTCCGCGAGTTGCGCTATGCCGAGGACGTCGACACGGTGGTGTTCCTGCCCAACGGCGGCAATTTCTGCTCGGGCGGCGACGTGCACGACATCATCGGGCCCCTGGTCGCCATGGAGATGAAGGAACTGCTGGCCTTCACGCGCATGACCGGCGATCTCGTGAAGGCGATGCTCGCCTGCGGCAAGCCGATCATCGCCGCTGTCGACGGCGTCGCCGTGGGCGCCGGCGCCATCATCGTCATGGCCTCCGATATCCGCATCGCCACGCCCGAAGCCAAGACCGCCTTCCTGTTCACGCGCGTCGGTCTCGCCGGCTGCGACATGGGTGCGTGCGCGATCCTGCCCCGCATCATCGGCCAGGGCCGTACCGCCGAGCTTTTATATACCGGCCGCAGCATGTCGGCGGCAGAGGGTGAACGCTGGGGGTTCTATAACCGCCTGGTCGATGCCGGGGCGCTGGAAGCCGACGCGCTCGACATGGCCCGGCGCATCGCCGCCGGCCCCACCTTCGCGCACGGCATCACCAAGACCCAGCTGAACCAGGAATGGTCGATGGGGCTCGACCAGGCGATCGAGGCGGAAGCCCAGGCGCAGGCGATCTGCATGCAGACCCGCGACTTCGAGCGCGCCTACCGCGCCTTCGTCGCCAAGCAGACGCCGGTGTTCGAAGGGGCATGACGATGCTGGGACCGAGCGCGCATATCGACACGTTCAGCCGCGACAACCTTCCGCCCGCGGCCGAGTTGCCGGACTTCCGTCTGGCCGGCTTCGACTATCCCGAGCGGCTGAACGTCGCCGTCGAATTGACCGACCGCATGGTCCAGAAAGGTTTTGGCGACAACACCGCGCTGATCGGCAACGGCCGGCGCCGGACCTATAAGGAGCTGACCGACTGGACCAACCGGCTGGCGCGCGCCCTGGTCGAGAATTACGGCGTGCGGCCGGGCAACCGCGTGCTGGTCCGCGCGGCCAACAATCCGGCCATGGTCGCCTGCTGGCTGGCGGCGACCAAGGCGGGCGCCGTCGTCGTCAACACCATGCCCATGCTGCGGGCGGGCGAACTGGGGCAGATCGTCGACAAGGCCAGGATCGCACTGGCGCTCTGCGACACGAGGCTGATGGACGAGTTGGTGGCCTGCGCCAAGGACAACCGGTTCCTCGAGCAGGTCGTGGGCTTCGACGGCACGGCCAACCACGACGCCGAGCTCGACCGCATCGCCCTCACCAAACCGGTGCGCTTCGAGGCCGTCGCCACCGGCCGCGACGACGTGGCTCTGCTGGGCTTCACCTCGGGCACGACCGGGGTGCCCAAGGCCACCATGCACTTCCATCGCGACCTGCTGATCATTGCCGACGGCTACGCCAAGGACGTGCTGGGCGTGACGCCGGACGACGTCTTCGTAGGCTCGCCACCGCTTGCCTTCACCTTCGGCCTGGGTGGCCTTGCGATCTTCCCCCTGCGCTTCGGCGCGGCGGCGACGCTACTGGAGAATGCCTCGCCCGCGAACATGGTCGAGATTATCGAAACCTATCGCGCCACCATCAGCTTCACCGCACCCACGGCCTACCGCGCCATGCTCACGGCCATGGACGCGGGCCGGGATCTCTCCTCGCTGCGCATCGCCGTCTCGGCCGGCGAGACCCTGCCGGCACCGGTGTTCAACGACTGGCTCGCCAAGACCGGCAAGCCGATCCTGGACGGCATCGGCGCCACCGAGATGCTGCACATCTTCATCTCCAACCGTCTCGATGACCTGGCGCCAGGCTCGACCGGCAAGCCGGTGCACGGCTACGAAGCCCGGGTCGTCGACGAGAACATGAAGGAGGTGCCGCGCGGCACGGTGGGACGGCTCGCCGTGCGCGGCCCGACCGGCTGCCGCTATCTCGCCGACGAGCGCCAGCGCAGTTACGTGCGCGACGGCTGGAATCTCACCGGCGATTCCTTCGTGCAGGACGAGGCCGGCTACTTCCACTTCGCCGCGCGGTCTGACGACATGATCATCTCGGCCGGCTACAACATCGCTGGCCCCGAAGTGGAGGCCGCGTTGCTGACCCATGCCGACGTGCTCGAATGCGCGGTGATCGGCGTTGCCGATGCCGAGCGCGGCCAGATCGTGCAAGCGCATATCGTATTGGCCGAAGGCGTCGTGCCGGACACCGATACTGCCAAACGCCTGCAGGATCACGTCAAGGCAACGATCGCGCCCTACAAGTATCCGCGCTCGGTGAAGTTCACGCCCAACCTGCCGAAGACCCAGACGGGCAAGATCCAGCGCTTTCTGTTGAGGAAATCATGACGACGCACACGATCCTGCAGCCGGCCGGCTGGGCAAAACCCAAGGGCTATGCCAACGGCGTCGCGGCCCAAGGCCGCTTCGTCTTCGTCGGCGGGCAGATCGGCTGGAACGGCCAGTGCCGGTTCGAGACCGACGATCTTACAGGCCAGGTCCGCCAGACCCTTCGGAACGTCGTCGACGTGCTGGCCGAGGCCGGTGCCAGGCCCGAGCACGTCACGTCGATGACGTGGTATCTCACCAACAAGAAGGATTACCTCGGCAACTTGGAAGGCATCGGCAAGGCCTACCGCGAGGTCATGGGGCGCAATTTCCCGGCGATGGCCGTGGTCGAGGTGACGGCCCTGGTCGAGGACCGCGCCAAGGTCGAGATCCAGGCCATGGCCGTCGTCCCGGCCTGATTAGTTAGTCGTCGCAGCGCGCCGCCGCGTGCTCGGCGGCAGTGGTCGCCTCGGCGACCGCCTGGGTCAGCCGGCCGCCATAGCCTGAGCGCACGGCGCCGACGGCGAATATGCCTCGCGAAGCCGTCTCGAAGTGGGCATCGGTGACGACGAAGCCACGCTCGTCGCGGGCGACGTCGGGTGGCAGCAAGCCGGCATTGGGCGCCAACCCGACGAACACGAACAAGCCATTGCAGGCGACGACCTCGTCGTTCCCTGCCTCGTTGTCACGCACGCGCACGCCTTCGACGCCCTTGTCGCCCAAAACTTCGACGATCTCGCTCGCCCAGCGCAGCTTGAAGCGTTCGTCGTCGGCGACGCGCGATACATAGCTGCGCCGCGCGCGGAACATCTCGCTGCGCGTGACGATGGTGACTGAGCGCGCGAACTCGGCCAGATGGATCGCTTCCGACAGGGCGGCATCGCCGCCGCCTGCCACCACCACCTCGGCGTCGCGGTAGAGGCCCCCGTCGCACCAGGCGCATTGCGACACGCCGCGGCCGGCGAGCCGTTCGGCGCCCGGCGCGTCGAGCATGCGCAGCGAAGCGCCCGTGGCCACGATCACCTGCTTGGTCCGCCACGTGCCGTCCGGACCACTCAGCGTTTTGGCTTGGATTGAGTCGATGCGCGACGGCACCAATGAGACGCCGAGCTCCTCGTTGCGGCCGAGCAGGCCTGCCGCAAGCTCGGCGCCGCCTACCGCGCCGGCAGCCGGCCAGCCGTCGAGCGCACCCACGTTCATCACCAGGCCGCCCGGCATGCCGTCGGCGATGAAGTGGCCCACCGAGACGCCGGCCAGCGCCGCGTGATGGGCGGCCGTGAGACCGGCGATGCCGCCGCCGATCACCGCGATGTCGAAACTCGCCACGTATCTACTCCTTACTTCTGGCTCTTTTGAATTTTGAGTGGGTTATGCCGGCTGTGGGTTGAGTCTTGAGAAGTCGAGCTTTCCGGCAATGAGGAAGAGCACGGTGCGCATGGTGGTGAATCGTGTATAGCCGCGAGCCTTACGTTTGGCGGCCTG
>JACPOB010000098.1 GCA_016185145.1 Rhodospirillales bacterium | reverse complement strand
ACCGAGCCCGACTGGCCCTGGCCGCGCTTGATCTTGTCGACGAACTCCATGCCCTTGGTGACCTTGCCCCACACCGTGTACTGGCCGTCGAGGAAGTTCGAATCCTTGAACACGATGAAGAACTGGCTGCGCGCGCTGTTGGGATCGTTGGTGCGCGCCATCGACACCGAGCCGCGCACATGCGGCTCCTTGGAGAACTCGGCCTTCAGCGTCTCGCCCATGCCGCCCGAGCCGGTGCCGGTCGGATCGCCGGTCTGGGCCATGAAGCCTTCGATCACGCGATGGAACACGACGCCGTCGTACTTGCCCTCGCGCGCCAGCTTCTTGATCTGCGCCACGTGGTTGGGCGCGAGGTCCGGACGCATCTCGATGACCACGCGGCCATCCTTGAGGTCGATATAGAGCGTGTTTTCCTTGTCCATGGCGGCGGTCGCTCCTGCGAACATTAAAGAGATGGCGACGAATAACGGCGTCAGTGCCAGACGCATCATGGGACCCTCACTCTCACCACGCCGATAGGGTCGGCGCGCGACCATACTGGCCGGTCCCGGAAAGACAAGCGTCAACTCGGCCGCCGGCCGGCTGGCCCAGGGGTGTGCATCGTTTCCCGTGGGTTCCCGCGAAACGGGAGTCTAGAGTGCACGAATAGTGGGAAGTTATTGATAAATCGGATTGTCGGATGACCGCCATGGACGGCGGAGAGCGGCTCGACGAGGGCCCGGCCGCCTTGAATTCCGTGCTCGAACGGCCGCACGCCGACGGCCCCGCGCGTTCGCTCGAGCAAATCTTCCCCCTGCGCGGCGATGCCGGACGCGCACACCTGATGCAGGAGACATGGCGCGCCTTCACGGACGGGATGGCGGGCAGGGTGGCGGCGGCCTTCGACGGTGGCCGCTCGCCGGCGGAAGTCGCCTACGCCATTGGCGAGGTCGTCCACAACTACTTCCGCACGCGCGGGGTGACGCTCACGAGCTACGAGCTGCGTCGCCTGGTCGCCGAGCTGCTCGCTCGACGCCAGCGCGGACTCCGCCTGCCGGCGAGCGGTCCGCTCGTGCAGTTTGCCAGCGAGCCTTCGACCGGGACGGCATCCTGGACCGGCGCCGATCCAGCGCCGCCGCCGCCGGTCGGCGATGCGGCATTCGCGGGGCCGCCGTCGCCGCTCGTGACGGTGACGCCGCGCGAGATGGCCGACATCGTGGCCAAGGTCCGCGCCAGGCTTGTCGGCGATCCCTTCAGCATGCCGCGCAAGGTCGTGGTCGATGTCGTTGCATCTGTGCTCGATGACGTGGCGCCCGAGGGGCGCGGCCGACTCATGCGACTGGCTCTGGGCGAGCTCTGTGGCCTCGGGCCGATAGAGCGGCTGTGGGCGGATCGTTCGATCCGGGCCGTGTTCGTGAACGGGCCTGACGCCCTCTATGTCGAGCGCGCGGGTGTCATCGAACCGTCGCAGGAAAGGTTTCGCGATCGAGCCCATCTCGCGGAGATCATCAGCCGCCTCGCCAAGCCGGGCGTGTCGCCAGCGGTTGCCATCAGCCTGCGCGACGGCAGCGAGGGCGTGGTGCTGTTTCCGCCGGCGGCGCCGGCGGGCCCCGTCCTCGCGCTGCGGCGCGGCGAGCCTGGCGAGGCGACCCTCGAGCGGCTTGTCTCTGCCGGCCGGCTCGACCGGCGGATGGCCGACCTGCTGCGCATCGCCGTCCGCAGCCGCCTCAGCGTGCTGGTGGTCGGGCCCGAAAAGGCGGGCAAGACTGCCTTGCTGGCGGCTCTGACGCGCGATCGTGGCGACGCGCGGGTCGTCACCGTGGCGCCGCACCGCGAATTCCGCTGGAAATCGGCAGCGAAGGTCGAGCTGGTCGCCTCGCCGCAGGTCTCCTTGGCGACGTTGCTGGCGACCGGCCTGCAACTGCGGCCCGACCTGCTGGTCGTCGATTCACTGCAGCCCTCCGACGCAGCGGCGCTGGGCAAGCTGCTGTCGGGGAAAGCGTGCGGCATCGTCGCCGCCGGCGAGGCGCCGGCCGTAGCGGGCGTGCCGCGTCAATCTGTCGATCTCCTGGTCAGCGTCGGTCGTCTGCGCGGGCTGTCGGTCGTGACATCCATGGAGGACGCGACTGGCGTCCAGCTCTTCGCCTATCAGAAGGACGGTGGGTTCCAGCGTCGGGTGAACACGCCGTCATTCGCCCGTACCGTGCACGAGGCTGGCTATGGCGAAGCTCTTTCCAGCGTGTTTCATTAACGAGTGCGACCGGCCGCCACATACCGATCAAGGCCGAAAACCCGTTACGTCTCAGGCCTATATCTGGTACTAACCGCTTTGAAATGCGGGGGATTTTGCGGGTCGGAACCCTCCAGAGAGAGCGGCCTGCTGAAGGGACGATTGCATGAGCGGCAAGCGCGTTTTGGGCATTCTCGGGATGGTGGTGAGCGTCGCGCTTGGCTTCGCGGGCAGCGCCTTGGCGCAGCCGGTCATCGGCGTGCCGCACGATTGGCAGACGAACTTCCCGCCGGCCTTCACGCCGGTGATGGACAAGGTCGAATCGCTGAACAGCCTTCTGCTGGTCATCATCACGCTGATCTGCGTGTTCGTGCTGGCCCTGCTGGTCTACGCGATGTGGCGCTTCCATGCCTCGCGCAATCCGGTGGCGACGACGACCACCCACAATACCGTGATCGAGATCGCCTGGACGGTCGTGCCCATCCTCATCCTGGTGGTCATCGCCATCCCGTCGTTCCGCCTGCTCTACTACAGCGACAAGGCGATCGACGCCGCCTTCACCATCAAGGTGACCGGCAACCAGTGGTACTGGACCTACAACTATCCCGACCTCGGCGACTTCACGGTCGAGAGCCGCATCCTGCCCGAGGCCGACCGCATCAAGCAGAAGCCGCAGGTGCCGCGCCTGCTGGCGGTCGATGAGGAGATGGTGGTTCCGGTGGGCACCACGGTCCGCATCATCGGCACGGCCGTCGGCAACTCCATGCACGGCTGGACCGTTCCCGGCTTCGGCATCAAGAAGACGGTGATCCCCGGACGCCTCAACGAGGGTTGGATCAACGTCACCAAGGAAGGCTACTACTTCGGCCAGTGCTCGCAGATCTGTGGCGACAATCACAGCTACATGCCGATCGCGGTGCGCGTGGTCTCCAAGGACGTCTTCGACAAATGGGTGGAGCAGAAGAAGAAGGCGGCGGGTCTCATCCCGGCGACCGACTTCGCTTCAGCCGCCACTCCCGCCAACCGCTAAGCGCATCGCCGCAGGAGACATAGAAATGGCCACCGCGCACGGCGCCACCCACGACCATCACGCCCATGGGCACGACGACCACCATACGCCGACGGGCATCAAGCGCTGGCTGTTCAGCACCAACCACAAGGACATCGGCACGATGTACCTTGTGTTCTCGATCTTCGCCGCGCTGATCGGCGCCACCTTCTCGGTGGTCATGCGCCTCGAGCTGCTGCAGCCCGGCGTCCAGTACTTCAACGGGCCGGACGGCACGCCGAACGGCCATCTGTGGAACACCGTCGTTACGGCGCACGGCCTGATCATGGTGTTCTTCGTCGTCATGCCGGCGCTGATCGGCGGGTTCGGCAACTGGTTCGTGCCGCTGATGATCGGCGCGCCCGACATGGCCTTCCCGCGCATGAACAACATCAGCTTCTGGCTGCTGCCGCCGGCCTTCATCCTGCTGCTGCTGTCGGCGATCGTCGGCGGCGGCGTCGGCACCGGCTGGACGATCTACGTGCCGCTGTCGGAGAGTCAGGGCGCGGGCATGGACCTCGCGATCTTCTCGCTGCACATCGCCGGCGCTTCGTCGATCCTGGGCGCGATCAACTTCATCACCACGATCTTCAACATGCGGGCGCCGGGCATGACGCTGCACCGCATGCCACTGTTCGCCTGGTCGATCCTGGTGACGGCGTTCCTGCTGCTGCTGGCCCTGCCGGTCCTGGCCGGCGCCATCACCATGCTGCTGACCGACCGCAACTTCGGCACCTCGTTCTTCAAGCCCGAGGCGAGGGCGGCGGCGACCCGACCCTGTTCCTGCACCTCTTCTGGTTCTTCGGCCATCCCGAGGTGTACATCATGATCCTGCCGGCCTTCGGCATCGTCAGCCACATCATCTCGACCTTCTCCAAGAAGCCGATCTTCGGCTACCTGGGCATGGCCTACGCGATGGTGGCGATCGGCGTCGTCGGCTTCGTGGTGTGGGCGCACCATATGTTCACGGTCGGCATGGATGTCGACACGCGCGCCTACTTCGTCGCCGCGACGATGGTGATCGCCGTCCCGACGGGCGTGAAGATCTTCTCCTGGATCGCCACGATGTGGGGCGGCTCGATCCGCCTCGAAGTGCCGATGCTGTGGGCGATCGGCTTCATCTTCCTGTTCACCGTGGGCGGCGTGACGGGCGTCGTGCTGGCCAATGCCGGCGTCGACTACTCGCTGCACAACACCTACTACGTGATCGCGCACTTCCACTACGTGCTGTCGCTCGGTGCGGTGTTCGGCATGTTCGCCGGCCTCTACTACTGGTTCGGCAAGATGACTGGCCGGCAGTATCCAGAGTGGGCCGCGCAGATCCACTTCTGGACGACCTTCATCGGCGTCAACCTGACCTTCTTCCCGATGCACTTCAGCGGGCTGGCCGGCATGCCGCGCCACTACGTCGACTATCCCGACGCGATGATGCACTGGAACGAGATCTCCTCGATCGGCGCCTTCATCTCCTTCGGCTCGACCATCTTCTGGCTGATCTTCGTCGTGTTCGGCGGGATGCTGGCCGGCAAGCGGGTCGGCGCCAACTACTGGGGCGACGGCGCCACGACGCTGGAATGGACGGTGGCTTCGCCGCCGCCGTTCCACACTTTCGAGGAACTGCCGCACATCTCCCCGACGGCGCACCACTGAGATAGGAGCGAAGGCGCCCCCTCCAGCACTCATGAGGCCGGCGCCTTCGCCTTGATTGAGCTGAGCAATGAGCGACACGGCACAGATCCTGAGAGCATTCGACGAGGCGCCGCCGACGCGCGTGCGCGACTACGTCGACCTGCTGAAGCCCAGGGTCATGTCGCTGGTCGTCTTCACCGGCCTGGTCGGCGTGATGATCGCGCCGGGCCACCTGCATCCCTTCACCGCCGGCCTTGCCGTGCTGGCGATTGCGCTGGGCTCGGGCGCCGCCGGCTGCATCAACATGTGGTACGAGCGCGATCTCGACGGGCTGATGGCGCGCACCGCCAACCGGCCGTTGCCGGCCGGCCGCGTGGCGCCGGACGACGCGCTGGCTCTCGGCGTCCTGCTGTCGATCTTCTCCGTCCTGCTGATGGCGGTGTCGACCAACTTCGTCGCGGCCGCGCTGCTCACCGCCGCGATCCTGTTTTACGTCTTCATCTATACGATGTGGCTGAAGCGCCGCACGCCGCAGAACATCGTGATCGGCGGCGCCGCCGGCGCCTTTCCGCCGATGATCGGCTGGGCCGCCGTCACCGGCGACGTCTCGCTGATCTCGATCGCCCTGTTCGGCCTGATCTTCCTGTGGACTCCGCCGCACTTCTGGGCGCTGGCGCTCTATCGCAGCGACGATTATCGCCGCGCCGGCGTACCCATGCTGCCGGTGGTGGCGGGGCCGCGCGAGACCAAGCGGCAGATGCTGATCTACACCCTGGTGCTGCTGCCGGTGGCGCTGGTGCCGACGCTGATGGGCGCGGTCGGCTGGCTCTACGGCGCCGTCGCCCTGGTGCTGAGCCTCGCCTTCGTCGGCCATGCCGTGACGGTGTGGCGCGCGGCCGACGATGCGACCGGCCATGGCCCGGCGCGCCGCATGTTCCGCTTCTCGCTGATCTATCTCGCCGTGCTGTTCGCCGCCCTGCCGGTCGACCAGCTCGTGTCCCGGATGCTGGCCGGATGAGCGACGCCATGGCAGACAACCGTCCCGGCGATTCCGACATGCACCGCCGCCAGCGCGGCAAGAACCTGGTCGTGGCCGGCTTCCTGCTCGTGCTGGTCGTGCTCTTCTTCGTGCTCACCATCGTGCGCATGGGGCCCCAATCATGAGCACGAAGGGCATGAGCGGCGACAGGAACGCCCGGCTCGCCTGGACCCTCGTGCTGGTTGTCGGCAGCATGCTGGGCTTGGCCTATGCCGCGGTGCCGCTCTACGACATGTTCTGCCGCGCCACCGGCTTCGGCGGCACGCCGCAGATCGCCCCGGAAGGCGAGCGCCCGATCCTGTCGCGCACCGTCAAGGTGCGCTTCGATTCCAACGTCGACGCCAACCTGCCGTGGCGCTTCACGCCGCTCGAGCGCGAGGTCAAGGTCAAGCTCGGCGAGGAGAAGCTGGTCCACTACCGCGTGACCAACGTCTCGCAGCGGCCGATCGTCGGCACCTCGACCTACAACGTCACGCCCGAGCATGCCGGGCCGTGGTTCAACAAGCTGCAATGCTTCTGCTTCACCGAGCAGTTGCTGCTGCCCGGGCAGTCGGTCGACATGCCCGTGGTGTTCTTCGTCGATCCCGAGATGGACAAGGATCGGCGCTACGACAACGTCCGCACCATCACGCTCTCGTACACCTTCTTCGAGGCCAAGACGGAGCGGGCGAAGACCTTGCTCGGCAGCGTTCCTGCCGACGCCACTGGAAAGGGTGGATGATCATGGCCGACGGCACTCCCAAGCATCCCTATCATCTGGTCGATCCCAGCCCGTGGCCGGCGCTGGGCGCGCTGGGTGCGCTGCTGCTGGCGATCGGGGCGGCCCTCGGCATGCATCCGGACATGCTGGGCAGCGGCGTCGCCAACGTCGTGAAGGCCGTGCAGTGGTGGATCATCGCGCCCGGCCTGGCGCTGATCCTGGCGGTGATGTTCTGGTGGTGGAGCGACGTCATCGTCGAGTCGCGCAAGTACCACACCGCGGTGGTTCAGCTCGGCCTGCGCTACGGCATGATCCTGTTCATCGCCTCGGAGGTGCTGTTCTTCGCCGCCTTCTTCTGGGCCTTCTTCGACGCGTCGCTGTTCCCCAACTCGCCCGAGATGCCGGTCCGGGCAGAGGTGACTGGCGGCATCTGGCCGCCCAAGGGCATCAGCGTCATCGCGCCGTTCGACCTGCCCTTCATGAACACGCTGATCCTGCTGCTCTCGGGCACCACGGTGACCTGGGCGCACCATGCGATCCTCGAGGGCAACAAGCGCGACGCGGTGCGCGGGCTGACGCTGACGGTGATCCTGGGCGTCTGCTTCACCGGCATCCAGGCCTACGAGTACTTCAACGCGCCGTTCAGCTTCCGTGAGAACATCTATTCCTCGACGTTCTTCATGGCGACCGGCTTCCACGGCTTCCACGTGCTGGTCGGCACGACCTTCCTGCTGGTCTGCCTGTTCCGCGCCATGGCGGGCCATTTCAAGCCGAACCACCATTTCGGCTTCGAGGCGGCCGCCTGGTACTGGCACTTCGTCGACGTGGTGTGGCTGTTCCTGTTCTTCTGCATCTACTGGTGGGGCTCCGGCAAGGCGCCGATCGCGCTGCACTAGCCGAATCTTCCTCCCCAACGAAGTTGGGGAGGTGCCCGCGAAGCGGGCGGAGGGGTCGTGAGCAATCAGTCGTGACGCCCATGACCCCTCCGTCGCCGTGTGACGGCGACACCTCCCCAGCTTCGCTGGGGAGGATATAAAGACACCGCCGGGCGCTCCCCGGCGGTTCGCCTTTTGGGAGGGCGTGATGTCCGAATGGCCACGGCAATCTCCGGTCGACGTCGCCCTGCGCGGGGCCTGCCCTCGCTGCGGCCGCGGTCGGCTGTTCGCCGGCTTGCTGAGCGTCGCCGAACGCTGCTCGGAGTGCGACCTCGACCTGCGCGGCAACGATGCCGGCGACGGCCCCGCCGTGTTCGTCATCCTGGGCCTCGGCGCCATCATCATGATCCTGGTGTTCTGGGTCGAGTTTCGCTTCGAACCGCCCTGGTGGGTGCATGTACTGATCTGGGGGCCGCTCACCGTCGGGCTCTCGGTGTGGATGCTGCGCGTGCTGAAGGCCTGGCTGATTGCCCAGCAATACACCCATCGCTCGACGGCATTGGACGGATAGGAGAGGGCGTATGATTCGGCTCAGGCCAGCCTTGTGGCCCACCCTCATCTCGCTGCCGATCTTCGTGGTCTCGCTGGGGCTCGGCATCTGGCAGATGGAGCGTCGCGAATGGAAGCGCGACATCCTGCACCGCATCGAGGTCAACCAGGCGGCTGCGCCGATCACGCTCGACGAGCTGCTGCGCGGCGATCCGCTGCGCCAGGAGTACGGCCGCGTGACCGTGTCGGGCACGCTGCTGAACGACAAGGAGTTCTACCTCGCCGCGCGCAACCTCAAGAACAAGGTCGGCCTGCAGGTCGTGACGCCGTTGCGCACCGACGACGGCCGCATCGTGCTGTTCGACCGCGGCTGGATTCCGCAGGAGCAGAAGGATCCGGCCAAGCGTGTCCAGGGGCAGGTGGCGGGTCACGTCGACTTCACCGGCATCGTGCGCCGCAACCAGGAGCGTCGCCAGTTCGCGCCGGAGAACGTGCCGGACAAGAACGTCTGGTTCCACGTCGACGTGCCGCTGATGCGCGGCATGGCGGGCGGCAAGCCCGATCCCAAGCTCGACGTCTTCTTTCTCGAAGCCGATGCCGCGCCCAACCCGGGCGGCGTGCCGATCGGCGGCCAGACGCGCCTCGACATCCCCAACGACCACCTGCAGTACGCCATCACCTGGTTCCTGCTCGCGCTGGCGCTGGTCGGGGTCTACCTCGCCTATCACTGGGAGAACGGCCGCCTTACGGTCGCCGGCCGCACGAAGGTCAAGCCCGAGGACGCGCCATGATCGCCAACGATCCCTATGCCGAGCTGGAGCGCCGCTTCGCGCGGCTGAGCGCGGTCACTCGCGCCAGCTCGATCCTGAACTGGGACCGCTCGGCCATGATGCCATCGGGCGCCAGCGAAGATCGCGCCGACCAGCTCGCGACCTTGGGCGTCATCGCCCACGGCATGATCGCGGCACCCGATATGCCCGAGCTCTTGTCGCGGGCGGAGGAGGGGGCCAAGGACCTCGATCGCTGGCGCGCCGCCAATCTGCGCGAGATGCGCCGGCTGTGGGTGCACGAGAGCGCTCTGCCGGCGGACCTGGTCGAGGCGCGTACGCGCGCCACGTCGGCCTGCGAGATGGTCTGGCGTGACGCCAAGAAGAACGCCGACTTCAAGTCGCTGCTGCCGACGCTCGGCGAGGTGCTGGTCGTGATGCGTCGCGTCGGCGAGGCCAAGGCAGCGGCGCTCGAAACCTCGCTCTACGACGCGCTGCTCGACGAGTTCGAGCCGGGCGGCCGGTCGGCGCGCATCGACGAGCTGTTCGGCGAATTGCGCGCCTTCCTGCCCGACCTGCTGGGCCGCGTCATGGAGCGCCAGGCGAGTGCCGGCAAGCCGCTCGAGCTCGACGGCCCGTTTCCGGTCGAGCAGCAGCGCAAGCTCGGCGAGGAGATGTGCCGGCGGCTCGGTTTCGATTTCACGCACGGCCGGCTCGATGTGTCGGCGCACCCCTTCACCGGCGGCACCGCCGACGACGTGCGCATCACCACGCGCTACGACGAGGCCGACTTCGCCCGCGCCCTGATGGGCGTGCTGCACGAGACCGGCCACGGCCTCTACGAGCTCGGCCTGCCGCGCGACTGGCGCCGGCAGCCTGTCGGCAATGCGCGCGGCATGGCTCTGCACGAGAGCCAGTCGCTGCTGATGGAGATGCAGGCCTGCCGCAGCGATGCCTTCCTCTCGTTCGCCGCGCCGCACATGCGCGCCGCCTTCGGCAAGGACGGGCCGGCCTGGACGGCCGACAACATCCATCGGATCTACACGCGCGTGGCGCCGGGCTACATCCGCGTCGATGCCGACGAGGTGACCTACCCGCTGCACATCATGCTGCGCTACCGGCTGGAGCGGGCGATGCTTTCAGGCGACCTCGCGCTCGCCGACCTGCCCGGCGCCTGGAACGAGGGCATGCGCGAGCTTTTGGGCGTCGTTCCGCCGAACGACGCGCTGGGCTGCCTGCAGGACATCCATTGGCCGGATGGCGGATGGGGCTATTTCCCGACCTATACCCTGGGGGCGCTGGCCGCGGCCCAGCTCTTCGCCGCCGCCCGCCGGGCCGAGCCCGGCCTTTTGGCCGCCATCGGTCGGGGCCGCCGCCTTCAAGGCCCATCTGGAAACCCGCTATCTGTCGGCGTAAGAGGAAGCCATGCTCGATCTCCGCCCCAACTGCGAATGCTGCGACAAGGACCTGCCGAACGGCGCCTCCGACGCGCTGATCTGCACCTACGAGTGCACGTTCTGCGCCGACTGCGCCCGAACTCGGCTGGGTGGTCTTTGCCCCAATTGCGGCGGTGACCTCGTGAAGCGTCCGACGCGTCCGGCGCGGATGCTGGAGAAACACCCCGCTTCGACCAAGAGGGTCCGCAAGGATCATGCGGCCTGTCGTCAGGTCGCGTAGTTTTTCCTCCCCATCGCGGATTCCGCGATGGGGAGGTGCCGCCGTCATACGGCGGCGGAGGGGTCATGGGCCGCTGGACTCATGCTCATGACCCCTCCGTCGGCGTAGAACGCCGACACCTCCCCAAGCTTCGCTTGGGGAGGAGGCCCTAGCAGTCGGAGTTTTTCTTTTGCGCTACATCAGCACGCGCCACGGCTCGCAGGGAAATCCCCAGCCGCTTGGCTTCGAGGATGTCATGCTCGCGGGTCTCGCCCGCGACGGCGGCCTCTATCTGCCGGCCGAATGGCCGCAATTCTCCAAGGCCGAGATCGCTTCCCTCAGGGACCAACCCTATGGCGAGGTCGCCTATCGGGTGATGCGGCCGTTCGTCGGCGACGCCTTCGACGAGCCGACCTTCCGCCGTTTGATCGGCGAGGCCTATGCCTCGTTCGAGACGCCGGAGGTGGCCCCCGTGAAGCCTTTGGGCGACAGCGGTCTTCACCTGCTGGAGCTGTTCCATGGGCCCACGCTCGCCTTCAAGGACGTGGCGCTGCAGCTCCTGGGCCGCATGCTCGACCACACGCTGACGGCGCGGCGCCAGCACGCCACCATCGTCGGCGCCACCTCGGGCGACACCGGCTCGGCCGCCATCGAGGCGGTGCGCGACCGCAAGACCATCGACATCTTCATGCTGTTCCCGCATGGCCGGGTGAGCGAGGTGCAGCGTCGCCAGATGACGACGGTGCTGGCGCCCAACGTGCACAACATCGCCATCGAGGGCACGTTCGACGATTGCCAGGACCTCGCCAAGGCGTGCTTCAACGATCTCGCCTTCCGCGACCGTCATGCGCTGACGGCGGTGAACTCGATCAACTTCGCCCGTGTGATGGCGCAGATCGTCTATTACTTCTGGGCGGCGGTGAAGCTCGGTGCGCCGGACCGGCCGGTCGCCTTCACGGTGCCGACGGGCAACTTCGGCAACGTCTATGCGGGCTATGCGGCGCGTCAGATGGGCCTGCCGGTCTCGCATTTCGTCGTGGCGACCAACAGCAACGACATCCTGGCGCGCTTCTTCGAGGCGGGCGCCATGACCATGACCGACGTCGTGCCGACCTACAGTCCCAGCATGGACATCCAGATCTCGAGCAACTTCGAGCGCCTGCTGTTCGACCTGTACGGCCGCGACGGCAAGGCGCTGGCCGAGGCGATGGCGGGCTTCAGGAGCAGCGGCACGCTGAAGGTCGGCGCCAATGCGCTGGGCGGCGTGCGCGAGCTGTTCGACGCCGGCCGTCTCGACGATGAGGGCACGCTGAAAGCCATCGTCGACTGCCGCAAGCGCTTCGGCGTGACGCTCGATACCCATAGCGCAGTGGGCTATGCCGTGGCCCAGCAGCACCGGCGCGACGCCAAGGTGCCGATGGTCGTGCTGTCGACGGCGCATCCCGCCAAGTTCCCGGATGCGGTCGAGAAGGCGACCGGCGAGCGGCCGGCGCTGCCGCCGCGGCTCGCCGATCTGATGGAGCGCACCGAGCGCGTCGACGGGCTGCGCAACGATGCCGCGGCGCTCAAGGGGTTGATCGACGAGCGCATGGCAGCACTTAAGCCGTCCAAGGCGGCAAGGCGATAGGAATGAGCAACGTCAAGGTCACCACCCTTCCCAACGGCCTGCGCGTGGCGGTCGACGCGATGCCCGAGGTCGAATCGGCGGCGCTCGGCATCTGGGTCGCCTGCGGCACGCGCCACGAATCGGCCGAGCTCAACGGCATGGCCCACATGCTCGAGCACATGGCCTTCAAGGGCACGCGCACCCGCTCGGCCCGCGCCATCGCCGAGGAGATCGAGAATGTCGGCGGCAGCCTGAACGCCTATACCGGCCGCGAGATCACGGCCTACCACGCCTCGGTGCTGAAGGAGGACGTAGGCTTGGGCGTCGAGATGGTGGCCGACATCCTGCGCAACTCGGTGTTCGATCCTGACGAGCTGCAGCGCGAGCGCGGCGTCATCCTGCAGGAGATCGGCCAGGCGCTCGACACGCCCGACGACCTGGTGTTCGACCAGTTCCAGGTCACCGCCTTCCCCGGCCAGCCGCTCGGCCGGCCGGTGCTCGGCACCGCCGAGACCGTCGAGGCGATCGGTCGCGACGATCTCTTCGCCTTCCTCGCCCGTCACTATACGGCGTCCAATATGGTCCTGTCGGCGGCCGGACGCGTCGAGAACGACCAGATCGTCGACCTCGCCGAAAAGCATTTCGGCTCGGTGCCGCGCACGCCCGCCAACGCCCCGCCGCCGGTGCCGCTCGCCTATGTCGGCGGCGACGGCCGCGAATCGCGCGTGCTCGAGCAGGCGCACCTGGTGCTGGGTTGCCAGGGCATCGGCTATCGCGATCCCGACTACTTCGCGCTCGCCATCTACTCGACCCTGTTCGGCGGCGGCATGTCCTCACGCCTGTTCCAGCGCATCCGCGAGGAGCGCGGGCTGGTCTACGGCATCCATTGCTTCAACACCGCCTATGCCGACGGCGGCCTGTTCGGCATCTATGCCGGCACCGGCGAGGACGACCTCGCCGAGCTGGTGCCGGCGGTGTGCGAGGAATTCGCCGGCGTCGCCGACACGCTCGCCGAGTCCGAGCTGGTGCGCGCCCGCAACCAGATCAAGGCCGGCACGCTGATGGCGCTGGAATCGAGCGGCGCGCGGTCGGAGCAGGCGGCCCGCCACCTGATCATCCATGGCCGGCCGATCCCCTATGCCGAGATCGTTGCCCGCATCGAGGCGGTCGATCAGGCGGCCGTGCAGCGGGTCGCGCGCCGGCTCCTGCAGGGCGAGCTCACGCTCGCCGCGCTGGGGCCGATCGACGGGCTCGAGCCCCTGGAGAAGATCGCCGCCCGTCTCGCGGCGTAGTCTTGCAGGACTGTCTGACAGAGTCAGTCAAGGATGCGAGAGTGAGGCTGTCACCCCGAGCAAAGCGAGGGGCCTTTGAGGCCAAAGGAAAGGCCCCTCGCTGCGGTAAGCGCGGAGTAACCTCCGCGCCGGACGACAGCGGGGCTGTTGGCAAGCACGCGCTCGAGCGCAGCCTTACAAGCCTCGAGCTGCGCCATCTCCGCGTTGACCCGATCGGATGCCCGCCATTCGGGATAGGTTCAACAGCGTGTCGAGTTCACGGTCGATACGTTTCCCCTCGGCCCGAGCAGCGGTCAGCCTGGCGCCTCCTTCCATCCGCAAGCGGTTCATCTCGCGCCTGAGAGGCTCACCCGGATTTCCGATGCCATAGTCGCGTAGCGCATCATCGGAGGTCATGTAGCTATCGAGGATGGCCCAACTGTCCTCATTCACCCCAAGCCACACGTTCATCGAATAGGGCGGAGCCTGCTGGAACAGAACGACGACTGCTGCTCGGCTACTCGGCGACGACTGTCCTGCGGCCGCGTGCAGGTCACGCGCAAGCGTCAGCCGGTCCCGTGTCGAAATACGGCAGATGCCGTATTTCCCCCGTCCACCCGCCGCGATAGCACTCCCTCCTACTGGGGCTCAGTCATGGAGCGGACATCGATGAACATATTACGAGCCTTGCTCATTGGAGTTGCTGGCGTGGTGATGGCTAGCGCACCGGTCATGGCCGACCAGGGCTGCGGGCCGGGCTGGTGGCGCGGCCCGTGGGGACACTGCCGTAACACGCCCTACTCCGGGAACCTGCCGGGCGGGGGCTATGGCACCAACATCGGTGAGTATTCCTCATGGGGCTATGGGGCAAACGGCTGCCCTGCCGGCTACTGGCGTGGGCCATGGGGCCATTGTCGCGACACGCCGTATCACGGCCGGTTACCGGACGGGAGCTGGAAGTGATCGCACGCAAACTCGTCGCAACAGGAGCACCCTCATGACTGGTCCTCGCCTAATCGCTGCTGCACTGGCCGCCGCCTTATTCGTTGCCGCACCGCTCACAGTGGCGGCCCAGCAGGCATCCAACGCCAAGCCCGAGTACACTGCGGCCGACCTGCGTGCCGTCCTCAATGCGCGCATCGCGGCGCTCAAGGCCGTGCTTGAGCTTACCCCCGAGCAAGAGAAGCTCTGGCCGGCCGTCGAGAGCGCCATCCGCGCCAACGCCCGCAGTGCCTCAGAACGCTTCAAGCAGCGATCGGCAATCAAGCCGGTCGACTTCCTGCAGGTCCTCGACATGGTTGCAGCCGGCGAAGAGGCGCGGGCGCGCGATATCCGTAGCTTCATCGCGGCCGCCAAGCCGCTCGTCGCCTCGCTGAACAATGAGCAGAAGCGCCGCATGCCTGCCTTCCTCGGCATGACTGATTATCCCGGCCAGCCAAGCGGTGCCATGTGGCTGTTTCAGGAGGAAGAGGGCTGAGCTCGGCACTGAGGTCCGACCAGCTCTTGCGAGCGTGGCGGACGGCGAAGAGGCGCGCGCCAAGGATCTGAGGATGTTTCTCGCCGCGGCCAGTGCGTCCGCGGTGTCGTCGGCAGGCCGGGCGAGGTGAGGGATCATGATTGCGGGCGAACTCATGCGACGCAGAAACGCGATGGTCTTGGCAGCAGCGACCGTTGCCGGCGCCGGCCTGGTCGGCATGAGGAACGGCGGCCGGGCGGTCGCTCAAACCGTGCCGCCTTCGTCACCTGTGACGACGGTGCCGTCGAGTAGCGTCCCGACCTCGGACGCAACGACATCGACCGGCGCGCCCAGCCCTGCATCCAGCGCGCAGCCGTTCACCGCGGCGCAGCTCGACCAGATGATGGCGCCGATCGCGCTCTATCCCGACCCGCTGCTGGCGCAGATGCTGATGGCGGCGACCTACCCCCTGGAAGTGGTCGAGGCTGCGCGCTGGTCGAAGGACAATCCCAGCCTCAAGGGCGATGCTGCGCTGGCCGCGGTCAAGGACAAAGGTTGGGACGTCAGCGTCACCTCGCTGGTCGCCTTCCCGCAGGTCCTGGCAATGATGAACAGCAAACTCGATTGGACGCAGAAGATCGGTGACGCGATGATCGCCCAGCAGTCGGACGTCGCCGCCTCGATCCAGCGGCTGCGTGCCCAGTCGCAGGCGGCCGGCATGCTCAAAAGCACGCCGCAGCAGACGGTGACCTCGCAGCCGGCCGGCGCCGGCGCGCCGGCCGGAACGCCGGCAGCGATCGTGATCCAGCCGACCAATCCCGATGTGGTCTACGTGCCGACTTACGATACCAACGTGGTCTACGGCACGTGGCCCTATGCCAGCAACCCTCCCTACTACTATCCGCCACCGAGCTATGGCTGGGGCTGGGGTGATGCGTTGGTCGGCGGTTTCGCCTTTGGCGTGGGCTTCGCAATCGGCGGCGCGTTCTTCGGCGGGTGGTCGTGGGGCGGCGGCTGGGGCGGCGGTTGGGGGTGGAGAGGCTGGGGCGGTTGGGGCCACGGCAACAGCTACACCACCGTGAACATCAATCGCGCGACCTACATCACCAACAACTTCAACCGGAACCACTACGACCATGGCCGCTGGAATCACGATCCGGCGCACCGCCACGGCGTCCCCTATCGCGACCGCAACAGCCGCGAGAGATACGACCAGCATCATCCCGATGCCGCCCAGCGCCAGGCGTTCCGCGGAAGGATCGACCGCGAGCCGCGGGCCAACGAGTCGCGCGATGCCGGCCGGCGTGGCGACGAGAACCGCGACACCGCGGGACGGGGCAACGACGACCGGCGAGGCGACGATCGGGGAGGCGATGCCCGGCGCGATGAAGGCCGCGGGCGATACAATGGCGGTGAAGAGAATCGCGGCCGTGAGAACAGTCATGCCATGAGCAGCGTCAATCACGGACGGTGGGTCAATCACGAAGCCTCGCGCGGCCGCACCTACCGTGGCCACCCTCATTTCAGTCACGCCAGTCACGCCGGGTACCATGGTGGCGGCCACCGTGGCGGTGGCGGGCATGGGGGACGGCGATGAGCGACGGCTTGCTTCGACGCGGCCTTTTCAGCAGCCTCGTGGGGGCAGGCCTCGCTGCCTCCGCGGCGGCGCAGCAGTTGCCCGGGCTCCGTGGCTTCGCGACGCCTGAAGCGGCGGCGGCGGCACTGACCGGCGCGGTGCGCGGCGGCGACGAAACGGCTTTGGCGGCGATACTGGGCGACCCATGGCGCGATCTCGTGCCGACTGACGACGAGGATTTTGCGCTCGAACGAGCCCGCTTCCTCGCGGCGTGGGACGAGAGTCACAAGGTAGCCGTTGACGGCGACAAGGCTACCATCGAGGTCGGCAAATCCGGCTGGACCCTGCCGATCATGCTCGTCAAGCAAGGCGCGGTTTGGCGCTTCGACGTCGTGGCCGGCATCGACGAGATCGCGGCGCGACAAATCGGCCGTAACGAGTTGGGCGCCATCCAGACCCTGCTGGCGATCGGGGATGCAGAAGCTGAATATGCCGCGCTCGATCCGATGAAGACTGGCTCGCCGGCGTATGCAACGCGCCTGGCAAGCTCGCCTGGCAAGAGGGACGGCCTCTACTGGCCGACCACTGCGGGCGAGCCCGACAGCCCGCTGGGCGCACAGGTCGCCAACTCGCAGTCCGACGGCAGCGCACCGGGCGAGCATTATGGATATAATTTCCGCCTGCTCTACGGCCAGGGACCGGCTGCTTCGGGCGGCGCTCACAGTTATATCGTGAATGGCCGCATGATCGGCGGTTTCGCCGCCATCGCCTGGCCGGTGGGTTACGGCACGACTGGCCTCATGACCTTCATCATGGGCTACAAGGGCGATGTCTATCAGCGCGATCTCGGCCCGCAGACTGCCCAACGCGCCGCCATGATCACAAGCTTCAATCCGGAGACGGGCTGGGAGAAGTCGAACACGTCGCTGCCATAGCAAGCTTCATCTCTTTGACGACGCTGGAAGATGCTCCACGACGCGCTGTTCATGAACGCCCTCGGCCAGCTAATGACGGCGCATGCTACTCGACGGGAAGGCCCAGCCGTACCGCGAAGGCTGCGAGTTCCGCCGCGCTGTGCAGATCGAGCTTGCGCATCAGGTTCTCGCGATGCTTGCGGGCGGTGAGCGGGCTGATGCCGAGTCGGGCCGCGACGTCGCGGGCGGTCGCGCCGCGCGCGATGAGCGCGAGCAGCTCGCGCTCGCGGCGAGTCAGCGGTACCGGCGAGGCCACCGCAAAGTCCGGGGCGGCAGACGGCCGGCCTTCCGCGTGAAGCGCCAGCACGGGCCGCAGTGCGGCGCTGACGTAGCTTTCGCCGCGCCGCATCGCGTCGAGAGCTTCCGGCAGCTCGCCGAGGTCGCCGCTCTTGACCAGGTAGCCGTCAGCGCCGGCCTTGAGGGCGGCGTCGACCGTGCGCGGCTCGCTGTTGGCCGTCAGGATCAGGATCTTCAGGCGAGGATTGCGCATGCGCAACGCGCGAACGTCAGGCAAGCCGCGGAGCCCGGGCATGCCGAGGTCGAGCACCAGGATATCGGCCGGGCATTGCGCTAGAAGATCGACCAGGCCGGGGCCGTCGCCGGCTTCGCCGACGAGCTCGAACCCGTCGATCGTGGCGAGGAGGAGCTTCAACCCCTCGCGCACAAGGGCGTGGTCATCGGCGAAGATCAGGCGAAGCTTGGATGTACTCATCGACGGCACACACCGACACGGCAAATGGCCCACCATCAGGCCACAAATGTCATTACCATCGTGAGCAAAATCCATGGTGATACCGCAAGCCGATATGGACGATGACCCGCGCATAAGGGCGGCTTTGGTCGACCTTCTCTACCGCCAGTCCTACGGCGTCATGTTCGCCAGCGTGATCGTGCCTTGGCCCGTGTCATATGCACTGTGGCACGCCGTGCCGCACCTTCAGCTGGTGGCGTGGGCAGGCGCACTCTACGTCGTGACCGGCGCGCGCTGGCTCCTGTCTTATTCGTATTTCCACCGCAAGGACGACGGCACCCCTCCGGAAGTGTGGGCCCGGCGATTCATGCCGTTGTCCCTGCTGTTGAGCCTGCTGTGGGGTGCGTTCGGCTGGATCGGCTTCACACCCGACCATCCGCATTTCATCGCCTTCACCGCCATCGTCCTCGTGACAATGGCGGCTGGCGGCCTTTGGTCGCTGGCGGCTTATCCGGCAGCCTACACGAGAATGCTCGTCGTGATTCATGTCCCCTTCGCGCTGCAATGCCTGTTGCAGGACGATCCGATCTATTCCTTCTATCTCGTCCTCCAGGCCTGCCTCTTCGCCGTCAGTCTCTATTTCTGCCGGATCACATACCGCTCGCTCAAGGAAACCATCTCGTTGCGGTTCGAGAATGTGGCGCTGGTCGAGAGACTCGAACGTGAGCGAGACCGCGTCACTGCCGCCGACCGGGCCAAAACCCGCTTCCTCGCCGCCGCCAGCCACGATCTGCGTCAACCGATCCATGCGCTCGGCCTCTTCACGGCTTCGCTCGCCGCGCTGGCCCGCAAGGGCGATGTCCGCAGCTCCGAAGCGCAACGCCTTGCCGGCAAGCTGCAGTCGGTCGTCGGCTCTCTCGGCGGGCTGCTGCACGGCCTCATCGACGTGTCGCGGCTCGATGCGGGGCTCGTGCCGGTGGAACGGCGGCCGTTCCCGCTCGCGCAATTGATCTCGGGCCTCGGCGAGGAGTACGGCGTCCAGGCGCGGGATCGCGGCGTCTCGCTTCGTGTCGTGGCGTCCCGTGCCTGGGTCGACAGCGACCCCGTGCTGCTGAAGCGCATCCTCGACAATTTCCTGTCCAATGCGCTGCGCTACGCGTCGGGCGGGCGCATCGTCATCGGTTGCCGGCGCCGCGGCGCTTCAATCGAGATCCAGGTCGTCGATACCGGGCCGGGCATTCCGGCCGACCAGCATGCGGCCGTGTTCGAGGAATTCACTCAGCTGCACAACCCCCATCGCGACCGCGAGCAGGGCCTGGGGCTTGGCCTCGCCATAGTCCGACGACTGGCCGGCCTGCTGAGCCACGAGGTGATCCTGCGCTCCGTTCCAGGCAGGGGCTCGACCTTCGCCGTGCGTGCGCCGCTCGTCCCGCCTGCGCCTGCCATCCATGCCGGCCTGCCGGAGCCGGAGGCCTCTGCCGGGCTCGGCATCATGGTGGTGGACGACGACGTGCAGGTGCTCGAAGGCATCGCCGTGCTGCTGTCGGCCTGGGGGCATCGAGCGTACGTCGCGCCGAGCGCAGGGCAACTCTGCCAACGCCACGAACAGGCGGGCTCCCCCTCGGTCCATCTGATTGTCGCCGACTATCGGCTGGCTGGCGGCGTGACGGGTGCGGACGCCATTCAGCAGGTAACCGCTCACCTCGGCTATCGCGTTCCGGCTCTCATCGTTACTGGCGACACGTCGCCGGAGCGGCTGCGCGAACTCGCGGCGAGCGGATACTACGTGCTGCACAAGCCCCTGGCTCCCGACAGCCTGCAGGCGGCGATCCGTCGAGCCACGTGCGTATGACGACCTGGAAGAAAACCACGGCAGGTCCATGCCGACCGACGTGGTAGGGCCAGGCTCAGACGCGAATTTGGAGGATCGGCGAACCACCGGGATCGCTCGCGCGGTAGGCAAGAGTTTGTTGCAGGGTACTGTCAATCTGGCCTCTGGCGCCTATTTCGCGGGCCAGGCCAAGACTGCGCTCGGCGCGGGCTGGACCCATAATCTTGCCCTGTCGGCCGGCGTCAACAGTGACGGGCTGCAGGGTATGGCCCAGGACTCGCCAATCGACGGCGCGGCCTTCATCGCCGCGGCTTACGTGGCGCAGAATCTGCTGAGCGATCCCACCAAGCCGTTCGACAAAATAGTGGTCGCCTCGCTGGTCCAGAAATGGCTGATGGACCGCCTCATCGACAATACCGTCAACGTCACGATGGGCGCGCAGGCCGAGCCGTTCGTCAAATTAGCCGACGGCAGTTACAACCCCCGGCTGGGCTCGTCCAGCCGGCTCAGTTTAGCCGACGGCATCTACAGTCTGCGCAACAAGGACGGCGCTGCGCTGACCTTCAACGCCGCCGGTCACATCGCCAGCTGGACGACCCCCTCTGGAGCCGCCGTCTCCTTCGCCTATGACGCTTCGACGCCACCGCTCTTGACAGGCGTCTCGAACAATCTCGGCCGCAGCCTGACGCTCTCCTACAACGCCGCCAAGCAGCTCACTTCCGTCAGTGACAATGCCGGGCCGCCACGAAACGTTACCTTTGCCTACGATACGGAAGGCAACCTCTCTTCATCCACCGATCCCCTGGGCAATGCGACGACCTACGCCTACACGTCCGCCGACGGCGGCGCGCCCAGGGGCCTCCTGAGCCAAGTCTTCTATCCCTCGAGCCCCGTCCCCTTCGTCACCAACATCTATGACAGCCTAGGCCGCGTCGCTGGCCAGACCAACGCCAGCGGCAACACGTGGACCTACTTCTTCGCCGGCTATCGCAGCGAAGAAGACGATCCCGTCGGCACCCAGCACGTGCTCTACTACAATCCGCGCGGCAAGGCGCTGTTCGACATCCAGGACTATGCCGGCCTGGGCTTGGTAACGAAGTTCTCCTATGACGGGCTCGACCGCCTCTCGTCCACCGTGCTGCCGGGCGGTGGTGGTACTTCCTACACCTATGCGACCGCGCCCAATCCCTGGGCCAACAACGTCGCAACAGTGACGCGCAGCGCAGCCTCCGGGCCGCTCTCGCCGACGGTCACCAGCTACATCTACGAGCCAACCTTCAACAAGCCAATCCAGGTCACCGACGCGCTCGGCCGCGTTACGGCTATGACCTACGATCCATGGACCGGCAACCTGCTGTCGGCCACCGCCGACGTCGGCACAGCGCCGCATTTCAATGCGCGAACGACGTTCTCGTACAACGTCATTGGCCTTCTCGCATCGACCACCGATCCGATGGGCACCGTCACGCGCCACACCTACGACGCCGAAGGAAATCGGCTGTCCACCGTTGCTGATGCGGGTCCGGGAGGCCTCAACCTCACCACAACCTTTGCCTACAACGCGCGCGGCGACGCAGTCTCCGTCACCGATCCGCGCGGCAACAAGACGATCAGCACCTATGACGACGCCCGCCGCCCCGTCTCCACGACCACGCCGGGCACAACGGGCAACCCCGGTGGTGTCACGACCACGAACACCTACGATCCTGACGGCCGCATAGTTCGCGTAGAGCAGAGCGCCGCCGGCAGCGTGCTGCGCACCACCAGCTCGACCTATACACCGACTGGCAAGGTCGCGACCGCCACCGACGCCAACGGCAACGTCACGCGCTACACCTATGATCGGCTCGACCGACAGGCCACGGTCACCGACGCCGCAGGCAGAACCACGCGCTTCACCTATGATGCCGTGGGCCGCCCCTACCAGACCTTCAACGCCGCGATCTCTGGCAACGCGCTGCTGACGAGAACTTATACGCCCAACGGCAAACTCGCCACGCTGAGCGACGCCAATGGCTATACGGCGTGCGACGACAGCAACAAGCCGACATGCTTCGCCTATGACGGATTCGATCGGCTCGGCACCGTCACCTATCCGGACACCAGCACCGAGGTCTTCACATACGACGCCCTCGACAATGTGCTCACGCGCAAGACGCGGGCCGGGCCGGCAGCGGTCATCACCTTCGCGTATGACACGCTCAACCGGTTGAGGACCAAGACGCCACCGACAGGCCCGGTGGTCACCTACGGCTATGATCTTGCCGGGCGGACCACGTCTGTCAGCGACACCAGCACCACCATCCCGCCAGTCGCGGCGGCGGTCAGCACCACCACCTACACCACCAGCTATGGCTACGACGCGCTGAACCGTCCCACAGCTGTCGCCTTCGACCCTGTCGCGGCGGCGACGTCGCCGGCCGCTGGCGAGCTGGTCAGCTTCGGCCATAGCTACAATCCGGTGAACCAGCGCGTCGGCCAGACCATCTCCGACAACACCTGGCTCAGCTACCCGGCGCCGGGGCCCAAGGTCAGTTACACCGCGAATTCCCTCAATCAGTACACTGCCATTGCTATCGATGGCGGGGCCACCGTCAACCCGACCTACGACAACAACGGCAACCTTACCTCGGATGGCAGCTATAGCTACGCCTACGATCCCGAGAACCGCCTGCTGACTGCCACGCTGGGCGGCAGCACCGCGACCTACTCCTACGACGCCCAGGGCCGGCGCAAATCTCGCACCGTCGGCGGCACGACCACGATCTTTGTCACCGCCGCCGACAATCGCGAGGTACTGGAATACGACGGCAGCACTGGAGCCGTGACGCGCTGGTACGCCTATGGGCTAGGCCCCAACGACGTGCTGGGCCAAATGAACGTACCGGCCGGTACCCGCGCCATGCCAATACCCGATATCCTAGGCTCGGTCGTGGGATCGGTGGACGCGACCACGGGTACCGTCACAACGTTCGGTTACCTACCTTTTGGCGGCAGCGATGCACCCGCGACGCCTTTCGCATTCACTGGCCAACGCCTCGATCAGGAGACCGGCGGGCTCTACTACTACCGGGCACGGCACTACTCGACGGTCTTCGGGCGATTCTTGCAAACAGACCCGGCGGGATATTCCGCCGGTACTAACCTTTATGCGTACGTCGGAAGCGACCCGCTTAATTTAGCCGATCCAGACGGATTATCCGCGCGGCGAGCCATTGAAGGCACGTACAACAGCCTAGCCAGTTGGTGGCAAGCACCAATCACCACTAACTACTTGCAGATGGATCCGATGTCCTGCGCGGTCTGCACGCAGCGGCCAGAGTTTGCAACTGCTGGCGACTACGCTAGCGCTTCATATCAACAGGTACCTTTCACAAGAGGGGACGGGGCAATGGCTATCGCGGCGACGGCCGCTATGGTATTGCCTGGCGCCGGTCCCTTCGGTAGAGCCACAACTGCCGAAACAACAACGCTATTTCGCGCAGTCAATCGAGCTGAACTAGCTGATATCGCAGCAAGCGGAGGATTCCGAAATCTTGGCCAAGCGTCAGGAAAGTACTTTTCGACGACGGCGGAGGGTGCTGGATCCTATGCTCGGCAAACGTTCGGCACGGGCTTATATGAAGGGCCATACACGGTCGTGCAGACCTCAATTCCATCACGTCTGATTTCCGCAGACATGAGGGCGACGGTTGATCGGGGTATCTCTACAGTCGTTGTACCCGATGTTATGCTGAGACATCTCACGATGGCCAAGTCACTCAACTACACACCATTCCGCTAGGAAACTCTGCCATCATGAGAGGCCCTGACATAATCGCGGCAATTCATTTCTTGTCTGATCGCACTTTTCGGCCTCAGCCACGCATTTTCAGGTGTCCTTTGGAATTTCGGGGAGAGCTGTTTGACTGTGGGGTGCACCTGAATGAAGTCACGTCAGTTGCGCACTCCGTGGATGTCGACTTTCCTGTTACCTTTCTTAGACCGGAGTTGATCAAACCGGCTTTGACAGTCGGTAGTCGCTTCTCTCTTTGGGATCAGGGGACAATTGCCGAGGGGATCGTGAAGGTTGTCTTGCCATAATCAGTCCATCCAATTTCCATGCCTCCAGCAACATGAATAGTCCGTATGCTGGGATCACCTTCCACCGGCGCGGCACCAGCTCCAGCGTCTCGGTCACGTCCTCGCCCAGCTTGTGCAGCACGCCGCCGCAGCACGGGCAGGCCGCCGGCATCGGATAGACCACACGCTCGCGCGGCAGATGCTCGGGCAATGGCCGCCGAGCGGGCTTGCGCCGCGTGAAGGCCTGCACGGCCTGCGTCTCGGCAGCCTGCGTCGCCACCTCGGCCTGGGCTCGGTCCTCCTTGAGTTCGAACAGTTGCAGCTCGAGCTGGTCGAGCAGTGCGCGCCGCTCCGACGACTGGCCGAACCGGTCGTGCCGCAGCCGTGCGATCTGCTGCTCGAGCTTCTCGATCAGCAGCGCCTGGTCGCGGGCATTCGTCTCCGCCGCCATCGCCCGCGCTTCCGCCGAAGCCAATGCTTCGCGCTGCGCCAAAAGCATTGCCTTCAGCGTCTCGATGTCGTCCGGAAGCGGGTCAGCGGCGGGCGGGGTCACAGCGCCATTAGCGGGCACCCCCGCCCCGACGCAACGCTCACGCGATCGGAGAGTCGCCATGTCGCATCCCTCCGGAACTTCATCCCGCCACCTGCGGCCGATCGGTCCGCTGCGGCAGCCGCCAGTCGATGCCTTCCAGCAGGTAGCCGAGCTGCGCTGCCGTGATCGTCACCGCCTCGCCCTCGGTGCGCGGCCACACGAAGCGCCCGCGTTCCAGCCGTTTGGCCAGCAGGCACATCCCCTGGCCGTCGTGCCACAGCACCTTGATCAGGCCGCCGCGCTTGCCGCGGAACACGAACAGATGCCCGCAGTGCGGGTCGCGCTTCAGCACCTCCTGCACCAGCAGCGCCAGGCCGTCAAAGCCGCGACGCATGTCGGTCGCACCGCTCGCCAGCCACACCCGCGTCTCAGACGGCAGACCGATCATCGGCCCGCCGCGCCCAGTGCCCGCAGCACCCGGCCCAGCGCCGCTTCATCGACTGCCGCATCGACCCGAACCCGCACACTGCCGGCCAACTCGATCTCGATCGTTCCTTCCCCCTTCGGCCTCACCGAAGGCGTCACGGCAACCGGCAGGAACTGCAATCCTCGACCGCCAGCTTCCGCTCGCTTCGCTTGTCGCCGCCAATGATGAAGCAGGTTCGGATGTACATCGTCCGACGCGCCACTGCCGCCACCACCGCACCGGGCCGAAGGCTCTCCTCGACGATGCTCGCCTTCTCCGATGACGCCCAACGCCGCCGACGCTCTGGACCTGAAAGAACCGTAACCGTCGCCATCTGTGCCCGCTAACTCGCCAATTGACGGGCACACCGTTCTCACGCGCGGCCGCTAACAAAAAGGCGGCCTACGCCGGATGCGTACGGCGCTTCTTGAGGTGCTCGCCGAGCGACTGGGGTTCTTCGGCATAATCCTTTGGTTTCAAGGCATTAACGATCAATGGCACCCCTTCGCAAAATGGCACCGCACAAATGCCGATGCGGCGCCATTTTGCTATAGTGCGTGGACGCTCCCCATCGAGGCTGCGCCATCGCCCCATGCGGACCGTGTATTGACTAGGCGGCGGCCTGGAGAAGCAAGCAAAGCTGGTTGCGCTTCCCCGTAACCGAGCGGTGGAAGTCCAGGTATTGCAGCCCGATCACTATGGCCGAATACATCCTCAATCCACAGGGAAGTATCTCGACCAGTCGATAGAGCGCGCCGAAATCGGCGAAAGGACGACATTCCGAAGAACAAATGATCGGCACCATGCCCGGCAGCCAGCACATGACAGCGTCGAACGAGCGAGGCCTGGAAGTCGAAGGCGGGCTTGTGGCCGGGAAGGTCCAGTCCTCGCCGAGGCCCTTGGGCACCGCGCTGATGTCGACAAGCTCACTCCGGCTTCGGAGTGGCCAGATCGACTACGTCCGTGTCCTGTTCCCGACACTGAAGACGGCGCACCTCGGCCGCGATTGTCAGGAAATGTACTTGAGTTATTGACTCGTCCTCGAAGATGTTCTATATTTGTTCTGAAATTCGAGGGAGGACAGGCAATGCCGTCACACGCCTTTTATCTGCAAAAGTCGAAAGACAACTGGCGCGACCCCGACCTCAGCGTCCTCGACCGCCGCCGCGGCCCCGTGCCGGCCGTTCCGTTGGCGCTGCTGCCGCAACCGTGGCGCGACTGGATCATCGACACCGAGCGGGCGACCGGCGCGCCGGCGGACTATGTCCTGCAGGCAGTGCTGGCAGGCGTCGCCGCGATGTGCGGCGCCGGCGTGCGGGTCCGCGTGACGCCGGCCTGGGACGAGCCGCTGGTGCTGTGGCTGGCGGCGGTGGGCGAGCCGTCGACGGGCAAGTCGGCGGCACTGGCGCCCATGCGTCGGCTGCTCGACGTCATCGAGCAGGAGCTCCAGCTCGGCGACGAGGAGCGACGCGCCGCCCACGACGAGAAGGGCAAGGCGAACGGCGGGAGTTCGGCCTCCGCCGCGCCCTTCATGCCCTCGCAGGTCGTGGCAGCCGATGCCGATCCTGCCGGCCTGGCCGACATCGTCGCCGGCAATCCGCGCGGCCTGCTGTTGTGGCGCGACGGGCCCGCTGCCTGGATCGGCGGCGGCGAAGAAGGCGACGGCCATCGCGCGACATGGCGTGCGGCCTGGGATGCGCGCGCCGTCACTGTGATGCGGCCGCGCCAGCCGGCGCGGTCGGTCAGGCATTTTCCCCTCAGCATCATCGAGACCATCCGCCCCGAACCGCTGAAGGAGTCGCTGTGTGCGGCCGACGACGGCCTGGCCGCGCGCTTCCTCTTCGCCTGGCCCGGGCCGCAGCCCTACCGTGCGCTCGAGGTCCTCGAACGCTCGCGCGACGAGGAGATCCTGCAGCGCCTGCGCGCGCTGTCCCGGCTGGCGCGGAGCCCCGATGATCCCTGCGTGCTCGAGGTCGACGCCCGCGGCCGCGCGGCGCTCGACGGCGCGCTCGGCCGCCTGCATGCCGAACGCCAGAAGGCCGAGGGGCCGGAGGCGACGTGGCTCGGCCTGAGCCGGTCGCTGATCGTGCGCCTGGCCGGCGCCCTGGAGCTGCTGGGCTCCATCGACGGCAAGGTCAAGCGCCCGGGCACGATCGGCACGGAGCAGGTCGAGGCCGCTGCGACGCTGTGGCGGGACTACTACTGGCCGCATGCCAAGGCGGTATTCGACAGTGCCGAGCTCTCGGATCATTCCAAGCGCGTGCGCCGCGTCGCGCGCTGGCTGCTGGACAGGCAATTGAAGACGGTATCGCGCGAGGACATCCGCCGCCGCGCGCTCAGCATGAGCGCTACCGCCGACGAGACCGAGAGCGTGCTGCAGCGGCTGCACTATCTCGGCTTCGTACAGCCCGACCTCGCCTATCGCGACAAGCCTGGCCGGCCCACGACCCACTGGCTGGTCAATCCGGCCCTCGCCGAAACGGCAAAACCGGTTGCGGAATTTGCGTAACTGTCTTAATTCGCCAGCCGCAGCACAGCACTGCGTTCAACGCATATCGGTCGGTCCGCCACTGCGCCGCGTCGTCACCACGAGTTGCGCAGCTCGCGCAGCTTCAGGAACACCGCGCGCGGCTCGGGGTTCTCGGGCAGGTCCGGAAAGGACTCGCGCAGCCTGGCGATGACTGTCGGGCTGGTCAGGCGAAAGAATGTGTTGATCCGCCCTTCGACCTCGAGCGTCGATACATAGGCCTTGTTGGGATCTTGGCCCGCCAGCCTGTCGAGCATCTCCTGCGCGCCCTTGTTGTCGGGCTCGCGGTTCAACGTGAAGCGCAGGTTGTTCTCGATGTAGTCGTGCCCGGGATAGATCAGGGTCGATTGCGGCAACTTGGCGAGCTGCTGGTCGAACGTCCTGTACAGCTCTTCCGGATGGCCGCCGTTGTGGCAGTTCCCGGCGCCGGCATTGAACAGCGTGTCGCCGCAGAACAGGGCCGGCTGGTCGGTGTGGGAACGCAGGCAGACGTGGCACATCGTATGGCCCGGCGTGTCCATCACCTCGAGCTCGACCGTCTTGCCCACCTTGACGATGTCGCCCGCGCCGAGGCCGCGGCTCACGTCGGCGATTTTGTCCTTGGCGTTCTTGTGCGCGAGGATCGCGGCACCGGTCTTCTGCGCCAGGGCGTCGTTGCCGCCGGTATGGTCGCGATGCTCATGCGTGTTCAGGATCTGGGTGATGGTCCAGCCTTCGTCCTTGGCGGCCTTCAGGCACTTCTCGTGATCCAGCGGATCGATGGCGAGCGCCTCTCCGGTCTCGCTGCAGGCCACGAGGTAATTGAAGTTGCGGTAGGCGTTGGCGGTCCAGATCTGCTTGACGAGCATGGCATTCACCCTTGGTCGGTAAACTTTCGCCGATGATAGCGCATTCTCCCCGCCGCTTGACCGGAATGCAGTCATGTACTATTTGAAGTTACATGAGACGCGACAGCCGGCTTTCCGGCGTGCTCCATGTCCTCCTGCACATGGCCGAGCACGACGGGCCCGTGACATCGGACATGTTGGCGAAGGCCATGGGCACCAATCCGGTCGTCGTGCGGCGGATCATGGCCGGCCTGCGCGACGACGGTTACGTGCGGTCCGAAAAGGGCCATGGCGGCGGCTGGGTGCTGGCGCGCGATCTCGCGGCCATCACGTTGCGCGACGTCTACGAGGCGCTCGGCCGTCCGGCGCTGCTCGCCATGGGCCATCGCACGGAGCAGCCCGGCTGCCTCGTCGAGCAGGCCGTGAATGCCGCCCTCGACACGGCGTTCCGCGACGCCGAGGCGCTCCTGCTGGCGCGGCTGGGCGACGTCACGCTGGCGCGCCTCAGCGCCGACTTCCAGGTGCGCCTCGCTGCCCGCTCGCGCTCGCGCCGAACGGAGATCGCTCATGCCCACCGCTGACCGCGCCCCGGATTTCCTGCGCACGTTCTCCGATCCCGGCGCCGTGGCGCGTTACCTCGACGGCCCGCGGCGCTTCGTGCCGGGCCTGGCCGACCTGCATCGCATGACCGGCATCCTGCTGGCCGAGCGCGCGCCGGCCGACGCCAGGGTGCTCGTCCTCGGCGCCGGCGGCGGCCTGGAATTGAAGGCGATGGCCGAGGCCCATCCGGGCTGGCGCTTCGTCGGCGTCGATCCTTCCGGGCCGATGCTGGCGCTGGCGGCGCAAACGCTGGGGCCGCTCGCCGCGCGCGTCGAGCTGGTGCAGGGCTATATCGAGGATGCGCCGCCGGGGCCGTTCGACGCCGCGACGTGCCTGTTGACGCTGCACTTCCTCGAGCCGGCCGAGCGGCGCCGCACGGCAAGCGACATCCGCCGCCGGATGAAGCCCGGCAGCCCGTTCGTGGCCGCCCATGGCAGCTTCCCGCAGGGCGAGGGGGAGCGCGCGCGCTGGCTGTCGCGCTACGCCGCGTTTGCGGTGGCAGCCGGCGTCGATCCGCAGCAGGCGAACGCCGCCCGCGCGGCCGTCGACACCAATGTCAGCATGCTGGGCCCGGAGCAGGATCGGGCGATCCTCCACGAAGCCGGCTTCTCGGATGTCGAGCTGTTCTTCGCCGCCTTCACCTGGCGTGGCTGGATCGCCTACGCCTGATTGCGCACGACGCCCCACGGCGAAACAGGCCGGCCGGGCTCGCTGCTCGCAAGATTCTCCAACGCTCTCTTGCGCGCGGCGCCGCGCTCCCAGTCGGACACTTGTATCAGTCCGGCTATTTGGCGGATCAGGGCGTCTTCGTCCGGATCGAGCGCGCCGTCCGAGTAGGCGACCGTCCACAGCATCTCGATGATCTGCACGCGCATCTCGGCGCTGGCATGCCGGCAGATCTGCTGCGTGAAGGGGAAATACTGGGTGGAGCGCTGCATCTCCCGATCAGCCTGCTCGACGAGGGATTGCGCGCCGTTGGGATCGAGTTTGAACATGCGGGAAAGCAATTGCTCGATCGTCCGTCGTTCGCCGGCATTGACCTTGTCGTCCATGCGAGCCAGCTCGACCAGCAGGGCGGCGACCGCCAACGGGAGGTCGTTGACAGGCTTCTCCGAGGTCCATTCGCCGCGACCGGCCAGCAAGTCCAACAGACGTTCAATCATGCGGCCTCCAGGTGCCACGGTAGTGTGTCCAGGACAAGGCATCTGGAGCCGTCCCGCATGAGATTGCAGCGATTCAATGTTCCGGCAGTGCTGCCTCCCCATCGTCTGCGATGGGGAGGTGTCCGCGAAGCGGACGGAGGGGTCATAAGCTCATGACCCCTCCGTCGCCGTATGACGGCGACACCTCCCCAGCTTCGCTGGGGAGGAATGAGCCGATGCTCTAGACTGGCGCGCCATGTCACCGTTCACCCGGCTGCCCGGCTTCGCAGCCGACTCCCTCGACGCCATCGCCTCCGCGCTGGCCAGCGTCTCGCCCCTGAACCAGGCCGGCTATCGCATCGCCGTCACCGGGTTGCAGCGCGCCGGCAAGACCGTGTTCGTCACCTCCTTCGTGCACGCCCTACTGCATGCCAAGGATGCGCCGGTCGAGGCCTTTCCGTTCTTTCCCTGGCGCGAGCGCGTGCGCGAGGTCGAGCTGCAGGACATTCCCGGCTTGCCGCCGTTTCCCTACCGCGAGCGCCTCGCCGAGCTTCTGGCCGACCCGCCGCGCTGGCCCGCACCGACCGAAGGGCTGAGCGGGGTGAGGGTGCGTCTGCGCCTCGCGCCGGCGGCGCGCCTCGACCGCCGCCTGCTCGAGCCGCACACGCTGCATCTCGATCTCATCGACTATCCGGGCGAGTGGCTGCTCGACCTGCCGTTGCTGTCGCTCGACTACGAGGATTGGTCGGCCGAGATGGAGGAGCTGGCCAACTCCGGCAAGCGCGCGGCGCTGTCGGCGCAGTGGCTGGCGCAGGCCGAAGCACTCGATCCGGCGGCGAAGGAGGATCCCTTCGCACTGGCCCAGGTCGGCCGCGCCTACGTCGACTACCTGAAGCGCTGCCGGTCGGAAGGCCTGTCGTTTCTGCAGCCGGGCCGCTTCCTGGGCGGCACCGCGCCGCTCGAGACGCTGTTCTTCCCGCTCAGCCGCGCGCGCTCCGCGCGGGCGGGGACGAACGGCGCGGCGCTTGCTCGTCGCTACGAGGCCTATCGCAGGCTGGTCCGGCGCTTCTACGGCCAGGTGTTCGGGCGGCTGCGCCGCCAGGTCGTGCTGGTCGATCTGCTGACGGCGTTGCAACAGGGCCAGGAATCCTTCGCCGACCTCGCACTCGCGACTCGCACGGTCGTCGATGCCTTCGAGGAGCTGCGGCATCCGCTGGCCCGCGTCCTGCCGATCGGGCGTCTCGATCGGCTGTCGCTGGTCGCGACCAAGGCCGACCACATCACCTCCGGCCAGCTCAACAATCTGGTCGGCCTGCTGCGCGAGATGCTGGGCGAGCCGTTCATCCGCGCCAATGCCCGGCAATCCGGCCTGCTGGCGATCGCCTCGGTGCGGGCGACGACGCAGGTGACGCGGCTGTGGCAGGGCGAGGCGCTGCAGTTCCTGCGCGGCGTGCCGCGCGGCCGCTCCGATACCGTCGAAGTGCGGCCGGGCGAGATCCCCGGCCAGATACCCGATCGCGGGAGCTGGCCCGGCTTCGTGTTCAACATCCGGGATTTCGAGCCGCCGCACCTCGGCGCACCTTTCGAAAAGCCCCTGCCGCACATAAATCTCGACAAGGTCCTGCAATCGCTGATCGCGTGAAAAGGAGGCGACGTGACCGTATCGACCACCGACCGACAGCTCGTGGACCGCGAGTTCCAGCCGGGCGAACTGCCCGTCGCCGAGCCGTCGCCGATCGTCCCGGATGAGCAGGTCGGCAGCGCAGGCGAGGGGCGGCCGAGCCTCGCGGCCTGGCTGGCGCTGGGCTCGGCGGCCGCCATCTTCGTGCTGATCGCCGCCAGCGCCGCGGTGACTTTGGCCGCGAGCGCGATCCGCGAGGGCAGCGTGCTGGACGGCCTCTACCTTGCCGCGCTGGTCGTGCTGTCGGGCTCGCTGGCCTGGCTGGTCGCCCGCCAGACACGGGCCCTACGCAAACTGAAGTCCGCGGAGCGCGCCCGCGAGATGGCGGTGCAGCTCGCCAAGCTCGACGGCGCCGGCAGCGGCATGCGGCTGCTCGGCGCCCTGCGCGCGGTCTATTCCGACAAGCCGCTGATCCTGGGCCGTCTCAATGCCGCGGCGCTGGCGCTGCAACCGCATCATTCCGACCGCGACGTGATCGACCTGCTCAATCGCGAGATCTTCCAGGCGATGGACCGCGAGGCCGACCAGCGCATCCAGAAGGCGGCGCTTCGCGCCGGCTTCGGCGTATCGTCCTGTCCGCATCCCGCACTCGATGCCGTCGTGGTGCTGGTGCTGAGCGTGATGCTGATCCGCGATCTCATGGCCGTCTACGGCCTGCGCCACAGCCTGCGCAGCCTGTTCCGCGTCATGACCCGCTCGCTGTTTCTCGCCTCCTCGACGGCGCTGATGAGCACAGCCGTCGAGTTCGCGATGAAGGCGGCGCACGACCGCCTGGCTGCCGCCGTCGTCGGCACCGCCGGCGAGGCGCTCGTCGTCGCCCGCCGCATGCTGGCGCTGGGCGCGGTCGCGAAGGCCGAGATCCGCCCGCTGCCGCTAGGCTGAGCTACTTGCGGTCGACGTTCACCGGCGAGGTCGTGTGGCTCGCCATGCTGATCAGGCCCTGCGACATCTGAGACGGTGGCGGGTTGCGCGGCGGCACGCCGATGGCGGCGCGCTCCCGGACGGCCTTCACCTCGGCGCTGCGGCGGATCAGGTTGTAGCGCAGCGTGGTGAAGAGATTCACCGGGAACGGCATGTCGGCGTTGAAGTCGATGATCAGCACCACGCGCGTCTGGTCGGTCTGGTTCTTGACCCAGTGCTCGCGCGTGTCGTCGAACACCAGCGGCTCGCCTTCCTGCCAGAAGAAGTGGTGGCCGCCGATCTCGATCCAGCACTTCTCAGGCTCGGTCGGCACGATCAGCGGATAGTGGAAGCGGATCACGCCGGCCGCCGAGCCGCGATGGGGCTCGATCTCCGCCCCGCCGGCCAGGATGCTGAACAGCGCGGTGTGCACGCCCGGGATGCGCGAGATCGCCTCGTAGGTGTCGGGCACCGCGGCGGTGTTCTCCTTGATCTCGTGGCCCCAGATCTTGAGCAGGAAGGTACGCCAGGCGCGGCCGGGCACGAACAGGTCGCGCGGATGGACCTCGTGCAGCGCCGGGATCTCCTCGCGATGGCTCAGCAGGTACTGCAGGTCGGTCTTGATCTTGTCATGGCTCTTCTTGAGCTCGGCCAAGACCGGAAAGGCCTGGATCGCATCCTCGCCGCTCAGAGGCAGCTTGGGCATGCGGCGCAGGATCATGTCCGACATCTTGAGATTGAAGTTCTCGACGGGCTCCTGCGGGACCCAGATGTGCTTGGTCAGATAAAAGCGGCCCTTCTGGCCGACATTGGTATTCGCGTCTGTTTCCATGGCCGTCCTGAACGGAATGACTCCTTGGGGAGAGGGAATTTCATATTACCGTCGGGGCTTTTCAAGGCCTGGCGTATGGCTGGGCAGCGCGGCCGACGGTCTCAATTTCCTACGTCAAGCCTCGGAAAACATGTAACAATTCCAAAGCTGGATTACTATAGACCAAGATGTTCCGCTTTGCCGATGTCCCATTGTCGCTGTCCGGGATGACCAGAATCGCCGGTCGGCGGGTGTTTTTGCGCGCTCCGACCATGGACGACTGGGCCGAATGGGCGGAACTCAGGGCGCGCAGCCGGGCCTTTCTCACACCGTGGGAACCGACGTGGCCCGAGGATTCCCTGGGTCGCGACCATTACCGCCGCCGCCTGCGCCAGCAGGCCCGCGAATGGCGGTCCGGCGAGGCCTATGGCCTGTTCATCTTCACCAACGAGGGGCGGCGGCTGGCCGGCGGCATCAACCTCAGCAACGTCCGCCGCGGCGTCGCCCAGGCCGCCTCGGTCGGTTACTGGATGGGTCAGCCCTATGCCGGCCAGGGCCTGATGACGGACGGGCTGCGCGCCACCTTGCCCTTCGTGTTCGACGACCTCAGGCTGCATCGCCTGGAGGCTGCCTGCCTGCCGCACAACGAGCCGTCCAAGGCCGTGCTGGCCAAGGTTGGGTTCCACGAGGAGGGCCTGGCCCGCCAGTACCTCCGCATCAACGGCCAGTGGGCCGACCATCTGTTGTTTGCCCTGCTGCGCGCCGACTACGATGCTCTCCTGAGAGCGGCCCGCTAGAACGGCCGTTTCTGGAGGAGCCTTCATGCGCAACCTGACGCCGACCAGCATCACTCAGGCTTTCGCCGACTATGCCAAGAACGCCCCCTCGGAGCGCACCCGCACCCTGCTGGTGAGCCTGGCCGGCCACCTGCACAGCTTCGTGCGCGACAACGAGGTCACCCAGGCCGAATGGGGAGCCGCAATCGACGCGCTGACCCGCGCCACGAAATTCACCGACGACAAGCGCAACGAATACATCCTGTTCTCCGACCTTCTCGGCGTCTCGTCCCTGGTCGACATGATCAACGCGGCGACCACCGGGACGCAGTCGTCGGTGCTGGGGCCGTTCCTCATCGAGGGCGCGCCCGAGCTGCCCAACGGCGGCGACCTGTGGAAGGGCCAGGTCGGCGAGCCGTTGGTCGTGCATGGCCGCATCAAGGACGGCAAGGGCGCGCCGGCCAAGGGCGCGCTGCTGCAGCTCTGGCAGAACGGCGGCAACGGGCTCTATTCCCAGCAGGATCCCAAGAACTCGCCGACCAACTATCACGGTCAGCTCAAGGTGGCCGACGACGGCACATTCTCCTATTCGACGGTGCGGCCGATCGCCTACACCGTGCCCGACGACGGGCCGGCCGGCGACATGCTGCGCGCACTGGGCCGCAAGGCCTGGCGGCCAGCGCATCTGCACATGATCATCAATGCGCCGGGCCATAAGCCGCTGATCACCGAGTTCTTCCCCGAGGACGACAAGCATCTCGACGGCGACGCCGTGTTCGGCGTGCGCGCGGGCCTGGTGCTGCCGTTCAAGAAGGTCGCCGACCGCAAGGAACTGCCGGCCAATCTTTTGGCGCGCGACACCCTGCCGATGCCGGTGTGGACCGCGACGCTCGATCTCACGCTGCCGTCGGCCTGAATGCGACTGGTCGGCGTTCGTGATGTCTCGAAGGTCTTTGCCAACGGCGTAAAAGCTCTTGCCGACGTCTCGCTCGACGTCCGGGAGGGCGAGTTCCTGAGCATTCTGGGGCCCTCGGGCTGCGGCAAATCAACGTTGCTGCGGCTGATCGCCGGGCTGACGGAGCCGACGGCGGGCACCGTCGACTGGTCGGACGAATCGGGCAAGGGCAACCTGGGCTTCGTCTTCCAGGAGCCGACCCTGATGCCGTGGGCCACAGCTCTCACCAACGTCGCGCTGCCGCTGAAGCTGCGCGGCATGGCGAAGAGCGAGCGCCAGGCGCGGGCGGCCGAGGCGCTGGGCGATGTCGGGCTGAAGGGCTTCGAGCGCGTCTGGCCGCGCGAGCTGTCGGGCGGCATGAAGATGCGCGTGTCGCTGGCCCGCGCCCTGGTGATCCAGCCCAAGCTGCTGCTGATGGACGAGCCGTTCGCCGCCCTCGACGAGATCACGCGGCATCGCCTGAACGACGACCTGCTCGAGCTCTGGCAGCAGAGCGGCGTCACCGTCGCGTTCGTCACGCACTCGGTCTTCGAATCGGTGTTTCTGTCGCAGCGCATCGTCGTGATGGCGGCGCGGCCGGGCCGCGTGTCGGCCGATCTTGCCGTCACCGAGCCCTATCCGCGCAGCCAGGGCTTTCGCACCTCGGCGGAGTATGCAGCCTGGTGCCGGCAGGCCTCGTCGCGGCTCGTTGAGGCGATGGCTGCATGACCGACGCCAAGGTGATCGCGCCGATCGTGCTGGGCGCGCTGATGCTCGCCTTGTGGGAGGGCATCGTCCGCGCCGCCGCCATCCCGTCCTACATCCTGCCCGGCCCGATCCTGGTGGCCAGGACGCTGGTCGCCGACTGGGGCACGCTCGCGCCCTCGCTGCTGGTCACCGTGCGCATCACCCTCGAGGCGCTGGCGGCCGCCGTCGTGATCGGCGGCCTGCTGGCCATCCTGTTCTCGCTGTCGCGCTGGGTCGAGCAGTCGCTGTTCCCCTACGCCATCATCCTGCAGGTGACGCCGATCGTCGCAATCGCGCCGCTGATCATCGTTTGGGCCGACAACGTCGAGCTGTCGTTGTTGATCTGCGCCTGGCTGGTGGCGTTCTTCCCGATCCTGTCCAATACCATCCTCGGCCTGCGTTCGGTCGACCCCAACCTGCTGGACCTGTTCGAGCTCTATGGCGCCGGCCGCTGGCGGACCCTGGTCGATCTGCGCCTGCCGGCGGCGCTGCCGTACTTCCTGGGCGGGCTGCGCATCTCGGGCGGGCTGGCGCTGATCGGCGCTGTGGTGGCGGAGTTCGTGGCCGGCACCGGCGGCAATGCCTCGGGCCTCGCCTGGCGCATCCTCGAATCGGGCTATCAGCTCAAGATTCCCCGCATGTTCGCGGCGCTGGTGCTGATCTCGGCGACCGGCATCGTGATCTACCTGCTGCTCAGCTGGCTCAGCCACCTGCTGCTGCGGCGCTGGCACGAGAGTGCATTGACGCCTGAACGCTGAGCCGACCACCTCATCCTGAGGAGCGCCCGAAGGGCGCGTCTCGAAGGATGGGCCGCAGTATCGTTGTTGCCCACCCTTCGAGACGCGCACTACGTGCGCTCCTCAGGGTGAGGTGGGGTGCGCTATCTCGCTTCGCGATTGGCGGCCGATTGCGACACCCATTGCTGCATCATCTCGATCGGAAAAGGGAACACGATCGTCGAGCTGCGCTCGCCGGCGATCTCGAACAGCGTGGCGAGGTAGCGCAGCTGCATTGCCTGCGGCACGGGCGCCAGGATCTGGGCCGCCTCGAGCATTTTCTGCGCCGCCTGCTGCTCTCCTTCGGCGTTGATGATCTTGGCGCGACGGCTGCGCTCGGCCTCGGCCTGGCGGGCGATCGCACGAATCATGCTGTCGTCGAGGTCGATGCGCTTGATCTCCACGTTGGAGACCTTGATGCCCCACGCGTCGGTCTGCTTGTCGAGGGTTTCCTGGATGTCGTTGTTGAGCTTGTCGCGTTCGGACAGCATCTCGTCGAGGTCGTGCTTGCCCAGCACGGACCGGAGCGTGGTCTGGGCCAGCTGGCTGGTGGCTTCCTTGTACGCATTGACCTGAATCACCGCCCTTTCGGCGTCGACGACGCGGAAGTAGATGACGGCGCTCACCTTGACCGAGACGTTGTCGCGCGAGATCACGTCCTGGCTCGGGACCTCGTCGACCACGATGCGCAGATCGACGCGCACCATCTGCTGGACGAACGGCACCAGCACCACGAGGCCCGGCCCCCTGGTGCCGGTATAGCGGCCCAGCGTGAAAACGACGGCGCGCTCGTACTCGCGCAGGATCTTGATCGACGCCGCGAGCAGCAGCACGGCCAATGCCACGACGATGGCGATGACGCTGACGGTGATGAGCATGCTGCTTCCTCCGCTTACATCGGCTCGACGGTGAGAACGAGATCCTGGCGGGAGACCACCTTGATCCGCACACCGGGCTCCAGGGGGCGGGCGGCGCGCGCATTCCAGATCTCGCCCATGATCCGGATCTTGCCGGTTTCGCCCTGCCACTCGACGGCCTCGCCCTCGGCGCCGATCATTGCTTCGCTGCCGGTGATCACGCGTCTGCGCCGAGAACGCAGAAGCAGGCCCAGGACCACGATGAGAAGCGCGGCGGAGGCGATGGCCGCGGCGACGACCACGGACAGGGAGAGGCCGACGCCTCCGTCCAACGAACGGAAGGTGATGATCGAGCCGATCGCAAAAGCCACGATGCCTGCCGCGCCGATCAGGCCGAACGAGCCGATGAAGGCTTCGGCCACCATGAGGGCGACGCCGACCAGCAGGAGTCCGACACCGGCATAGTCGACCGGCAGCACGTTCAGGGCGTACAGCGCCATGAGGAAGCTGATGGTGCCGATCAGCCCGGGCAGTACGGCGCCGGGACTGGAGAGCTCGAAGATCAGCCCGTACACGCCGAGCAGCAGGAGGAGGTAGGCGACGTTGGGATTGGTGATGACGGACAACAGGCGGACGCGCCAATCCGGCGATACCGTGACCGCCTCCAGGCCGGCCGTCGCCAGGCGCTCGGATTTTCCGGCGACGATCACCGTGCGGCCATCGATCTTGCGCAGGAGGTCGGGCACGTCGTCGGCGATCACGTCGATCACCTTCAACTTCAGCGCGTCGGAGGACGACAGGCTGACCGACTCGCGCACCGCCTCGGCCGCCCAGTCGGCGTTGCGGCCGTGCAGCTCGGCGAGGCTGCGGATGTAGGCCACCGCATCGTTGACCGCCTTGCGTGTCCCGGTGTCCTGCGATGGGCGGCTGCGGGCATCTCCGGCTTTGGACTTGTCCGCCGGTTCGTCCTCCTGCCGATCCGGCTTGTCGCCTGGCGGCGGTGTCCCGCCCAGTTGGACAGGCGTGGCCGCGCCGAGATTGGTGCCCGGCGCCATGGCGGAGACGGCGCCGGCATAGGCGATGTAGGTGCCCGCGCTCGCGGCCCGGGCGCCGCTGGGCGCGACATACACGGCGACGGGCACCGTCGAGGCCAGAACGGCGCGGATGATGTCGCGCATGGAGGTGTCGAGGCCGCCCGGCGTATCCACGCGCAGCACGACGAGACCGGTGTCGTCAGGACTGACGGCCTTGAGTTCGCGCACGACATAATCGGCGACAGCCGGGCCGATCGCGCCGTCGATCTCGAGCACTACGGCGCGACGAACGGCGGCATTCGTCAGCGTCGCCAGCGTGATCAATGCCGCGCCAACGAGCAGGCCAGCCAGCCGCGCGGTGGCCGTGAGGCGCAACCCCATGGGCTGTCTCCTCTCGCAGGCCGTTGCGTGGAGAGGACTCTTTCACCCCGGGTAGGGGCTTTCAATAGGCTGGTTGGCGGGCGAACCGCGGCCTACTTCAGGCCTGCAAGGAACTCGCCGACCGGGCCCGACCATATCACAACACCGCTGTCGCTGCCGGCGAGGCTGTGGCCGTCCTTGCCGAAGGCGCCGAGCGGCCGATAGACGCCCTTGCCGCCGGCGGCGTTGTAGGCCTCGAACATGCGCCGCGCGAGACTTGGCTCGAAGAAGCTGTCGTTGGCGGTGTAGATCCACAGGGTCGGTACGCGCGCCGTGGCGCCATACTTGCCGGCCGCCGTCACGAGGACACTGGGTGTGCAGTTGCCCATGCCGCCCTCCGGCAGCCTCTGATGGCCGCCGCGGCCGCCTGCGAAGTCGATCATGCCGGACACGCCCGGCGGGTTCCGGCTGGATAGGGCGAGCGTCGCCCAGCCGCCCGCCGATTGGCCGACGATGAGGGAGCGGTCGGGCAGGACGTAGCGCTGCCGGCGCATCAGATCGAGCGCGGCCTGGATGTCCTCGGCGCCGCGCAGGCCGGCCGTGTAGTAATCCGGCCCGTGGCAGTCGCCATAGCTCTCGACCCATTCGCCGCCGGTGTCGCCGTAGCCGCGGCGCAGCGGCAGGACCACGACATAGCCGCGTTCGACGAACCATGACGACAGCGGTTCGTAGCGCGGCAAGGCCATTTCGGGCCGCTGCGAGGCGATGGCCGGCGAGCCGTGGTTGATGACGACCAAAGGACGGCGTTGCTCGCCCGGCGGGCGCATGACGGTGGCGAGCATCGAGACGCCGCCCACGGTCGGGATGCGGATGACCTGCTCGCGAGTCTGCGCCGAGGCTTCGCCGGCGAGGACCAGCGCGAGGAGGACGGTGACTGTCCACCATTTCATGATCATGCTCTTCCGGACCGCGAGCCTCCGGCTCGCTCATGAATCTGAGCGAGCCGGAGGCTCGCGGTCCGGAAGAGCATGACTAACGGCCGCTGCGTCGGGCCTGCTTGCCGCGGCCGCCCGAGCCGGTGCGCACGCCGCGGAAGACGCGGCTGTGCTGCATCTTGCCGAGATGCACGCCGACATTGGCGCTGGCGGCCTGGCCCGGCAGTTCGAGCTCGTTGGCCTCGAGTCGCCGGATCTCGTCGCGGATGCGGGCGGCCTCCTCGAATTCCAGGTTGGCCGCGGCATCGCGCATGCGCTTCTCCAGCTCGGCGATGTGGGTGCGCAGATTGTGGCCGACCAGGTGCACGTCGCCCGACACGCCGGTGTCGACCGTGTAGTGGTCGCGCTCGGCCGTCGACTGCAGGATCTCGGCGATGTTCTTCCTCACCGAGGCCGGCGTGATGCCGTGCTCCTTGTTGTAGGCCATCTGCTTGGCGCGCCGCCGCTCGGTCTCGGCCATGGCGTACTTGATCGAATCGGTCATGTGGTCGGCGTAGAGGATGACCCGGCCGTCGACGTTGCGCGCGGCGCGGCCGATCGTCTGCACCAGCGAGGTCGGCGAGCGCAGGAAGCCTTCCTTGTCGGCGTCGAGAATGGCGACCAGGGCGCATTCCGGAATGTCGAGACCTTCGCGCAGGAGGTTGATGCCGACCAGCACGTCGAACGCGCCGAGCCTCAGGTCGCGGATGATTTCGATGCGCTCCAGCGTGTCGATGTCCGAATGCAGGTAGCGGCAGCGGATGCCGGCCTCGTGCATGTACTCCACGAGGTCCTCGGCCATGCGCTTGGTCAGCACCGTGACCAGCACGCGCTGGCCCTTCTTGGCGCAGTCGCGGCACTCGGCGATCAGGTCGTCGACCTGCTTCTCGACCGGCCGGATGATCACCGTGGGGTCGATCAGGCCGGTCGGGCGGATCACCTGCTCGATGAAGATGCCCTGGGTGCGCTCCATCTCCCACGGCCCGGGGGTGGCGCTGACGAACGTCGTCTGCGGTCGCAGCGTTTCCCACTCCTCGAACTTGAGCGGCCGGTTGTCGATCGCCGAGGGCAGGCGGAAGCCGAACTCGGCCAGCACGCTCTTGCGATTGAAGTCGCCGCGGAACATGCCGCCGATCTGCGGTACCGTGACATGGCTCTCGTCGACGATCAGCAGCGAGCGCTCGGGGAAGTACTCGAACAGCGTGGGCGGCGGCTCGCCCGGCTTGCGTCCGGTGAGATAGCGCGAATAGTTCTCGATGCCGGCGCAGGCGCCGGTCGTCTCCAGCATCTCGATGTCGAACAGCGTGCGTTGCTCCAGCCGCTGCGCTTCGAGCAGCCGGCCGGCGCGGTTGAATTCGTCAAGCCGCTGCTTGAGGTCGTTCTTTATCTGCTCGATCGCCTTCTGCATCGTCGGCCGCGGCGTCACATAGTGGCTGTTGGCATAGACCACGATGTCCGACAGCGTCGCCGTCTTCTCGCCGGTCAGCGGATCGAACTCGACGATCGATTCGATCTCGTCGCCGAACATCTCGATGCGCCAGGCCTTGTCCTCGTAGTGGGCCGGGAACAAGTCGACGGTGTCGCCGCGTACACGGAAGGTGCCGCGCTGGAAGGCATTGTCGTTGCGCTTGTACTGCTGCTCGACGAAGCGGCGCAGAAGGGAGGTGCGGTCGATCTTCTGGCCCTTGTGCAGCCGGAAGGTCATGGTCTGGTAGTTCTCGAGCGGGCCGATGCCGTAGATGCACGACACCGAGGCGACGATGATCACGTCGTCGCGTTCCATCAGGGCGCGCGTCGCCGAGTGGCGCATGCGGTCGATCTGCTCGTTGATCGACGAATCCTTCTCGATGTAGGTGTCGGTGCGCGGCACGTAGGCTTCGGGCTGGTAGTAGTCGTAGTACGACACGAAGTACTCGACC
>JACPOB010000097.1 GCA_016185145.1 Rhodospirillales bacterium | reverse complement strand
CTGTCTGGCCGCTCGCCACCGCCAAACCGCCAGCACTTACCACCCAACACGCTGCAGCCGACCTTCACCCCTCGCTCGCGACGTCGAAAAATGACCGCAATCCCTGCAACAAAGACCCTTTCGAGACAGAAACTAGCTAGCTGCGCGCTATATCTGCGCCGCAGGCGGCGAGCTTCGCCGCCATGTCGTCGTAGCCGCGATCCAGGTGGTCGAGGCCGCGCAGCGTGGTTTCTCCCCCAGCGCCGAGCCCGGCGAGCACCAGCGCCGCCGCCGCCCGCACGTCGGTGCAGGCGACCGAGGCGCCACGCAGGCGCTCGACGCCGCGGATCAGCGCCGTGCGGCCGCGCACGACGATGTCGGCGCCCATCTTGCGCAGCTCGTCGACGTGGCGAAAGCGTTGCTCGAAGATCGTCTCGGTGATGGTGCTCGCGCCTGATGCCATGGTCAGGAGCGCCATCGCCGGCGCCTGCAGATCGGTGGCGAAGCCGGGATAGGGCTGCGTCGTGATGTCGATGCCACGAAGATCTGTCGCTGCGCGACGGGCGATGATGCCTTTTTCCGTTTCCTGCAGGGCGACCCCGGCAGCCGCGAAGGCGGGCGCTGCGGTGCCGAGCAACCCGATGCGCCCGTTCGGCAGCAGCAGTTCGCCATCGGTCAGGGCGGCGGCGCAGGCAAGCGTGCCGAACTCGATGCGGTCGGGCAGAACGGTGTGGACGGCGCCGCCCAGCAGCGCACCACCCTCGATCGTCAGGACATGAGTGCCAAGGCCCGTGATCGTGGCGCCCATCGCGATCAGGCAGGCGGCGAGGTCGGCGATTTCCGGTTCGCGGGCGGCATTGCGGATGGTCGTCGTGCCCGCCGCGGCAACGGCCGCCAGCAGAAGATTCTCGGTGGCGCCAACCGACGGTTGGGGCAGCAGGATATCGGCGCCGCTGAGGCCGCCGCGCGCCGTCGCTCGGATGATGCCGTCGGTGAGCTCGATCGTGGCACCCATGGCGCGCAACCCTGCGATATGGAAGTCGATGCCGCGCAGACCGATGGCATCGCCGCCCGGCATCGGGAGGGCGGCCTCTCCACAGCGGGCCAGCAACCCGCCGAGCAGCAGCACCGAGGCGCGCATGCGGGTGACCAGCTCGGGGTCGATGCGCTGAGGCTGGACGCGATCGGCAGCGATCGTCACGGCGAGGCCTCGCTCGCTCGTCGACCAATGCATGTCGCAGCCCAGGCGCTGCAGCAGCGCCGCCAGCACGGCGACATCGAGATTGGCCGGCACGTTTCGCAGCGTCACCAGATGCGGTGTCAGCAGAGCCGACACCATCAACGGCAACACGGCATTCTTGGCGCCGCTGATCGGGTAGGCGCCGACGAGGGGACGGTCGCCGCGGATGATCAGCCTGTCGCCGGTGTTGGGGCGCCACCAGGGAGCGGCGGTCGAGAGGGAAGCGTTCATGGGCGCGACGATACTGGAGCCCGCGTTGACAGCGCCACCGTCGCGGGCTTATACAATGTTCATGACCATGAACCTGCTCCAGAAGGGTTGGTACTTTACGCTGCTGAAATAGGCGGCGCGAAGGGTTGTGACCTGACGAAGCCGCCGCTTCCCGGCGGCTTCTGTGTTTTCTGGAGAGGGCCTCCGGGCGGCGGCGAGACCGCAAACGGAGGACGAGATGTCTATCTTGGAAGCTGAAGAGAGAACGGTGCTGCCGCCGTCGATACGCGTGCGCCTGGCGGGCCCGCGCGACTGCGAGGCGCTGGTCGCCCTGCTCGACGACCCCGCGCATGCCCGCGAGCAGGTGCTGACGTGGCTGGAGACCCCCGGCACCACGCTCCTGGTGGCGCAGAGTGAGATCGGCGTGCTGGGCGTCGCCGTGCTGCTGACGCGCATCATGCCCAAGGCGAGCGGCGGCATGCACAAGGTGGTCGAGGTCGACAACTTGGTGGTGCATCCCGACCAGCGCGGCCAACGGATCGGCCGGCGCCTGCTGGCGGCTGTCGTGGAATGGGCGCGCCAGCGCCGTGCGGCGCAGGTCGAGGCAGTCGTCGGCGTGGGCGGCGCCCGGCGCTTCTACGAGAGCTTCGGCTTCGCCACCGCGGCCGACCGGCTGGTGCTGGCGGCGTGAGCTGCGGGCCAGCTCGAATCCGCCGGGCGACCATGGGCGACTACGAAGCCCTGGTCGCGCTGTTCGACGAGCTGGACGAATTCCATCGCCTGGCGCGGTCGGACGTCTTTCGTCGCTTCGACGGGCCGGCGCGCACCCGCGGACAGATCGAGCAGTGGCTTGCCGGGCCGGGCTCGACGGTACTGGTGGCGGAGCAGGGTCCCAAAGTCGTCGGCCTGGCCGTGCTGCTGACCCGGCCACCCTCGGCCTTCGCCGGCGCCATCCCGCTCAAGGTGATCGAGCTGGACAATCTCGTCGTGCATTCCGACCGGCGCGGCCATGGCATCGGTCGCCTGCTGATCGAGGCGACCGTCGACTGGTCCCGGGGGCAGGGGGCCAGCCATGTCGGCGTGGCCGTGCATGCCTTCAACCGCGACGCCCGGCGATTCTACGAGCGGGCGGGCTTTACGGCGTCAATCGATCGGCTTGCGCTCGCTGTGTGACTTTTCGCACAGATCAGATCTGGAGTGCCGCTAGAGTTCCCACTACCGTATTGATAGTCGCGGCTGCTTCCGGTCTTCAACCGCAGCGAGCCGCGTCGCTGGGGAGCGGGGATGCGGCAGTGGGGCGGAAATGCCGGCGTAACGACGTCGGAGGCATTGGCTGGAGCGGCGACGAGCGCTCTGCTTGCCGATCGGGCTCGCGGCACCCACGATCAAGATCATTGTTCGGAGCATAGGCTGCGCCAGCATGACTGCCGCGACGCCCGCTATCCCATGAAGGTTTGATGACGCCAACAGCAGGTCAGGTCGAAGCATGTCCCCTTCCACGCCACTCAAATGGGTGAAGTCCAAGACGACCGGTCAGGTATCGGAGATCGCAGTCCTGGCGCCGATCAAGCTCGGCCGGGTTCCCGGCGAGCGTCGGACCTACGAAGAGCGACTGCGGTTTTCGATCGACAATCTCACGGCACGGGTTCAGCAGGGCATCCCGATCGAGCTCGACAGGATCCGCACGATTCATTTCGGCCGGATGATCATCATCCGACCAGAGCAGTTCCTGGTCTATTCCGATGTCCCGGGTGTGGTGTACGACGAGGTTGGCGGCAGGAAGATACCCAAACCGTTCGACGACTATTTTCCGCTCGAGACCGGCGGAAAGTCGCCGACGATTCACTCGTGGCTTCTGACGCTCGTCGAATTCGACGGCGACATCCGGGTCTATTTCCGCGACATCGCGCAGTTCATCGCCGAAGACTTCGATATGCTCTTCCGCAATTGCGAAGACTTCGACACGACGCGAAACTTCGAAGGGTTCTGGTCCTGGATCAAGCGATACCAGATCGATACCAATCTCTTCTACTCGCGCTATGGCGACCTTTCGGTGGTCCGCATCAAGCAGCTCCAGGATTTCAAACGTCGCTTCGACGAGTTCGTGGCCGAGGTGCGGCCGGCGAACGGATCGCGCGTGAAGTCCCTGGACGACCTGTTCGATCAATTCCTGGCAAGGACACAGCAATACGCCGGCGATTTTCCGACCGGTGGCGGCGTCTACAAATCGAAGAGCTGAACGGGGACGGTCATGGCATACGATGGCGAGGCAGGCCGGCTGCCGCCGGTATCTTCGAGGCTTGCGACCTCGGTGCAGGCCAATCTCGGCCGGGCTTCACGCTTTGTCGACGGCACCACGCGCAACTGGTCGCTGTTCTTTTTCTTCCGGATCATGTCCAAGGCCCGGCTGGCAGCCAGCCTGAAACAGATTGCGCTTGCGCTCGATGCCAAAGCTGCGGCCAGCGCGCCACCGGTCGAGTTCGACGACCCGCTGGCCCCCGCGCAACCCTTCCTCGACTGGCTGAAGATCCTCGTCGAGGCCAAGTCGGACGACTTCTGGAAGAACCTCAGGAGAGAGTGCGAGAACGCGGGAATCCGGGTGCCCCCGCAAAGTGATCCCGGGCAGAAGGAGTACGAGCTCCTCTTCCAGGCCATCGAGGACTTTTCGAAGGGGGCGTTCGCCCGGCTGCCGCCGAGCTTCGCCACGCCGATCAAGGCAGACGTCGCGCGCGCGGCATTTCTGACGCTTTCGAATCCCGCCAACTTCAACGCTTTCGTGTCGAAGTTCGGCGGCTCTGCCGCCGCTGCGGGGCGCAAGGCGATGTCGGGAGGCCTTCTCGGCGTATTCGCCTACGAACTGCTCCGACAGTTCGCACCGGCCCAGGCAAAACCGAAGGACGGCACCGTCGGGCCTGGCGTCCTGCGCAGCGAGGCCACCGAAAGCGGCGTGACGCGGGGCCGCGACCAGGAATGGGATCCGGTGCCGATCAATTTCGCCTTCACCTTCCCGGGGCTGAAGGCGCTGAAGCTGAACGAGGCGACTCTCTCCTCGTTCCCCGAAGCCTTCAGGCAAGGCATGGCGGCCCGCGCCGAGCGGCTCGGCGACGTCGGGCCGAGCGCGCCGGAGAACTGGGAGGGGGTCCTCGGCCTCGACTGCGTGCACGGCTATTTCACCGGTGGCTACCTGGTCGACGGCGATGACGATCCGATCTCGGAGGATGTTCGCCGACGGCTGCGCGACGATGTGAGCGCCTTCAACGAAAGCACCGCTGGCCGAGGCGAGACGCTGCGTACCGTCTTGACCCTCCTGTGCCTGCCGCTGGGCATGGAAGTCCTGCACATCGAGCTCGGCGAAGATCCCTACGAGGTCGACAGGAACGGGCGGGCCATCCGTCCGCCGTATCGCATGGAGCATTTCGGCTTTCGCGACGGCATAAGCCAGCCGTTCGTCGACATGAACCTCGGCGATCCACCGCCGGGCGGTGGCACGCCGAGCCGCAACCGCACCTGGACGCCGGTCGCCCATGGCGAGATCTACCTCAGCGAGAAGGATGAAGACGGCAACAAGCACGATCTGCCCGCCCACGACTTGCTGCGCGAAGGCAGTACGTTCCTGGTCTTCCGCAAGCTCGAACAGGACGTCACGGCGTTTCGTGCGTATCTGGCACGCCAGCGACCAAACGACCGCGCCGCCCAGGACAAGCTCGCTGCGCAGTTCGTCGGGCGCTGGCCGAACGGTACCCCGCTGACCATGGCGCCCGATGCGCCGGTGGAGCTGGGCCGGGATTCCGACGGGCTTCTCAACGATTTCCGCTACGCTGCCGACGATCCGCAAGGACGGCGCTGCCCTCTCGGATCGCATATTCGTCGGTCCAATCCGCGCGATATCGGCGGCACCAACGACGTGCGCCGACATCGCATCCTGCGTCGCGGCATGGCCTACGGCGGCCCCCTGCTGCCGATGGAGTCATCGGGCGACGGCCGCAAGCGGGGCCTGTTGTTCATCGCTGCCAATTCGCGACTGGATCTGCAGTTCGAGGTGATACAGGCCGACTGGCTCAACAAGGGCGAGATCCTGGGCCAGGCCGGCCTCAATCGTTGTCCGCTGACCGGCGCCAATCTCGGCAGACCGACCGATTCCTTCCTCGAACCCGGCGCGGCGGCGCCGGTGACAGGTCTGCCGCCCTTCGTCATCACGCGCGGCGGCGATTATTTCTTCGCCCCCGGCGTCAAGGCCGTGGCGGAGATCGCGCAAGGCAACAAGTTCGAACCTCAGAGGTTGCCCTACGAAGGCCGCAGCATGGGCGATGCCACCGCTCCCTCGCTTTTCAGCGAGGAGCGGATCAAGGGCTTTGCCGCCCAGATCTTCTCGGGAGCAAGAGACGTCGTGCGTGTCGGCATGCCGTCGGCAGGACTCGGCGATGCTGGCGCCGCGCCGGTCGCGTTCGTGGCACGCGTCGATCATGTCAAGCAGGCGCTCAGCATGCGGCCCAATGCGAGCAACGGCATGATCGCCTCGGTCGCTCACTACCACGAGGCCGTTCAGACCATCAGCCCGGGCTTCGACATGATCGTCAGCACGCAGCCGGACGCCGCCACCGGCGCGGTGCGCGGCCTCATGATCAAGATACTGGAGGCGGGCTGGGCGGCGCTGTCGACCAAGGAAGAGTCCGTCTACACGCGCCTGGGACGGATCACGAAACAGAGCATCGAGACGGCGCTGCGGCAAACGACGTCCCGCCGAGCCATCGACATCGTCTATGACCTGGGAGCCGTCACGACCTACAACGTCATCAGCGACTTGTTTGGCACGCCTGGTCCGGACTGGTTGACCGAAATGGCTCCTGCCGTACGGTTCTCTCGTCAGCATCTGAGCCAGATCGACCCGGACTGGCTGGTCGCGCTCAAAGGCGGCAAGCCCGACAACGTCGGCCTGGCGACGTGGCAGGTCTGGTCGATCCTGATGTTCGTCGACATCGTCGGCAATTATCTGCAGCAGGAGGAACTGAAGGGGCTTGGTGTGCAGGCAGGTCGCGAGTTCCTGACGCATATCGATACGCTGATCGTAAAAGCCAGAAAGCAGCCGCGCGCGGCGAATGCCAATCTGCTGGCGGCATTCGTCTCCCTGGAGAAGCAGTTCACGAGCGCCGGTCTGTCGGTCGAGGCCTATTACGGCTTGGTCCGCATGCTGCTGTTGGAAGTCGCGAGCTCGGCAATCGTCATCGCACCGACGCTGGGTGGGGTCGTCGACACGGCGTTGACCAACGGCATCGATCTGCCGTCGCTCATTCAGCTTCTCATGACGGTCACGCCGTCGCAGGCCGTGTTCAATGAAGGCATCGAACGGCTGCTCTACGAGACCTGGCGACTCAACCCCACCGTCAAGCTGCTGATGCGGCGCGCCAATCAGGACGACCAGTACGGCAACGACTGGGTCCGCAAAGACGATTGGATCGCCGCCGTCATATACGCGGCATGCTTCGATCCCGACGCCTTCCCGAAGCCCATGCAGTTCTCGCTCGCTCCCATACTTCCGGGGCCGGAGCGCAAGATGGAGAACTACCTGCTGTTCGGCGATTCCCAGAAGGACGACCCCAAGAAGCCTGGCCGTCTTTGCTGGGGCAGGGACCGGATCGCGCTCTACCTCCTCACGGAGTGCCTGAAGGCGGCGGGTCGGCTGAAGGGACTGAAGAAGGTCGCGGGCCCGGCCGGCGAACTCAAGAAGTTCGCGCAGGTGAATATCGGCCTGTCGACGCGCTTCGTCAGTGTTCTGCCGGACTGGCCGAAGAAAACCTGAGCTGTTCGTCGGCAACCAGGCCGTAGCGCCGGCAGAGGCTCGTCTGTTCGGCGATATCGGCGGAAATCTGCGTCGAGTCGGGTTCGAACGCCGCCAGCAGGCCGGCACGCACGCCGAGACCCTGCACGATCAGGCACGGGTTGTTGATGTTGCGCGCGACATCGAGCGCGCGGTTGATCGCGGCGAGAGCGTCCGACGACGATCCCAGCTGGGCCAGCGCCTCGGCGTAACCCGCGTTCAGGTAGTAGAGCTCGAGCCGGCCGGTGCGGTCCTGCAGGCCGCGCGCCAGCCACGCCTCGACGGCCCACACGGCTTTCGCCGGCTCTCCTGTCCGGGCCAGCGCGCTCGCCAGCAGGCCGACGGCGTGCGGCAATGCCGGATCGTAGCCGTATTGATCGACGAGATTGATCGCGACTTGCAGGCAATCCGCGGCATCACGGTCACGCCGCAGCTTCAGCAGGTTGCGGCCCAGGCCCAGCCGGGCAAGAAGCTCGGAGTAGGGCTCGCCTTCCCGGGTGGCGATTTCCAGGGCCTCCTCGGCATGGCTCAGCCCCTGCTCATATTGGCCCACCTCCATCATGAACCAGCCCAGGAAGGAGCGGACGATCGAGCTGGGGATGGCGGCGGCGCCCAGGCGCGCCGCCTCGAGCGGGCCGCCGAACGTGTCGCGCAGCTCGAGCTGCATGTCGATCGCCTGCTTGATCTCTCCCATTCCGTAGAGCGCGGTGGCCAACATGAACTTGGCGCTGAATTTCAGGGGAAGATTGTCGAGCTCGGTGGCGATCGCCAGCGCCCTTTCGCTCTGCTCGCGGCAGTCGACGTAGCGGCCCTTGAACCAGCTTACCAGGCCCATGTGACACAAGGCGGCGCAGACCCTCTCCGGCCGATCCTGGCTCTGGGCGAGCTCCAGGGCGCGCGGCAGGTAGGGTATCATCTTGGTGAACTCGCCGATCTGCAGGAGCTGGGCGAAGGCCATCAACACGAAGTCGACGAACCGCCTTTCCGCCGGCTCGCCGATCCTTTCGACGCATTGCATCGCACGCTGGAAGATGAGGAACAGCGATCCGCCCGACGAACTGCGGCGGGCGCGCAATCCGGCCAGCCATAGATATTCCAGCGCCTGTTCGTCGTTGCGCGCGCTTTCGGCGTGGAAGGCCAGGCGCTCGAACTGCGCCCCGAGATCGGAATAGGTCGCGGTAATGGCGGCGATCGCCGCGCGATGCAGTTCCCGCCGCCGCGGTCCCGGCACCGTCTCCGAACAGGCCTCCGCGACGATGGCGTGACGAAAACGGATCGACGTGCCGATCGACGGCTGGACGATCTCCAGCCGCTCGAGCTCGGCACATTCGCGCATCAGTGTTTCGCTGTCCTTGTTCAACACCTGCAGAGCGACATCGATCTCTACCTCGTTGCCCAGCACGCTCAGCGCCTGGGCGCACTCCTTGGCTCCCGGCGGAAGGCGATTCAGGCGGGCATGGATCACCGATTGGACGCTCTGCGGCACCAGCTTGACGCCCTCGCTGGAGGCGTCCTGGATCGACAGGACGATCTGTTCGAGCACGAACGGCACGCCATCCGCTCGGTCGAGCACTGTCTCCAGGATGGCCGGTTGCGGTGCATCCGGCGGCCATAGGCGTTGGGCAAGCTCACGCATCTCGGCCCGCGGCAGAGGGTCGAGGCGAAGCACGGTGGTGGCGATGTCGCGGGCCTCGGCAAGCGACTCGGGTCGCCCCGTCACCAGCAGCGTACAGGGCTCGCATGCCGTGTTCTCGCCCATCAGCCGCAGGCAGTAGATGCTTTCGAGGTCGAGGAGATGCAGGTCCTCGACCACGACCAGGGTCGACATGCCCGCCGTCAGTGTCGTAAGCGCCTCGACCAGCGTTCGGGCGACCTGGGTCTGGGTCAATTGGCCCGACCTTTCGCCGCCGGCCTTGGCCAGCAGCACGGTAGCCAGCGGGCCGTCCTTGACGTGTTCGATGCCGGCGGCGGTCAGGCCGGCCACGATGTCATCGTCCGTCGCCGTCTCGCTGAGCGACGAGGCCGCCAGGATCAGCGAGCGCACCGCCGAGTACGGCGTCGTGCGGCGTTGCGAATCGCCCCGGAAGATCAGGACAAGCCGGCTGCTTTGCTGGGCGTCCTGAATGATCGCGGCTGCAAGCCTGCTCTTGCCGATGCCCGGTTCGCCGATCACGGCGATGGCGCGGCAGCCGGGGTCCTGGCGGCCGAGGGCGTGCCGAACCGAGTCGTGCTCGCGCTGGCGGCCAACCAGCGGGGTGCGGTAGTTGCGAGAATCGCTGTCGCCGATGCCGCGCGCACGCGGCGGGCCGGACAGGCTGTAGGCGCTCGCGGCGATCTGCTTCAGGATCTTGACGTCGTCGAGCGGCGCGAGGTCGAGCGCCGAGCGGCACAATTCGACGGTCTTCGAGCTCACGAAGACGCTGTCGGGTGGCGCTATCTTCTGCAGGGCAGCCGCGATGTGAACGGTGCCGCCGACCGGATCGAGCCGCGAGCCGATCTGCATGTCCATGCGCCGCAAGCCGACCAGACCCGAATGGATACCAACCCGGAAACGGATAGGCCGATTGAGCATGTCGCGAATGCGACCGGCCTCCGTGGCGGGATGCTGGATCAGCCAGGCCGTCTCGCAGGCGCGATCGGCATGGTCTTCCATCGAAGTCGGCCAGCCGAAGACGGCGATGCCGCCGTCTCCAGAATAGTTCACCATCAGGCCGCCGGCGCGCCGGATTGTCCCGTCGAGGTGCTCGTAGATGCGATCCAGCAGTTCCTGGGCATCGTCTGGATCATCGCCGGCGATATGGCCGGTGGAATTGACGGTATCCACCGCCAGCACCGTCACGATGCTGCGTTCCGCCGTTTCCGCGAGAATCCTCATAGACCTTCTGCCCCTAGTCGGCGACCGAACGGCGATACACGCCGAGCCTGCCATGGCCGCCATCGACCTGGTCCGCAGCGGTCTCGAGAGCTCGCCGCGTAGTCAAGCCTAGGCCATGCGTAGCCTTGTGGGAATCGGCTTTTCGCATTGCATCATGACTACAGCATCCGAGAGGCGGAATGCCGAACTTTTTTAGGCCGGCTCCTTCTCGCGCGCGTCCCACATCTTCCGATAGGCAGGACGGGCGCGACAGGTCTCGAACCAGGTCTTCACCCTGGGCGCTTTTTCGAAGAGCTCCGTGGCGCCCTCGGCATAGCGCACGACTTCCGCGACGTTTATGTCAGCGACCGTGAAACGATCGCCGACAAGGAAGCCATTTGGAAGCGCTTTCTGCAGCACCGCGAAGGGCGCGCGCAGGGCATCGATCGCTTCGGCGGTGGGACCGTTCTGCGCAATCGACAGCGAATGGGGCTCGACTTCGGTCGCGGCCCACAGCGACCACATGCTCATCAAGCCCTCTTCTCCGACAGTGGATGGCGCCAGCGGGCCAGCATGCTTCCTGGCAAGATAGAGATTGATGGCGAGCGATTCGTGCAGCACGAGGCCGTCATCCTCCAGAGTCGGGATGTGGCCATTGGGATTGACCTCGAGAAACGACGGCGACTTGGTGTGCACCACGTCCGCCGGAATCGGCTCCTTGAGGCGATAACGCTGGATCACCGGCACCAACTTGAAGGGGATGCCGAGTTCGTGGGCCAGCCAGATGTTGCGCGAGGCGCGGGAGCGGTGGACGCCGTAGATCGTGATCATGCGGAGGTTCATAATGGGTCCCGATCCCTTGCGAAAGGATGGATCGATGATGAAGGCCGAACGCAGACTTCAGCCCGTCAAGGATGCCAGTCATCTGTACGAGGTCGAGCGCCGCGACCGCCACGCCGAGCGTCCCGGCTTCCGCATCAGCGAGCTGCAGCTCTCGCCGACGCAAACCGTGCCCTGGCACTACCACACCAACATCAGCGATACGTTCTACGTCCTGGAAGGCGAGATGCGGCTGTTCCTGCAGCAGCCCAAGGAAGAGGTCCGCCTGAAGCCCGGCGAGACCTTCGTGGCGGCGCCCGGCCGGCCGCACCTGGTGACCAACGCCGGCAAGACCTCGCTCACCTTCCTGATCCTGCAGGGTGTGGGCGAATACGATTACGTGCCGCTGGTTTAGAAGGTTGCCTCCCCATCGTCTTCGATGGGGAGGTGCCCGCGCAGCGGGCGGAGGGGTCATGAGCGTCGAGGACGGCACCCATGACCCCTCCGACGCCGTATGACGGCGCCACCTCCCCAGCTTCGCTGGGGAGGAAGGCTCCTAAGTGATCGCCGGCCTGTTCGAACCGACGAACTGAGCGCGCAGCTCGCGTTTCAGCACCTTGCCGGTGGCGTTGCGTGGCAGGACGTCGACGAAGGCGACCGACTGCGGCACCTTGAACTTGGCGAGCTTGCCGAGGCAGTGGCGGATGACGTCGCCTTCCTCCAGCGTCTCGCCAGTCCTGCGCACGATGATCGCCAGGCCGACCTCGCCCCAGCGCTCGTTGGGCACACCGATGATCGCGGCGTCGGCGACGCCCGGGATCTCGAACAGGACGTTCTCGACCTCGGCCGGATAAACGTTCTCACCGCCCGAGATGTACATGTCCTTCCAGCGGTCGACGATATAGACGAAGCCTTCCTCGTCCTGGCGCGCGGCGTCGCCCGTATGCAGCCAGCCGTCAGTGAAGGCGCTCGCCGTGGCCTCGGGCTTGTTCCAGTAGCCGGGCGTGATGTTGGGCCCCTTGATCAGCAGCTCGCCGATGCCGCCCGCCGGCACGTCGTTGCCTTCGTCGTCGACGATGCGGATGGCGGTGTGCATCAGCGCCTTGCCGGCCGAGCCGACCTTGCGGATGGCGTCGGCGGCATCGAGCATGGTGCCGGCGGGGCTGGTCTCGGTCATGCCCCAGCCTTGCACCAGCGGCACGCCGCGGGCGCTCCATCCCTCCAGGATGGCGAGCGCGCAGGGCGCACCGCCGACGCCGGCGATCCTGAGGCGCGACAGGTCCGTGCCCTGGAATTTGGGATGCTGCATCATGAACTGGTAAGGCGCCGGCACGCCGAAGAAGTGGGTGATGCCGAACGCAGGATCGGAGATGCAGTCGAGCGCGGCACCGGGATCGAAGGCGCGCATCACCAGAATAGTTCCGCCGGCGTGCAGCACTGGATTGGCATAGCAATTGAGGCCGCCGGTGTGGAACAGCGGCAGGATCACGAGTTGCACGGTCTCGGGCGTGATCATGGCCGGAATGCCGAGGTTCACGCAGTTCCAAAAGTTCATGCCGTGGGTGATGATGGCGCCCTTGGGATGGCCGGTCGTACCCGAGGTGTACATCACCATGGCGATGTCATCGTGGCTGAGCGCGACCGGCGGGGCAGGTGGCGGCGCCGATGCCAGCGCCTGCTCGTAGGAGCTGGCCGCGCGGTCGTGATCGATCTCCAGCAGCTCAGTCGACAGCTGGCGAGCCTGATCGGCGAAGCTGCTGTCATGGATGAGGAGCGACGGCGTCGAATCGCGCAGGATGTACTGCAGCTCCGGCACGGCGAGCCGCCAGTTGAGCGGCAGCATGATGGCGCCGAGCCGCCCGCAGGCGAATTGCAGCTCGAAGTATTCGGCGCAGTTGGGCGCGAGCAGGGCCACCCGGTCGCCCTTGCCGATGCCCCTCGCTGCGAGTGCGGCCGCCAGCCTGTCGGTGCGGGCATGGAGGTCGGCATAGGTGAACTTGCGGGCCGTCTGGAGGTCGTGGATCGCAAGCCTGGTCGGCCGGCGGCCGGCGTGATGGGCGATCCAGTCGTAGTAGGGGATGGCAGGCATCGCGGATTGACTTGAATGCGAAGGGCAGTGCGCCTTCAATGATGCGTTGTTCTGGAAACGGGGGATATAGTGTTCTCACTCATCAAGGATCTCGGCCTTCTCGTTGCGGCGAAGCAGGAGGCGGTGCCGTTCCTCATCTCCTTCGGCATCGCCGAGTTCTTCTTCAAATTCAAGAGCTTCGCGCTCGAATGCCTGGCCTTCCTGGCGGTCTGGTACGTGCTGAGCTTCCTGCAGTCGCTGATCTTTCCGCACAGCAAGGAACAGCGCTCCTAATTCACCGACTTGGTGAAGCCCTTCCAGTAGGGCTCGCGCAGCTCGCGCTTCAGCACCTTGCCGGCGCCCGACAGCGGCAACGGCGTGTCGCGGAAGTCGATGCCGCGCGGGCATTTGTATCCGGCGATCTGGCCACGGCAGTGCTCCATCACGTCGTCGGCGCTGAGGCTGACGCCCGCCTTGGGGACGATGATGGCGTGCACGCGCTCGCCCCAGCGCTCGTCGGGCACGCCGATCACCGCGACCTCGCTGACGCCGGCGAGCAGCGAGATCGCGTTCTCGACCTCGGCCGAGTAGACGTTCTCGCCGCCCGAGATGATCATGTCCTTCAGGCGGTCGACGATGTAGACGAAGCCCTGATCGTCCATGTAGGCGCCGTCGCCCGAGTAGTACCAGCCGTCCTTCAGCACGGCCGCAGTCTCGGCCGGCTTGTTCCAGTAGCCTTTCATGATGTTGGCGCCGCGGATCGCGAGCTCGCCCGCCGTGCCGCGCGGCACTTCCTCCCGGTTGGCGTCGACCACCTTGATCTCGCAGCCCAGCGCCACCTGGCCGCACGACTTCAGCTTGCCGGCGAACGGCCCGTCGAGCGTCGTGTAGCGCGGGTCGAGCAGAGTGACGATCGGCGCCGCCTCGGTCATGCCGTAGGCGTGCATCAGCTTGACGTGCGGCATCACCTGCATGGCCCTGCGCAGCACGCCCTCGGGCATCGGCGAGGCGCCGTAGAGGATGAAGGCGAGCGTGCGGATGTCGAAATCGGCGAAGCGCGGATGGTTGACGATCATGTTGATCATGGTCGGAACGAACTGCGCGTGCGTCACTTTCTCGCTCTGGATGGTCTGCAGGACCTCGACCGGCTCGAAGCGGGGTACGAAGGCGTGGCGCCCGCCGGCCATGGTGACGCCGAAGGTCGAGGCGCCGTCGGCGAGATGGAACATCGGCCCTGAATGGATGTAGGTCGTGTCGCCGGTGAAGCCGATGCCGGCGATGCCGTTCAAGGCGTTCGCCACCAGGTTGGTGTGGGTGAGCATCACGCCCTTGGCGCGTCCCGTGGTGCCGCCGGTGTAGAAGAGGCCGGCCAGGTCGTCGTTGGCGGCACCGACGTCGGGTGCCGGGTCGTAGTTGGTGAGATCCTCGAAATGCAGCAGGCCTTCCGGTCCCGACGTGTCGTCGAGCCAGATCACCTCGCGCACGCTCGGCATCTTGTCTTCGAGCGGCGTGAGGTGGTGGGACATGGCGGTGTCGATGAACAGCGCCACGGCGCCCGAGTCGGACAGGATGTACTCGATCTCCGGCGCCGCCAGCCGCGTATTGATCGGCACCAGGGCGGCGCCGACCCAGGGGATGGCGTACATCAGCTCGAAGTAGCGGTCGCTGTTCAGGGCCAGGATCGCCACGCGGTCGCCGGGTCGCACGCCCAGCGCGACCAGTGCGCCGGCGACGCGGCTCACCCGGTCCATGGTCTGCTGCCAGATCCGGTGGCGGCCGGCAAAATGTGTCGAGACACCGTTGGGCTTGGTCTGGGCGGCGCGACGTAGTCCCTGTGTGAGCGCGAACATGGTGGGATGCTAGAGCACTGACTGTGCGGCTTGAACAGTTTTCCTCCGCGGCAGAAGGCAAAACCCGCTCGTTCGCACCGCAACGTGCTTCGTGCTAAGGAAACGGGCATGAACGACATGACTCCGCCCGTCGTGGAAGGCGTGCCGCTCGAGTTCAATCCGCTCGATCCGGCCTTCATCGCCGACCCTTACCCGTTCTATCGCCGCCTCCGCGAGACGGCGCCGGTCTTCAAGACGCCGCAGGGCTTCTGGCTGATCACGCGTTACGAGGACGTGGCGTTCGCCTTGCGTGACAAGCGCTTCGGCAAGGATTTCGCCGCCAACATGGTGCGCCGCTACGGTCGCGCCGACGTCATGAACGGGGCCGCCATCGCGAGCCTTGCCCGGACCATGCTGGTGCTCGATCCGCCCGACCATACGCGGCTGCGCGGTCTGGTGAACAAGGCGTTCACCGCCCGCCGCGTCGCAGACATGCGTCCGCGCATCGAGAAGATCGTTGACCAGCAGCTCGACCGCGTGGCCGACAAGGGCGAGATGGATGTCATGCGCGACCTCGCGCACCGTCTGCCGGTGATCGTGATCTGCGACATGCTGGGCATCCCGGAGGAGCATCGTGCGCCGTTCCTTGCCGGCAGCAACGTCAATGGCCGCATCCTCGAGCCGGTGCCCTTGACCCGCGAGGAGATGGACCAGGCCAACCTCAACAGCCAGATGGGCAACGCCTATTTCCGTCAGCTCTGCGAGCTGCGCCGCCGTGAGCCGCAGGATGACCTGACGACGGAATTGGTGCGCGCCGAGGAGGCGGGTGACAAACTCACCGCCGAGGAGCTTGAGGCCAATATCGGCCTGCTGTTCGGCGCCGGCCACGAGACCACCACCAACCTGATCGGCAATGGCCTGCTGGCGCTGCACCGCCATCCCGACCAATGGGAGCGGCTGAAGGCAGATCCGTCGCTGATCCCCAATGCCGTCGAGGAACTGCTGCGCTACGATTCCTCTGTGCAGCTCACCGGCCGCGTCACCATCAGCGAGGTCGAGATCGGCGGCGTGACCCTGCCGGCGCGGGAAAGCCTCATTGCCCTCCTGGGGGCCGCCAACCGCGATCCGGCCCAGTATCCCGATCCCGACCGGCTCGATGTCGGCCGACAGCACATCAGGCCGATGTCGTTCGGCGGCGGCATCCATCATTGCCTGGGCGCCCAGCTGGCCCGCCTCGAAGCCGAACTGGTCTTCGCCGCCTTGATCGAACGCATGCCGAACCTCACCTTGCCGGAGAAGGATAGACCGGCGTGGCGGCGCAGCTTCACCCTGCGCGGGCTGAGCAGGCTGCCGGCGGTTTGGCACTAGAGATCGGCATCTGACATGGCAGGACGCTGGCGGGGCGAGGGCGGCCAACATCAGGGCGCGCGCCCCTATCAAGAGGACAGTTGGGCGCTCCGGACGCTGGGCGACGACTCGGTGCTGGCCGTGGTCGCCGACGGCATGGGCGGCCATGCCGGCGGGGCGGTCGCTAGCAAGGTCGCGGTCGAGGCCTTCGTGCACGCGATCGAGCAGGGCGGCGGCCTGGCCGACGGACTCCAGGAAGCCAATGCCGCGGTCGGCAGGACCGCAGCGGGCAAGGCCGAGCTTGCGGGCATGGGCGCGACCCTGGTGGCGGCGCAGGTGCGCGGCGACGAGGTGCGCTGGATCAGCGTCGGCGATTCGCCGTTCTTCCTGGTGTCGACGGGCCAGATCGAGCGGCTGAACGCCGACCACTCGATGGCGCCTCAGATCGATGCCCTGGTCAAGCGCGGCATGCTGACGGCGGACGAGGCCGAACGTCACCCCGGCCGCCATACGCTGCGAGAGGCCGTCATGGGCCAGCCGCTCAGCCTCATAGACAAGGGCAGCCGCAAGCTCGGTCCCGACGTCAAGCTGCTGCTGTGCAGCGACGGCGTGCAGTCGCTCAGCGAGGCGGAAATCGCCGCGAGCGCCATCAAGCCGGTCGATGGATTGATCAAGGCCGTGTTGGCGGCCGCCAAGGAACATCAGGACAACGTCACCGTGGTCAAGCTGGAGCGCGTACGATGAGCAAGTCGGTCGTCATCGAGGTCACGCGCGGTCCGGTGGTCGAGAGCCGGCACGAGGGCATCGCGGCGGTCGTCCAGCCTGACGGCACGGTCGTGGCGTCTTGGGGCGACATCGACTCACTCATCCTGCCGCGCTCCGCCAACAAGCCGATCCAGGCCATGGCGTTCGTCGAAAGCGGCGCGGTCGAGCGCTTCGGTCTCGGCAACGAGCATATTGCTCTGTCCTGCGCCTCGCACAGCGGCGAGAAGCGGCATGTCGAGACGGTGCAGGCGTGGCTCGCCAAGGTGGGCTTGAGCGAGGCCGACCTCGAATGCGGCACCCATGCGCCGCGCCTGCAGGGCACGATCGAGGAGCTGGCGCGCGCGGGCAGGATGCCGACGCCGGCGTTCAACAACTGCTCGGGCAAGCATTCGGGCTTTCTCACCACGGCGGTGCAGTACGGCGAGCCGACCAAGGACTACATCAAGTACAATCATCCGGTGCAGCGGCGCCTGCGCGAGGTCATGACCGATCTCTGCGGCACGGACGCCAACGGCTTTCCCTATGGCACCGACGGCTGCGGCATTCCCACCCTGGCGACGCCACTGAAGAGCCTCGCCCGCGCCATGGCCAACATGGCCGAGCCGTCGCGGCTGTCGAACAAGCATGCCGAGGCGGCCGGCCGTATCCGCGCCGCGATGAACGCGGAGCCGTTCATGATGGCGGGCACGGGCCGCTTCTGCACCCGCATCAACGCGGCGCTGCCCGGCGTGGCACAGATCAAGACCGGCGCCGAGGGCGTGTTCTGCGGCATGCTGCCCACGCTCGGGCTCGGCGTGGCGATCAAGATGTGGGACGGCGCCGCCCGCGCCGCCGAGGTCGCGATGGCGACCCTGCTCGATCATCTTGGCGTGCTGCCGGCCGATCAACGAGAGGAGATCGTCCATCCGCCGGTGAAGAACGTGGTCGGCCTGCTGGTCGGCGAGATGCGCCCTGCCAAGAGCTGGCTGGGATGACGCGGCAGCCGGATGCGAGCGTAACGCTCGACATCCTCGAGATCGGCGCGCGCGGCGACGGCATCGCCGACCATGACGGACAGCGCTACTTCGTGCCGTTTACCTTGCCGGGCGAGACGGTTCTCGCCGAGCCGCGCGACAAGCGCGGTGGTGGGATCGTCGCCGACCTGGTCGAGGTCCTGGCGCCGTCGCGCCATCGCGAGCCGCCGCCCTGCGCGCACTTCAAGACATGCGGCGGCTGCGCCCTGCAGCATTGGCGTCGCGACGCCTATACCGCGTGGAAGGTCGAGCTGATCGCCCACGCGCTGGCGCAGCGTGGCGTCGACGCGCCGCGCTTCGAGCCGCCCCTGGTCGGCGCGCCCGGCGAGCGGCGGCGTGTCGATTTCGTGCTGCGCCGGCAGGGCAGGCGCGTGCTGGCCGGCTTCCATGAGCGCACGAGCCCGCGCATCGTCGATGTCGGCGTCTGCGTCGTCGCCCGGCCGACGCTTGGCGCGCTTCTCGAGCCCCTGCGGACGGCCCTGTCGTCGATCCTCCCGGACGGCGGGGCGGCGGATGCCGTGGCGAACGAGACCGACAGCGGCATCGACCTGCTGCTCCGGCCGCACAAGCGCCTCGACCTGTCGCTGGAACGGCGCGAGGCGCTGGTGGCGCTGGCCGAGCGCGCCGACCTGGCGCGGCTGAGTTGGGGAGATCGCGCATCGGCCGAGCCGGTCGTCGTGCGCCGCACGCCGCTGCTCCTGTTCGGCGAGGCGCGTGTCGAGCCGCCGCCCGGGGCCTTCCTGCAGGCCACCAAGCGCGCCGAGCAGGCCATGCGGGCCGCCGTCGCGGCGTGGGCCGGCGACGCATCGCGCCTGGCCGATCTTTTCGCCGGCGTGGGCGCACTGTCGATCGGCCGGCCGGGAAAGGTCGCACTGTTCGAGAGCGACAAGCCGGCCGTTGCGGCAGCCGAAGCGGCCGCCCGTCGTCTCGGCAGCCGGGTGACCGTCGAGCGTCGCGATCTCTTCCGCAATCCGCTGACCGCGGCTGAGCTCGACGGCTTCGACGCCGTGCTGCTCGATCCGCCGCGCGCCGGCGCCGCTGCGCAGTCGGCCGAGCTGGCGCGCTCCAGGGTGGCGCGCGTGGTCTATGCGTCGTGCGACCCCGGCAGCTTCGCGCGCGACGCGCGCAGCTTGCAGGACGACGGATACCGGCTGGAGAAACTGCTGCCGATCGACCAGTTCCTGTGGTCCGCGCACGTCGAGCTGATTGCGCTGTTTGCCTGCGCGCCGCTAAGGTCGGCGAAGACCTGAAGACTTGGGACGACGAGGAGACGGCGCGATGATGTTCGACCTGACCGGCAAGGTGGCGGTGGTGACCGGCGGCAGCCGCGGCATCGGCCGTTCGATCTGCGAGCAGATGGCGGCGCACGGCGCCAAGGTCGTCGTGTCGAGCCGCAAGCTGCCGGCCTGCGAGGAGGTCGTGAAGGGCATCAAGGCCAAGGGCGGCGAGGCGAGTGCGGTCGCGGCCAGCATCTCCGACAAGACGCAGCTCGAGAACCTGATCGCCTTTGCGCGCAAGACCTACGGCAAGATCGACATCATGGTCTGCAACGCGGCGTCCAATCCCTACTTCGGTCCGCTGGCGGGCCTGAAGGAGGAGGTGTTCGCCAAGATCATGCAGAACAACGTCATGTCCAACCTGTGGCTGATGAACATGGTCGGACCGGAGATGGCCGAGCGGAAGGACGGCGTGTTCATCGTCGTGTCGTCGATCGGCGCGCTGATCGGCTCGGCGCACATCGCCGCCTACAACATGAGCAAGGCGGCCGATTTGTCCTTGGTGAAGTCGCTCGCCATGGAATGGGGCAAGCACAACATCCGCGTCAACGCCATCGCCCCCGGCCTGATCCAGACCGACTTCGCCAAGGCGCTGTGGGACAATCCGGATATCCGCCGCGCCAACGAGAGCAAGGCCGCCCTGAAGCGCATCGGCCAGCCCGACGATATCGGCGGCGTGGCGGTGTTCCTGGCCTCCAAGGCCGGCAACTTCGTCTGCGGCCAATGCATCATCGCCGACGGCGGCGTGATCGGCGCAGGGGCGGAGTGACGACGGGACCCAGAACCAACGTCGGTGTCATCCCGAGCGAAGCAAGGGACCTTTAAGGCGACAGGAAAGGTCCCTCGCTTCGCTGGGGATGACAGTTTTTCCGTAGCCGCGGCCTAAGCCACGTCCAGCTCGCACCACACCGGCACATGGTCGGACGGATCGGGCAGGCCGCGTTCGGGCTTGTCGATGCCGACGTTGGTCAGGCGATCGGCGGCCTGGGGCGACAGCAGCAGGTGATCGATCCTGAGGCCCCAGTTCTTGGCCCAGCAGCCGGCCTGATAGTCCCAGAACGTATAGAGGGTCTCGTCCGGGTGGAAAGTGCGCACCGCATCGGTCAGGCCGAGGTTGATCAGGCTGCGCAGCGCCGCGCGCGACTGCGGTTGGCAGAGCGCATCGTTGGCGAAGGCTTTGGGATCGTAGACGTCCATTTCGGTCGGGCAGACGTTGTAGTCGCCGCCCAGCACGAACATCTCCTCTCCGGCCAGTAGCTCGCGGGCGCGCTGGTTGAGGCGGTCCATCCAGGCGATCTTGTAGGCGAACTTCTCGGTGGCGATGGGATTGCCGTTGGGCAGGTAGAGGCCGCCGACCGTCAAGGGTCCCTTGGGAGTCTTGATGCGGCCCTCGATGTAGCGCGCGGGCTCGTCGGCCACGGCATCGGGCAGGGCGCGCGCGGTGATCTCGACCGGATGCTGTGAGAGCAGGGCCACGCCGTTGAAACCCTTCTGGCCGACGATTTCGACCTTGTAGCCCGCGGCCTCGACCTCGAGCCGCGGGAACTGCGCCTCCTGCGCCTTGATCTCCTGCAGGACGACGACGTCCGGCTTGGCCTGCCCCAGCCATGCCACGAGGTTGCCGGTCCGCTTGCGCACGGAATTGACGTTCCAGGTCGCGATTTTCATTCCAGTGTCACCACGAAGGAAGAGCGGCCTTTATGGCAGCCGGAAAGGTCCCTCGCTACGCTCGGGATGACAGCGGGAGTGGATTACACGCTGAAGGAGTTGCCGCAGCCGCAGGACGAGGTGGCGTTGGGGTTCTTCACCTGGAAGGACGCCCCGACCATCTCCTCGACATAGTCGAGCTCGCTGCCCTTGAGCAGCTCGAGCGACGTGCTGTCGACCAGAACCGACGCGCCATTGCGCTCGATGACGAGGTCGTCGTCGTTACGCTGGTCCTCGAACGAGAAATTGTACTGGAAGCCCGAGCAGCCGCCGCCCAGCACTGCCACCCGCATCATGACGGGCCTGGCCTCCTTGGAGGCCAGGAAGGCGATCCGCTTGGCCGCATTCTCGGTCACGGAAAAGTTGGTGTCGGTCATGCCTACAAGATGTGGTTGGAGAGCGGCTTCGTCAATGCTCCAGCCGGCAAATGCCCGTAGATGGCCTGCGGACAATTATCCCTGCCTCACAGGGCCTTAGCGCCGGTCACGGCAGGGAAACCAGGGCCCGCTCGCGTGCCCGGATGCGCTCGCGGTGCAGGATGTAGAGGCCTGACCCGATCACCAGCGGCAATCCAAGCCAGACGGTCATGGAGGGATTCTCCTTGAACCAGAGATAGCCGAACAGGACGGCGAGCACGATCGAGGTGTAGTCGAACGGCGCCAGGACGGCCGTCGGCGCCAACCGCCAGGCGCGCGTGCTCAGGATCTGCGCCACGCCGCCCAGCAGGCCCATGACGATCAGCCATACCCAGTCGATCGGCGTCGGCCATACCCAGGCGGGCACGGCGCCGACCAGCGAGGCTGCGCTGGTCGCCAATGACAGCCAGAAGAGGGCGACGACATCGGAATCGTGGCGGCTCAGCAGGCGCAGCATCACGCCCGAAAGGGCGTAGCAGAACGTGGCGCCGAGCACGACCACCGACATGACATGGATCTCCATGCCCCACGGATCGAGCATGATCAGCACGCCCGCGAAGCCTACGACCACGGCGGTCCAGCGCCGCCAGCCCACTGGCTCGCCGAGCAGGGGGACCGACAGCGCCACCATGAACAACGGAGCGGCGAAAGAAATCGCATAGGCGTCGACCAGCGGCATGCGCGGGAAGACGTAGAAGAAGCCCAGCGTGCTGCCGAACGCCACGAGGATGCGCAGCGCCTGCAGCCAGGGCCGGTTCGGGCGCACCGACCGGAGCCCGCCGGCGCGCCAGATGATGACGGCCACCGGCGCCATGGCGATGGCGCTCCTGAACAGCATGAGCTGGAAGGCGTCGTAGGTGCTGCCCAGTGCCTTCACCATGGCATCCATGGTGCAGAACAGCACCAGCGATCCCATCTTGAGATAGATGCCGAGGAGTGCCGCGTGTTTGGGGATGATCGACAAGGTGCGCTATTTGGCTCGGGCGGCATCCTTAGTAAAGTGACGGCTGCAGGGGGACTACTGCCGAATGCGCATGAGATGGTTGTTTGGCCGAGGCAGTGCGCGCGCGCCGTTGATCGTCGCCATCCTCGTGCTGATCAACGCGCTGGTACTGCGCGCCGTCGATCCTCCCGGGCTGTTGCGCCTGCGTGACGTCGCCTTCGACAGCTTTCAGCGCCTGAAGCCGCGCGTCTACGATCCTGCCGTGCCGGTGCGCATCGTCGACGTCGACGAGGCGGCGCTCGCCGAATTTGGGCAATGGCCGTGGCCGCGCACCATCCTGGCGCGCCTGGTCGACAAGCTCACCGAGCAGGGGGCCGTGGTGATCGCCTTCGACGTGGTGTTTGCCGAGCCCGACCGCTCGTCGATCAGCCGCATGGTGCGCGATCTCGTGGCCTATACCGATCCCGAGACGGTGCAGAAACTCGCCGCGGCGGTGCAGGACAACGATCAGGTCCTGGCCGACGCCATGGCGCACTCACGCGTGGTCCTGGGTTTCGGCTTCGACCTCAAGGGCGGCCAGACGCCACCCAGGCGCCATCACGGCATGGCCTTCGCTGGCGACAATCCCCTGCAATTCCTACCGATGCAGCAGGGCACCGTGAAGGCCATTCCGCTCCTGGAGGCGGCCGCCAAGGGCAACGGCAGCGTCAACACCGACCTGGAGACGGTCGTGATCCGCCGCGTGCCCATGCTGTTCCGGCTGGCCGGACAGGAGGGTGTGTTTCCCGCCCTGGCGATCGAGGCGATGCGCGTGGCGCAGGGCGCCAGCAGCTACGTGATCAAGTCGTCCGGCGCCAATCAGGAGGAGTCGTTCGGCACCAGGAGCGGCATCGTCGCCATCAAGACCGGCGACCTGGAAGTGCGCACCGACGCGCGCGGCCGCATGATCCTCTACGATACCGGACATCGAGAAGAGCGCTACGTCTCGGCGGCCGCGGTGCTCAAGGGAACGGCGCCGGCCGACAAGCTCGACGGCCAGGTCGTCTTCATCGGCACCAGCGCCATCGGGCTGAAGGACATGCGCAGCACGCCGGTCGACGATGCCGTGCCCGGCGTCGAGGTCCATGCCCAGCTCGCCGAGCAGATGCTGACACAGAATTTCCTGGCGCGGCCGGACTTCGCCGATGGTGCGGAATTCCTTTATCTGGCACTGATCGGCGCCCTGCTCGTGGTGCTGCTGCCGCGACTGTCGGCCGGCCGCATGGCGATGGTCGCCGCCGTCTTCATCGGCATCGGGCTCGCCGTGCCGTGGTTCGCCTTCTCGGAATACCACCTGCTGTTCGACCCGATCTATCCGCCGCTCACCCTGGCGGCGATCTACGTCGGCGGCACGGCACTCGCCTTCATGCGCACCGAGCGCGAACGGGCGGCGATCCGCGGCGCCTTCGGCCTCTACCTGTCGCCCGACGTGGTGGAGCAGGTCGCCCGCCATCCCGAACTGCTGCAGCTCGGCGGCGAGCAGCGCGAGATCACCGTGATGTTCACCGACGTGCGCGGCTTCACGCGCATCTCCGAGCAGTTCGATCCGCACGGCCTGACGCGGTTCATGAACCGGTTCCTGACGCCGATGACCGACCTGGTGATGAGCCACCAGGGCACCATCGACAAGTACATGGGCGACGCGATCATGGCGTTCTGGAATGCCCCGCTCGCGGTCCAGGGGCATGCGGCGCGCGCCTGCGACACCGCGCTCGCCATGCAGGAGCAGCTGCGCGTGCTCAACGAGGAATTGCGTACGGAAGCCGAGGCGGCTGGCCGCGAGCACATTTCGCTCGCCATCGGCATAGGACTCAACACCGGCTACGCTTCGGTCGGCAACTTCGGCTCCGCGCAGCGCCTGACCTACTCCTGCCTGGGCAACGACGTGAACCTCGCCTCGCGGCTGGAAGGGCAATGCAAGACCTACCGCGTCGGCATCGTCATCGGCGACAAGACCCGCCAGCAGGCGACGGGTTACGCCACCCTCGAGCTCGACCTCGTCATGCTCAAGGGCAAGACGGAGCCCGAGCGCGCCCATGCGCTGTTGGGCGGCGTTGCCATGGCTGAGACACCCGCCTATCAGGAGCTGGTGCGGCGGCAGACGGAATTCCTGGCGCAGTACCGGGCGGCGTCCTTCGTCGAGGCGCTGGAGCTGATTCCCGGTTGTCAGGAGGCGGCCGACGCGCTGGGTTGGAACCAAGGCTACTACGAGATCATGCGTGCGCGCGTTGACAGCCTGATCGACGACTCGCCGCCCGACTGGACGGGAGTTTATGTCGCCAAGGAAAAGTGATGCCGATCGGATCGCCGCCATCGAAGCGCTGGTCTGCCGTGATGTCGGCCGCAAGACCGCGGAGCTGATCGCCGCGAGCGGTGGCGAGCTGGCCGCTGCGGCGCGCTCGCTCGGCAGCGCGACGAGCGTCGGCCTGATCACCGGATTTTTCGTGCCGCGCGGCGAGGTCGCCGCCCCCGAGACCGACGGACCGGTCGGCACGGCGCTGCTCGCGGCGGCGCTGGCGGCGTGCGGCGTGCCGGTGCGCATCGCCGTCGATACGCCATGCGCAGGCGCCGTACGGGCGGCCATTGCCGAGGCCGGCGAAGGCGTGGAGGTCGACGAGATCGGGGTGGAAGATCGGGTCGGCCTGGGCGGCCTCGCGGCGCGCTGGCGCAACGCCGGTATCAGCCACGCCGTGGCGATCGAGCGCTGCGGCCGCAGCCCCGACGGCCGGCCACGCAATATGCGCGGTGTCGACGTCTCGGCCTGGACCGCGCCGCTCGACGACCTGTTCCTCGGCGGCCCATGGCGGAAGCTCGCGGTCGGCGACGGCGGCAACGAGATCGGCATGGGCAAGCTGCCCGACGGCCTGATCGCGCGCTTCGTGCCGAACGGCGCCAGCATCGCCTGCGTCACGTCGTGCGATCATCTCGTCGTGGCCGGCGTCTCCAACTGGGGTGCGTACGGCCTGATGGCGGCGCTGGCAGTCCTGCGGCCTGATTGGTCGCCGACCATCGTTCGCTTCCTTACGGCGGAACGCGACCTCGCCGTGACGCGCGCCATCGTCGACAAGGCGGGGGCCGTCGACGGCGTGACGGCGCGGCGGGAGGCGACAGTCGATGGTTTCGGACCGGAGATCCATGGTCCGCTGATCGACGAGCTCGGTCGCATTGCACGGGGAGAAGCGGCGGACTAGTTTCCGGCGCCATGGAAAACCCCTACGCCCCGACACATCCTGAAATCCGCGATGCGGTCCGCCAGCTCTGCCTGAAGTTCGACGGCGCCTACTGGCGCAAGCTCGATCGCGACCGCGGCTATCCGACGGAGTTCGTCCAGGCGCTGACCGAGGCCGGCTGGCTCGCGATCCTGATCCCCGAGGAGTACGGCGGCTCGGGGCTCGGCATTTCGGCTGCGGCGGCGGTGCTGGAGGAGGTGCAGCGCGCCGGCTGCAACGGGGCCGCCTGCCACGCTCAGATGTACATCATGGGTACGCTGCTGCGTCATGGCAGCAAGGATCAGAAGGAAAAGTACCTGCCCAAGATCGCCAGCGGCGAGTTGCGCCTGCAGGCGTTCGGCGTCACCGAGCCGACGAGCGGCACCGATACCCTGGCGCTGCGCACGACGGCCGTGAAGAAGGACAACAGCACCTACCTCGTCAATGGCCAGAAGGTGTGGACCAGCCGCGCCGAGCATTCCGACCTGATGCTTCTGCTGGCGCGCACGACGCCGCGCGAGCAGACCAAGAAGCGGACCGAGGGCCTGTCGGTGTTCCTGGTCGACATGCGCGAGACCCTGGGCAAGGGCCTCACCATCAAGCCGATCCGCACCATGATGAACCACAACAGCACTGAAGTGTTCTTCGACGGCATGGCGGTGCCGGCCGAGAATCTCATCGGCGAGGAAGGGCAGGGCTTCCGCTACATCCTGAGCGGCATGAACGCCGAGCGCGTGCTGATCGCCGCCGAGACTATCGGCGATTCACGCTGGTTCATCGAGAAGGCGACCGACTACGCCAAGGGCCGCAACCTGTTCGGCCGGCCGATCGGCCAGAACCAGGGCGTGCAGTTCCCGATCGCGCGCGCCTACGCCCAGACCGAGGCGGCCGACCTGATGGTGCGCAAGGCGGCCACGCTCTACGAGGCGGGCCTGCCCTGCGGCGCGGAGGCCAACATGGCCAAGATGCTGGGCTCGGAAGCAGCCTGGGCCGCCGCCGACATGTGCGTGCAGACCCATGGCGGCTTCGGCTTCGCCGAGGAGTACGACATCGAGCGCAAGTTCCGCGAGACCAGGCTCTACATGGTGGCGCCGATCTCGACCAACATGATCCTGAACTTCATCTCCGAGCACGTGCT
>JACPOB010000081.1 GCA_016185145.1 Rhodospirillales bacterium | reverse complement strand
CTCGGCGCCATCGCCGCCAACTGGCGCGGCCTGCGCGATGCCGGCCGCGCGGCGGGACGGCCGGTCGATTGCGCCGCCGTGCTCAAGGCCGACGCCTACGGCACGGGTGCGACGATCGTCGGACCGCGGCTCGCGGCCGAGGGTTGTCGGCAGTTCTTCGTCGCCCATCTCGAGGAAGGCATTGCGCTGCGCAAGGCGATGCCCGAGCACCCGATCTATGTGCTCAATGGTCTCCTGGCCAACACCGACACCGACTTCGTCGAGCACAACCTCACGCCGGTGCTCAATCACCTCGGCCAGCTCAACGCCTGGCGCGCCGCCGCCCAGCGCTTCAACCGCCCGCTCGACGCCATCATCCATATCGACACCGGCATGCATCGCCTCGGCTTCGGCGCCGACGAGGCGCAGGTGCTGATCAACGAGCGCGGCCGCCTGCGCGGCCTGCGTCTTGCCCTGCTGATGAGCCATCTCGTGGCCTCCGAGGAACCCAACAACGCCATCAACGGCGAGCAGCTCTCGCGCTTCCGCAACTTCGTGCGCGCCATGCCGGGCGCGCCGACCTCGCTCGCCAACTCCTCGGGCATCTTCCTCGGCCCCGACTACCATTTCGACCTGCTGCGGCCCGGTGCCGCGCTCTACGGCATCAACCCGCTGCCCGGCCGCGACAACCCGATGCTGCCGGTGGTGACGCTTCAGGCGCGCATCCTGCAGACCCGTCGAATTGACGCTTTCCAGACCGTTGGATACGGTGGCGCTTGGCGGTCAGCTCGGCCTTCCCGCGTGGCCACGATCGCGCTGGGCTATGCCGACGGCTATTTCCGTATCCTCATCAACCGCACCCACGTCCATCTCGCCGGGCATCGCGTGCCCGTGATCGGCCGCATTTCAATGGATCTTGTGACGATCGACGTGACCGAAGTTCCCGAAGCCCTCTGCGAGACCGGTGCCGTGGTCGAGATCCTAGGCCCGCACATGACGGCCGACGACCTCGCCGACCATGCGCGCACCAACGCCTACGAGGTCATGACCGCGCTCGGCCGGCGCTATGCCCGCGTCTATGTCGATCAGCCGGAGAGTGAACCGGAGATCGCGCCGGAGACATCGCCGTGAGCATTCCGATTGTCACCCTGCTTGGGCGCATGACGCTCGCCTTCCTCGAGGCGATCGGCTCGGTCAGTTCCTTCGCCCTGCAGGCGATCCGCTGCGCTCTGCAGCCGCCCTGGTATGGCCAGCAGATCCGCCGCCAGATGCTGGAGATCGGCTACTACTCGCTGCCGGTGGTCGGGCTCACCGCCGTCTTCACCGGCATGGTGTTGGCGCTGCAGGGCTACACCGGCTTTTCCCGTTTCTCGGCCGAATCGGCCATCCCCAACATCGTCGTCGTGTCGCTGACGCGCGAACTCGGGCCCGTGCTGGCGTCGCTCATGGTGGCGGGCCGCGTCGGCGCGGCAATGGCGGCCGAGATCGGCACCATGCGCGTCACCGAACAGATCGATGCGCTGACCACGCTCTCGACCAATCCCTACAAATACCTTGTCGTGCCGCGGCTGATCGCGGGTGTCGTCACCCTGCCGATCCTGGTGCTGATCGCCGACATCATCGGCGTGCTGGGCGGTTTTCTGGTCGGCGTCTACAAACTGGATTTCAACGACGTCGCCTACCTGCGCAACACGATCGACTTCCTGCAGTTCGAGGATGTCTTCTCCGGCCTGGTGAAGGCCGCGGTGTTCGGCTTCCTGATCTCGCTGATGGGCTGCTACCACGGCTACACGTCGAAGGGTGGCGCCCAGGGTGTCGGCACGGCGACGACCAACGCGGTGGTCTCGGCCTCGGCGCTGATCCTGACCTTCAACTATTTCATCACCGAAGCCTTCTTCGCGCGCTGACTCATTTCCCTCCCCCGTCATACGGAGGAGGGTAAGGGAGGGGGAAAGCCCCACACGAGATGTTTGAAGTTGATGATCTGAAATTGGCGCACAGCGCGACTGGAGCCTGCCCCCTCCCTACCCTCCCCCGTATGACGGGGGAGGAGATCTGATTCCGATGTCCCCCAAGATCTGCCTCCGCGGCGTCACGAAATCCTTCGGGCCCAAGAAGGTCCTGCAGGGCATCGACCTCGACGTCGCCAAGGGCGAATCGATGGTGGTGATCGGCGGCTCGGGCACCGGCAAGTCGGTGCTGCTGAAATGCATCCTGGGCCTGATGCGGCCCGACTCGGGTTCGATCAAGATCGACGACCAGGAGACCGTGGCGCTGGCCGACGGCGGCCGCGCCGACGTCATGCGCAAGTTCGGCATGCTGTTCCAGGGCGGCGCGCTGTTCGATTCGCTGCGCGTCTGGGAGAACGTGGCCTTCGGCCCGATCCAGAGCGACGGGATGAAGCCCGCCAAGGCGCGCGAGGTGGCGATCGCCAAGCTCGGCGCCGTCGGCCTGGGGCCCGAGATCGGCGAACTCTATCCCGCGGAGCTCAGCGGCGGCATGCAGAAGCGCGTGGCGCTGGCCCGCGCCATCGCCCGCGAGCCCGAGATCATCTTCTTCGACGAGCCGACGACCGGCCTCGATCCCATCATGGCCGATGTCATCAACGACCTGATCGTGAAATGCGTCAGCGATCTCGGCGCTACCGCGATCTCGATCACCCACGACATGGCCTCGGCGCGCAAGATCGGCCATCGCATCGGCATGCTCTACGAGGGCAGGCTGATCTGGCAGGGAAGCACCGCCGACGTCGACCATTCGGGCGACCCCCACGTCGACCAGTTCATCAACGGCCGCGCCGAGGGGCCGATCCGCATGCAGGTCCGGAGGCTCTGACCATGACGAGCACCCTCACCCTCGAACAGGCCCGCCGCTGGTTCGCCGAGGATTTGCGCATGCTCGGCCATCTCAGGAACGAGCGCGTGATCGACGCCTTCGCCGTGGTGCCGCGTGAACGCTTCGCCGGTCCCGGCCCGTGGCGCATCCGGCATTTCATCGACGGCTACTGGACGACGCCCGACGACGACCCGCGCCGGCTGTATCACAACGTACTGGTGGCGCTCGACGAAGCGCGCGGCCTCAATATCGGCGAGCCGCTGTTGTGGGCAAGCCACTTCGACCGCACCGGCCCCGGGGCGGGCGACCGCGTCCTGCAGATCGGCACGGGCTCGGGCTACTACACGGCCATCCTGTGCGAGCTCGTCGGACCGCATGGCCACGTCGACGCCGTCGAGGTCGATGTGCCGCTCGCCGAAGCGGCCAAACGCAACCTCGAGGCGTGGCCGGCGGCGCGCGTCATCCAGGGCGACGCCAGCAGGCCCCTCGACGGCGAATGGGACCTCGTCGTGGCCTTCGCCGGTGCGACGGCGCCGCACGGCTGGTGGCTCGATGCGCTGGCCGACGGCGGGCGGCTCCTGCTGCCGCTGACCGCCGGCAACTTCGCGCGGCGCGGCGGCTTCATGTTGCGCGTCGAACGGCATGGCGACCATCTCGATGCGGTTTCGGCCGGCTGGGTCGGCTTCTATCCCTGCGCCGGCGCACGCAGTGCCGACGACGAGGCGGCGTTGGCGGCGGCGCTCGAGGATCCGGCCGGACAGCGGGCCGTCCGCAGCTTGCGGCGCGACATCCACGACCGGGACGAGACCTGCTGGCTGCATCGCGACGGCTGGTGCCTGTCGAAGCGGCCGCGGACCCTGCACTGACATGGCGCGGCCGCTGAAGCGCTTCGTCTGCCAGTCGTGCGGCGCGGTCACGAGCAAGTGGAGCGGCCGCTGCGAGAGCTGCGGCGAGTGGAACACGATCGTCGAGGAAGCAGCACCCGCCCCCGGCCCGGCGGGCGGCGGCCTGGCGCGCGCCGGCAAGGGACGCACGCTGCAGTTCGCCGGCCTGCGCGGATCGACGCCGCAGCCCGAACGCTACAAGAGCGGCATCGCCGAGTTCGACCGCGTGTGCGGCGGCGGCCTGGTCGTGGGCTCGGCGCTGTTGATCGGCGGCGATCCCGGCATCGGCAAGTCGACGCTGCTGCTGCAGGTCGCGGCGGCGCTGGCGCGCCAGCACACCGCCTGCGCCTACATCTCGGGCGAGGAGGCGCTCGACCAGGTGCGCCTGCGCGGCGAGCGGCTGGGCCTGGGCGATGCGCCGGTGCAGCTCACCGCCGCCACCTCGGTGCGCGACATCGTGGCGACCTTGGAGCGGCCCGATGCGCCCCGTGTGGCCGTGATCGATTCGATCCAGACCATGTGGCTCGACACGATCGACAGCACGCCGGGCACGGTGAGCCAGGTCCGCGCCTCGGCGCAGGCGCTGGTCGAGCTCGCCAAGCGGCGCGGCATCGCCGTCCTGCTGGTCGGCCATGTCACCAAGGACGGCGCCATCGCCGGGCCCCGCGTGCTCGAGCACATGGTCGACACCGTGCTCTACTTCGAGGGCGAGCGCGGTCACCACTTCCGCATCCTGCGCACCGTGAAGAACCGCTTCGGGCCGACCGACGAGATCGGCGTGTTCGAGATGTCCGACCGCGGCCTGTCGGACGTCGCCAACCCGTCGGCGCTGTTCCTGGGCGAGCGGCGCGGCCATGTCTCGGGCACCTGCGTGTTCGCCGGCATCGAGGGCACGCGGCCGGTGCTGACCGAGATCCAGGCGCTGGTGGCACCGTCCTCCTTCGCCACGCCGCGCCATGCCGTGGTCGGCTGGGATTCCAACCGGCTGGCCATGGTGCTGGCCGTGCTGGAGGCGCGCTGCAGCGTCGCCGTCGGCGCCAACGACGTCTATCTCAACGTCGCGGGAGGGCTTCGCATCGGCGAGCCTGCCGCCGACCTCGCCGTTGCTGCAGCCGTAGTGTCATCGCTGGCCGACGAGCCCGTGCCGACCGACATGGTGGTGTTCGGCGAGATCGGCCTCGGCGGTGAGGTGCGGCCGGTGGGCCAGCGCGAGGCGCGCCTGCGCGAGGCGGCCAAGCTCGGCTTCCGCAGCGCGTTGGTGCCGCGCGGACGAACGGGGACAGGCCCTGCGCCGCGCACCGAGGGCATCGCCATTGACGAAATCGAGCATCTATCGGACCTTGTGGCGCGTTTTCGGCCGGCCGATCGACCCATGAAACGGTCGCGCCGCGACAGCCCTTCCGATCGTGGGCGCGAGTAGAACGGAGCGTTTGAGGGGCGATGGACAAGCTGGGGATCACTGTTTTCGACGTGGCCGTCATCGCCGTCGCCTGTTTCGGCGCCCTGCTCGGTGCCTCGTCGGGCTTCGCGCACGCCGTGCTGTTCATCGGCTCCTGGATCGCCGCCGGCTGGGTGGCGTGGAAATACGCCAAGCTGATCCAGCCCGAGGTCGAGCAACTCGTCGGCAGCACCGAGCTTGCCTACTTCCTGGCAATGCTGGCGGTGTTCGTGGCCGCCCTGATCGTGCTGGTGATACTGACCAATGCGCTGTCGCGCTCGGTGCGGGCGAGCCCGCTCGCCAAGCCCGACCGTATCCTGGGCGCGGGTTTCGGCGTGCTCTGCGCCTGGGTGGTGCTCGGTACGGCCCTCCTGTTCTACAGCTATCTCGGGCCGCGCGCCCTGCCGCCGGCCGTCGAAGGCGGCGCCACCTTTCCCATGATCAGCGAAATGCGCAATTTCGTGGAACCGTACCTGCCGGCGGGCTTCCGCACCCGCCTGCAGGGCCGCGCCGGCGAATCCGGGCCGGTTTCCGTCCCCTCACCGGCGGCTCCCGCGGCGCCGGCCGATCCGGCAGCGCCGGCGGCCCCATCCACCGACGAGCCCAAGCCCGAGAACAAACCGCCGCAGTGAGTTATCCTTGATGGCGCGGCAGCCGGTCCCCAGTTATAACCCCGCCGTGTCCAGTGCCCCCAAACGCCTCGACCATGACCTCGATAAGTTTCACGAGGAGTGTGCGTTGTTCGGCATCTACGGCACTTCGGATGCCGCTGCCCACACCGCGCTGGGCCTGCATGCCCTGCAGCATCGCGGCCAGGAGGCCTCGGGCATCGTCACTTTCGACGGCCGGCATTTCCACAATCACCGCGCGGCCGGCCTGGTCGGCGACATTTTCGGCGAGCAGTCGGTCATCGCCAAGCTGAAGGGCTATTCGGCGATCGGCCATAACCGCTACGCCACCACCGGCGGCTCGTCGGACCGCAACATCCAGCCGATCTTCGCCGATTTCGACTTCGGCGGCCTGGCGCTGGCCCACAACGGCAACCTCACCAACGCCTACCTGCTGCGCAAGGAGCTGGTGCGGATCGGCTGCCTGTTCCAGTCGACCACCGACACCGAGGTCATCAACCACCTGATCGCCCGCTCCAACTACTCGACCGTGGTCGACCGCGTGATCGACGCGCTTGGCCGAGTAAAAGGTGCCTACTCCCTGCTGATGCTCACGAACGAAGCGCTGCTCGGCGTCCGAGATCCGCTGGGCGTGCGGCCGTTGGTCGTGGGTCGCCTCGAGGATTCCTGGATCCTGACGTCGGAGAGCTGCGCGCTCGACATCATCGGCGCCCGCTTCGTGCGCGACGTCGAGCCGGGCGAGATCGTGATCGTCGACGGCAATGGGCTGCGCTCGATCAAGCCGTTCACCAAGGAGAAGCGCCGCTTCTGCGTGTTCGAGCACATCTATTTCGCCCGCCCTGATTCCAGGGTCGAAGGCATCGGCGTCTACGATGCCCGCAAGCGCATCGGCATGCAGCTCGCCGTGGAAAGCCCGGTGCCGGCCGACGTGGTCGTGCCGGTGCCCGATTCGGGCGTGCCGGCGGCGATCGGCTATGCCGCCCAGTCGGGCCTGCCGTTCGAGCTCGGCATCATCCGCAACCACTATGTCGGCCGTACCTTCATCGAGCCGGCCGACCATATCCGCCATCTCGGCGTGCGGCTGAAGCACAACGCCAACCGCGCCCATATCGAGGGCAAGCGCGTCATCCTGGTCGACGATTCGATCGTGCGCGGCACGACCTCGATGAAGATCGTCGAGATGGTGCGCAATGCCGGCGCCCGCGAGGTGCACATGCGCATCGCCGCCCCGCCGACCACCGATCCCTGCTTCTACGGCATCGACACGCCCGAGCGCGACAAGCTCCTCGCCTCGCGCTACGACGTCGCCGGCATGGCCAAGTTCATCGGCGTCGATTCGCTCGCCTTCCTGTCGATCGACGGCCTCTACAGGGCGATGGGCCTGCCGGGCCGCGATCCGAACAATCCGGGCTTCTGCGACGCCTGCTTCACCGGCGACTATCCGATCGCGCTCGACGACGTGATGGGCGTCGAAGATCGCCAGCTTTCGCTGCTCGTCGAATCGGCCTGAGGCGTTTTCGTGACTGCGGCTTCTCCCGGTCGTCTGGCCGGCCGTCTGGCGCTGGTCACCGGCGCCTCGCGCGGCCTTGGCGCCGCCGCCGCGCTCGCCTTCGCCCGCGAAGGCGCCCATTGCGTGCTGGTCGCGCGCACCGTGGGCGGTCTCGAGGAACTCGACGACAAGATCAAGGCAGTGGGCGGCTCGGCGACGCTGGTGCCGCTCGACGTCACGGACGGCCCTGGCATCGACCGCCTGGGGGCCGCCCTCTACGAGCGCTTCGGCCGCCTCGACGTGCTTCTGGGCAATGCCGGCATCCTGGGCGTCCTCTCGCCGATCGGCCACATCGATCCCGCGGTATTCGAGCAGGTGATGGCGGTGAACGTGACGGCCAACTGGCGGCTGATCCGGTCGCTCGATCCGCTGCTGCGCCGTTCCGACGCCGGCCGCGCGATCTTCGTGACCTCGGGCGTCGCCCACAAGGCCGTGCCCTACTGGAGCGCCTATGCCGCCAGCAAGGCCGCCCTCGACGTGCTGGCCGCGACCTACGCCGCCGAGGTCGCGCACACCGCCGTGCGCGTCAACCTCTACAATCCCGGCCCGATGCGCACGACCATGCGCGCCCAGGCCTTCCCCGGCGAGCCCGTCGAGCAGCAGGTCCCACCCGAGGCGCATGCCGAAGGCCTGATCCGCCTGGCGCTGCCGTCGTGCACCCTGAACGGCCAGTGGATCGCCGGCGACGAGGCGCTGTCGGCGTAGCAGCTCGTCATACTCGACCAAGAGCATTTTTTTGGCGCTCTACGGTCCGCCAAAAAACTAGAACCAGAGTTGAATTTTTAAATAATCCAAGTTATATTTGGCTCGCGCTCGCCTCCCGGCGGCTCTGCTCTATGCATCGTTCATCCGCTACCATCGCACCCGGCAGCAGCCCTGCCGGGTCCAGGTTTCCGTCATCCCGAGCGATGCCGCTCTCAGGGCGGCTCGGTCGGGGTGAGTGAAAACGGCCAGCGAAACTAGCGAAATTAAAAAAGGCCGAAGATTCAAGAGCTTGGCCGGTGTTCTGGAACCTAGCGAAATCCAGCGAAATTCACGCCTACCAGCGGTTCGGGCCAGGACAGAGTCGCGAGAACGCGATCCCGTTCGTCGTTCAGCCCGGCAAAACCAGGTGCCAGGACCTATCTATTTCTGTCGGAGACCTTCTGCGCACGCGGCAGTTCTCCCAGCTTCGTCTCGACCGGCGGCGCGCTCGGCTTCTGCTCCGTATCCTTTCGCTCCCGGGCGATCTCTTCCCCGACCAGGCGTCGGGCGACGCTGTCCCTCGCCTGGTCGACGCAGTATTTCAGCGCCGCGGTGTGGGACATGTCCGATACCTTGGGATCGGCTTCGTAGACGCTCATTCCCCAGCGGCAGAAGGCGAAGTCCTCGACCAGGCTGTCGTCGACCGAGCCGTCGTCGTTCACCACCAGCAATGCCTCGGCGATCCTGTCGACCAGGGTGGTGAAGGGTCCGCCCTCGCTCATCCAGGCCAGGTAGCTCGATGTCCGCCGCAGGGCGTCGAATTGGTCCTGCAGCACACGGCTGAGCTTCGACTTCTCGAGCAGGGCGACGGCGACGTTGATCGACGGGATATAGCTGTCGGGTGCGAGGTCGCCCGCCTTGCGATAGTTCGCGACGGCCTTCTCGAAATCGCCCAAGGCGCGGTGCGCATTGCCCCACTCGACGTAGAACTCGAAGGTCTGCCTGGATCGCCCGTCGGCTTCCGCGAAGTAATGGAGCACCTTTTCCATCCGCTCCCTTTCAGCAGGACCTTCGACAAACCCGAACTCGCCCTTCTCGTATCTCGACCGGGTGTCGATCACCCACTGCCGGTACTTGATCAGACCGCGCATGTGCGCGGAGATCGATGCCAAGCGCGCGTCATCCTCTGTCGCGACCGGCGGCGCAATCCCGGACGCCATCTTTTCCCATAGCGTCGGTTTCCGTGCCGCCACCGCCGTCTGCTCGGGGTTTTCCAGGCGCTTCATGGCGGCGGACAGGCCCTGGGCTGCGGCGCTCAGGCGGTGCCTGATGAAGTCGGCCTCGGTGCTCCGATTCATCCGCTCGATGCTCGCCTGGAACGACAGGTCGTTCTTGATGTAGGCCTCCATCAGGATCGCCCGGATGCTGGCCGGCAGCTCGCTCGGCGAGCTTTCATCGAAGCGATTGATGGCCCGGTCGATTTCGTCCCGCTGGCCTTCCGCATCGACCTTGGCGAGTGCATCGGCGCGCGCCAGATGGAGCTTGCCGTACATGTAGGAGACCCACGGCTGCTCGTCCGCCTTGCCGCGCCTGACGATCGACGCCACCATCGTCCGCGTCCGCGGAAAGGCGCAATAGTCGCGCAGGCCCAGCAGTTGGCGCTGCATCTCGCCGACGACGTCGGTCGGCGGCAGCCGCTCGCCCTCGTAGCGACGGCACCGATCCTCCTCGATCGACAGCACATAGGACGCCGCATACAGCGGATCGATGCTCTTCATCGCCTCGACGGCGATGCATTCGAACAGCCGGCCGAGCTCGCTGGGCTGCTTGTCGACCTCGCAGGTCTTGCGCCGCTGCGTGCCGTCGCGCAGCACCGAGAAGGCGGCGACGTAGCCGGTGCCGGCAGGATTGGCCGCGATCGAGACCTTGAGGACGCGCCGCCTCTGCGGCAGCAGGTCGGCGATCTCGCGGGCGAGGCCGTCGAGCGTCATCGACGATCCGGGGATCTGGATGCTGACCGTCGGCTCGTTCTCGGCGAACGACAGGCGACGCCACTCGCGCGCGCCGCTGCGCTGGATCCTGTCGATGTGGATGGCGATCTGCTGGGTCGCCATCTCGGCCGTCGGCCCGCCCTCGCCGACCTGGCCTTTCATGACCACCGGCTCCAGCAGCAGGCCGTCCGACAGGCACTCGCGGGCGACCTGGATGGCGACGACGGTGAACACGACGGCCACCAGCGCCAGCAGGCCGCCTCGCGACACGATCGTCCAGATGGTTTCTACGCGTTCTCCTGCTTTGCCCAATGGACCTTCGGTCATTGGAGCCCCCTTTGGAGTCCGGCGATCTGCGGGATTCTCGACGAGCCTAACGGGATGTATGTGGGAAAGCACACACAACCCCGAGTTACCGAAACGCGATCAACGCCTGGCGGCGCGTCCCGAGTAGGGATTTTTCGGCTTGCGCATGGTGAGCCGGATCGGCACGCCCGGCAGGCCGAAATCGTCGCGCAGCCGGTTCATCAGGAAGCGCAGATAGTCGTCGCCCAGTTCCTCGGGCTGGCTGACCTGCAGCACGAAGGTCGGCGGCCGCCGCTTGATCTGGGTCATGAAACGCAGCCGGATGCGCCGGCCCTTGGCCAGCGGCGGCGGATGCAGGGTCTCCATCTCGCGCAGCCAGCGATTGAGCTTGGGCGTCGGCACGCGCTTGTTCCAGACGTCGTAGGTCGCGAACACCGCGGGCATCAGCTTCTCGATGCCGCGGCCGTTCAGTGCCGACAGGCCGACGATCGGCAGGTCCTTGACCTGGGCGAACGAGGCCTCCAGCCGGTCGGTGAGCCTGCGCCACGCCTTGGTGGCGGTCGAACGGTCGTCGGCCAGGAGGTCGGTCTTGTTGACCGCGATCACCAGGGCGCGGCCCTCCTCGATCACCCAGCCCGCCACCGCGAGATCCTGCTTCTCGGCCATGTTGGTGGCGTCGAGCACGACGACGGCGACGTCGGCCAGGCGGATGGCGTCCAGCGTGTCGGCGACGGAGGCCGCCTCGAGCTTGGCCTCGATGCGGCTTCTCCGCCGCATGCCCGCGGTGTCGACCAGGCGCACCGGACGGCCCTTCCACTGCCATTCGACGCGGATGGCGTCGCGCGTGATGCCGGCCTCGGGGCCGGTCAGCACGCGCTCCTCGCCGATCAGGCGGTTGAGCAGCGTCGACTTGCCGACGTTCGGACGGCCGACGATCGCGAGCAGCAGCGGCCGCTTGGGATCGACCGCCTCCTCCGCGTCGTCGCCTTCCGCGTCGTAGTCCTCGGCCTCTTCCTCGTCGGGCATCGGCTCGATGTGCCTGGCCAGCGCATCGTGCAGGTCGCTCAGCCCCTCGCCATGCTCGGCCGACACCGGGATGGGCTCGCCCAGCCCCAGCCCGTGCGCCTCCGCGAGACCCTGCTGGCCGGCGCGGCCTTCGCACTTGTTGGCGACCACGATCACCTTGGCGGCGCGCTTGCGCAGCCAGCCGGCGAAGCTCTCGTCGAGCGGCACGATGCCGGCGCGGGCATCGATCAGGAACAGCACGGCATCGGCGCTGTCGATCGCCCGCTCGGTGAAGCGCCGCATGCGCGCCTCCAGCGCCTCGCCGCCCGCCGTCTCCCAGCCCGCCGTGTCGAGCAGCGTGAAGGCGAGATCGCCGAGCTGCGCCGACGCCTCGCGCACATCGCGGGTCACGCCCGGCGTGTCGTCGACGATGGCGCGGCGCTTGCCGACCAGGCGGTTGAACAGGGTCGACTTGCCGACATTGGGCCGGCCGACGATGGCTACCCTTGGGGCCACCCGTGGAGGGGAAGACTTTGTGTCAGCGGAGGGCAATGAGCCGCCCTGAGTCGGTCAAGACATAGATCGTGCGGTTGGCGATCACCGGCCCGAGCCGGATCGGGTCGCGCAGATCCATCTTGCCCAGGACCTCGCCGGTATAGGGCGAGACCGACAGCAGCTCGCCGAGCGTGCCGCCGATCAGCAGCCGGTCGCCGGCCAGCACCGGGCCCGACCACAGGACCGGCCGCTTGCGGGCTTCGTCGTGGTACTGCGTGAGCGGCGTGACCCACTTGACCTTGCCGGTGTCGCGCGTCAGCGCCGCGATCTCGGCGCTGCTGGTGGTGACGAACACGAAGCGGCCGGCCGCCCACGGCGTCTGGTTGCCGCCGATGCCGCGCTCCCACACGCGCTGGCCCGAGCGCAATTCGACGGCGGCGAGCTGGCCCGCCGTGCCCATCGCCAGCACCAGGCCGCGATCGATCACCGGGCGGCCGCGAATGTCGGTCATGTTGCCGAAGGCGCGCACTTCGCCGCGCGCGCCGATCATGGTCTCGTTCCACACCGGCCGGCCGTTGTCGACGCGCAGCCCGACCAGCTCGCCCGACGAGAACGGCGCCACGATGTAGTCGCCCGAGCCCGCCGGGCTGTTGCCGCCGACGAAGCCCGCGCTCTCCTGCAGGCCGGTGAACTGCCACAGCTCCGAGCCGTCGACCGCCGCCAGCGCCTGCAGCTTGTTGTCGATGCTGATGGCGAACACGCGATCGGAATAGACCAGCGGCGCGCCGCGCACCGGCGCGCTCACGGTCGACATCCAGACTTCCTTGCCGTCGTTGGGATCGAGCGAGTACACGGCGGCGAAGCCCGTCGTCACGAACAGCTTTCCGCCGTAGTAGGCCAGGCCGCCGCCGAACTCGTCGCCGTCGCGCGCCTTTTCGGGCTTGAGCGTCACCCGCCAGACGAGCTGGCCGGTGTCGGCATTGAACGCCGACACGCTGCCCTGCGCGTCCTTGGTGAACACCTTGCCCTCGGCGACGACCGGCGGCGTGGTCAGGATGCGCGAGGAGGTCGAGCCCGATCCGACATCGGCCGTCCAGATGATCTGCGGCGAATCGCTGACCGCGAGATTGTGCATGGCGTAGTTGGCGAAGCCGCCCGACTGCGGCCACGAATCGTTGACCGCCGGCGCCGGCAGCACGACCGGCACGCTGGCCAGGTCCTTGTCGGGCTCGAGCTCGGTGCGCTCGGAGAACACCGCCACGCGCTCGCCCGGCAGCGGCGTCTTGCTCGAGCCGAATATGTTGTCGACCATGTCGCAGCCGGACAGCGACACGGCGAGCAGAAGACCGACGAGACCGATGCGGGACGAGGCCGCGACGCGCAACACGTTCTGCATCGTCCCTACTTCGCCTCTGCCGGGCCGTGGAAGTTCAGCATCGCCGAGGCACGCTGGGCGGCCGCCTGCGGCGCCTGCGGATCCTTGGCGATCTCGTTCCACAGTTCGCGGGCGCGCTTGAGATCGCCCTTGCGCACGGCGAGCATGGCCTGCAATTCGCGCACGCTCAGCCGGAACGGCCGATCGGGACCGGCCAGCGGCTCGAGCTTGGCGACCATCTCTTCGGCCTTGGGCGAGTCGATGCTCTTGTAGGCGGCGATCACGTTGGCGAGGTCGGCGAGCTCGGCCGACGGCAGCGTCGGCGCCACCGCCAGCAGCGCCGTGACCTGGGCGTCGAGCGGTTCGCGCAATTGGGCGACAACCAGCGCCGCCAGCGACCGGTAAGGTTCAGGGGCGTCCTTGGCCTGGTCCTCGAGAGCTTTCAATGCCGCTGGCTTGTCCTGCGCGATCTGCATCATCGCCGCCGAGTAGGCCGCGCTCGCCTCGCCGCGCCGCGAGGCGTCGTACTGCCGCCAGCCGACCAGGGCGGTCACGCCGACGACGGCGGCCACGGCCCCGGCCACGACCCAGGTACCCCAGCGGTTCCACCACTCCTTGAGCTCGTCCTTGCGAACGGCATCGTCGATTTCATGAAAGGCGGCGGAATCGGACACGATGGCTCCCGGATTATCGCGGAATATCAACGGCTTCAGGCGCGGTTCATAGACCCGCAACCGTTCTTTGGCAAACCATGCCACCAAGGCCTTTTGGGGGCGCTTTACCCGTCGCGGCGGTTCTGCAACAATTCACGCAGACGTCATGGTTCAAGTCCCGGCTGCATGACCAACCTGTATCGTTTGGCCGACCAAAAGGCCCGGCGCCGCATTGTCTCATTCGACCGGCGAGAACTGTCCCGGCTTCTCAATCTCTACAGCATGCGCGTCGCCTCTGGAGAGTGGCGCGACTACGCCATCGATTTCCGGCCCGGAATGGCGATCTTCTCGATCTTCCGCCACACCGCCGAGCAGCCGCTGTTCGCCATCGCCAAGGTGCCGGGCACCAGCCAGGGCGGCTACATGGTCTACAACGGCCCGCGCAAGCTGGCGCACGGCGATTCGCTGGAAGACGTGCTCGCCATCTTCGAGCGCAAGATCAGGCTGCTGACCGGCTAGGGCTGGCACCCTATTGCTTCGGTGCGGTCGCAGCGCCGATGCCCGCCCCCACCGCCGTGCCGACAAGGACCGGCGCCAGCAGCGGCCAGCCGGCCACTGCGCCGATCGCCAGACCCGTTCCGGCGCCCATGGCACCGCCCGTAACGGCGCGTTCTCCCCAGGTATCGCCACAGGCCGACAGCGTCAGCAGCAACGGCAGAGCGATCACGGCAACGACCTTGGTGTTCATGGGAAACCTCTAGAGGGATGATGGCCGATCTGTCGCCGACCCTATCAATGTTCATATATCGGCTTAGGAAACTCAGGCACTGTGTTGAAATTGTGATCATTTTTCCTTCGGAGATCTGGTCAATTAAGTCGGCAGGCCGATCATTTTCATGTCCTGCGATTTCCCTATGGTGCCGATGGACACATGGAGTGAACGATGGCCAACAGTCCCAGGTACCGGGATTCGCTGCCGCAACGCAGCGGCGTCCTCTTCCTGACCGACGGCGGCATCGAGGCCACGCTGATCTTTCAGGACGGCTTCGACCTGCTGCGCGATGCCAAGGGACGCGACGCGCTGGCGCGGGTTCGTCCTGGAGAGCCCGACCTGGCGGGCCAGCGCCGACTGGGGCGGCAAGCTCGGCTACTCAGCCGCCGACATGGCGGCCGTGAACCACGCCTCCGTGCGGCTCATGCACGATCGCCCGTCACGAGACGGCGATGTCGCCCATGGTGGTGAGCGGCTGCGTCGGCCCATGCGGCGACGGCTACGATCCCGGCTAGGTCATGTCCGCGCTCGACGCCGAGGATTACCACCGCCCGCAGATCGCCGCCTTCGTCGATGCGCACGCCGACATGGCGAGCGCCATCACCATGACCAACGCCAACGAGGCGATCGGCATTGCGCGGGCCGCGGAGAAAGTCGGCATGCCCGTCGTCATCTCCTTCACCGTGGAGACCGACGGCCGGCTGCCGACCGGACAGGCCCTGGCCGACGCGATCTGCGAAGTCGATGTCATGACCGGCGAAGGCCCCGCCTATTACATGATCAACTGCGCCCATCCCACGCACTTCCAGGACGTGCTGCCGGAGGAGCCCTGGACGCGCCGGCTGGGCGGGCTACGCGCCAATGCTTCCAAACGCAGCCACCAGGAACTGAACGATTCGGCCGATCTCGATGCCGGCAGTCCGATCGAATTGGGTGGCGAGTACCGCGACCTGCTGCGCCGTCATCCGCAATTGAACGTGCTGGGCGGCTGCTGCGGCACCGACCACCGCCACGTCGAATGCATCGCCCTCGCCTGCCGCGAGGTGAAGCGGGCGGACGGCTTGATCTGATTCATGAGCGCGCGGTCCGGAAGACGCTAGAACAGCTGCTCGTATTGCTCCGGCTTGAAGCCGACCAGCAGCTTGCCGCCGGTCTCGAGCACCGGCCGCTTGATCATCGACGGCTGGTCGAGCATGAGCGCGATCGCCTTCTTCTCGGTGAGGCCTTCCTTGTCCTTGTCGGGCAGCTTGCGGAAGGTCGTGCCGGCGCGGTTGAGCAAGCTCTCCCAGCCGACCTTGCCGGCCCAGCCTTCGAGACGGCCACGCTCGATGCCGGCGGCCTTGTAGTCATGGAAGTCGTAGGCGACGCCTTTCTTGTCCAGCCAGGTGCGCGCCTTCTTCATCGTGTCACAATTCTTGATGCCATAGATTGTGACCGCCATGTGTCCCTCGAAATAATCTGCCGCTCGATGTCGGAAGGTGGATAGCCCGTTCGTCCTTGGGTAAGCAACGTAATTGCCCCCGAAGGAGAAACAGATGTCCGCCGATCGCGAGCTTGTCCTCACCCGCCTGATCAATGCCCCTCGCGAAAAGGTGTACCGTGCGTGGACCGACCCCGAGCTGCTGAAGCAGTGGTTCGCGCCGAAACCCTACACCACGCCTGTTGTCGAAGTGGACGTGCGGCCGGGCGGCTCCGCCTACTTCGTCATGCGCGGTCCCGACGGCAAGGACCTGCCCAACCACGGCGTCTACCTCGAGGTCGTGCCCAACGAAAAGCTGGTCTCGACCGATGCCTATGTGAAGGCGTGGGAGCCGTCGGAGAAGCCGTTCATGACCCTGATCCTGACCTTCGAGGACGAGGGCGGCAAAACGCGCTATACCGCGCGCGTGCGCCACTGGACGGTGGCCGACCGCGAGGCACACGAGAAGATGGGTTTTCACGAAGGCTGGGGCCTCTGCGCCGATCAGCTCGAAGCCCTCGTCGCGACAATCTGAAGGGAGGCTGACATGGCGAACAACTTCGTCTGGTACGAGCTCATGACGACCGACGCCAAGGCGGCGCAGCGCTTCTACAGCAATGTCGTGGGCTGGAAGGCCCAGGACGCCAACCAAGCCGGCATGGACTACACGCTACTGCTGGCCGGCGAAGTCCCGATGGCGGGCCTGATGACCCTGCCGAAGGAGGCGTGCGATGCCGGCGCCAGGCCGGGCTGGGTCGGCTATGTCGGCGTCAGCGACGTCGACGCCCATGTCGGCCGCGTCACCAAGGCCGGCGGCGCGGTGCATGTGCCGCCGACCGACATTCCCAACATCGGCCGCTTCGCCATGGTCGCCGATCCGCAGGGCGCCGTGTTCAGCCTGTTCAAGCCGTTGTCCGACATGCCGCCGCCGCCGGCCGATCCGGCGATGCCGGGCACGATCGGCTGGCACGAGCTGATGGCGGCCAACGGCGAAAAGGCCTTCGCCTTCTATGCCGAGCTGTTCGGCTGGACCAAGGACGAGGCGCTCGACATGGGCGCGATGGGTCGCTACCAGCTCTTCGCCGCGGGCGGCCCCGCGATCGGCGGCATGATGACCAAGCCCGCCGAAGTGCCGGCGCCGTTCTGGGGCTACTACTTCCGCGTCGACGCCATCGGCGCGGCCCTCGAGCGCCTGAAGAAGGAAGGCGGCCAGGTCGTCAACGGCCCGATGGAAGTGCCGGGCGGCGACTGGATCGTGCAGGGCGTCGACCCGCAGGGCGCCATGTTCTCCCTGGTCAGCAGCAAGGCATGATCTGCCGCTGACTTATTGCCCTTACGGCATCAATTCAAATAGCCTGCCTCGGGGATTTCATTTGGGGCAGGGCAATGAGCGTGACGTCGAGCGGGGATGACGACGACGGCGGCAAGAGCAGCGGCGGACGGCTGTGGATCCTGGGCACGATCGTGGCCGGCGCGGCGGTGCTGGCGGGCTTCTATAGCATGGACGCCTATTCCGCCGGCACCAACGCCGCCATCCAGACGTCGAGCGACAACGCCAAGGACTTCGAGACGGTATTCCGCGATCTGCTGAAGCAGCGCTCGCTCGTCATGAGCATGGCGGCCGATGTGCTGCTCCAGGACACCACCACGATGGAGGCCTTCGCGCGCCAGGATCGCGCGACCCTGGTGGCGCGCATGGAGCCGTTCTTCCAGGAGCTCAAGAAGCATCACAGCGTCGAGCAGCTCAACTTCTGGCTGCCCCCGGCGACGATCTATTACCGCGCCGGCCAGCCGAATGACTTCGGAGTCGATGTCTCGAGATATCGCCGGACCGTCGTCGCGGCCAACGAGCGCCGCCAGCCCGTGACCGCTGTCGAGACCGGCATCGGCGGCCGCGTCGATATCCGTGCCGTCATGCCGATCGTGGTCGACGGCAAGTTCGCGGGCTCCCTCGAGTTCGCCAGCAATCTCGACGTGCCGCTCGAGCGCGCCAGCGCCACGGCCGAGGTGAAATGGGCGATCGGCATCAGCAAGGAAGTCTCTGAGCGTGTCGAGCGCCCCGCCGATTCGCGGGTCGACGTGTGGCAGAAGGACGATGTCTTCTATCTCTTCTCCGATGCGCAGACGGCGCAGTTCGTGCGCTCGATCAGCTTCGATCCGAATGCCAAGGACTACACCGTGGCCACCGACAAGCGCCACCACACCATCTTCGTGCGCACCTTCCCGGTGATCGACTTCGCCGGAAGTCCATCCATCATCGTGGCCGTCGTCGACGACCTCAGCGACGACTTTGCCGACGTGCTGCGCACGGTGCTGATCAAGGCCGGCATCCTGTTCGTCGTGCTGGCGGCGATCGGCCTCTATGCCGGCGTGAAGTTCGGCCAGATCCGCGCCCGCCTGGCCGGCCTGGTCGGCAGCCAGCGACGCGAGCTCGCCCGCCAGGTCGCCGTGGGCCAGGCCGCCCTTGCCAAGCTCAAGGACGTCGACCTGATCAAGCGCGGCTTCTTCACCAACCTCGTCGCCGCCATCAACGAGCCGTTGCAGGCGGTCACCGGCCAGCTGGCGACGCTCGCGCCGGCCGTCGCCAAGGCCGACCCCGGCATGGCCGGCCGCCTCGCCTTCGTGACAGGCGAAACCACGCGGCTGAGCCGCCTGGTCGGAGACTACCAGCAGGTCGAGCTGTTCCGCCAAAGCCTCGTCAAGGCGGACACGACACCGGTCAGCCTCGCGACCGTGGCAGCTCAGGTCGTCGACGACGATCTCGTCGCCTATCGCCGCCTCCCGAAGTTCTCCGTCTCGTCGACCGTCCCCGCCGACCTCGCGCCGGCCCGCGCCGACGCCGATCTGCTGCGCCGGGCCATCGCCAACATCATCGCCATGGCGGCGCAGCGCTCGGGCCAGGGCGATGTGACCATCTCGGCGAAGCAGGAAGCGGGGCAGTGGCTGGTCCTCGCCGTCACCGGCACGGCCTTCTCCGGTCCCGCCCAACCGACCGACGCCATGCTCGATGAGTCCCGGCAGTTCCTGGCGCGGCTTGCCGCGGTCGACACCACCGACGCCGCCGGCGGCGCGCTGGTGGGCCTCGTTCTCGCCCGTATGATCGTGGAGTTCTATGGCGGCTCGCTCGCCATCTCGGCCGGCGCGCCCGGCTTCATCGTCCGCCTGCCAGCGGCGACCTAGGAGAGACGGACCCATGTCGGACAGCGCGATGAAGGTCTACGGCCGGCTGGCGACGGTCATCGCCACGCTGGTCGTGCTCGTTGTTCTCGACCGGCTGTTCACCGGTCCGCTGGCCGTGGTCTCGGGCCTGTCCGAGGTCACGCTGGCGCAGTGGATCGCGGCCGCGCTCTGCCTTGCCATCACCCTGATGCTGGCCCGCATCGTCAGGCGCGAGATCGTCCACGGCTGGCTCGAGCGGCGGACGGCCAAGGAAGTGCCGCCGCTGATCGGCAGCCTGGTCTCGGGGCTGGTGATCTTCGTCGGCATCTGCCTGATCCTGGCCTTCGTGTTCCAGCGCGACGTCACTGCCCTGGTGGCGACCGGCGGCGCTTCGCTGATGATCCTGGGAATCGCGCTGCGCGACGTCATGCTGGCGCTGTTCACCGGCATCCTGCTCAACGTCGAGAAGCCCTTCCGGGTGGGCGATTCGGTGCGTATCAACGACCGCCTGTCGGGCAAGGTCGAGCGCATCACCTGGCGCACGACCGTGCTGCAGACCGGCGCCAACGAGATCGTCTACGTGCCCAACCTGCAGCTCGCGAGCGCCGTCATCCTCAACCAGGCGCAGCCCGACATGCGCTCCAAGCGCACCATCGAGATCACCATCGACTACGACACCTCGGTCGAGAGCGCCGAGCGCATCCTCTATGCCGCGACCCTGGCGGCGGCAGGCGTGACGCACGTGTCGCCGCCCTCGGTATTCGCGCGCAAGCTCACGCCCGATGGCGTGCTCTACGAGGTCGCTTTCACCATCGCCGACTACGGCGACGGCAAGAAGGCCGAGCACGCCGTCATCAAGAGCATCCTGCAATGCATGCGGGACGCCGACATCGGCATCGCCTTCCCCAAGAGCGGGTCGATCACGATCGAAGGCCGCACGCGCATCGCCAACCGTTCGCTCGACGTCTTCCACCTGGTGCAACAGGTCCGCCTGTTCCGCGGCCTGTCACGGGAGCTCTGCCACCGCATCAGCGGCGCGTTGATCGAGCACCATTTCCCCGCCGGCGCGGAGATCGTGCGGGCGGGCGAGCGGCGCCATTCGCTGTTCATCGTCGGCGAGGGCATGGCGCGGCGCACCGCCGCCGACCGCGACGGCGCCAACGTCGAGGAGCACCGCTTCATCACCACGGAGTTCTTCGGCCGCAAGGCGCTGTTCGCCTGCCAGGCGCACAACGCCGCCGTGACGGCCGAGACCACGGTGCTGATCTACGAGTTCGACCACCGCGCTTTCGCGCGGCTGATCGGCGAGACGCCGGAGCTCATCGACACCTTCGCCGCGGCGCTCGCGCATCTCGCCTGGCAGGAGACTTATCGGCGCAGCATCGACGAGGAGCCTCCGGCGGAGGTGATCGATCGTCTGATCAATCTCTATCGTGGCCAGATCGAGTCCAACTACGGTCCGCGAAGCGCACCGGCGCTGGCGGCCGAATAGGTCGCGCTTGAAAGGCCTCCCTGCCCTTCTCGTGGTGCTGCTCGCCTCGATCGGCGCGGCGCGAGCGCAGACGGCCGAGAGCGCCGACCAGCTCATCGCACGCTGGACGGCGAGCGATGTGACCTGCCGCAATCCGGCCGCGTCGGCCGTCGATGCCGTCGGCGCGTGCGAGCAGCGCGACACGCTGGCCAAGGTCCTGGCGCTTGGCGGTTTCTGCCATGCCCCGGCTGCTGGCCACGGCGGCCCGGCCTGGACGCGCTGCACCGCGCGCGGGCAGCAGGAGGCGACGCGGGCAACGGCGCAGTTCCAGCGGATGGGTGGCGTATTCGTGCTGTCGGCGCGACTGGCCGGCAGCACCCAGGCCTACTTCATCGTCGATTCCGGCGCCGCGACAGTGCAGGTCCCCCAGGAAGCGGTCGAGGAGATGAAGCGCAACGGCACGCTCACCGACGCCGACTTCATGGGTGAGCGTCGCTTCATCCTGGCCGACGGCCGCGCCATGCAGCAGCGCGTGTTCCGCCTGCGCAGCCTGCAGATCGGCGACCGCACGATGGAGAACGTCTTGGCCACCATGGGCGCCCCCAAGAGCCGCGCCCTACTCGGCCAGAGCTTCCTGCAGCGGCTGAATTGGTGGAAGATCGACAATGTGAGGAATGCGATCGAGTTCGAGTTCACGGGAGCGTTTTAGTGGATTTCCTAATCGACGGACCGGCCAAGGCGACGCACTCGATCTTGCTGGCGCACGGTGCGGGCGCGCCAATGGATTCGCCCGCGATGAACGCCATCGCCAAGAGCCTGGCGGAGGCGGGCATTCGCGTCGCCCGCTTCGAGTTCGACTACATGGCAAACCGCCGCACGTCGTCCGGTCGCAAACCACCGCCACGGGCCGAGAAATTGTGCCCCGAGTACGTGGCCGCGACCGCCGCGCTCAAGGCGCGCGGGCCGTTGATCATCGGCGGCAAGTCGATGGGCGGACGCGTCGCCAGCATGATCGCCGACGAGCATCATGCAGCCGGGCTGCTCTGCCTCGGCTATCCCTTCCATCCGGTCGACAAGCCGACGCAACTGCGCACCGCCCACCTCGCCAATCTCAAGACGCCGACGCTGATCGTCCAGGGAACGCGCGATCCCTTTGGCACCCGCGAGGAGGTGGCGGGCTACACGCTTTCGAAGGCCATAGAAATCCTCTGGTTGGAAGACGGCGACCACGATCTCAGGCCGCGCAAGGCCGTTTCAGGCTTCTCGATGGCCGATCATCTGAAGACGATGGCGGTCAAGACCGCTGCCTGGGCCGAAAAGATCACGTGAGGAGGACGCCATGGCGAAGTGGCAATACACCAAGGGGCTGCACGACCTCGGCAACGGCTGCTTCGCCTACCTGCAGCCCGACGGGAGTTGGGGCTGGAGCAATGCCGGCCTGATCGCCGACCATGACCAGACCCTGCTGGTCGACACGCTGTTCGACCTCAGGCTCACGCGCGACATGCTCGACCAGATGCGCGCCGCCGTGCCGGCCGCGAAGTCGATCGGGCGCCTGGTCAATACCCATTCCAACGGCGACCACACTTTCGGCAACCAGCTCGTGACGGGTGCGGAGATCATCGCCTCGCGCGCCTGCGCCGAGGAGATGAAGGAGCGGCCGGCCGAGGAGCTGGCCGCCATGCAGCGCAACTGGCGCCAGCTCGGTGAGGCCGGCGCCTTCCTGCACGAGGTGATGGCCAGCAAGTTCAAGTGGGACGACGTCATGAACACGCTGCCCACGCGCGTGTTCGACGACGAGCTGAAGCTGAAGGTCGGAACCAAGGACGTGGTGCTGAAGACCGTCGGCCCGGCACACACGCGCGGCGACGTGCTGGTGCACGTGCCGAAGGATCGCACTGTGTTCACCGGCGATATCCTGTTCGTCGAAGGCCATCCGGTGCTGTGGGCCGGCCCGGTCGACAACTGGGTGGCGGCCTGCGACCAGATCATCGCCTGGGATGTCGAGACCGTGGTGCCGGGGCACGGGCCGATCACCGACAAGAAGGGCGTGCAGGCGATGAAGGATTACCTGCTCTACATCAAGGCCGAAGCGCGCCGGCGCTACGACTCCGGCATGCCGGTGTTCCAGGCGGCGCGCGACATCGCGCTCGACCGCTTCGCCGGCTGGGGCGATCCCGAGCGCATGGTGGTCAACGTTGCCTCGCTCTATCGCGAGTTCGGCTCCAAGCAGGAACTCGGCGTCATGGAACTGTTCGCCGAGATGGGCAGGTTCCATGCCCAACTGAAAGCGAAAGCCGGGCACGGACACGCTCATCATCAGTACCCACATTAGCGGGAGTCGAGCATGGACGACTTTGTCGGCAAGAATGTCCTCGTCCTGGGCGGCAGCCGCGGCATCGGCGCCGCCATCGTCCGCCGGTTCGCCAGCGGCGGCGCCAAGGTCGCCTTCACCTATCTCGGCTCGTCGGACGCCGCCCTGGCGCTCGCCAAGGAAACCGGCTCACAGGCGCTCAAGGTCGACAGCGCCGACCGGCGGGCGCTCGTCAAGGCCGTCGCCGACCGCGGCGCGCTGGACGTCATCGTGATCAGCGCCGGCGCCCTGGTGATGGGCGATCCGCTCAGCCTCGACCCCGATGCCGTCGACCGCCTGATCGACATCAACGTGAAGGCGCCCTACCACGCCGCCGTCGAGGCGGCGCGGCGCATGCCCGACGGTGGCCGCATCGTCGTCATCGGTTCGACCAACGGCGACCGCATCCCATTCGCCGGCGGCGCGGCTTATGCACTCAGCAAGTCCGCCATGCAGGGCATGGTGCGCGGCCTGGCGCGCGATTTCGGCGCCCGTGGAATCACCGTCAACGCCATTCAGCCTGGACCCACCGACAGCGACATGAATCCGGCCAGCGGGCCGATGGCCGAGACCATGCACGGCTTCATGGCCATCAAGCGCCATATTCGGCCGAGCGAGATTGCCGACTACGTGGCCTTCGTCGCCGGGCCCCAGGCCGCGATGATCACCGGGTCGCTACAGATGATCGATGGCGGCTTCGCGGCATAGGCGCTGCTCGATCGGCTCAGGCCCTTGCGCGGTCGGGCCCGGACGACGGCAACCCGTCTCGTCGTAGATCGTTGGGCGCCGAAAGGAGCACGCCCATGCAGATCGCCACATTCAACGACATGTATATCGCCGAATTGCAGGAGCTGCGCAGCCTCGAGGAGCAGCTTGCCGATGCGCTGCTGCGCATGGCGGAGATGGCCGCGCATCCTTCGCTGAAGAAGCTTCTGGCGGACCATCGCCAGAAGACGCTGGTGAAGGAGGAGCGTCTCGATTCGATCCTGTCCCGACGCAAGGCCAAATCGCGCGAACATACCGATCAGGCCATGCAGGCCCTGATCGCCGAAACCGAGAAGATGATGAGCATCGTCAAGGTGCCGCACTTGCGCGACGCCGCGCTGATCGCCTCGATGCAGAAGGTCGCACATTACGTGATCGCCGCCTACGGCACTGCCGCCGCGCTCGCCGGCCAGCTCGACCTGCGCGACGACCAGGCCCTGCTGCACGAGAGCCTGGAGGACGAAAAGAAGGTCGACTTCGTCCTGAGCAGGCTCGCCAAGAGCGAGGTCAATCACGACGCGATGGCAGCATAGCCGGCGAGGTCGCCCTCCGGATCCGACCATCATTCAACCAAATGGTTGACATTTCTTGTGAGGCTTCTATATTCAACCACATGGTTGAATTAAATGCGCCACAGCTGGATTCGGTCTTTCATGCCCTGGGCGACACCACGCGCCGGCAGATGTTGCGCGATCTCACCGATGGCGAGCGGACGGTCGGCCAGCTTGCCCAGCCCTTCTCGATCTCGCTCGCCGCGGCGTCCAAGCACATCAAGGCGTTGGAAAATGCCGGGCTGATCCACCGCGAGGTTCGCGGCCGCACCCACTTCTGCCGCCTGGACCCGGGGCCGCTCGCCAGCGCGCACCAGTGGCTGAACTACTACGAGCGCTACTGGAGCGACCGTCTCGATCGCCTCGAGCGGCTCCTCCTCGAGGAGGACGCCGGGAAATCCCCACCGCGCAAGAAAGGAGACGACCAATGACCGACGCCGCGACCGTCGACCCCTATGGCTTGCTGACCGAGCCGGCCACCCTGAAGATCCAGCGTCTCCTGCCCGGCCCCATCGAGCGCATCTGGGTCTACCTCACCGAGAGCGACATGCGGCGCAAATGGCTGGCGTCGGGCTTCATGGAGATGAAGGTCGGAGCGCCCTTCGAGCTGGTGTGGCGCAACAACGAACTGACCGATCCGCCTGGCCAGCGGCCGGAAGGCTTCAGCGACGAGCACCGCATGCAGAGCCGCATCACCGAGCTCGACCCGCCGCGCAAGATCTCCTTCACCTGGCAGAACAGCGGCGACGTCACCTTCGAGCTCGAGCCCAAGGACGACAAGGTGCTGCTCACCGTCACCCATCGCCGCCTGCCCGACCGGCGCACCATGCTGATGGTCGGCCCGGGCTGGCACATGCACCTCGACGTCCTGGCTGCGCGCGTCGCCGGCACCGAGACCGGACCGTTCTGGGACGGCTGGCTTCGCCTGCAGAAGGAATACGCAAAACGCCTGCCGGCATGATCTCATCTTCTTCCGGACCGCCGGCATCTTGCCGGCTCATGCTCATGCGCGCATGTGAATGCACTCTGCCGGCTGAAAGCCGGCGGTCCGGAAGAGCATGAGCGGCCCCGCCGCGCGGCAGCGCACAGGGAAACGGAAAGCAGCCGGACAGCAATCATCCTGCAGTTCCATCAGCAGGAGACTGGCGCAACGGCGTTTTCGGCCTATATGGTTTGTCCTCCTGGAGGAACAGACGATGCCGACCTACGCCAAGACCAAAGAGGCCCTGTCGAAGCTCACGCCCGAGCAGTATCGCGTCACCCAGCAGAGCGGCACCGAGATGCCCGGCACCGGCGCGCTGCTGCACAACAAGGAGCCGGGCATCTATGTCGACATCGTCTCGGGAGAACCGCTGTTCGCCTCGTCCGACAAATACGAATCGGGATGCGGCTGGCCCTCCTTCACCAAGCCGATCGAGCCCGCCAACGTCGCCGAGCTCAACGACGCCAGCCACGGCATGATCCGCACCGAGGTGCGGTCCAAGCACGGCGACAGCCATCTCGGCCACGTCTTCCCCGACGGACCGCGCGATCGCGGCGGTCTGCGCTACTGCATCAATTCGGCCTCGCTGCGCTTCGTCCATCGCGACGACATGCAGGCGGCGGGCTATGGCGACTATCTCGACCAGGTGGAGGACATGCGATGAGCCAAGAACGCGCAGTGCTGGCCGGCGGCTGCTTCTGGGGCATGCAGGACCTGATCCGCAGGCAGCCCGGGGTCCTGAAGACGCGGGTCGGCTATACCGGCGGCCACGTCGCCAACGCGACCTACCGCAACCATGCCGGCCACGCCGAGGCGATCGAGATCATCTACGATCCGGCCAAGACCAGCTTCCGGCAACTGCTGGAATTCTTCTTCCAGATCCACGATCCGACGACGCTGAACCGCCAGGGCAACGATCTCGGCACCAGCTATCGCTCGGCGATCTTTTATACCGACGACGAGCAGCGCCGGATCGCCGAGGACACCATCGCCGACGTCGAGGCCTCGGGCCTGTGGCCCGGAAAGGTCGTGACCGAGGTGACCAAGGCCTCCGACTTCTGGGAGGCCGAGCCCGAGCACCAGGATTATCTGGAGCGCATTCCGAACGGCTACACCTGCCACTTCATCCGGCCGAGCTGGAAGCTCCCGGTGCGGGCGAAGGCGGCGCAGCGGGCCTGATTCCTCCAGACCGCGCGCGAGGACGCGCGCGGTCTGGAAGAGCCTGAAAAAATCGTCGGCAGCCTGTCGGCGCTGCGCCCTGTCTTTCGTCCTCGGGACATCCGAACGCCCTCCTCAGGAGTCCGACATGCGTAAAATCGTTGTTTCAACCTTCGCCAGCCTCGACGGCATCATGCAGGCGCCGGGCGGCCCGGCCGAGGACCCCACGGGCGGCTTCACGTTGGGCGGCTGGACGTTCCCCTACTTCGACGAGGAGTCGGGCGCGGCCATGGGCGAGATCTTCGGCCGACCGTTCGACCTGCTGCTCGGCCGCAAGACCTACGACATCTTCGCGGCGTATTGGCCCTGCATCACCGATGCCGACGACGCCTTTGCCGCCAAGTTCAACCCCGCCACCAAGTACGTCGCCTCACGCTCGAACCCGAAGCTCGACTGGAAGAACAGCCGGTGGCTGGGCAAGGACACGGCCGCCGCGCTGAAGAAGCTGAAGGCCGAGGACGGCCCCGACCTCATGGTCCAGGGCTCGAGCGATTTGTTGCAAACGCTGTGGAAGGAGAGCCTCGTCGACGAGTTCACCGTGCTCACCTTCCCGTTGGTGCTGGGCAAAGGCAAGCGCCTGTTCCGCGAGGGCGTACCGCCCGTCGCGCTGAAGACCGTCAAGTCGAAGGCCTACCCGACCGGCGTGATCATCACCAGCTACATGGCCGACGGCGCGGTCAGGACCGGCGACTTCGGCCAGGCCGAGCCGAGCGCCGCCGAGCTCGAGCGGCGGCGCAAGCTGACATAACCGTCATCCCGAGCGAAGCGCCGAAGGCGCGAAGTCGAGGGATCCTCTCTCCACGACAAGCGGCTAGTCGTTGAGAGGAGGTCCCTCCGCTCCGCCCTTCGGGCTCCGGTCGGGACGACGGCATTTCAATCCGTCCGCACGAAACCGTAGCGCAGGTTGGAACGCTCGACGGACGCCAGCGCGTGCTCCTTCTTGAGCGCGGCGAAGCGGTCCTCTGAGTAGGCCGGCATCTGCGTGTTGGCCGCGGCCTTCAGCTTGATGCCGTACATCGCGAGCGCGTTGTTGGCGAAGATCATCTGCTTGGTCATGCTGTTGGCGTCGCCCAGTGCCGCGAAGCCGTACTTCTTGCGCATGTCCTCGGGGATCTCGAGGCGGCGCATCGCCTCGATCTGCCATTGCGGCGAGCCGTACCACACCGAATCGGTGCCCCACAGGACGTGGTCGGCGCCCATGCCCTTGACCAGGGTGCCGACCATGGCGGCGCAGAACTTGGGATGCGACACCGCCGAATTGGCGAAGGCCGTGCCGAGCTCGGCATAGACGTTGTTGACGCCGAGCTTCTGCGGGATGTCGGCGAGGTCGCTCACCCAGCGCATGCGGCCGGTCTGCTCGAACTCCGTCCACGCCTGGTCCGGCAGCTCGAAGGCCGGACGCAGGCAGGCGTGGTACATCACGAACTTCATCTGCGGCCAGTCCTTGGCCGCCTTGCCGATGTCCTGGGCCGTCGCGTACTCCCAGACGCCGGCATACGACTTCTCGTAGTCGGGCGGCAGCAGGCCCTTGTGGATGCAGATCGTGGTGATGCCGGCCTTCACCGCCTTCTCGTAGAACGGATAGACCAGCTTCTCGTCGTCGAGCCGCCACGGGAACTTCGACGGGTTCAGCGGATCGCCGATCGTGTAGCCCTTCCACGATTCGGGCTTGTGCACCGTGATCGCCTTGTCGACCTCGTCCATCCAGCCCGCCTGGCCGGGCGTGATCAGGGCGTGCGACAGAAGCCGCCGCGAGCCCGCGAAGCCGTTGATCAGCGCCCGCGCCTGCGCCATCTGCTCGTTCGAGAGGAACCACCAGGTCGGATCGTCGAACGGCGCGCCGCTCAGCAGGGCGAGGCTGGTGTCGCTGTCGTAAAAGACCTCTTTCACGTAGTTCTGGAACTTGTAACGGGCGAGCGACGAAACGCCCTCCGCCTTCAGCTTCGGGTTCCAGTTCTTGCTCGCGAACTCGGCCAGGTCCAGAAGCGCCTTGTGGTCGAAGTCGTCGCGCACGAAATGGGTCTGCACGTCGAAGATGAATTGTCCCTCCAGCCCCTGCGCCCGCGCCTGCGCCAGCTCGGGCTCGTGCGCCTCGGCCGGAGTCACCTGGAAGACATTGCCGCCGTAGATCTCGTTCATGGCGACGAAGGCCGCCGCCATGCCGCAGCTCGTGCGCATGAACTGCCGGCGGCTCAAGCCCAGCCGGCCGGCATTGGCGTCGGCAAGCTCGACGATCCGGCGCTCGACCTTCTTCTGGGTGGCGCTCTGTCTCGGCGGCAGATATTCGCCGTTGGAGACGATCTGGGTCGGAATCGGCGTCGCCGCCGAGGCCTCCTCGGCGCCTGCGACCAGGCGCTGTTCGCGTTCACTGAGCCAGATACCCATCGGTTTCCTCCGTCTTGTTGGACAACGTGAAGAACCGATCGGCGTGCGCTTCATTCAGGCGCGCGCGGTCGGTCAGGGCGACTATGGTTTGCTCGTAAAGGTGCCTCCCGGAAAACTGCTCATGCCGTTACCCCGGTTACACGGGCGCGACTCTAGGGTTCGCCGGCCTTCGCCGTCCAGTGCGGCCCCCGCATATCTCCTGCGCTGGAGCTAGAGCCAGCGCCGCACGCGCCGCCGGTAGCCGCGATAGGCGTCGCCGAACTTGCGCTCGAGATAGGCTTCCTCGCGCGCCACGACGCCGTAGCGGATGACCAGCGCGAAGGGCACCAGCACGGCCAACAGCCACGGCGTATCGAAGGCGATGGCAAGCCCGATCAAGCCGCCGAACATGCCCAGGTAAATTGGATTGCGCGTGAAGCGGTACGGCCCGCCGTCGACGATGGCGGTGGTCGGCCGGTTGGTCGGCACGTTCCTGCCGGCCCTGGTCTGGACGTCCATGGCCCAGATGGCGAGAGCCAGGGCCAGGACAAACACGACCGCCCCGATCAGGCCGCCGGGCCAGTCCTCGGGCACGAACGGCAGGGGTTCCAGCCAATCGAGGACAAATCCGGCGACGACGGCGACCGCCCAGGCAATCGGTGGCCGGATAAGTACTTGGGCCGTCTCGGTATTTTCGCTCATTTCTACGGCAACTCCTTCTCGCGAAGGCGCGTTGAATTTTAGTCTGCCTCTACCACGGAGATGAGCCATGCTGAAATCCGTCGTTCTCGCAGCTTTTCTCACTTGCGGCGCGATCAGTGCCTACGCCCAGACCCAGACCACGCCGACGACGCAGCCGTCTTCGCCGGCACCGGCCACTGCACCCGCCGACCGCACCGTGTCGACCGGCGACTTCAACGCCAAGGGTGACATGGCGGCGAGTTCGCTGATCGGCACCAAGGTGCGCAACGCCAACAAGGAATCGATCGGCAAGATCAACGAGATCTATCTCGACAAGGAGGCCAAGGTCACCGACGTCGTGATCTCGGTCGGCGGCTTCCTCGGCGTCGGCTCCAAGGACGTCGCGGTCAAGTGGACCGACATCACCATCGGCCAGGATGACAACTCGGTGGTGCTGACCACGTCGCTCACCAAGGACGCCCTGATGGCGTTGCCGGATTACACCAAGACCGACCGGCGCAAGCCCGCGCCGCCGGAAACCGCCGCCGCGCCGCCGGCCCGGCCGACGACTCCGGCGCAGAGCCGCTAGCTCGGAAATCGATGCGAAAAGGCGCCCCTCTGGGGCGCCTTTTTTCTTGGACCGTGGATCTCCAGGTCCGCTCATGGTCTTCCGGACCGCGAGCCTCTGGCTCGCTCATGAATCATGAGCGCGCAAGATGCGCGCGGTCCGGAAGAGCATGACCATGAGCGGACCTGGAGGTCCGCGGTCCGATGAGGCGCGCTGCCGTCGACGTGCTAGTCTTCCGCCCATGACCACATACGCCGACTACAAGCCCCTGACCTTCCACGACGCGGCCCGCCGTTTCACCGACGGCAACGACAGTCCGCGCGCCTACCTCGAGCGCTGTCTCGAAACCATCGCCGCGCGCGAGCCGGTGGTGAAAGCCCTCACCGCCCTCAACGAGACCGGCGCTCGCGCCGCCGCCGACGCCAGCGCCGCACGCTGGAAGGCCGGCAAGCCGCTGTCGCCGATCGACGGCATGCCCGTCGCCATCAAGGACCTGCTCGAGACCAAGGACATGCCCACCGAGATGGGCTGTGCGGCAATGAAGGGGAACTTCCCCAAGCGCGACAATGCCGGCGTGTGGGCGCTGCGCCAGGCGGGCGCGGTGATCCTCGCCAAGACGGTGACGGCGGAGCTGGGCGGCTCGCATCCCGGCCCGACCACCAATCCATTCGATCCCGCGCGCACGCCGGGTGGCTCGTCCTCGGGCTCGGCCGCGGCGGTGGGCGCCAACATGGTGCCGGTGGCGATCGGCACCCAGGTCGGCGGCTCGATCATCCGTCCGGCCGCCTATTGCGGGAACTTCGCGCTGAAGCCGACGCAGGGTGGCATCAACCGCGGCGAGCGCCTGGCCACCAGCCAGAGCACGCACGGCCCGCATGCCGGCTGCCTGGAGGACATGTGGCAGACGGCGATCGAGCAGGCCAAGCGCTGCGGCGGCGACCGCGGCGCGCTCGGCCTGATCGGCCCCGACACGCTGCCCGCGGCGATCAAGCCCAACCGCCTGATCGTGCTAGAGACGGAAGGCTGGCCCGACGTCGACCAGGCGACCAAGGACGCCTTCGCCAAGCTGCTCGGCCAGCTGACGGCGGCCGGCGTCACCCTGGTTCGCCGCGCCGACCATCCCTTCGTCGAGAACCTCGAGAAGGCGATCGCCAACGCGCGCGCGATCTGCAACGGCATCACAAGCTGGGAGAACCGCTGGTACCAGCGCGGCATGCTCGACGCGGCGCCCGATGGACTGAGCGAGCGCGCCAAGGCGACGATTCTCAGGGCCGAGGCCATGACCCCGGACGACTATCGCAGCAACCTCCTGGCCCGCCAGCACGCTCAGCTCACTCACATCGCGACGGCCCAGCTCGCCGACGCCGCGATCACCCTCGCCTGCCCCGGCCCCGCACCGATCTGGTCGGGTGACGTGCCCGGCCAGCCGCTGGCGCCGCGGCCGACCGGCGACTTCGTGTTCAACGCGCCCTCCTCGATGCTGTTCGCGCCGGTCGTGACGGTGCCGCTGATGAGCGTCGGCGGTCTGCCCGTCGGCGTTCAGCTCATGGGCCAGCAGCACGAGGATGCGCGCATGACCGGCCTCGCGCGCTGGTTCGGCGAGAATCTCAAGCGGGTGAACGCATGACATCGATGAGACACTCCCTTGGCCTCGCCGCCGCCTGGCTCGCGATCGGCCTTCCCGTCCATGCCGCCGACCTCGGCTCCAGCAAGGCCGCCATCGACCGCAGCCTCGACGCGCAGTACAGCCGCATCGAGGCGCTCTACAAGGACATCCACGCTCATCCCGAGCTCGGCTTCCAGGAGACCCGTACGGCGGCCAAGCTCGCGGCCGAGCTCAAGACGCTGGGCTTCGAAGTCACCGAGGGCGTGGGAAAGACCGGCATCGTAGGGCTTTACCGCAACGGCCCCGGCCCCACCGTCATGGTGCGCACCGAGCTCGACGCCCTGCCGCTCGCCGAGAACACCGGCCTGCCCTATGCCAGCAAGATGAAGCAGATGCTGCGCGGCGCGGAGACGCCGGTCATGCACGCCTGCGGCCACGACATCCACATGGCGGCCTGGCTCGCCGTCGCCAAGGTCCTGCTCGACCTCAAGGACCAGTGGAGCGGCACGCTGATGTTCGTCGGCCAGCCGGCCGAGGAAGGTGGCGGCGGCGCCAAGGCCATGGTGGCGGACGGCCTGTTCAAGCGCTTTCCCAAGCCCGACTACGGCTTCGCACTGCATGTCGGACCGGGCCCCTACGGCTACGTCACCTACAAGGCCGGCGTCATCAACTCGACCTCCGACGGTTTCTCGATCATCTTCAACGGCAAGGGCGGCCACGGCTCGCGGCCACACACCACCATCGATCCGGTGATGATGGCCGGCCGCTTCATCGTCGACGTGCAGAGCGTGATCAGCCGCGAGAAGGATTCGGCGCGCTTCGGCGTCGTCACCGTGGGCTCGGTGAACGCGGGCAATGCCGGCAACGTCATCCCCGATTCCGCGACCCTGCGCGGCACCATCCGCTCCTATGACGAGCAGACCCGCAGCAAGATGATCGACGGCGTCCAGCGCACCGCCAGGGCGGTGGCGATGATGTCGGCGGCGCCCGAGCCCGAGATCAAGGTCACGGCCGGGGCCAAGGCCGTGGTCAACGACGATGCGCTCACGGCGCGCAGCGGCGGCGTGCTGAAGGCGGCGTTCGGCGACAAGGCGCGCCAGCTGCCGGAACCCGGCTCGGCCAGCGAGGACTATTCGGAGTTCGTGATCGCGGGCGTGCCGTCCTTCTATTTCGGCATCGGTGGCCTCGATCCCAAGGTGCTCGCCCAGGCCCGGGCGAGCGGCACCCCCGTGCCGGGCAACCATTCGCCCGAGTTCGCGCCGGTGCCCGAGCCGACCATCCGCGCCGGCGCTCAGGCCATGAGCCTGGTGGTGCTCGACGTGCTGCAGAAGAAATAGCCGGAGGAACCGACCATGACCGGGAAGACCTTGGATCGGCGTGACGTTCTCAAGGCGACGGCCGCGGCCGCCACGCTCGGCGTCCCCGCCATCGGCCATGCGGCCTACGATCCGGCCGCGAAGTTCGAGCTCGTCGTGACCGAGGTCGAGCTTCGGCGCAACAGCGCCGGCCGCATGCTGATGGCGCGGATCTATCAGCCGAAAGGTCCCGGCCCGTTCCCCACCGTGCTCGACCTGCACGGCGGCGCCTGGAACCGCAAGGACCGCTTCGCCGAGGAGCCGATGGACCGCGCGCTGGCGGCGAGCGGCCTGCTGGTGGTGGCCGTCGACCTGACCATCGCGCCCGAGGCGCCCTATCCCGCCTGCATGCAGGACGCGAACTGGTCGGTGCGCTGGCTCAAGGCCAATGCCGCCAAATGGAGCGGCGACGGCTCGAAGATCGGCGTCTACGGCTCGTCGAGCGGCGGCCATGTCGCGGAGCTCCTGGCGCTCCGGCCGCACGATCAGCGCTACGGCGCGCTCCCTCTGACCGCCGGGCCACAGGCCGACGCCAGCGTCGCGTGGGTGGCGATGCGCTCGCCCGTCAGCAACACCTTCGCGCGCTACCAGAACGCCGAGCGCCGCAAGAACGAGGGCATGATCAAGAACAACAAGGTGTTCTTCGTGCCGTGGCAGACCATCCACGAAAGCAATCCGCAGGAGATCCTGGAGCGCAAGGAGAAGGTCAGCCTGCCGCCGCTCCTCATCATGCAGGGCGCGCTCGACGACAACGTGCTGCCGGAGATGCAGCAGAAATTCGCCGAGACCTACAAAGCGGCCGGCGGCAGCTGCGACTACCGGCTGTTCGACAACGCCGTCCATGAATGGGTCGCCGAGCCGGGGCCGCAGACCGACAAGGCGCGCGACGTGGCGAAGGAATTCATCGCCCGCCAGCTCGCGGGGTGATTCTCTCGCGGACCGCCTTGATCGCGACGCATTTGGCGGGCACCGGAGCGCATGGCTATGCGATTGACGATACGCGCGGCCACAGCCGGCGCTGCAATGATCGCGGCCGCCCTTTGGGGCGGCCCCCTGCACGCACAGACCCAGCAACAGGTCGACGCCTGCAATGGCAAAGGCAATCCGTCGCTCGACGCCGTGATCGGCGGCTGCACGGCGCTGATTCAGGCGGGCGCCTACGCCGGGCGGGATCTTGCCACGGTCTTCGTCATTCGCGCGACCGCCTATCAGCGCAAGGGCGAGCTCGACCGTGCCCTTCAGGACTACGATCAGGCGCTCAAGCTCGATCCAGCCAGCGCCGTTGCCTACTACAATCGCGGTATAGCCTACGGCGCCAGGAAGGACTGGGATCGCGCCATCCAGAACTACGACCAGGCGATCGCGCATAACCCCAACGACGCGGCCGCCTTCCGCAATCGCGGCGACGCTCGCCTGGAGAAGCAGCAGTTCGACCGCGCCATCGAGGATTTCGACCGGGCGACGAAGCTCGATCCAAAGGATGCGGCCGCCTACGCCTCGCGCGGCGGCGCCTACATGCGCACGGGTGCGCTCGACCGCGCCATCGCCGATTACGATCAGGCGCTGCGGCTCGACCCGCGCAGCGCCACGACCTTCTACAGGCGCGGCGCGGCCTATGGCAGCAAGGGAGAATGGCGTCGCGCCGTCGAGGACTACGACGAAGCGATCAAGCTCGATCCCCGACTCGCCGCTGCCTTCTACGGCCGAGGCTTCGCGTTCCAGAAGCAGGATGAGCTCGATCGGGCCATACGGGACTTCGACCAGGCGATCATGCTCGACCCCAACGATGCCTCGGCTCTCGCTCTTCGCGGCTCGGCCTGGCAGCGCAAGGGCGAACTCGACCGCGCCATCGAGGACTTCACTCGAGCCCTCGCGATCGACGCAAACGATGCCACGACCCTCCACAATCGGGGCGTGGCCTACAGCAGCAAGAGGCAATGGGACCCCGCCATCCAGGACTTCGATCGGGTGATCAGGCTCCTGCCGGACGATGCCTCCGCCTTCGCCTACCGCGGCGCCGCCTATCAACGCAAAGGCGAGCTCGACCGCGCCCTCCAGGACCTCGATCGGGCGATCGAGCTCGATCCCCGCCTGGCGGTTGCCTTCGTCTATCGCGGCGCCGCCTACAGCACGAGGGGAGACTGGGACCAGGCGATTCAGGAGTACAGCCGGGCGATAGAGCTCAATCCCAAGGACGTGACGGCATTCTACAATCGCGGCATAGCCCGCAGCAGGAAGGAGCAATGGGACTCCGCGGCCCAGGACTTCGATCAGGCGATCGGGTTCAATCCGAACGACGGCTCCGCCTACCGCAATCGAGGCCTCGCCTACCAGAGGCTGGGCCGACTCGACGACGCCATCGCGGATTTCGGCCGGGCGGTCGAGCTCGACCCGAAGGACGGGGTTGCCTTCGCCTTCCGCGGCGGCATCCATCTGCGCAAGCGCGAGATCGACAGTGCCATTCAGGACTACGATCGAGCGCTGCAGGTCGACCCGAACGATGCCACGACCCTCTACAATCGCGGCGTGGCTTACGCCAACAGGAACGAGTGGGATCTGGCCGTTCAGGATTACGATCAGGCGCTCAAGCTCGAGCCGAACTTCGCTGCCGCCCTGTACGGCCGGGGCGTCGCCAAGGAGCGAACGGGTGACAAGCCGGGCGCCGACGCAGATATCGCCGCAGCCAGGAAAATCGATCCGGACGTCGGGAAGTAGCCGGCGGCGTCATGCTCTTCCGGACCGCGAGCCTCCGGCTCGCTCATGATTCATGAGCGAGCCGGAGGCTCGCGGTCCGAAAGATAACTCACTCGACCGGAATGTTCGCGGGATTCCACACCACCTCCCACAGGTGTCCGCTGGGATCGCGGAAGTAGCCGGCATAGCCGCCGTAGAAGGTGGCTTGCGCCGGCTTGACGATCTCGGCGCCGGCGCGGCCGGCCTCGGCCATCACGTCGTCGACTTCCTGGCGGCTTGCCACGTTGTGGCCGATCGAGACTGATGCCGGGCTGCCCCTCGGCAGGCCGGAATCGTGGGCGAGATCGTCCTGCGCCCAGATCGCGAGTCTCAAGCCACCCGACAGCTCGAAGAAGGCCACGGCGCCATGCTCGAACTCGCGGCCGACGATGCCTTCGGTCGGCAGCCCCAAGCCATCGCGATAGAACGCGAGGGCCTGCTCCAGGTCGGCCACGCCGAGCGTCAGGACGGATATGCGGGGCTTCATCGGGCTCTCCTGGCTTTCACACGCTTGTAGACACAACGTGGCAGTGCCTTGCTGGCCGCGCGGCCCTACATTCTCTTCAAGCTCCTCTCCCCCGCTAGGGAGAGAGGAACATGTATAGGTGATTCCATGAGCGTTGGTTTGATGGCCCTCTTCGACGATATCGCGACCCTGGCGAAGGCCGCGGCCGCCTCGATCGACGATGTCGCGGGCCAGGCGGCCAAGGCCGGCAGCAAGGCCGCCGGCGTCGTCATCGACGACACCGCCGTCACCCCGCGCTACCTCACCGACTTCAGCCCGGCGCGCGAGCTGCCGGTCGTCGGCCGCATCGCGCTGGGCTCGCTCAAGAACAAGCTTCTGTTCCTCCTGCCGGCGGCCCTCATCCTCAGCCTCGTGCTGCCCCAGGCGATCACGCCGCTCCTGATGCTGGGCGGGGCCTATCTTTGCTACGAGGGCGTGGAGAAGGTCTACGAGGCCCTCTTTCCGCACGACGCGCACGCCCACGAAGCCAGGCTCGAGACGGTGGCTATCGACGCCGAGACTTTCGAGGATCAGAAGGTCGCCAGCGCCATCAAGACCGACTTCATCCTGTCGGCCGAGATCATGGCCATCACGCTGGCCGCCATCCCCACCGACAGCATCGTGCAACGCGGGCTGATCCTCGCCGTGGTCGCCGTCGGCATAACGGCGGCGGTCTATGGCGTCGTCGCTCTGATCGTCAAGGCGGACGACGTCGGCCTGGCGCTGGCGCGTCTGTCGCCGGCCTCACCTCTCGCCGCGCCACTGCGGGTCGGCGGCCGTGGCCTCGTCCAGGGCATGCCGCACGCGTTGAGGGCCCTCGGCGCCATCGGCACCGCGGCGATGATCTGGGTCGGCGGCGGCATCATCCTTCACGGCCTCGAGGAGTACGGCCTGGGCTGGCCGAGCCACGTGCTGAATGACGCGGGCGCCGCCGTCGCGCGCGCCGCGCCGTTTGCCGGCGCGTTCCTGGCCTGGCTGGTGGGAGCCGCCGGCGCCGGCGTGGCCGGGATCATCGTTGGGCTGATCGCCATCCCGCTCACCAGCCGCGTGCTGTCGCCTCTCTGGCGGCAAGTCAAAACGTCGATCCGCCGCAAGAGCTGATCGCGCTTCGATGCGCACGCCATTCGGCAGGACGAGTAAAGGCCCGGCGGGAGTGGGTTTAGGGTGTGGGCGCCGGGCCTTCGTCGTCATGGTACGTGGGAGGTACCGACGAAAAGGATACGCGATGAGCACCGCGTTCTCGACTGCCGTGTGTGCATATCTGAAGCAGTGCAAGCTTCGCTGCGATGCGAAAGCGCGGCGCAACTATATCTGTCTGTGAAATTCGACACATCTGCCGGATAGAGCTTCGACTACGTTCGTCACACCGACCGATCGTATCGCCTCGGGAATTGATGCAGCGGAGGTTCCCATGGCAGTTGATCGGAAACGTGCGATTGCGCTGAAGGCGGTGGACGCCAGGACATTGCTGCAGACGCACCTGCCCTACGTCCTAAGTGTCATCACACCGTCGCAGCTCGCCCAGATCCAGAGGGTGCTCGACGCCGAAGTCGTCAACCCCGAGATCGTGAAGGAGGCGAACGACCTCTACAAGAAGTCCCTGCTCGGAGACTATGGAAGCTTCGTCATGCGCGACGAGAAGATGGTGAAGCGTTCCTACCGCCTTTTGGCGACCCGAATCTGGGCAGAGAAAAACGACCACTATATCCGCCTGGACTACAGGCGGCTTCTGACGGCGGACGCCTTGAGGCCGGTCACGGACAACCCGGACGAAGCGGAGTATCTAGAAAGGGTGCGCAACACGCTCGAGACCAAGGGCATCTGGCTGCGCTTCGACAAATATCTCGTCCGGGACCCGGAGGACGAGCGCTGGATCACGGACCCGAGAACCTTCCGCGCCTGGCTCGCCTTGGGCTACGACGGCCCCGGGTTCCCGACCAAGGACGGAGAGCTCGACCGGGAGGAGCTGCTGGGCCAGATGCACTTGAGCTCGGGCTACTACAATTCCGTCCACCGCGGCCCGACCCAGAGGTCCCTAGACCGCCAGTTTGCGGTGCTGAGCGTGGAAATCGACTACGGGATCGCCGAGCATGTCAGACTGATCAGGCGAAAGGACAACGCTCCGATCGTGACCCGCATCTCGGATTTCGTCGGCGGAGCCGACCTGCCGAGCCGGTCCATCTGGGATTATCCGAGCCAGTTGCTCTCGGAAGCGCGGAAGGCGAACTACGGCGGAAACGTCTTCAGATCACCGCCATACCTGGTGCTCGCGGCCATCGCGACCCGCAACAACGCGAATCTGCTGGCGCAATATGTCGATGATTCGGCAGGCGGCGCCGGCCGAGTGGTCAGGATTCTCGAGGTCGCGAAGACGGCAGGCGAGGTCGCCGAGGTCGGCCTCGCGGTGACGGGCGTCACGGCCGTCGCGCGCGGCGCCGTCGTCGCCGGCAACGCTGCCGCGAGAAACGCCGCGGTCGACGCCGCGGCCGAACGCATGATCGCCAAGCACTACGCCAAGGACGCCGAGATCATGACCAACCTGAACAAGGTCAAGGCGGTCCGGCAACCGCCGGGAAGCATCGCCGGCAACAGGAAGGGTGGCCACAGCAGCGGCAATGGCGGACTCGGGATGGACAAGTTCTTCTAGATCACGATCCCAGCGGCTTCCGCTCTCCTGAGCAGGCCCCCTATCGCTTCCGGAAAGCAACGGGCGTCGTCCCCAAGCCGGGACCACCGTAGGCGAACCCCACCAGCTTGCTGCCGTCCACCAGCCTGACGCTGGTCAGCGACTGCGGGCCTTCGATGTTCACATATGTGCCGTCGAACTTGCCCGCCAGCTGCCTGCCGGCGATCAATTGCTGGCCGAAGCGCGAGGCCTAGCCGGTCCTGACGCATTCCATGGTCCCGGTGATGACGCCGGAGTGGGATTGACCGGTGATCCTGAGGTTGAGGTCACCGCACTCGTCCGTCTTCGCCACCCAGTTCCCCTGGATGTCCGTCGCCGCCTGGGCGAGCAGCACGCCAGTGGGAGTGACGCAGGCAACCGCGCAAGCCACGACAAACCGGTACATGATCCGCCCCCCGGGTATGTCGAACGATACCCCGAACCGGAGGCGGCAGCTACGGGCCGCGGGCCCAGCCCCGCGTGCATTTTTTTGCGATGTCATATGCGCCGGCGAGGAGCCCGCCGGCGCCGGCCGCCCTTGCGCCGCGCCCGCGCGGGGATCACGCTCGCCCTACAGCTTCGCCCGCCGCGCCAACCGTGCGCCGGCCCGCGCAAAAGTCGTTCGAAGCTGCGCCTCGACAAAACAATGGGATCAAGAGGAGGAAGCGATGAAGTTCATGCTTTTCGTTTTGCCCACGGTTCCCGGGACGCTCGAAGACCGCAAGCGGCTCCGCCCCATCGGACGCAACAACGAACGCTACCAGCAGATGCTCGACGAGCTGCGCAAGCTCGCCCAGTTCGCCGACGATGTCGGCTTCGACGTGATGGCGACCACCGAGCATCACTTCCACTCCGAGGGCTACGAGACGTCGGTCGCCCCGCTCCTGCTCTACGCCGACCTCGCCGCGCGCACCAAGCGCATCAAGTTCTCGCCGCTCGGGCTGGTGCTGCCGTCGTGGGATCCCATGCGCGCCGCCGAAGAGCTCGCCGTGCTCGACCATCTCACCAAGGGCCGCATCTATGCCGGCTTCGCGCGCGGCTATCAGGATCGCTGGGTCAACGTGCTCGGCCAGCAGTACCACGTGACCGGCGCGCCGATGGACGGCTCGTCGATCGACAACCACAACCGCAAGGTCTACGAGGAGACGCTCAAGGTCATCAAGAAGGCCTGGACCGAAGAGGCCTTCGACTACGACGGCGAGTACTACAAGGTGCCGTTCCCCTACAAGGAAGGCATCACCCGCTGGCCGGTGCACGAGTGGACGCGCACCTACGGCGCACCGGGCGAGGTCGACGACAAGGGCGTGATCCGCAAGATCTGCGTCGTGCCCAAGCCCTACCAGCAGCCGCACCCGCCCCTGTTCCAGCCCTTCTCGGTGAGCGAATCGACCATCCGTTACACGGCACAGTCCAACATCGTGCCGTGGATCCTGGTCTCCAATCCACCGGACTTCGAGCGCCTGTGTCGGACCTATCGCGAGGTCGCCGGCCAGAACGGCCGCAAGCTCGGCCTCGGCGAGAGCGTCGGCGCCTTCCGCGCCGTCCATTTCGGCCGCACGGAGGCCGAGGCCGTCGAGCTGCTGCGAAGCTCCAACTACGCGGGCTTCAACCACTATTTCGGCGGCTTCGGCTTCTGGGAAGCGTTCCGTACCCAGGACGATGCGGCCAAGTACCCGTTCGATCCCTACACGCCGCTACCGCCGTCGGAGTGGACCCTGGAGCGCATGCGCAAGGTCAAGTACGCGCTCGCGGGCACACCCGACCAGGTCAAGCGCGAGATCGAGACGCTGCACCGCATCGGCAACGAGGGCGAGCTCGAATGGTTCGGCTGGTTCTTCGACCAGGGCTTCATGTCGCTCGACGAGGAAATGCGCCAGATGGAGACCTTCGCCAAGCACATCATCCCGGCGTTTCGGTAGCTCATCCTCCTCTCCGGCCTCATGCTCCTCTCCCCCGCTAGGGGGAGAGGCTGGGTGAGGGGGTTGCAGGCGGTAGGTAGCCTTCGAAGCCCCTCACCTAACCTCCCCCCTGTCGGGGGAGAGGAATATGAGAGGCCCAAGCGACTACTTCTTCCGCGGATCGTCCGCCGGATTGACGTAGGTGATTCCCTGCGGCCCGGTGCCGTGCAACTGCAGGACCGTCTCCTCGGTGAACCACGCATAGTGGGTCATGCCCTTCGCCACGAAGGAATAGCCGCCCGCCTTCACGGACTCGCCCTTCGTCTTGTCGAGCTTGTCGCCAGTGCCGATGTTGAAGCTTCCGGACAGGACGGTGACGTTCTCGTCGTTGGGGTGCGTGTGCGCCGCGATCTGGTAACCGGCCGGCACTTTCAGGCGGACGACGTACTGACCCTCCTTGGTCGGATCGCCCTTGACCACGGCGAGCTGTGCGCCCGGCGCGTAGGCGGCCGGCTGAGCCCACTTCAGGCCGTCGGGCTGCACGACCCCGTGATGGTCGTCGGCAGCGATGGCGGGTACGGCAAACAGCGCAAGAGTCGCCAACAGGACCGTCGTTCTCATACTAACCTCCACTCGGTCCAAAGCGACCGCGGCGCACCATTAGCCGCGGCGGCGCAGCAGTGTCATTGGCCGGATTGCCGGGAGGCTTGATCGAGACACCGTGCGGGCCGTCGGCCGGCCCTCGCGGCCGCTCCAGAGTTCTCGGGGAACGTTCCCGCAAGGTCGGTCGTTCGCCTTCGACAGGAGCGTTCCCATGGATTTCCGGATCAACGGCCGCGCGGTCGCCGTCGACGTCGACCTGCGCACTTCCCTTCTCGACCTGCTGCGCGATCACCTGGAGCTCACCGGCTCCAAGAAAGGCTGCAACCAGGGCGCCTGCGGCGCCTGCACGGTGCTGGTCGACGGCGAGCGCATCAACGCCTGCCTGGCGCTGGCGGTGCAGTACCAGGGGCGCGAGATCGTCACCGTCGAGGGCCTGGCGGACGGCGACAGGTTGCACCATCTGCAGGCTGCGTTCGTGGCGCATGACGGGTTCCAGTGCGGCTATTGCACGCCGGGTCAGCTCTGCTCGGCGATCGCCATGGCGGCCGAGCTGGAGCGCGGAGTGCCGAGCCATGTCACCGAAGACCTCGCCGCCGAGGACATCGCGCTCAGCCGCGACGAACTGCGCGAACGCATGAGCGGCAACCTTTGCCGCTGCGGTGCCTACAACGGCATCGCGGCGGCGATCGCCGAGACCTTCGGCGAGGAGGTGCGCGACGCGCACATACGGCAAGGGAGGGCGGCATGATCCCCTTCACCTACAGCCGCGCCGGCGATCCGGCCGCGGCGATCCGCGACGTCGCCCAGGCCGGCGCCAAGTATCTGGGCGGCGGCACCAACCTGGTCGACCTGATGCGCGAGGGCATCGAGCGACCCTCCTCGCTCGTCGACGTGACCGGCCTCGAGCGCACCATCATCGAGCGCGCCGACGGCGGCCTGCGCATCGGCGCGGCAACCAGCAATACCGCGCTGGCGGCGGACCACCGCGTGCGCACCCGCTATCCGATGCTGACGCGCGCCATCGTGGCCGGGGCGTCGGCGCAGATCCGCAACATGGCGACCGTCGGCGGCAACCTGATGCAGCGTACGCGTTGCCTCTACTTCTACGACGACGCCGCGCGCTGCAACAAGCGCGACCCGGGCGCGGGCTGCGATGCGATCGATGGTTTCAATCGCATGCATGCGATCCTGGGCGCCTCCCCGGCCTGCGTGGCGACACATCCATCGGACATGTGCGTGGCATTGGTCGCGCTGGATGCGACGGTGCATCTCGACGGCCCCGAGGGCGCGCGCACCCTGCCCCTCGAGGAACTGCATCGCCTGCCCGGCGACACGCCCGACCGCGAGACCGAACTCCGGCCCGGCGAGCTGATCGTGGCGGTCGAGCTGCCGCCGCTGGTGGTGGCGCGGCGCTCGACCTATCGCAAGGTGCGCGACCGGTCGAGCTATGCCTTTGCGCTGGTCTCGGTCGCGGCAGCGCTGGAGGTCGGCGATGACGGGATGATCCGGGACGTGCGGGTAGCGCTGGGCGGTGTCGCCCTTAAGCCGTGGCGCGCGCGAGCCGCGGAAACCCTCCTCCGCGGCAGACAGCCGTCGGAGGAGGTGTTTCGTCACGCTTCGGAGGGCGAGTTGGCTTCAGCCCATGTCCTGCGCGACAACGGCTTCAAGGTCGAACTGGCGAAGCGCACGATCGTTGCGGTCCTCACCCAACTCGGAGGTCGCGCATGAGCATGACCGGAATCCTGCGCACGGTGCTGCGCCACGTCCCCGATGCCCTGGTGCCCGGCACACGGCCCGAGGCTCCTCCAGGAATCCGCCGGGGGCAGCACGGCCATATCGGTGAGCCGGTGTCGCGGCTCGACGGCGTGCTGAAGGTGCGCGGGCAGGCGCGTTTTGCCGCCGAGGTTCCGCTGGCGGGATTGCTGCACGCCGCCGTCGTGCATTCGACCATCGCGCGCGGCCGCATCGCGTCGCTCGACACGAGCGCGGCCGAGGCCGCACCCGGTGTCGCCCTGGTGATGACCCATCGCAACGCGCCGCGGATGAAGGCGCCCGAAGCGTTCGGCGAGGGCGACGGCGTGGCCGGCAGCGATTTGCCCATCATGCAGGACGATTCCATCCACTGGAACGGCGAGGCCGTGGCCGTCGTGCTGGCCGAGACATGGGAGCAGGCCGAGCATGCGGCCGGCCTGGTGTCGCTGACCTGCGAGGCGCGGCCGGCCGTCACCGACTTCACCGTGGCCGCGTGCCAGGCGCGCAATCCCGGCGCGGTGATCGGCGAGCCCTCGATCGTCGAGACCGGCGACGCCGAGAAGGCGCTGGCGGCTGCCGCGCATCGCGTCGATGCGACCTACACGACGCCGTTCCTGAACCACAATGCACTCGAGCTGCACGCCGCGACCGCGCTGTGGGAGGGCGGGACATTGGTGGTGCACGACGCCACGCAGATGATCACCGGCACGGCCGGCACGCTCGCCAAGGTGTTCGATCTCGAGGCCGACCAGGTGCGCGTGCTGTCGCCGTTCGTCGGCGGCGGCTTCGGCGGCAAGACGCTGTGGAGCCATCAGATCCTCGCCGCGGCCACGGCGAAGCTCTCGCGCCGACCGGTGCGGTTGGTGCTGAGCCGCGAGGGAGTCTATCGCCTGGTCGGCGGCCGCACGACGACCCGCCAGCGCGTGGCGCTGGGCGCGGCCAGGGATGGCCGGCTCGACGCCCTGATCCACACCGGCGTCGTCGCCATGACGACGCACAACAACTGTCCCGAGCAGTACACTTTCCCGGCGCGCCACCTCTATGCCGCGCGGACCCTGCGGCTGGAGCAGACAGTGGCCGACATGGACATGGTGGCCAACACCTGGATGCGCGCCCCCGGCGAATCAGTCGGCACTTTCGCGCTGGAGAGCGCCGTCGACGAGCTGGCGCACGCGATGGCGATCGATCCCATCGAGCTCCGGCGGCGCTGGGAGCCCGCGCGCGATCCGACGACCAACTCGCCGCACTCGTCGCGCCATCTGGTGAAGGCCTATGCCGACGGCGCGGCGCGCTTCGGCTGGCAGAGGCGCGACCCGGTGCCCGGCCGCCGGCGCGACGGCGAATGGCTTTTGGGCATGGGTGTCGCCACCGCGACCTATCCCTACTACCGCATGCCCGGCGTCAAGGCGCGGCTCCGTCTCGACTCCGATGGCCGAGTCACGGTGTCGACGGCGGGCCACGAGATGGGCATGGGCACCGCCACGGTGCAGGCCCAGCACGCCGCCGACCGGCTGGGCATGCCGCTGGAGCAAGTGTCGTTCGAGTACGGCGACAGCCTCCTGCCGCCCGGGGCGATGGCGGGCGGCTCGTCGCAGACCGCGGGCACCATCGCCGCGGTGACGGCGGCGGCCGACGCGCTGCTGGCCCGGGTGCTGAAGCTCGCCGGCAACGACAGCCCGCTTGGCGGGCTCAGGATCAGCGAGATCGTGGCGCGCGACGGCGGGCTGGCGCAGGCCAGGGATCCGTCACGGCACGAGAGCTACGCCTCGATCCTGAGGCGCGCGCAACGCGACTTCGTCGAAGCCGAGGAAAGCGGCTCGTTGCCGATGGAGCAGATGAAGTACTCCATGCACTCCACCGGCGCGCAGTACGCCGAGGTTGGCGTCAACGCCGTGACCGGCGAAGTACGGGTGCGGCGGCTGCTCGGCTCGTTCGACTGCGGGCGCATCCTGAACCCCAAGACGGCGGCCAGCCAGTTCCGCGGCGGCATCATCATGGGCATGGGTCTGGCGCTCTCCGAGGAGACGCTGCTCGATCCGCGCAACGGCCGGGTCATGAACCCGAGCCTGGCCGAGTATCACGTGCCGGTGCATCTCGACGTGCCCGAGATCGAGGTGATGTGGACCGACATCCCCGACCCGCAGGCGCCGCTCGGTGCGCGCGGCATCGGTGAGATCGGCATCACCGGCACCGCGGCGGCCATCGCCAACGCAGTGTTCAACGCCACAGGCAGACGCGTGCGCGATTTGCCGATCACGCTCGACAAGCTCTTGTCATAGCGCCGGCAGCCCAGGCGGCGGACGGCGCATGGTCGAGGCCTGCTCGTAGGCGTAGGCCAGCCGCAGCAGCGTCGCCTCGCTCCAGGCGCGGCCGGTGAAAGTGAGGCCGAGCGGAAAGTTCGGCGTCTTCCGGTCACCGACGCCGCTCGTGAAACCCGCCGGGACCTGCACGCTGGGATAGCCCGGCTTGGCCGCGATGGCGCAGCCCGACGCGCCCGGAAACACAATGGCGTCGAGCTTGTGCCGGCTCATATAGGCATCGAGCCCGCGCTCCTTGGCGGCCAAAAGGTCCATGGCCCGCGCCGAGCGGTATTCCAGCTCCGACAGGTCGCCGCGGGTGGCCTCGGCGGCGAGGAAGAGATCCTGGCCGAAGCGCAACGCCTTCTTCGCGTTGCGCGCGTTGAAGGCGACGATGTCGGCCATGGTCCTGATCTTCGTGCCGATTGCCCAGTCGCGCAGATAGAGATTGAGATCGCGCTTGAGCTCGTAGACGAACACGATCGGCGGCGTCGCGAGATTGCCCTTGTTGCGGCTGAGCGGATTGCAGTTCAGCACGTTCATGGTCGTGCCGGGCCCGCCGATCCAGCCCGCGGTCGGGAGGCTGGCGCGAACGAGGACGGCGCCGCAGTCGGCCAGGACTTTCAGGGCCTTCTCCATCACCTTCCGCGATTGCGGCGACAGCTTGCCGAAATAGGCGTCGTTCAGCGGATCGTCGGGATCGCTCGGCACGCCGATGCGGGCGCCCTTGAGGCCGTCCTTGTCGAGGCCCGCGGTGTAGTCCTTCGGCCGCTTCATCGGCCGGGTCGCCGGATCGAGCGGATCGCGCGCCGCCAGCACGTTCAGCAGGATCGCCGCATCGCGCACCGTGCGCGTCAGGGGCCCGGCGGTGTCCTGGCTGTGCGAGATCGGCAGGATGCCGGCGCGGCTGATCAGCCCGACCGTGGGCTTCACGGTGACAAGGCCGTTCTGCGTCGCCGGGCTGAGCAGCGAGCCCGAGGTCTCGGTGCCGATCGCCGCCGCGCACAGGCCGGCCGCGACGGCGACGGCGGAGCCTCCGCTCGAGCCGCCCGGCAGCACGACGGGAATGCCGCGCTCGTCGACCAGCTTGGGCGAGTAGGGATTCCTCACCTGCCCTCCCAGCGAGCTGTAGCCCGCGGGCATGTCGACCGCGAGGATGTTGGCGAACTCGGTGAGGTTCGCCTTGCCGAGGATCACCGCCCCTGCCGCGCGCAGCCGCTTCACGACCGGCGCGTCGTCCCGGGCACGCGCACTTGCCAGCGCCAGAGAGCCCGCGGTCGTGTGCTGCCTGTCGCCGGTGGCGATGTTGTCTTTCACCAGGATCGGCACCCCGGCCAGTGGCAGCCGTGCCGACGGCTTTACGCCGTCGAGGCGCGCTGCGATCTTCAATGCATCGGGATTGACCTCGCGTACGGAGTTGAGGCGCGGCCCCCTGTCGTTCTTGACGCGGTCGTAGGCCTTGATGCGCGCCAGGTACGCACGGGCGAGCGCGCTCGCCGTGACCGTTCCCGCGCTCAGGGCTTCGATCACATCGACGAGCGAAGCGTCCTCCACGCCGAGATGCTTCCGCCGAGCTGATTTCGCCATCCGTCTCCCCCTCGCCATACGCCAGCATGATGATCTAGGTCGATCGTCGTCCCGACCGGAGCCGAGCGCAGCGAGGCGTAGTGGAGGGACCTTCTTTCAACGAATAGACAGCCTATCGTGGCAAGAAGGTCCCTCCGCTTCGCGCTTTGCGCTCCGGTCGGGACGACGAATCGAGCTTAACTCATCAGACTGTAGCGAGGCGAGCTTAGTGCCCGACCGGCCTGCGGCGACCCAGCGCTTCCGCGCGCCGCCGCTCATCGGGCGTCCGCCTCGTCGCCAGCGGATTCCACTGCAGCGACACCCCAGGGCGACACGAAGCAAAGGATGCCACGTAGTCGCGACGTACGGTGATCGCCAACAGCAATCTGGCTGCGCCCACGCAACTCTGGCCGCAGATGCGCGTGTTGGCGGAGCGTTCCGTCCACCTTCGCGCGGACGAAAAGAAGGCCCGGCGGGAGTGGATATGGGGTGTGGGAACCGGGCCTTCGTCGTCGTGGTACGTGGGCGGTACCGCAAGCAAGATAAGCGATGATCAGGGCGCTCTCGACTCCTCTGCGCGCATACCTGAAGGGATACCTGGTTCAGGAAAGCGCCGACGAGGCCGCATGGCGGATGATCAGAAACGCAAGGTCGCGCTCAATGCAGCGGGCTTCGCTCGGGATGGCGACACGATGGTCTAAGCCACGCAGATGCCGGGCACCGCCACCTTCTGGAACAGATGCGGCGAGGCGACGGCCGAGGCCGGATACGCTGAAAGCTTCGCGTGGAACTCCGGATTGGCGAAGGCGGCGCGGAAGTCGGCGGTCGATTCCCAGACGGCGTAGTTCAGATAGGTCGGGCTCTCGCCGATCGCGCGGTGAAGCTGGGTCGAGATGAAGCCCGGCTGGCGCTTCATGATCGCCGCGTCGCCCTGCCAGGCCTGCAGGAAGGCCGGCTCGTCGGCCTTGTCGAGAGTGAAGACGTTCACCAGCACGACGGGAGACGCATCGAGGGCGAGCTGGCGATCGATCGGAAACGCGGGGTCGAGAGGACGCAGCATGATGGGGCTCCGTGAATTTGGATGTATAATGTCAAATTGGTACTATGACATCATCTAGTCAATTGACATCATGATGTCAACAACGGCATATGGCGCCGGATGTCCAAGACCAAGCGAACCTCGGCGGGTGCCGCCCTTACCGACCTCGTCCTCGACCTGTTCAGGCTGAACAGCCGCATGATCGCTTCGGGCGACAGGCTGGTCGCGGGCCTCGGCCTGACCAGTGCGCGCTGGCAGATCCTGGGCACCATCGTCGCCGCGGACCGGCCGCAGCCGGTCGCCTGGCTGGCGCGCGACCTCGGCGCCAACCGCCAGAACGTCCAGCGCATCGTCAACGACCTGATGGCGGACGGCCTCGTCACCTTCGCCGCCAATCCGCACCATCGGCGGGCGCAGCTCGTCGTCCTGACCGACAAGGGCCGCGAGACCTACGAGGCCGCGATGCGCCTGCAGGTGCCGTGGGTCAACAGCCTCGCCGACGGGCTTTCGGTCAAGGACGTGCAGGCCGCCCACCGCGTCATGACAGCATTGCGTCGGAAGCTGGAAGCCGGCGAGCGTTAGCGCCCGCTTCCGGACCGCGCTCCAATGGCACTTGACGGCCGGCCCTCTTCCGACCGAGAGAAAGAGACTGGCCAACATCACCCAAGGCAACGGAATGAGCGACGGCATCGCAGCGGGCTCGGCGGAACGGCATGCCCTGGCGCAGCGCATAGACCGCTTCGTCAGGGGGCTCGAGCGCGCCAAGAGGTCACCCAATCGACGCGAGAGCTATCACGTCATTGTCGCTCTGCGATGCCTCCAGGACGACCTGCACGAGGCGGGGCAGGCGGCGATGGCCAACGCCGAGCGCGTGGCCCCTCTTCCGCCCGAAGCGGCCAACCGTCCGGAAAGTGATCAGCCGGTGGCGGTGGCCGAGCTTCGCGCGACGTTAGACGCGATCGTGGCGGGGAACGGCTAGAGGCGCGTCATCGTCTTCCGGACCGCGAGCGTCCAGCGCGCTCATGAAACATGAGCGAGCTGGAAGCACGCGCGAGCTTCCAGCTCGCTCATGAATCATGAGCGAGCTGGAAGCTCGCGGTCCGGAAGACGATGAGCCCAGCATTGCTCTTCACAGCCTCTCGCCGCAAAATGGCGATGCCCCGATCAGGTCAGTATGGAGCGCGCGCGTGCCGTCGACGAATTCCCAACCGGTGGCCGCGTCGCTGACGCGCGCCGCCATCTTCCTCGTCGTGACGATGAACGATGGGGCCGAGGCCGCGGTGAAAGGCCTGTGCGCCGACCTGTCGGCGCTGGTGCGCTCGGTCGGCTTCCGCGATCTCGACGCCCGGCTGAACTGTGTCATGGGCATCGGCTCCAACGCCTGGGACCGCCTGTTCGGCGCACCGAGGCCCAAGGAGCTGCATCCCTTCCGCGAGATCCGCGGCCAGCACCACGCCGTCGCCACGCCGGGCGACCTCCTCTTCCATATCCGCTCCGCCAGCATGGACCTCTGCTTCGAGCTCGCCGCGCAGATCATGTCGCGGCTCGATGGCGCGGTCGCCGTGGCCGACGAGGTGCATGGCTTCAAGTATTTCGACAACCGCGACCTGCTGGGCTTCGTCGACGGCACGGAGAACCCCGTCGACCAGGAGGCGCTCGACGCCACGGTGATCGGCGAGGAGGACGCCGCCTTCGCCGGCGGCAGCTACGTGATCGTGCAGAAATACCTGCATGACCTGAAAGGCTGGAACGCCGTCCCCGTCGAGCAGCAGGAAGGCTTCGTCGGCCGCACCAAGCTCTCGGACATCGAGCTGGACGATGCCGTGAAGCCCTCCTTCGCCCACAATGCGCTGACGGTGATCGAGGAGAACGGCCAGGAGCTCAAGATCGTGCGCGCCAACATGCCGTTCGGCGAGGTCGGCAAGGGCGAGTACGGCACCTATTTCTGCGGCTACGCCCGCTCGCCCAGCCGCACCGAGCGCATGCTGGAGAACATGTTCGTGGGCCTGCCGCCCGGCAACTACGACCGATTGCTCGATTTCAGCCGGCCGGTGACCGGCACGCTGTTCTTCGTGCCGTCGGTGACGTTCCTGGACGACGTCGTGGCCGAGCCGGCCGCGCCGGCGGCGGAGAGCGAGGCGCCATCGCCGTCGCCATCCTCCTCTTCCGACGGATCGCTCGGCATCGGCTCGTTGAGCAAAGGCTCCGAAAAGCAATGACTTGAAGGGGCCAGCGGCGCCCGCGCTAGGCTACGCTACACTCAGGCTACGACCTGCAGACGCCGGAGAACACGATCCACAATGCCGCCGCTTACGCCTCGTTCGCCGCCCATGCCGCGTGCAGCAGGGATGAGCGTTTCGGCGACAGACGGCAGACGAAGTAAGTCCGCGACGTTCAATCGATCACAAGATCCCGCAATTGTCGGCTCAACTGCGATTCGTCACCGAAGAAGCTGTCGATCATCGCCTGAAGGAAGCTGGCCGGGTCCAATCGCGAAAGTCTAAGGGGATGGCCAGCCTGGACGCCGAGCAGCGCGGTGAAGGTAAGTTGGGTTCGTCCGTTGCCTTCTCGGAACGGATGAATCGCATTCAGATAAGCAAGGAACCTCCTCAGCGAAATCCTCTGCCGTCCTCCCCCTTAGGGGATCGGCGTTATGCAGGCGGACGAATAGTCCTCGCATTTCACTGGCAACGTTCTCGGGAAAGCAGAAGGGACTCTGATCCTTGGTCATTCGAACGGTTCGGAATCGGCCCGCCCACCCGTATACATCCTGAAACAGATGGCGGTGCACGGCACGATAATGTGCAGTGAAAAGCGGCCGGAGGGAAGCGGCTCCTCAGCTCTGACCGCGACACTAAGCGCCTCGAAGGCGTCCAGTTCAGCCTGATCACGCAAGCCGAGCTTATTCTTCAACACTGTCGAACCAGCGTAGCAGTAGCGATCCGGCTCGGCGTCGTAGAAGTCGGTGCTCAGACTTTTTTCCTGAACTGGCGGGCGATCGACCGGCGACGCTCTTCGCTCGAGGCGTCCCTGCGATCGAGTTCTCTGAGCGTACGCATCGATTGCGGCGACAGGTGGATTCCCTCTATTGCAGCGATCTTGGCCATCGAATCGCGGCCGAGCGTCATGCTCTCGCGGATGCGACCGTCCCGCCCTTGAACCATCAACTCGCCACCCGAACGGCGCAGGTTCGATTTTGCGGCTTCGGTCGCCTCGGCCTGACTGCTGTAGACGCCAACGGCGCGGCTCGCGCCTTCGTGCTTGACCTGCCAACGGCCCTCCATGGGCACAACGTGGATGCGGGCTTGGCCTTTGGGGGGCTTGGAGGCGACACGGCGAGGCATCGGATGAATTCTATCACAAGCGCTGGCTGAGGACACGGACGGCGGCAGATAGCCCACGATCAGGCCGTCGCGACCAGCAGTTCCTCGGCGTTGTTGGGCGGCCTCAGCCCGTCTGTTCGGCCGCCGAAGTAGCGCTCGGCGAGCATGGCGGCGGAGACGTGCCGCGCCTGCCTGAAGCCCGCCTCGCGCGCCAGCGCCAGCATCTCCTGCGGCGTGAAGAAGCTGATGAAGGGCGTGCCGCTGGCGCGTGCGCCTTGCGCGGCACGTTCGAGGCCGGGGCGCACCTCGGGATCGGCCATCTCCAGCGGCAACAGGAAGCTCATGGCGAAGGTCGAACCTCGGGCCAGCGCCGCCACCTGGCGGAGCGTGGCCATGATCGCCTCCCGGCTGAGGTACATGCTGACGCCGGTGGAGACCACCACGGCGGGCCTCGCCGCGTCGAACCCGGCGGCCGCCAGCTTCTGCAGCCAGGCGTCGCCTGCCTCGAAGTCGACCGGCACCAGTCGCAGCCAATCGGGCACGCCGAAACCGAGATCGACCAAACGCCCGCGCTTCCACGCCTGCGGTCCCGGCCGGTCGACCTCGAACACGCGGAGGTGCGAGGCGATCTCCGGCTGGCGCTGGGCGAAGGTGTCGAGCCCCGCGCCGAGGATGACGTACTGCCCGACGCCCTGCCCCGCCTGCTCGGCCACCAGATCCTCGATGAAGCGGGCGCGGCCCACGATCGACGCACGGAAGGCTTTGGTGAAGTCCGGATTCATGTCCGGCCGTTCGCGCCAGCCCGCGTCGGGCGCCGCCAGAGCGAGTCCGACGCGATCCTCCAGCACATGCGGCGGCGGATCGGCTTCGACATGCAGGGCGCGCCACAGGGCGACGCGGACGGCGGTGCTGTCGGGCAGGAGGTCGGATTGATCAGGCATGCTGGTAGCTCGTTACAGAGATTTTGGCAGATCTGAATTGGGAGACGCGAGCATTTGCAGACCCAACGGCCCGATGAGGATCACGATAAAGTGTCGAAGTGAATGCATTGCTGGCACTCGAAGCCAGCGACACAAGGAATGGCGTGATCGCCGGTTCGACCCGCCAGAGATGGCCCCCTACGGAGCGCCAAAAGTCGCGAAAACGAAACTGGCGATTCTGACCACAGTTCTTGACACATATCCACTTTAGTTATAATATCGGCCGGTTGCGCGGCTTCCAGCGTTCCCGCTCTATGCATCGTTCATCCGATTACCATCGCGCGCGGCGTATACCGCGCGAACCCGTCCGGCTGGCCCGGTCGGATGGGCGCGCCCAAACCCCGAGCGACGAGGCCGGCCGCCGTCCCGCCCTGAAAACCAGTAGCGGAAACAGCGAGAATAGCGGGAATTCGACGGTGGACACATCGCTCGCGCTCCTCCCGGTAGCCCCCTCACCTAGCCTCTCCCCCTATCGGAGGAGAGGAACATGAGTGGCGAAATGCGATCCCGTTCGTCCTTTGGCCAGTCACTTCACCCGCTTGGCGGTGCGCCGCGGCATCAGATAGCCCACCAGCAGGCGCGTGACTTCGTCGATGAAGCGGTCGCGGTCGCCGTGTGCATCGGGCTTGTTGATGACGAACTGATGGGTCAGCGCTTCCACCGTGGTCACGAGAATCGAGGTCGCGGCGTCGAGGTCCTTCGTCGAAATCTCCCGGCGTCGCTTTTCCAGGTAGGTGCGGACCAGCTGGAAGGTTTCCCGCTCGAGCGCCTCGATCTCGGCGAGCTGGCCCATGCGCGGCACCTGTTCGGCAAAGATGCGATGCAGCGTGGGATCCACCAGGTGGGCGTCGAGCGCCGCCGCCACCATCGCGCGGACCGCCGTCGGCAGGTCGAGCGAGGCGACTTCCTCCAGTGCATCGCGGACCAGCTGGAGGATTTCCCGATTGTGGCGCGCGACCAGCGCGGCCACCAGCGCCTCCTTGTTGGGAAAGTACTGATAGAGCGAGCCGACGCTCACGCCCGCGGTCACGGCGATGCGGTTGGTGCTGGCGCGATCGTATCCCACCCTTGTCAGAACGCGAGCGGTCGCGTCCAGCAGCGCCTCCACCGTCGCCCGGGAGCGCTCCTGCGACGCGGATTTTCGCGGGATTGTCGGGATTGCGCGGGCCATGGAGCGCCCTCTGCCAATGCGAGTAGACAATGCGAGTCATAGCTCGCAAATTAACGGCAGGCAACGAGGATGATGAAAGGCACCCGCGATGTTCACCCTCCCCTACCGTACCCTGGTCCACTACAAGCGTTGGGCGACCAACGGCCTGAATTCGGTCATCGCCGAAAGCCTCGAGCGCATTCCCGACGACGACCGCATCCTGATCCGCCGGCTGCTCGACCACATCCAGGCCGTCGACGAGATCTTCAGCCACAATCTCGAAGCGCGTCCGCACGGCCATCAGGCGCCGCGCTCGGCCGAGCTTCCATCGTTGGACACGTTGGCGAGCCGGGCGCGCGCGACCGGCGACTGGTATGCCGACTATGCCGATGCGCTGCGGCCGGACGAGGTCGACGAGCCGATCGCCTTCTCCTTCTCGAACGGCGAACCCGCCCGCATGACGCGCGGCGAAATGTTGCTGCATGTCGCCATGCACGCCGCCGGCCATCGCGGCCAGGTCGCTCTCCTACTGCAGAAGAACGGCGTAGAACCGTGGCCGGATCGGCTCACGGACTTCCTGAAGGCCGAGGACGACAGTCCGCGGCGACCGGTGCAATCACAGGCGGCATCCGCCTATCAGTAGCCGCCGTAGTAGTAGTCGCGCCGCGGCGTGGTCGCGGCGCCGACGGCCGCACCGCCGAGGCCGCCGACCACGGCGCCGCCCAGCGGGGCGCCCATTGTCGAGCCGACCACCGCGCCGCTCGCCGCGCCGATGGCGCCGCCTGTGACCGCACGCTGACCGGGAGTCTCGCCGCAAGCGGCCGTCAGCATTGACAGCGCCGACGCGATGACGACCAGGGTTGCCGTACGTGACATGCGAATCTCCTTGAAGCCGTTGTCGTAACGGCAACGGCTTCCGCCGCGGCGGGTTGCTCACCTTGTGCATCCGCCGTCGATGGACAGAGCGCAGTCACAGCTTGCCCTTGGCGCCGGGATTCTCGACTCTCGGTCGGCACCCCCGGAGGAGATCGCCATGACGACCTATGATGCTGTCATCGTCGGTACCGGCCAGGCCGGTCCTGCCCTGGCGCGACGCCTGGCAGGCGCAGGCATGAAGGTGGCGATCGTCGAGCGCGGCCGCTTCGGCGGCACCTGCGTCAACACCGGCTGCACGCCGACCAAGACGCTGGTCGCCAGCGCCTATGCCGCGCACGTGGCGCGCCGCGGCGCCGACTACGGCTTCAGCGCCGGCGAGGTCAAGGTCGACATGAAGCGGGTCAAGGCGCGCAAGGACGAGATCGCCGGCGCCTCGACCCGCGGCGTCGAGCGCTCGCTGCGCAATCTCGAGAACTGCACGGTTTACACCGGCCATGCGCGGCTGCGCTCGCCGCGCGAGGTCGAGGTCGGCAACGAGGTCCTGCAGTCGGAGAAGATCTTCCTCGATGTCGGCGGCCGCGCCACGACGTCGGGCATTTCCGGCCTCGACCAGGTGCCCTTCCTCACCAACAGCTCGATGATGGACGTCGATTTCGTGCCGCGCCATCTGCTGGTCGTCGGCGGCAGCTACATCGGATTGGAGTTCGGGCAGATGTATCGCCGCTTCGGCAGCGAGGTCACGATCGTCGAGATGGGCCCGCGCCTGATCGGCCGCGAGGACGAGGACGTCTCGGCGGCGGTCGCCGGCTTCCTGGGCCGCGAAGGCATCGCGGTGCGCACCGGCGCCAAGTGCCTGCGCGCCGCCAGGCGCGGCGACGACATCGTCCTGGGACTGGATTGCACCGAAGGGGCGCCCGAGGTGGCGGGATCGCACCTGCTGGTCGCCATCGGGCGGCGGCCCAACACCGACGATCTCGGCCTCGAGCGCGCCGGGGTGAAGACCAACGAGCGCGGCTACATCGAGGTCGACGACGAGCTCAGGACAAGCGTGCCCGGCATCTGGGCGCTGGGCGACTGCAACGGCCGCGGCGCCTTCACCCACACCGCGTGGAACGACTACGAGATCGTGGCCGCCAACCTGCTCGACGGCGGGAAGCGGCGCGTCAGCGACCGCATCACCGCCTATGCGCTCTACACCGACCCGCCGCTGGGCCGCGCCGGCATGACGGAGACCGAGGTGCGCCAGAGCGTCAAAAAAAGCGGCCGTCGCGCCCTGGTCGCCCGGGCCGACATGGCGGACGTCTCGCGCGCCTATGAGAAGGGCGAGACCGAGGGCTTCATGAAGATCCTGGTCGACGCCGAGTCCAAGGAGATCCTGGGCGCGTCGTTCCTCGGCGCCAGCGGCGACGAGGCGATCCATTGCGTACTCGACACGATGTACGCTCACGCGCCCTACACCACGCTGCAGCGCGCGGTGCACATCCACCCCACGATCTCGGAGTGGATTCCGACGATGCTGGGCGACCTCGAGCCGCTGAAGGATTGACGGAGGCCGCGAGTAGTCACTCCCTACGCAAATCCCAGATCGGTCAGCCAATCGTGGAATTGCTCGGTCCAGCGGTCTGACGGCATCCCCCGCTTCGCCACGCCGAATCCGTGGCCGCCGCGCCGCCAGACGTGCAGCTCGGCGGAACACCCGGCATCGGTCCAGTCCGAGTAGAGACGTTCCGTCACCCGATAAAGCAGCAAGTCATCCTGTGCGATGCACGTGAACAGCGGAGGTGCATCCGCCGGCACGGGCTCTCCTCGCGTCTCGCCGCCGTAGATCGCGGCGACGAACGCAAGCGGCGCCACACGTGGAGAGATCGCGACATCGACGGCCAGGAACGCACCGGCAGAGAAGCCGATCATGCCGACCTTGGCCGGGTCCACGTCCCACTGCCCGGCGCGCTCGCGGACAATCGCGACCGCGCGCCGTCCGTCATCGGCCACGGCGGCGCGCACGTCGCGGATCGTCTCGGGCGGCACGATCTCGGCCAGGGCGCGGAACGCGTTTCTTCCCGTTCGACCGAGGTCAAATCGCGACTCCGGTTGCGTCATCTCGGCGTCGTCGTCCGCCGGCGTCGCCCGCAGGCGATACTTCAGCAGAAAGGCGGTGTAGCCCCGCGCCGCCAGCCACGTCGCGACGTCGATGCCTTCGTGCTCCCACGCCAGGACCCTGAGGCCGCCGCCCGGGCATACGATCACGCCGACGCCGTTCGGCCGGGCCGGCCGAAACACCGTCAGCGTCGGCTCCGACACATTGCGCAACATGGCGGTATCGCGGGCCGTTCCGAACGGTCCACGGAACACGAGTTCGGGTCCCACGCCTTCCAGCGTCGACGGCGGGCCATCGGGCCAGAGGCGGATCACATCCTTGGTCAGTGCGGTCATGTCGGCGAAACTCCCTTTGACGCTTCGTAGACGAGCACAAGCGCCTCGGGGAGTTACAAGCGTGGCGCGATTACGTGCCCTCATCCGGCAAGCTGGACGGATTGTGCTTTAGCTGAGCTATGCCCTCTTGCCCGGGCGCGCGGCGATCGGCGCGCGACGCCGCTCGCGCTTGCCGCGCGCGATTTCCGTCGCCAGGGCGTCGAGCTTCGGCTCCCAGAAGCGTCTGAACTGACCGAGCCAGGCATCCACCATCTGAAGCCCCGCGGCATCCACCGAATACAGCCGTCGCTGGGCGTCCGCCCGGACCCGGGCAAAGCCGCTCTCGCGCAACACCTTGAGATGCTGCGACACCGCCGCCTGCGTGATCCCGAACTCGCTCCCGATCGCCTCCACGACTTCGCCGGAGGCCATCTCTCCCGAACCGAGCAGCTCGAGGATGCGACGGCGCACCGGATCGGACAGCACCTCGAAGACGTGCATCAGGTTCCCGTGCCGGGATGCGCGACGTCGGTCGGCGTCTCGCCGAGATAGAAGGCGATCGTCCGGTCCGACCGCTCCTTGGCCGAGGCCGGCTCCACTCCGCTCGCGACATGCGCCATCCGCCACGCCTCCCCGCTCGCCCTCATGAACGCCTTGCCGTTCGGCGAGCCCATCCAGGCCTCGGCCGTCGCATGATCGACCGACGCCCCGGTTGCCAGGTATCGCCCCAGTCCGATGAGGGCGAGGTCCCAGCCGATGCCCACGGCGCCCGGGCCGAACTGGTTCCAATGATCCTCGATGAGGGCGGTATGTTCCAGCGTCAGCCGCGCCTTGCCGCGTTCCGCCGCCAGCTTGACGTCGATCCAGCTCGTGCCGCCGCCGAATTCCCAGGTTGCGGCGAAATGGGTCGGCGGCGTGCACGCCGTGATGGTGCCGCCTGCATTCCCGCGGAGCTGGTAGCGTCCGCCCAGCCTGAGGTCACCCTCGACCGGCAGGAACCATCGCGGCAGGCGTTCGCTGCTGGTGAGCGCATCCCACAGGTCATCGACGCTGGTGTCGTAAAGCCTTGTCAGGGTCACCGCGCTCGCCGGCTTCCCGTCCTTCTCGAAATTGCGCACCGCGCGCGCGACAAGTCCCAGCACTCCAGCGACGTCGTCGATCTGCATCCCTCTTTCCCTCCTGTTGCGAGGAGGAATATCGTCCTACACTTATATAAGTCAATACTTGTATACGGCAAACATCGGATTTGATCGGCACGTCGAGGCGCGGCACAGTCGATGGATGGTACAGTTCAAAAATTGGTTCGCTCAGGCGATGGCGTGGACTCTCTCGATCGGCCTTTGCCAGGCCGGTCTGGCGCAGCAAGCGCCTCCGCCCCAGGGCGGGACGACGCTCTTCGAGAATGTCCGCATCTTCGACGGCAAGGGCGCCGCACTCTCCGCCCCCACCAATGTGCTCGTGCGCGGCAACAAGATCGAGAGAATCGCGACACAGCCCATCACCGTCGATCGCCGGGCGGACACGCGCATCATCGACGGCGGCGGCCGGACCTTGATGCCCGGCCTCATCGACGTGCATTGGCACGCGATGCTGATCCGGACGACCCCCGCCGAATCGATCGCGGGCGATGTGGGCTACAACAATCTCCTGGCCGGCGAGGAGGCGACCGATACGCTGATGCGCGGCTTCACCACCGTGCGCGATGTGGGCGGACCGGTCTTCGGCCTCAAGCGCGCGATCGACGAGGGCGTCGTGCGGGGCCCGCGCATCTATCCCTCCGGCGCCATGCTCACGGTCACAAGCGGACACGGGGATTTCCGGTCGCCCTCCGATTTGCCGCGAACTCTTAGCACTCTCACGCGCATGGAGCAGATCGGTGGCGCCATGGTCGTCGACAGCCCGGACGAGATGCGGATGCGCGCGCGCGAGCAGCTCATGCAGGGAGCGTCGCAGGTCAAGGTGACGGCCGGCGGTGGCGTCTCCTCACCGCACAGCCCGCTCGACGTGACCACCTTCACCGAGGCCGAGCTGCGGGCGGCGGTCGAAGCGGCCGAGAACTGGGGCACCTACGTCGTCGCCCACGCGTTCATTCCGGAGGCGATCCGGCGATCCATCGCCGCCGGCGTGAAGTGCATCGAGCACGGCTTCCTGATGGACGACGCGACCGCCAAGCTGATGGCCGACAAAGGGATATGGCTGAGCCCGCAGCCGCTTCCCGAGGAGCTGCGGCTGGGTTTCCCGGAGGGTTCGGTCCAGCGCGCCAAGGCCGATGAAGTCTGGCCCGGCATCGACAAGACCTATGAGCTCGCGAAGAAGTACAAGCTCAAGACGGCGTGGGGCACAGACGTGCTGTTCTCGCGCGCGCTGGCGCAGCGCCAGGGCGCCATCCTGGCGTCGCTCGTCCGCTGGTACACGCCCGCCGAAGCGCTCGCCATGGCGACTAGCACCAACGCCGAGTTGCTGGCGCTGTCGGGCAAGCGCAATCCCTATCCCGGCAAGCTCGGCGTCGTGGAGGAAGGAGCCCTCGCCGACCTGCTGCTGGTCGACGGCAATCCGCTGGAGAACATCGGGCTCGTCGCCGACCCTCAGAAGAACTTCCTGGTCATCATGAAGGACGGCGGGATCTACAAGAACACCCTGTCCAGATGATCCCTGGCTATCGCTGGATGATCGGCGGCACTTGCAGGATCGTCGCCTCCGCGCCGTTGCGATGGACGATGCCTTCCACCTGGACGCGGGCCCGGGCATCGGAAAGCTGACCGAGCACCGTCGCGCGAGGCACATAGGGCTCCGGCACGTTGGCGCCGTAGCCGGCATTGAAGCCGGCATAGTCGCGCCAATCCGTGAGAACGTTGTTGGTCCGGATGACCGACTCCGACGTGAAGCCTGCAACGTCGATCAGGCTGTTGAGCCGCTCCCATGCGTTCCGGGTCTGGCGCTCGACGTCGCCGGCCTCGGCCGCGTCCATCGAAAGACCGATCTGGCCGCCGAGGAACAGGACGTCGCCCGCCAGAACGGCGGGTGCCGCCCTGCCAGCGTTCAGCGGCGCGAGCTTGCTGCCCAGTCGCTGGCCGCCGCCCGACGTCGCGATCGATTCGATCGTGAGCCGGAAATCCGGACTTTCCAGGGGAGCTCCGACGACCGTCCAGGTCGGCAGCGATTCGCCGAAGAATTGTCGGAGTTCGTTCTCGACGACAGGCAGTTCGCGGAGATCCGCGATCGTGACGTGGACGCTGCAGACGTCCCCGGACGTCAGCCCGGCGGCCGCGAGCATCCGCTCGAGATTGCGCAATGCCGCAATCGTCTGCTCACGGCCCGTTGACGCCGCCACCTTGCCATCGGCATCGACAGGACACGCCGTTGCATAGTGGAAGCCGTCGCACAGCACTCCCGCGGGTGCGCAGCCCGGCAGCACCGGCAATCCCTCCGCTTCGAGCACCCGTGCTCCGCCGTCGACAACGGCAACGGCATCGAGCTCGACGGCGGCCTGGGGCAGCGGAAAGTCCCATGAACCGACCACCGTATGCGCCGGCCTGATTGCCGAGAAAAGCCGGCCGTACGCCTCCCGGTACTTTCCGATATCGCGCGGGAAGCTGACGTAGGTCTTGAGGCGCACCACATCGGACAGGCGCGCGCCCATGAGGTCGAGCTCCGTCGCGAGATTGTCGAACATCCGATCGATCTGCGCGGCGACGTCGATGCGGCCCACACTGTCGCCTGCGAGCCGGAGGCCGGGAAACACGCCCGCCACCGCCCCGATATGCACCAGGTTGCCCACCCTCGAGGCATGCGAGAAATGCGCGATCGGCCGCATCAACCGGTCGGTGAGTATGACCTTCTTGGACATCGATCGACTCAGATGACGAGCTCGGTGGACACCCCGCGCACATCCATCTCGTAGTCGAGGTCCTGGACCGGCGGACGGGCGAAGTGCCAGCTCAGGCCGTTGGACGACGCGCCCCGGCCGACGATCTCCCGCTCGAGGAACGGATGGACGTCGTACACCGTGTAGAGGTGCGTGCCCGTGTTGTCGGCCCATGTCATGCCGAGCATGGCCATGCGACGCTCCATTTCGCCCAGCACCCAGCGGGCCTTCTCCGCCAGGCCTTCGACCGAGCGATCGCCGAGCCGAATCGCATGGTCGCGATAGTTGCCCTTGCCTTCGGGAGCCTCGCCGCTGCCGGCGACGACGAAGCTGCCCGGCGCCCCCGCCGTCCTGGGGCGCGTATAGGAAAAGGCGTAGAGGGTGACCTTGTCGGGCGGCGCAACCTGCGGACAGACGTTGGTGCGCGCCACCGGATTCACGCCGTCGCGCATCAGGCCCCAGCGCTCGAGCCAGCCGACATACTCGCGATTGAACGCCGTGAAGCCGGCTTCCGTGAACGGCGCCGGCGACCGGAGCTCGCACGAGCAGAACGCAGCCAGCGGACGCTGCACCGCCGTGAGGTGAGCCTCGACGGCGGGAAAGGCCTGCGCCAGGGGAAGCGGCTCGCGAAAGCGCACGCGCACGATCTCGAAGCCGTCACCGGCCCTCACACCCGCTGAATACTGGAACACTCCTGGAATGAATTGATAGTTGCCAGCGTCAAACGAAACCAGGTTTGTCATCCTATCCATCGACTGTCAGGGGTGATGTTTCCGGGCACAGGCATCCAGCTCATGTCGACTGGATGATCTTGATGAGCTCGGCAGCGCCGGGCGTCGCCTTGCCGAAGGCCTCCCATACCGGCCGGCTCGCCTCGACCCACTTCGGCCGGTCCGTGAGCTCGAAGAACTGCATGCCGTTCTTCTTCGCTTCCTCGAGGGCGCCCGCCGCGCGCTCTTCGAACACCTTGCGCTCGTGCACGGCCGCCTCCTGGGCGGTCTCGACGAGGACCTTCTGGAAATCCGCCGGCAACGCGTCGAAGTACGTCTTCGACATGATCACGGGGCGCGGCTCGACCACGTAGCTGGACCACGTGAAGAGCTTCACGACTTCATACAGCCGCGCCGAGGTCACGGTCAGCAGGTCGTTCGCGGTGCCGTCGACCGTGCCCTGCTGGAGCGCGGTGTAGATCTCCGGATAGGGAAGCGGCGTCGGCACCGCTCCGAGGGCGCGGAAGCCGTCGATGAGGGCCTTGTTCTGGATGACGCGGATCTTGAGACCCTTGATGTCCGGCAGGCTGCGGATGGTCGTCTTGCGCGTCTGGAAATGCTGGTCGCCGGCGCTGTAGTAGGCCAGCACCTTGAAGCCCTTGGCGGCGCCCTGCTCGGCGAGCTTGGCCCCCAGCGCGCCGTCGGCGAGGCTGTACATGTGCTTGAGATCGCGGATGAGGAACGGCAGCTCCACGACGTTGTAGGCCGGAACGAACCCGGCCCATGCGCCTGCACCGATGCCGACCTGGATCGAGCCGGCGAGGATGCCCTCGTTGACCGTGCGCTCGTCACCGAGCTGCGCGGTGTGGAAGACCTGGAAGTCGACATCGCCGCCGGTGCGGCTCTCGACCGCCTTCTTCCAGTACCTCAGGCCGTCGACGTAGGGGAACGACTCGGCCGTTATGGTGGCCGCCTTGATCGTGATCTTCTTCGGCAGCTTGATGATCGCCGGCTGCGCAAGCGCGCCGCGCGATGCCAGCATCACGGCGGCCGCGCCCGCGGCTGAGCCGCTCAGAAATCGACGACGATTTGCATGAAAGATTTTGCGCTCGGTCATTGTTCCATCCTCCGGGGCGGCTTCAGCCAAAGACGAGATGCGGGATTACAAGCGTGAGCCAGGGAAAGAGCATCAGGACGACCAGCCCCAGGGCGAGCACGATCGTGTAGGGCATCATCGCCTTGAACGTCTGCTCCGCGGTGAGATTGGCGAACGAGCTCGCGATGTAGAGGCCGATGCCGATCGGCGGCAGGAACAGGCCGAGGCCGGTGGCCGCGACGACGACGATCGAGTAGTGCAGCGGGTCGATGTGGAACTGGGCGGCGATCGGCAGGAAGATCGGCAGGCAGATGATGATCGCGGGCAGCCCTTCCAGCACCGCTGCGAGCACCGTGAGGATCGCGATGCTGAGGATGAAGAAGATCATCGGCGACGACGAAATTTCCAGCATCAGGTGCGCGAGCTGTGCCGGCACCTGCTCGAAGGCGAGGATCCAGGAGAAGCTCGAGGCGGCCCCCACCATGAAGATCACGACGCCGCTGGTCACCGCGCTGTCGATGAAGATCTTCGGCAGCTGGCTCCAGCGGATCTCCTTGTAGACGAACACGCCGATGACGAACGCATAGGCGACGGCGAGCACCGCCGCTTCCGTCGGGTCGGCCATCCCGCTCAGGATCGCCCCGAACACGATGATGGGCATCATCAGCGGCACGAGCGCGGCCACGAACGCCCGTCCCCTCTCCTTCCAGGTCGCCCGCTTGTCGCCACCGATGCCGTCGCGGCGCGCCTGGAAGTAGATCAGGAGGATCAAGGCGAGGGCCAGCACGGCCGCCGGCACGAAGCCCGCCAGGAACAACGCGCCCACCGAGAGGCCGGCGATCTGCGCGATGACGACCATGACGAGGCAAGGCGGTATGAGAATGCCCATGGCGGACGACGCCGACACGATCGCCACGGCGCGATCGGGCTTGAAACCCATCCGCTTCAGGGAGGGGATCATCAGCGAGCCGATGGCCGACACGTCGGCGACCGTCGAGCCGGAGATCCCGGAGAAGAAGGCCTCCGCGACGACGACGGCCATGCCGAGCCCGCCGCGGATGTGTCCGACCAGGGCGCGCGCGAGGTCGACGAGGCGGGCCGATATGCCGCCCGTCTCCATCAGGGCGCCGGCCAGGATGAACAGCGGAATGGCCAGCAGAACGAACGAATCGGCGCCGGCGAATATGCGTTGCGGGACGACCAGCAGCGGCGCCGTGTCGCCGATCATCAGGCCCAGCGCGGCGGCGGCGGCGATCGCGAACGCCACCGGCGTCGTCAGGACCAGCATGATTGAGAAAGCGACGACCATGACCGCTATCGCCATCAGACGGGCCCTTCCAAGTTCTCAGCCGACTGCGCCGGATGGGTGGCATGCGGATCGTGCGCGGTGCTCTGCAAAGGCGTCGACCTGCCGCGGATGACGTTCCACAGATGCTCGAGCGCAAAGATGAACATGATGGCGCCGCACACCGGAACGATCGAATAGAGGTATCCCATCTGCCATTCCATGGTCGGCGAGGTCTGCGCCCAGCTGACCTGGGTGATGGCGATGCCGTAGCGGAACAGGATCGCCGACACGGCGAGCACGACCAGGATGGCGAAGATCTGGACGGCGACGAGGCCGCGGGGCGACATCCACTTCGTCGCGATCAAAAGGCGGAAGTGCCCCCACTCCTTCACTGCGGCGGCGGCGGCGACGAACGTGATCGCGATCAGCAGGAAGCGTGCCGCCTCCTCCGTCCAGCCGAGGCCGATATTGAAGAAATATCGCAGGATGACGTTCAGCAGCACGATGAGGACGATCGCCAGCAGCATCACGGCTGCGAGCGCGTGCAGGAATTTCTTGAGCCACTCGGTCAAATTCGAACTCTCTCGTCCCCCGGCTTCCGTCTTCCTTGTGCAAGCAAACAGAATGCCTGGGGCAGTTCTCGACAAGATCAATTTTTACGACAAAGCGTTGCCTTTTAAGCAACAGTCGTGCCTGTTGTTGCAATGCGATGGCTTGGCCCCTAGCGTTCTGGAAATCAGAAAGCGAGGGAGCCCATGTCACTGACGTCCTTGCGGTACTTCAACGAGGTCGTCCGCGCCGGCTCGATCCGCGAGGCAGCCGATCGCCTCCACATCGCTCCCTCGGCGCTGAGCCGACAGATGCGCAACCTAGAAGTCACCTTCGGATTGCCCCTGTTCGAGCGCCACGCCCGCGGCGTCGTACCCACCTCCGCCGGCGAGCTCTACGCCCGCTATGCCCGAGCGGCGTTGCTCGACGAGGAACGCATCAATTCCGAGATCGACGACCTCAAGGGCCTGCGGCGCGGCCATGTGCGCATCTGCTCGGTCGAGGGCGTCGTGGCCAACGGCCTCACCCATGCCATAGCCACCTTCCGCAAGCGCTTCCAGGGCGTCAGCATCAGCCTGGAGATCACCGGCACGGAGTCGGTGATCACCGCGGTGCGCAACGGCGATGCCGATATCGGCGTCGCCTTCACGTCCAGTCCCGAGGCCGACATCCAGCGCACGATGCGGCTCAAGGACCCGCTGTTCGCCATCATGATCGCGGGCTATCCGGCGGCCAAGCAGCGACGCCTCAGCTTCAGCGACACGCTGCAGTATCCGGTCGCCGTGCCGCGCAAGCATTTCGGCATTCGCACGCTGCTCGACACGCGCTGCCGCACCGCGCAGCTCACCCTCAACCCGACGCTCGAGACCAACTCGATCGAGGCGCTGCGCGGCTTCGCCCGCTCGGGCTGCGGCATCACCTACCTGCCGCGACTGACCGTCAAGCGCGAGATCGAGGCCGGCCAGGTCGTCGCCGTTCCCCTGACCGACCGCGAGCTGCAGCAGGCGACCGTCGATGTCTGCGTCCTCAAGGGACGCACCCTGCCGACCGCCGCGGCCGGCTTCCTGAACCACCTACACGCCACCCTGCCGACACTGCGCTGACGTTGGGCGCCGCCCGCCAGAGCATAGTCCGCGCTGCTTGGTTCATTCCTCCCCAGCGAAGCTGGGGAGGTGTCGCCGTCATACGGCGACGGAGGGGTCATGAGCGTCAGTACTGTTTGCTCATGACCCCTCCGCCCGCTGCGCGGGCACCTCCCCACGCTTGAGCGTGGGGAGGAAGTGATTCAGGCAGCGCGGGCGATGGTCTAAAACGAGGGCGGCGTCGACACCCAGATGACTTCGGCGACCGCGCTGGAATTGTTGCGCCAGCGGTGGGGCAGCTCGCTGTCGAAGTACAGGCTGTCGCCCTTGGAGAGCTCGTGCCACACCCCGCCGATCTCGACCTCCAGCCGGCCCTTCAGCACGATGACGGCATCCTCGCCGTTGTGGGAGAAGACCGGCCCGCTTTCCGCATGCGGCGGCGCCTTCAGCCACAGCACCGACATGCGGCGGCGCAGGTCGGGAGTCAGCATCTCGTATTCTATGCGCGAATCGGGGAACACGACACGCTTGCGGCCGTCGCCCCGCACCAGCCCGATGCCGACCCCGCCCTTGCGCGTCTCGGCGCCGAACATCAGCGAGCCGGCCGGGATATCGAGCACATCGGCGATGCGCTTCAAGGCGCTGACCGAGGGCGACAGGAGATCGCGCTCGACCTGGCTCAGGAAGCTGATCGACAGCTCGGCCTTGTCCGCCAGGTCCTGCAGCACCATGCGCCGCTCGAGCCGCGCCTTGCGGATGATGTTGCCGAGGCTTCCCTGTCGCACCTTGACCGCCGCCTCGGGCTTGCGCGCTACGGCCTTCTTCTTCGTCGCTTCCGGCACGTTGCTTTCTCTCGTTCCGTCCGACACGCCGCCGCCCTAGCTGGCGCGGGCGGGCTGAATGCGGCCAAGGAAGGCCTGCTGGACAGCGTCCCCGGCCGCCAGCTCGGCCGACCGGCCCTCCAGTACCACCCGGCCCTCACGCAGGATATAGGCACGATGGCTCATCGCCAGAGAAACGGCCACGTTCTGCTCGATGAGCAGGATCGCCACGCCTTCACCGTTGATCCGTCGAATGGCGGCATCCACCTCGGCCCGCATGTGCGGCGACAGGCCGATGAAGGGCTCGTCCACGAGCAGCAGGCGGGGCTCGCTCATCAGGCCGCGCGCGATCGCGCACATCTGCTGCTCGCCGCCGGACAACGAGCCCGCCACCTGGCGGGTGCGCTCGCGCAGGCGGGGAAACAGCGCATAGGCCTTCTCGAGGCCGCGGGCGACCTTGTCGCGCGACGCCCCCGGCCCGGCGCCAAGCTGGAGGTTCTCCAGCACCGTCATCTGCGGGAACATCCGGTGCCGCTCCAGCACATGGGACAGGCCGTGACGCGGCAGCTTGTAGGCGGGCAGCTCGTGCAGGGCTACGCCGTCGAAGACGATGGTGCCGCCGAGGCGCGTCACCAGCCTGGACACCGAGTTCATCAGGCTGCTCTTGCCCGAGCCGTTGGGACCGAGCAGCGCCACGACCTCGCCGTCGGACACCCGGATGGAGACGTCCCACAGCACCTGGTGGTCACCATAGCCGGCATCGAGATGGGCAACCTCAAGCATGCGCCGCCTCGCTCGCGCCGAGATAGGCCTGCACGACCCGGATGTCGCGCGTCACCTGCTCGGGCGATCCGCTCACGATCACCTCGCCCAGGTGCATCGCGATCAATCGGTCGACCAGGCGATGGACGGCCTCGAGATTGTGCTCGATCACCATCAGGGTGATGCCGCGGCTGCGCACCGCCTGCAGAAGGTCGATCAGCGCATCGACCGACGGCAGGTCGACACCGCCGAACGGCTCGTCGAGCAGCAGCATGCGCGGCTGCGTGGCGAGCGCCCGCGCGATCTCCAGCCGCTTGCGCTGGCCCGTGCTGGCCCACGCCGCCGGCACGTCGGCGCGATGGGCCAGGCCCACGGTATCGAGCTGCTCGAGCGCGATGCGGCGGGCCGTGGCGATCCCCGGCACGCGCAACAGCGCCGCCACCATGACGTTCTCCAGGAAGGTCATGGTGCCGAACGGCCGCGAGGTCTGGAACGTCTTGGCGAGGCCGCAGCGAACGAGCGCCTCGGTGGCCAGGCCCGTGACCGGCCGCCCCTCGAACTCGACCGTTCCCGAATCGGGCCGGAGCTGTCCCGCGATCAGGTTGAACAGCGTCGACTTTCCCGCGCCGTTGGGCCCGATGATGCCGAGGATCTCGCCGGCCGCCACGTCGAGCGAGACCGAGTTGACGGCCTGCAGACCGCCGAACGACCGCGACACCTGACGGACCGACAACGTCGCGGTCATGCTCAGTCCTCGACCAGGCGAATCGTGATCTGCTCGCCGCCCTGCCGCCACACGCGATCACCGATCTCGCGCAGCAGGTCGTACTGGGCGGGGTCGATGCGGCCGAACACGTTCACCGGCGCATCGCCGCGCCACTCGCGCACGATCTCCGCACCGTAGAAGATGCCGATATTCTCGAAGCCCGACCGGTCGTAGGCGTCGGGCCACTCCTGGAAGTAGATCACGTCGCCGATATTGGCGCGGATGCTCTGGTGCTCGCGCGGCGGCTTGTGCTTGAAGTTGACCGGCATGGCGAACTCGCGGCCCGACCAGCGCGCCTGGTAGGCCATGGTCTCGATCGGCGCCTCGGCCTTGACCGCAGCCGCCGTCTTGGGCGCCGCGTCCAATGTCGTCATGCTGAGCGTTCCGCCGCGCTTGAAGGTGATCTCGAACTTCATTGACCCTGTCCTTTCATGGAAGCGCCGGCACGGCGCCTGGAGCCGGTCAACCGGCTCAGCCAACCGATCAGGCCGTCCGGTCGATAGACCGCGATAACCATGATCAGGAATCCGTAGATCAGCAGATCGACATTGCGGCCGCTTCCCGAGAAGGCGACGCGCGAATACTCCGACAGCGGCACCAGGATGGCCGCTCCCAGGATCGGACCGAACAGGGTGCCCGACCCGCCGAGGATGGCGAACAGCGCCACCAGCACCGACAGATGCAGCCCCAGCACACTGAACGGGTCGACGAACAGCACGTACTGCGCATGGAACATGCCGGCGGCGCCCAGGATCGCGGCGCTGATCGCCATGGCGATGGACTTGTAGACCTGCGGCGAGAAGCCGAGGCTGCGCAGCGCCTCCTCGTCGTCGCGCACGGCGCGCAGCAGGAAGCCCAGCCGCGACTGCCCCATGCGCCAAATGCCGAAGGTCACCACGGCCAGCAACCCGAGCGCCAGGTAATAGTAAGGCGTCTTGTCGCGATGGAACTGGAAGTTCAGCCAGCCGTCGGGCCGCACCGGCAGCTCGAGGCCGATCGCGGCGCCGACCCAGTCCCACACGGTGAACACCTGGAACACCGATTCGGCCACCACCAGGGTGGCGATGACGAAGTAGTGTCCGCGCAGCCTGAAGCAGGGAATGCCGATGGCGACCGCGCACAGGGTCGGCACCAGGATCGCCAGCGGCAGGCCGAGCCAGGGATTGACGCCGAACTTCACCGACAGGACGGCCGAGGTATAGGCGCCCAGGCCGAAATAGAGGCCATGGCCGATCGAGATCTGCCCGCCATAGCCGCCCAGCACGTTCCAGCCTTGCCCCATGGTGGCGAACAGCAGGACCAGCGTGGCCATGCGCAGCTCGAAGGGCCGGTCGGCGATGGCCAGCGGCAGGAGGAGCAGGATCGCGCCCACGACGAGGAGAGCGACGAGGGGTGAGCGCGACGGCGCGGTCGTTGGCTGGACCATGTCTAGCTTCGCCCGAACAGGCCGCGCGGGCGCAGCAGCACCACGGCGAGATAGAGCAGGTAGACCGGCACGTACTTCAGCTCCGAGCTGACGAAGAAGCCGATCACCACCTGCATCAGGCCGATCAGGACGCCGGCCAGCAGCGCACCGTGGATCGAGCCGAAGCCGCCCAGCGCCACGGCGACATAGGCCAGCAGCACGAACACCGCGCCGACGCGCGGGAATATGTAGTAGAAGTTGGCCAGCAGGGAGGCCGCGACGCCGACGCACGCCGCGCCGATGCCCCAGGCGAAGGCGTACATCAGCGATACGTTGATGCCGAGGGTCGCCGCCGCCTGGGCGTCCTGCGATGCCGCCCGCAGCTGGCGGCCGACCGACGTCCGGAAGACCAGGAGGTACAGCAGCACCGTCGCCAGCGAGGCGCCGACGACGGCGGCGATCTGGGGAACGGGAAGCACGACGCCGCCCAGCTTCACCACGCCCGACAGCCAGCTGTTGCGCACGGCGAAGTAGTCGGCGCCCATCACGAACTGCGCCGCGGCCTGCAGGAACACCATCAGACCGAAGGTGGCGAAGATCTGCGACTGCATGCTGCCCTGCAGCACGCGGCGGATCAGCAGGTAGTAGACGACCAGCCCGAAGCAGAACATCAAGACGACGACGAACGGCAGGCTGAGCACCGGATCGACGCCCCAGGTCACGTACGCCAGGTAGGTCGCGTACATGCCCAGCATGATGAACTCGCCATGGGCGAAGTTCACCACGCCCATGACGCCGTAGATCAGCGTCAGGCCGATCGCGATCAGGGCGAAGATGAAGCCCATGCCCAGGCCGCTCACGAGCAATTGGATGATCAACTGCTCAGACATGGCTTCCCCGATCGCGCTTCACCATCGCTCCGTCCGCTCTCAGCGCCAGGCCGGCCGCGGCCAGACCAGCTTGGCGACGGCGAAGTCCGCCGGCCAGACCATCTTCGGCGTGCCGTCGAGGGTCTGCACGAAGATGCCGCGTGTCAGGATGTTCTGGCCGGTCTTGTCGAACTTCACACCCTCCCACGGCATGATCAGCGCGTCGCCCTTGATGTCGGTGGCGGCGAGCGCCTCGCGGATCTTCTCGCGGTCGGTCGACTTGGCACGGTTGATCGCATCGGCCAGGACCATCATGGCCGTGAAGGCGCGGGCCGGCGTGCCGTCCATGTCCTTGCCGTAGCGGTCGCGATACATCTTGGCGATCTGGCCGACCAGCGGATTGCGGTCGGCAAGGTCGCGCGACCAGTGCTCGCGCACGAAGAAGTAGTTGGAGTCCGCCCCCAGCGCATCGCGGAAGGCATTCGAACCGAACGAAGCGCCGATCGCCAGGATGCCCTGCGGGTTGAAGCCGTACTGCTTGTAGGTGCGCGCGAACAGGATGGCCTCGGCGTCGTACGAGGCATGGAACACCGCATCGGGCTTGGCGGCGATCAGCTTCTGCACCTCGCTGGTGACGTCGGCCGTGCCCTGCTGGTAGCCGACCACGATCGACTTCTTGAATTCCGGGAACTCGGCGAAATAGCCGTCGACCGATTTGGCGAACTCCTGGCCCCACAGCGTGCTCTCGTGCACGACGGCGATCGACTTGACCGAATTGTTGTGCGTCTTGTTGATGTCGCGCAGGAAGGTGAAGAAGTCGCGCGCCTGCGTGCGCGAGCTCGGCGTGGTGCGGAAGAACCAGCGATAGCCGCGCTCGGTGAGAGGCGTCGCTTCCGACTCGCCCGACAGGTACGGCGTCTGCATGCGCTCGGCGACCTGGCTGGACGTCGCCGCTACCGAGCTGTGGAAGGCGCCGACCAGCGCCGCGACCTTGCGCTGCACGATCAGCCGCTCGGCCTCGGCCGCGCCGGTTTCGGGCGAGCCCTGGTGATCGGCCGCGATCAGCTCGATCGGCGCGCCGCCCAGACCGGGCAGGCCCTCGTCGGCCGCCAGCGGCATCTTCAGGTCGGGATACTTCTTGTTGATGATGTCGACGGCGAGACGGATGCCGTTCAGCGTGTCCTCGCCGGACTTCGCGACCTGGCCGGACAACGGATAGAGCGCGCCGACCTTGACCGGTTCGGCGGCGAATGCCTGCCTCCCGACCAACGGCAGCATGGCCCCTGCTAAGACTAGACGACGACGCGTGACTGACATGACGACTCCCCTTTCCTCACTGTTAGCCCATGTAGATCCCACCATTGACATTGAGCGTGTGGCCGGTGACGAACGACGCCCCCTCGCCGGCCAGGTACAGCACCGCCTGCGACACCTCGCCGACATGCCCGAATCGTGCCAGCGGCGTCATCGCCTTCAGGCGCTGGCGCAGTTCGTCCGGCCAGGCCGCGGTCATGTCGGTCTCGATGTCCGCCGGGGCCACGCAATTGACGCGGATGTGCGACGCGGCGAAGTGCCGGGCGAGCGACTTGGTCAGCCCGATCATCCCTGCCTTCGATGCCACATAGGCCGGTCCGGTCGCGGCGCCGCCGATCTGGCCGGCCACCGATGCGATGTTGACGATGCTGCCGCCGCCGCGCGCCCGCATGGAAACCGCCGCCTCGCGGGCACAGAAGAAGGCCGCGCGCAGGTTGACGGCGACGATGCGGTCCCATTCCTCAGGTTCCAGCGCCCAGAGATCGTTGCTGCCGATGAGCCCGGCGTTGCACACCAGCACGTCGATGCCGCCGCAGGCGGCAACGACCTCGTCGACCAGGCGGCGCGGCGCGGCGGGATCGGCGAGCTCGGCGACGAACCCATGCAGCCTGCCCGACATGCCCGGCTCACCGTCCAGCTGCCGTCGCCCCTCCTCCACCGTCTCCGCCGCCTTGCCGGAAAATGCCACGATCGCCCCGGCCGTCGCGAAGGCGCGCACCAGTTCCAGGCCGATGCCACGCGTGCCGCCAGTCACGAGGACGACCTTCCCGGCGAAGTCGGACATGGTTCAGGCTTTCGCCACCGGATTGTCGAGGACGCCGACATGCTCGACCTCGATGCGCAGCCTGTCGCCGGCCTTGAGGAAGATCTTGCGGAAGCCGCCGACGCCGACCGGGGTGCCGGTGGACAGTATGTCGCCCGGCCGCAAGGTCACGCGCGCCGACAGGAACTCGATGAGCTGCCAGATCGAGAACACCATCATCGAGGTCTCGCCGTCCTGCATGCGCTGGCCGTTGAGGTCGGTGGTGAGCCTGAGCTTGTGCGGGTCGGCGGCCACCGTGCGGCTGGCGATGCCTGGGCCGACCGGCGTGCTCTTGTCCAGCGCCTTGCTCGACAGCCAGTCGACGATGCGGTTCTTGCCCAGCATCACCCATTGCAGGTCGCGCGCCGTCACGTCGTTGACCACCGTGAGGCCGGCCACATGGCGCGGCGCATCCTCCTTGCTGACGCGGCACGCTTCGCGACCGATCATGACGGCAAGCTCGCCTTCGTAGTCCATCTCCGAGGAGATCGGCGGCAGCTGGATCGGATCGTGCGGCCCGACCAGCGCGGTCGTCGGCTTCATGAAGATCACGGGACTGGCCGGGACGTCGAGCCCGGCCTCTTCCGCGTGCTTCTTGTAGTTGGCCCCAACCAGGTAGACCGACGCGCCGTCGTCGACCGGCGGGCCGAGATGGACGCCTGCCGCCGGGTGGCTCTCCGTGCCGGAAAGGTCGAGGGTCCTGCCGTCCCAGCCGTCGGGATGGGCGGCAACGAAGTGCGCCACCGTCGGGTAGCGCGCGCTGATGTCGTGCACGCGATCGCCGATCGCCAGCCCGGTGCGAAGCCGCGACGCCTTGTCCTTGGAAAAACGTACCAGCATTGTCGATCCCTATTCTGCAGCGGCCGCGACCGGCCAGTCGTCGATGCGGAAGTACGGCCTCGGCGCGCCGTCGAGCGCCACCTGCACGTCGACCAGGCTGCCGCAGTTGCTGCAGCAGAGCTGGCGCAGGCGGAAGCGGCCGACGTCGTAGTCCTCGCCGCGCACCGGTCCCGCCGTGTGCAGCGGCGCCTTCACCTCGCGCAGGTGATTCAGGAGATTGTCCTGCGGCCGGCAATGGACGTGGCCGCAGTCGCCGCAGGCCACGGTGCCCTTGTCGAAATCGATCGCGAGCGTCTCGGCGACCGACCGCCGTCCCGATCCGGCGAACGTCATGACGGCATCGCCGAGGTCCGGTGTGACGGCCTGCTTCAGGCGGGCCTGCCGCAGCTCCACGCGACGCGCCTCGGTTGCCGTCACGTCGCAGGCGCCGTCGCCGCCCAGGACCACGCCATAGATATCCGCCGCCGCGCCCGCCGATACGGCCTTGCGCCGCACGTCCATCGCCACGCGTTCGGGGTCGCGGCGCAGCGGATCGCCGTAGCCGCCGCCGGCCTGCCAGCTGTGGTACCAGACGTCGCCCAGATCCATCGACGAGCGCGTATGCTTGGGCGGCAAGATCTCGAGTCTGCCCTGGATCCCCTCCAGCGCGTCGGGCAGCGGGGCGCCGTCACGCACGCGCGCCGCGATGTCCGTGCCGAGGACGCGCGCAATGCGGATCGCCGCACCCGGCATGCCGCCGCCGATGCCGATGGCGTTCGGCATTTCCGCGCCGGTGCCGGCGAACAGCCCGTCGAGCCGATTGTCCGGCGCCTTGTGCACCGTGTAGGCGAGCTCCGCCGAGCGTCCGCCGCGATAGCGGCCGGGGCCGCCGGAATCCCGCAGGTGGCGGCGGAAGAGATAGAGGACCGGGTATTCCGATTCCTGGTCCTCGATGTTGGGCATGTTGGGCGTCGTGTTGAACACGATGCCCGCCGTATCGACGCCGTCGTCGTAGGTGCGCGCGCCGCCGCCGCCGCCGAAGTGGCTCATCTCGGTGGCGGCGAAAGGAAAGCCGTGCTGGCTGGTGCCGGCGAAGATCGGCGCCATCGACGTGCCCGACCACACCGCCATCGACTGCTCGCGATAGCGCTCGTCGGCCATCAGCATCTGCGACAGGCAGCGCCACGAGGCGTCGATCGTGACGATCACCGCAGAGATGGTGGCCATGGCGCACGGCGCCGGATAGGCGCAGTTGTTGACCGTGCCGGGCTTGGTGACGAGCTCGATGCAGTCGCGCACGCCGCGGTTCCACGGGATGTCCCAGCACAGGTTGATGTAGACCGCCGACAGCACCGCCGCCTGCAGTCCCGAATAGGTCGAGTTGATGAGGCCGCGGGCGTTGGGGCTGGTGCCTTCGAAGTCGAAGGTCAGCGCCTCGCCCTTCTTCGTCATGGTGCAGACGATCTGGTAGATCTTGGTCTCGTGGCCGTCATGGTCGATGTACTGCACGTCGCGCCACACGCCGTCGGGCAGCTCGCCGAGCCGCTTCCTGAGCTTCTCGCGGGCATGGTCGATCGACTGGGCCATGACCGCCTTCACCGTGTCGACGCCCCAGCTTTCGATCAGCTCGATGATGCGCCGGCGACCGGTGTTGAGAGCGGCGACCTGGCCCTTCACGTCGAGGCCGACCAGCGGGTCGCGCACCTGGTTCATGATCCAGCGCAGCACGTCCTCACGCATGGTGCCGCGGTCCACCAGCTTGACCGGCGGCATGCGGAGGCCCTCCTGGTGCACGTCGACCACCTTGATGGAGAAGCCGCCGGGATCCATGCCGCCCGTGTCGAGCTGGTGGCCCGAGGCGCCGATCCAGCCGATCAGCTCGTCCTTCCAGTAGATGGGAGCGACGGTGGCGAAGTCCGGATGATGGATGGCGCCGAGATAGGGATCGTTGCAGATGAAGATGTCGCCGTCGTTGATGCCGACGTCGGTGCTGAGCCGCTTGGTGCTGTCGACGATCAGCGGCAGCACGTTGCCCTGGGTCACGATGTACGGCCCCACCGAGACCAGCGCGCCGTCCGGCTGCATGATGGCGGTCGCCGCATCGTTGCCGGTGATCAGGACGTTGGAGCCGGAGCACCGCATGTACTGGATGCCCATCTCCTCGGTGATGCTGAGCAGGCGATGGTTCAGCACCTCGAAGGTGACCGGATCGATCCGCGAATTACTGGCGGCCACCGCGGCCTCCCTTGTCGTTGCTGGCGATGGTGATGTGGGTGTGGCGGAAGGCGTCGATGGCGGCGCCCTGGCCCGCCAGCACCACGATCGTCGTGCCGGGATGCTCGATGACCGCGGGGCCCGCGATCTCAGTGCCGGGCGGCAGGCTCGGCCCGTCATAGATCGGCGTCGGCACCATGGCCTGCCGCAGCGGGCAATAAGCGTCGCGCGTCGATGACGGGGCGACGGTGCCGCTGCGCGGCGCCTCCTTCCACGGCGCCTTGTCGACCACGCCGACGGCATCGACGCCGTAGTTGACGAGCTCGATCCCGGCGTCGGCCATGCCGGAGCCCGGCCCGAACAACCGCTCGTACTCGCGCTCGAAGGCGCGAGCCAGCGGACCGAGCGCCGCCTCGTCGATGACGGCAGGCGCGGGAATGCGCAGCTGGTGGACCTGGCGGCGATAGCGCGCCTCGACCCAGCGGTCGTAGCGCCGGTTGGCCGGCGGCACGTCGGCGCGCTCCAGCGCCTCGGTGCCCTTGGCCTCCATGTCCTTGAAGATCTTCTCGATGCGCGCCGCATCGTTGGGCAGCACGATGGGCTCGGAGAATTGCAGGCTGAAGCGGATGTCCGACAACACCGCGCCATAGGCCGAATGCACGGTCGCGAAATACGGCACCAGCAGCTTGGTGGCGCCGGCTTCGGCCGCGTAGGAGGCGGCATGCACCGGCCCTGCCCCGCCATAGGCCATCATCACGAAGTCGCGCGGATCGTAGCCGCGCTCCAGTGTGCACTTGCGGATGAGGTCGGCCATCTGGCTGTCGACCACCTTGCGGATGCCCGCTGCGGCGGCGATCACGTCGCCGCCGAACAGCGGATCGGCGATGCGGGTGCGGATCGCATCCAGCGCGCGGTCGCGATGCAGCTTCATGCGGCCGCCGAGGAAATTATCGGGAGCGATGTAGCCCAGCACCACGTCGGCGTCGGTGACGGTCGGCTCGGTGCCGCCCAGCCCGTAGCAGGCGGGTCCCGGATCGGCCGATGCGCTCTTGGGGCCGATGCGCAGGCGCTGGCCGTCGACCCAGGCGATCGAGCCGCCGCCGGCGCCGATCGAGGCGAGGTCGATCATCGGCAGGCGCAGCTGGTACTGGTTGAGCACGGTCTGCGTGCTGTAGCTCCAGGCTCCGCTCTCGACGATGGCCACCTTGAAGGTCGTGCCGCCCACGTCCGTGGCGATGATGTTGCGATGGCCGAGCCGCTCGGCCATGTGCGCCGTGCCGACGACGCCGGCCGCCGGGCCGGACTCGATCGTGTAGATCGGCACGGTTTGCGCCACAGTCGCGAGCCCGCCGTTGGCCTGCACGATGAGCAGCTTCTGCTTCAGTCCGTTGTCGGCCAGCGTCCGCTCGAGGCGCGACAGGTAGCTGTCGATGACCGGCCCGACATAGGCGTTGAACAGCGCCGTCGCGCTGCGCTCGTACTCGCCCATGACCGGCGCCACATCGGCGGAGACCGAAACGTAGAGCTGCGGCGCCTCGCGCCGGATGATCTCCGCGGTGCGCCGCTCGTGCGCCGGGTTCTGGTGCGAGAAGAGATAGGCGACGGCGACCGCTTCGTAGCCCCGCTCCACCAGGAGCCGCGCCACGCGGGCCACTTCGGCCTCGTCCAGCGGTGTGACGACCTCGCCCTCGGCGTCGACCCGCTCGGGAATCTCGAAGATGTCGCGTTCGTCGACCAGCAGGCGCGGCTTGGCGGTGGCCCGGTAGTGATGGCGCTCGAAGACGCTGAGCCCCGCCACCCGGCCGGTGGCGCGCATGATGGTCAGCGTGTCGCCGAAGCCGCGCGTGGTGAGCACGGCCGTCCGCGCCCCGCTGAACGCGAACACGGCGTTGCTGGACTGGGTCGTGGCGTGGACCATGCGCTCGGTCTTGCCGAGCAGCACCGGCACGCTCGTCGACAGGTTCGCCGCAGCATCGGCAAGCCCGTTGAGGACGCCCTGCTGCAGGTCGCCAGGCGTAGTCAGGGCCTTGCCCATGGCGGTATCGCCGTTGCGATTGTCGATCGCGATCACGTCCGTGAAGGTGCCGCCGATATCGACCGCTATCGTGTACACGTCGTCTGGTCTCCGCGCTGGCGTTCAGTTTTTCACTTTTTTCAGTGAAACACTGAAACCATACCCCGTCAACAACCGCCCACTCCGCCGCCTCGCCATGCGAAGGCTCGTTCAGAGGAGAGGTGCTCCCGACGAAATTCGTAGAAAACGGGCGGTGTCCCTACAAGCAGCAAGAATCGGCCACTGCGTGCTGATTCGAGCAACGGCGCACTGCGTCACCATCAGACGCACGCTACGCGTCGGCGGCTCGCTGCATACGGCGTGGCCTCCGCGTTCGAAAGCGCCCTCTTCGGCACAACACCCTGTGCCGCCTTCCTGTCTCAGGAGGCAGGTCTGGCCTCCGTCGGCTCCCAGATGCTGATCTTCCGCGTCTCCGGCATCAGGAACAGGCAGGCTACGAAGCACACGGCTGGAACCGCGATCGGATAGATGAGCGCCATGCCGAGGCTGCCCGTCGCCTGGAACGCAGCCGAGGTGATGAACGGCACCAGCCCACCACCCCAGCCATTGCCGATGTGATACGGTACGGACACCGACGTGTAACGGATCCTGCTCGGGAAGTATTCCGCCAGAAAAGCTCCGATCGGCCCATAGACCATCCCGACGTAGGACACGAGAATGAAGATGATGAAGACGGCGACTGGAAAGTTGATCTGTCCCGGCTGGGTCACCGTTCCAAGCCACGAATATAGCGGATAGTAGGTGAGCGCGGCGAGCAGGAAGCCCCCCAGGATCACCGGTTTGCGGCCGATCAGATCGGACAGCCAGCCGAATAGGATCAAGGTCGGCGATGCAATGAGCAGGCCGGCCCCGACAATGTAGGCCGTGGTCAGCGGGTCTACCTTGGAAACCTGCTGCAGGAAGTACAACGCCCAGAACTGACCGCTGTACCAGACGACGCCCTCGCCGATGACCACGATGCAGGCGATCAGCACGAATTTGATGTTTGCGGTGAGGAAAGCCTCTTTCCAGGGATTCCTGGCCATCTGCCCCCTGGCCTTGATCTCCTGGAAAATCGGCGTCTCCTGAAGCTGGAGCCGGATGTAGATCGCGATCGCCACCAGCAGGAAGGAGAGCAGGAACGGAACGCGCCATGCCCAGGCGTCGAAGGCTTGCTCACCGAAATAGGAGCGCACGGCGATGATCACTGCCAGCGACATCACGATTCCGAGGGTTGGAGAGGTCTGCAGCCAACCGGTGTAGTAGCCGCGGCGTTCGTCCGAGACATGCTCGGCGACATACGTGATGGCGCCTCCATACTCGCCGCCCAGGCACAAGCCCTGGATCATTCGTAACGCGAAGAGGAGGAACGCGGCGGTCAAACCGATCGATTCGAAGGTCGGGATCAACCCGATCGCTCCCGTCCCGAGACCCATGCCGCTGAGTGTGATGAGGAAGGTGTACTTGCGTCCTACCCGGTCACCCAGCCAGCCAAAGAGGAATGCGCCCAATGGACGGATCAGGAACCCGGCGGTGAACAGCGCGATCGTGCTGAGCAGGGCAGCGACCGGGTGGCCCTTTTCGAAGAACTTGACCGACAAGACCGCGGCCAGGCTCCCGAAGATATAGAAGTCGTACCATTCGATGACGTTTCCGAGCGACGCGGCGACGATCACGCGGCGGAAATCCCGCGGGATTTGGCTAGCCATGTCCGTCTCCTTTATTTCAAGGCGTTCCTCCCCCTGTTTTCAAAGCTGTAGCGCCGTCCCGCAGCGCGAGGTCCATGGGCGCACCCTTCCGCCCAGGAAACTTGGACACAACACCCGCACCATCGCGCCGCAAGATCATGTGTCTCGAGACGAGTCTAGACCCGCAGGCGAAGGCTTCCAAGCCCCTCCCGTTCGCGCGCAGGGCTATCGCATTTCCCGTCATCCCGAGCGGAGTCGAGGGGCTCAGCTTCGGTCGGGATGACGGGACAAAATCCCCGCAGCGGGCATCTCAGATCACGCCGAGCGCTTCCATGGCCTCGGCAACGCGGATGAAGCTGGCAATATTCGCGCCCAGCACGTAGTCACTCGGCGCGCCATAGTCGCTGGCGGTCTCCGCGCAGCGGTCGTGGATGTCGCGCATGATGGTGGCGAGACGCGCCTCGGTCTGCTCGAACGTCCAACTGTCGCGTGACGCGTTCTGCTGCATCTCGAGCGCCGACGTGGCCACGCCCCCGGCATTGGCGGCCTTGCCCGGCCCGAACAGCACGCCGGCCTCCTGAAAGATGCGCACCGCCTCGGGCGTGCACGGCATGTTGGCGCCCTCGCCCACGGCGGCGACGCCGTTGCGGACCAGCGTGCGGGCGTCCTTGCCGGTCAGCTCGTTCTGCGTGGCAGAGGGCATCGCGACCTCGCAGGCGACATCCCAGATGGATCCATCCTTGATGAAATGCGCACCTGTACCCTTGAGGCGTGCGTATTCGGCGATGCGTTCCCGCCGAACCTCCTTGATCTCCTTGACGAGCGCCAGATCGATGCCCTGCTCGTCGACGACGTATCCGTTGGAATCGGAGCAGGCTACGACCTTGCCGCCGAACTCGGCGACTTTTTCCATGGCATAGATGGCGACATTCCCCGAGCCGGACACGACGACACGCTTGCCGTCGAACGACTGATCCTTCGTTGCCAGCATGCTCTGCACGAAATACGTCGCGCCGTAGCCGGTCGCCTCCGTGCGGGCGCGCGAACCGCCGTAGACGAGTCCTTTTCCGGTCAGGACACCTGCTTCATAGCGGTTGGTCAGCCGCTTGTACTGACCGAACATGAAGCCGATCTCGCGGCTGCCCACGCCGATGTCGCCCGCCGGCACATCGGTATACTCGCCAAGGTGGCGATGGAGCTCGGTCATGAAGGACTGACAGAACCGCATGACCTCGCCGTCGGAGCGACCGCGCGGGTTGAAGTCCGACCCGCCCTTCCCGCCTCCGATCGGCATGCCGGTCAACGCGTTCTTGAACGTCTGTTCGAAGCCCAGAAACTTGATGATGCCGACATTGACGGACGGATGGAAACGCAGCCCGCCTTTGTAGGGCCCGAGGGCCGAGTTGAACTGCACCCGGAAGCCGCGATTGATCCGCACCTGTCCGGCGTCATCGACCCACGGCACGCGGAAGATGATCTGACGCTCCGGCTCGCAAAGCCGCTCGATCAAGGCATGATTGGCGTAGCGCGGATGCTTGGCCACCACGCGGCCGAGGCTTTCGAGCACTTCCTTGACGGCTTGATGGAATTCTTCTTCGCCCGCATTTCTGCGCAGAACCTCCGCAAGGATGGGCTCCAGCTTCTCGTCGACTTGGACCACGATATATGCATTCCAGCTTGAAAACGGTGCGCGGTCGTAGCCCAGTCCTTGTGCAAAATGAACAATGCGAAGGTGTGGCCCATGAGCGCGCTCCCAGCAATGAGCGGCATTGTCGACCGGCCGCAACGCGAGCAAGCTGCCGTCCGGAGGAAACGGAGCGATGACGGCACGCAGGATGCGGCTCGGTCTGTCGATACGCGGCCATGGCTATCACCCGGCCGCCTGGCGGCATCCCGACGTGCCGGCTGACGGCACGCTGCACGTCGAGCATTACGTTCGCAGCGCCCAGGTCGCCGAGCGCGGCAAGCTCGACATGATCTTCTTTGCCGACGGTGCGGGCATTCGTCAGGGCGACAATCCGCCCGGCTCGCTGTCGCGGACCGGCCGGGACATGGTCGAGCTGGAACCGATGACCTTGCTGCCGGCGCTGGCCATGGTCACCCGGCATGTCGGCCTGGTGACGACGGCCTCCACCACCTACAACGAGCCGTACAACCTCGCGCGCAAGTTCGCCACCTTGGACCTGATCAGCAAGGGCCGCGCCGGCTGGAACGTGGTGGCGTCATGGTCGGAGCTCGAGGCCCAGAACTTCGGGCTGGAGACGACGCTGGACTACGACACGCGCTACGCCCGTTCCGCCGAGTTCGTCGAGGTGGTCAGGGGATTGTGGGACAGCTGGGACGACGGCGCCCTCGTGTTCGACAAGGCGGGCGGCCGGTATTTCGACGAAGCGAAGATGCATGTGCTGGATCACCGCGGGCGGTTCTTCAAGGTGCGCGGTCCGTTGAACGTCGCCGGCATGCCGCAGGGCCATCCGGTGATCGTGCAGGCCGGCGCTTCGGAACAAGGGCGCGAGCTTGGTGCGGCGACCGCCGAGGTCATCTACGCGGTCAGCAGCTCGCTCGCGAGCGCCCGCGCCTACTACGCCGACGTCAAGGGACGGATGGCGAAATACGGCCGCGAGCCCGACGACCTGAAGATCATGCCCGCGCTCTGTCCGGTCGTCGGCCGCACGCGCGCCGAAGCGCAGGCGAAGTACGACGAGCTGCAGGCGCTGGTCGATCCGCTGGCCGGCCTCGGCTCGCTCTACAGCGCGTTCGGCGACCTGTCGGGCCATCCGCTGGACGAGCCGGTGCCCGACGGTGCGCTCGGCGCCCAGGAGTTGCGCAGCCTCTCCACCCAACTCGTCGAGCGGGTGAAACGGGAGAAGCCCACGATCCGCGAGCTCTACCTCCGCGCCGGCATCACCGGTTCCGCGCGGATCGGCACGCCCGCCGACATCGCCGACACCATGCAGGAGTGGTTCGAAGCGGCGGCCTGCGACGGATTCAATATCACGCCGGCCACCCTGCCCGGCGGCGGCGCGGACTTCGTCGAGATGGTCGTTCCCGAATTGCAGCGCCGCGGGCTGTTCCGTACCGAGTACGAAGGCAGGACCCTGCGCGAAAACCTCGGCCTGCGACCCGTGACGAGCCGCTACAGTAGGAACCGCCAAGCCGCGGAGTAACCGTCATGCCGATCATCGACGTCCAGGTTCATCCCTTCGATCGCAATCATCCGGGCCGGCCGTGGGCCAGTCCCTCGCACGGGCTCGACTCGGCAACGGGCGAGGAAATGGTCGCGGCAATGAGCAGCGTCGGTGTCGACGGCGCGATCATGGTGTCGTCGTTCAACGCCTACAAATACGATCCGAGCTACGCCCTGGAAGTCTACAACGCCTGGCCGGACAAGTTCCGGGTGGTGACGCCGGTCGACGCGACCGATCCGGCGATCGACGACGTCGTGGCGCGGTGGGCGGCGACCCCGGGCGCGCGCGGCATTCGCATACGCATGGGCGCGGGCCTGCCGATGGAAGCCGACCATCCCGGCCTGCACCGCGCCTTCGCCGCCGCCGGCAGGCATGGCTTGCCGGTCAATCTGCTGTGCTGGGGCATCATCGACAAAGGCCTGCCGCACGTCCGGCAGCACCCCGATACGGTCATCGTGATCGACCATCTCGGCCTGCTCCAACCGTTTCGCCCACCTGTTCCCGCCGACGTCTGGGCCGACCTGCCGAAGCTGCTCGACCTGGCCCAGTATCGAAACGTCAGGGTGAAGGTCAGCGGCGCCTGCACGATGTCGCAGCAGCCGTTCCCCTACGACGATATCTGGGCGCCGGTGCTGCGGATCATCGATGCGTTCGGCCTGGATCGCTGCATGTGGGGCACCGACTGGACCCGGACGATCGGCATGCTGACCTATGAGCAGGGCGTCGCGCCGTTCCGTGACACCAAGCGCCTGTCCGAGAGCGACAAGGCCGCGCTCATGGGTGGAACGTTGCAGCAAGTCTACAAGTGGTAGGCTCGAACTTACTCTTAGCCTCACCCTGAGGAGCGCCCGAAGGGCGCGTCTCGAAGGGTGGGAACAAGTCTTGGTGTTGCCTATCCTTCGAGACGCCGCGCTTCGCGCGGCTCCTCAGGATGAGGTCGTGCGTGTAACGAGGAGAAGGCCAGATGAATCGTCTCGCGGGCAAGGTTGCGGTGATCACCGGCGCGGGCTCCGGCATCGGCCGGGCAGCGGCCAGGATGTTCGTCGCGGAGGGCGCCAAGGTCGTCGTGGCGGAGATCGACGCCAAGCTGGGCGAGGCGAGTGCGCGCGAGGCCGGCGCCGACGCCCGCTTCGTGAAGACGGACGTGACCGACGAGGAGAGCGTCAAGCGGATGGTTCAGCAGGCCAGGGACGCATTTGGGCACATCGACGTGCTGCTGAATTGCGCCGGCGGCTCGCTGCCCGAGGACAAGCCTGTCACCGAGGTCGATCCGTCGGTCTGGGACCGCACCATCAACCTCGACATGAAGGGGCCGTTCCTGTGCTGCCGGCACGTCATCCCGGTGATGGTCGAGCGCGGCAAGGGCAGCGTGGTCAACTTCTCCTCGGTGGTGGCCTTGCGTGGCAACCACATCGCCCACGTCTACGTCATGGCCAAGGGCGGTCTGATCTCCTTCACCCAGGCCCTTGCCGGCGCCTATTCGCCCAAGGGCATCCGCGTCAACGCCATCTGCCCTGGTGTCGTGCTGACCGAGCGCGTCAGGAGCCGCTTCACTGACGGCAACCAGATCCACTTCGGCGGCATCGACGACATCGCTGGAAAATACCCGTTCGCCGTCGGCCAGCCGGAGGACATCGCCAACGTCGCCCTGTTCCTCGCTTCCGACGAATCGCGCATGGTGAACGGTGCCGCGATCCCGGCCGAAGGCGGCTTCTCCGCCTACTAGGCCACGCTTGCAGTTGTTCGCACCATGACCGCTCGCTCCTCCAGCCGGCCGCGCTCCGCGTGGAGCGGGCTGGCGCTGTCGGCCGGCATGGTCGTCCTCTGCCTGCTCGCCGGCGAACTCATCACGCGCCTCACGGATCCCGGTGAATCGCTGTGGCACTGGCCTTACTACGCCGTTATGGCGTCTCAGCCCTCGCCGGGGGAGACACTGTACGCCTACGATCCCACGCTGGGGTGGACTCCCGTCCCCGGTTCCTCGGGAGCGATGCTCGGCAAGCCCTTCTCGTTCACCGCCGAAGGTACGCGCGCGCAGAATCGTGATCGGCCGCCGGCGACCGGACCGTTGATCATGGCGTTCGGCGATTCGATGACCGAGGGGTTCGCCGTCGGAAACGACGAGACCTGGCCTGCCCATCTCGAGCGCCTCACCGGTCGTCGCGTGCTCAATGCCGGCGTGCGCGGCTATGGCCTCGACCAGATCGTGCTGCGGGCGGAGCGCCTTGTCCCTGAAATCAAGCCGTCGACGGTGGTTCTGGCTTTCATTGCCGACGACATCGTGCGCACCGCACTCGCGGTCCGCGATGCCAAGGGCAAACCCTATTTCGTCCTCGAAGGCGACGGCCTCGCGCTGCGCAACGTGCCGGTGCAGGTGGCCGGCCGTTCGCCGCTGATGACGGCGGCACAGCACCTTCTCGGCTACTCGCACCTGTTCGACCTGATTGTGAACCGATTGGGCGTGCAGCAATTCTGGTATGGCCGCGAGGTCGCGACGGATGCCGATCCCTTCATCGTGTCCTGCCGCTTGATGGATCGCTTCGCGGCCCTGGTGACGCACGAGCACGCCAATGCCCTGGTGGTGGCCTTGCCCGAGCAAGGGGTGTTCTTCGATGCCAAGGCTGCCGCCGGGCAACAGGGGGCGTTGACGGAACTTCTTGGCTGCGCGGTCAAGGCGGGTCTGGCCACGCTCGACACCCGCGCGGCCTTCGAGAAGGAGGATGTCGGCCACGACGTCGACGCCTACTATGCGATGATGCACTTCACCGACCGCGGCAACGCCATCGTCGCGCGCTCGATCGCGGCGGCGCTCGCCGGCAGCAAGGAATGAGGAATGCCTACTGCGCCGTCATGCCGCCATCGATCACCAGTTCCGAGCCGGATGCTTCATCGGATGCCAGGAACAGCACGCCGTTGGCGATATCCTCGGCGGTGCCGAGCCGCCCCATCGGCGTGCGATCGAGCAGCTGCTGGCGCACGGCCGCATCGCTGAAGCGCTTCTCGGTCAGCGGCGTATCGGCATAGCCCGGATGCACCGAATTGATGCGGATGTTCTCCTTGGCATATTGCAGTGCCGCCGACTTGGTGAAGATCGTGATGGCCCCCTTGGCGGCGGAATAGGCCGGCGAGGTCGGACTGCCGACGATGCCCATGACCGAGGACGTGTTGATGATCGACCCGCCGCCGCCCTTGCGCATGGCCGGGATCGCCGTCCGGGTGCCGAGGAAAACGCCCTTGGCATGAACGCCGAGCTCGCGTTCCCAGATCTCCACCGTGATGTCCTCGACCTTGCGGGGAAAGGAGACGCCGGCATTGTTGAACAGGATGTCGAGCCGTCCGTGCGCCGCCATCACCGCCTCCACGACCTCGGCCCAGCTCTGTTCCGATGTCACGTCGAGATGCAGGTAACGCGCGTCGTGCCCGTCGGCCCGCAAGGCCGCAGCCGCCCGCTCGCCGAGCTCGTCGCGGATATCGGTCAGCACCACCTTCGCGCCCTCGCGCACGAACAGATGCGCCGCCGCACCGCCGAAACCCATCAGCTCGCCCTTGATCGCCGCCGCCGCCCCGGTCAGCAGCGCCACCTTGCCTTGAAGGCGCATCCTGTCCTCCCTTTCACTGTCAAATCGCAACACAGCCAACCTCATCCTGAGGAGCGCCCGAAGGGCGCGTCTCGAAGGATGGGGACCCAAAGATCGCGCTCGTTCCCACCCTTCGAGACGGCCGCTTCGCCGCCTCCTCAGGGTGAGGTTACGTCGGCACACCGATCGATTTCAGCCGCACATGGGCGCGATCGGCGCGCGCCTTCAGGCCATCGAGGTAGGTGCTGACGTCGGTGCCGGGCAGGTTCAGCACCTTGCACCCGAGCCGCCAGTACTCCTCGATCTGCGCCTCGGTTTCCGCCGACCCGCGGGCAAGCTTTCCGTGCGCGTTGCAGGCCTCCGCGATCCGGCGCACGGCCGCCTTGAACGTCGGGTGCTCGAGCTGGAGATGGACGCCCAGCCGCGCGCTGAGGTCCGAGTGACCGTAGGCGATCATGTCGATGCCCTCCGTGGCCGCGATCGCCTCGACATTCTCCAGGCCCTCGAGCGATTCGATCGACACGCAGACGATGATATTGGCATTGGCCCACGGCGCATACTCGGACGCGTGACGGGCGCCATAGCTCCGGTATCCGGTGTGCATCCCCTGCCCCGAGATGCCGCGATTGCCGATTGGCGGATACTTCGCCTGCGCCACGATCGCGCGCGCTTCCTCGACGCTGTCGACCTCCGAGACCTGGACGCCCATGATCCCCTGGACGAGGATCGCCGGGATCAGGTAGGTGAAGGATTTGTGGATCCGCACGATCGCCGAGACGTTGGTGGCCTGGAACCACCCGGCGAGATCGGCGATCGTCTCGAGATCGAAGGCGCCGTGTTCGTGGTCGATCATGCAGTAGTCGAAGCCGGAGGCCTCGATGATCCATGGCACCCCGCGCGAGGCGAACTCCTTGAGCCCGGTCCCGAGCGCCGCCCGCCCTTCGCGCACCGCCCGCAATATGCTGTTGTCCTTCATGGATCGCACCAGGCTCCCATCGCGAAGCACCGGCGGCATGATAGCATTAAGCACGGCACGATGTGCAGCGAGGGGCCTCAAAGGCCCTTCGCTACGCTCGGAGTGACAGAAGGAGAGTCGAGGGCGAGCCGCTCGATGCTCGTCGGTGCTCAGGACCTGACGAGCGGACAGCCCCCTTCGTTCAGCGGGCGCACGGCGTCCGCGCCCGAGTTCGTCGAGATGTATTTGTAGATGTCCCAGCCGCCCTTGGTTTCGGCGGGGCCCTTGCCACGGAAGATGTGCATCTCGCGCTCGACCCGGCCGTCGATGCGCAGAGGCGCCGACTTCGTCATGAAGTCATCGACCGGCAATTCCTTCATCTTGGCCATGACAGCGCCGGCCTCCTTGGTTTCGGCCGCGTGCACGGCCTTCAGATAGTGCAGCACCGCCGAGGCATTCCCGGCCTGCGTCATGGTCGGGTACTTCTTGGTGCGAGCGATGAAGCGCTTCGACCAGTCACGAGTCTTGTCGTCCAGATCCCAATAGAACGGCGAAGAGAAGGTCATGGCTTCCGCCGCCTTGGGGCCGATGCTGTAAATATCGTGTTCGGTCACGACAGAGGCAACGAACTGCTGCTTGGGGGTGAGCCCGAATTCCACCCCCTGCGTCACGGCGCGGGCGAGGTCGTGGCCGGCGACCGCGACGCCAATCAGGTCGGCCTTGGATGACTGGGCCTGCAGCAGGAAGGACGAAAAGTCGGTGGTGTTGAGCGGGACAAGCACCCGGCCGACGACCTTTCCACCGGTCGCCTCGATGAGGGCACGCGCATCCTTTTCCAGCGCATGGCCGAAGGCGAAATCGCCGGTGAGAAAGAACCAGCTCTTCGGACCGTGAAGCTTGTTCATCGCCTTCACTGTCGACCGAACGAGCGCGCTCGTGTCGAAAAGCGTCTGCACGGTATTGGGCGAGCAGAATTTGCCCGTGATATCGGAGCTTCCCGCGCCCACGAACAGCGCGAGCTTGTTCTTCTCCTGCACGAGATCCTTGACGGCAAAGGCGACCGCCGAGCTGTTCACGTCGACGATGACATCGACATCCTCGCGATCGAGCCAGCGCCGGGCGATCGTGGCCCCGACGTCGGCCTTGTTCTGGTGATCGCCGAAAACAACTTGCACCGGATTGCCGAGCAACTGCCCGCCGAATTCCTCGACCGTCATCTGGATGGCATCGAGCGAACCCCTGCCGCTCGAATCGGCATAAACCCCGGAAAAATCCGAGAGGAGCCCGATCTTGACGCCCGGCGATGCCGCACGCACACGGCTGCCGATCATGGATGCGGCCAGGACAGACCCAACCCCGAACGCACGCCTTCCAATTGCTTTTGTCCCAGTTGCCTTTGTCATTGTCACCCTCCTCCCAGTTGAACGGTTGCCCTTGCGCAGCGCGGCTACCGCCGGCGCCAAAGGCTCTAAGGTTTCGGCAGGCCCTTGCTGTCCAGCAGGTCCAGCCAATGAATCTCCGGCGGCCAGGCAACCAGCGGCTTCAACGCCGCCAGGACTGCGTCATGGGTGGTGCTGGTGCGATGAACCTCGAACGCCGCCTCATCGACGTAACGCTCGTAGAACCAGACGGCGTCCGGCTCGGTCTGCGAGACGTGCATGAGATAGAGCAGCGTGCCGGGTTCCTTCTTCACTTCCTCGAACATCGGCTCGAGGGCCTTGATCACTTCGTCGCGCTTGCCGGGCTTGGCGCGGAACCGCACGACATGGCCATGAGTGGGCATTGCGTCTCTCCTGGTTGCTGTCAGGCCGCAGCCGCGGCCTGAACGCCCCGCGCCAGCAGCGAACGAACATTGTCCGGCGAAAGCGAGGCCGGGCGCTTCTTTTCCTGCAGCAAGCTCCGGCTGAGGGCCTGCAGCATCTCGTTCACCGGCGTCGGCACGCCATGAAGGCGGCCGAGCAGCGCGATCTCGCCGTTCAGGAAATCGGTCTCGATACTGCCGGTCCCCCGGGCAAGGCTTTGCCAGGACGACCCGCCGGGAAATGGCGCACCATCGATCGTCTCGAGCGGCTGGATTGCCGCAATGCGCTGCGCGCGCTCGTCGGCGCCGGCATAGGCGATGCCGGCCGCGCGAAGGCATGCCTCGCCCTCGCTCCGTGCCTGATCGAGGATGTCGTTGAATGCCGCGTTCGGGCCGCATGCGGCGTGCAGCACATTGGCCAGGTTGGCCAGCAGCTTACCGTACTTCCACCGCATGATGTCACTGCGGCCGAAGGTGTCGAAGCCGGCAGCCGCGAGATGATCCGTCGTGCGCTGACCGATCTCATCGGCGCCACCGGGAAAGCGACCGAGGTCCAGCACGCCGAAGCTCGGGCTGGTGTAGCACTGCACGACACCGGGCTCGAGGTGAAGGCCGAAGATGTAGACGAACATGCCGTAGACGTTGCTGAAGTGACGCAATGCCAGGCGTTCGTTGGCGACGCCATTCTGCGCGCAGAACACCGGCACCCCGGCCGGAGCGCACGCCGCGAGATCGCCGAGGGCGCCGACCGTATCCTGGCTCTTCATTGCCAGGATGACGGCATCGTCGGCCGAAATGTCGGCTTCCACGGGAGTAGCGACGCAGTCGACCTTGAAGGTCCGGCGCTCATCCGCCGTCCGCAGCGTAAGACCGTCGCGCCGCAACGCATCCAGGGTGCAGCCGCGGGCAATGAAGACGACTTGCTGCCCCGCTGCCTGCAGCCGCGCACCGACGATGCCGCCGATCGCCCCGGTACCGTAGATGACGTAGCGCACGGCGACCCTAGCCTGCGCGGTGTTTCTTGACGGCTTCGGGATCGAGCTCGAGGCCGTGGCCCGGGCGCTCGGTCAGGACCAGCTTGCCGTCGGCCAGCTCGGGCAGCCCGCGGAACAGGCCCTGGGTCCAGGGCATGCCCTCGACGATCAGCCCGTTGGGGATGGCGGCGATGCAGTGACAGAACACCTCGGGGATCAGATGGCTGGCGACCGGCACGCCAAAGGCCTCGGCCATGGCGGCGACCTTGCGAAACTGGGTGATGCCGCCCATGCGCATCATGTCGACCATGAGGTAGTCGACGGCCCGCGCCTCCAGGAGCTTGAGCAGCGCCGGCACGTCGTAGTGGTACTCGCCCGAGCAGATCGGCACGTCGAGCGCGCGGGCAACCGCGGCCTGCCCCGCAACGTCGTGCATCAGGGTAGGATCCTCGATCCAGAACAGCTCGAACTCCTCGAGCGCTCGGCCGGCGCGGATGGCGCGCGACGGCGTCCAGGTCTGGTTGACGTCGTAAAGCAGGTCGACGTCGTAGCCGATGACGTCGCGGATCGCGCGCACCCGGGCGACGGTGTCCTTGATTCGGCCATGGCGATCCCCGCCGGGCCGCATCTTCATCGCCCGATAGCCGGCCTTCAACGCGCTCTCCGCGCCGCGCTGCAGCGTCTCGACGTCGACGCCGATCAGGCTTCCGCTGTCGTACACGCGGATCCGGTCATTGGCGCCGCCAAGGAGGCGCCACAGGGGCTGGCCGAGGTCCTTGCCGACGATGTCCCACAGCGCGATGTCGATCGCACAGGCAGCGATGTTGAGGAGGCCGCCCGGCCCGACCCAGTTCGCGGGGTAGATGATTTTCGACAGGGCCTGCTCGGTTCGGCGCGGATCCTGTCCGATCATGAGCTCGCCGATCTCGCCGACCATCGTGGCGAGGGATCGGGTGAACTCGTGATTGAGCGTGATCGTGTGACCGATGCCCTCGATACCGGTGTCGGTGCGCAGATGAGCGACGACGGTGGGCAGGACTTCCCAGCGACGCCCCTCGTATCCGCGCGGCACGTGGCGTGGCATCATGTAGGTGCCGACCTCGATGCTGGTGATCTTCATGACGGCCCCCCGGGAAGCGGATGCGACGTGGTCGCCGTGCCGGGCTGGAAGAACCGCAGCAGCGCACGCGCCGTCGGCTCGGCATGATCGTCCTTCAGGTCGATGATCAACTCGCGGAGCGTTTTCGACGCCGACGCGTTGCGGGCGATCTCGGGCTGCTCGGTGCGCGGGATGTAGAGGACCTGGTTGTCCGGAATATCGAGCTTGCCGGTGCTGCCGTCGGCCCGCCAGGCCTCGATCGAGGCGCCCTCCATGACGACCAGCAGATGGTCGTACTCATGGACGTGCCAGTTGCAGATCTCGCCGGGCTTCATGACGAGTTCCCAGACGCGGATCCTCTCGTTCTCGAACAGCAAGGTGCCGGGATCACCGAGCACCACCGGGCCGGGCGCAATTGCCTGCGTCATGATCGCTTCCTCTTCCTCGCTCAGGCGACGAGGCCCAGGCGGCCGGCGCTGGGAGCGATGCGCTGAAGAAGGGCGCCGTAGTCGCGGCCCACGCCCGGGAAGGCACGATGCAGATCCTCGCCGAGATACTTGCGCATCGGCTTCTCGGGCAGGCCCTGGACCAGCGTGCGCAATTGATCGAGTCCGGACGGCCAGGTGCCCTCGCCGTGGCCGATATCGGCCCCCCAGACGACGTTGGGCACCGAGCTGAACCGCTCGCCCTCGAGGTCCTGGCGGCTGACCAGCCCGGAATAGGCGACGTAGCACTGGCGCCTGAAATACTCGCTCGGCGTCATCGTCAGCGGATACTTGCAGGTTGAGTCGGCCATCACCGACTTGTCCGTGATCGTGTAGCGGTCGAGCAGTTCGAGCGTCTGCGGCACCCACTGGGTACCGAACTCGGTGAACACCAGCCGCAGGCGCGGGAAGCGCTCGAGCACACCGCCGACGATCAGGCACCACAGGGGGCGTTGCGCAAACCAGCGCGCCTCGATCGCCCAGACCCGCGAGATGACCCAAGGATCGTTGCCGACCCACTGCGGTCCGCCCTTGGAGATGTGGCACACGACACTGAGGTCGAGCTCCTGCAGCACTTCCCAGAGCGGGTCGTACCGCGGGTGATGATAGAGCGGCTGATAGTATTCGAGCGGCAGCAGCACGCCCGTCGTCAGTCCGGACTCGTAGGCGCGCTTTATCTCGGCCACGCACCAGTCGATGTCGTCGAGCGAGCCGAGGATGGTAAGACCGAGCAACCGCGAACGATCGGCGGAGCAGAAGTCCGCGAGCCATCGATTGTAGGCACGCGCGCCTATGCGCTGCCACTCGGGTGGGTAGTGCTCGTCGCTGCTGCCGGCGACGGCGCCGGTGGCCAGTCCCGATCCGAACGGCGGGTCGTTGCTGTTCTGGTCGTCGGGCACGAGGACTTCCGCGAGTATGCCTTCGCGGTCGTACTCCTTCAGGCGATACGAGGCGTCCCAGACGATCGGCGACCCGCGGCTGTTGTCGTACGTATCGACCGTGCGCATCCTGTCGTGCAGGTTCGGCGACAGCATGGTCTCCTTGTGCGCCGGCGACCATAGCCATTGGTGCCGGGCGAGATAGTCTTCGAACGGCTGGAAATGCCTCTTCTCGAGATACTGCTTGTAGTCCTCGGTCGGCGCGCCGACGTGGCCGTCGGCGGACGCGAGAAACACTTTGTCCGTGGCTGGCATGACGGTGTCCTTTGCGTTCGTCCCGGGAAGCCGCCGTCCTCGCGGGCCGGCGGCGTTGTTTCGCCTGATTAGGCGCAGCCGGGGTCCTTGCGAAAGAACGAGAACTACACGACAGTCGTGCTGAAACCGAACGAATGAAAGCCGAGCGCCATGTCATCCGACTTTCCGGCGTTGTTCGCCGACATCGCCGCGACGGGCAGCCTGGCGGCTGCCGCCCGCCGTCGCAAAATGTCGCCGTCGATCGCCAGCCGTCATCTCGCCCGCGCCGAGGCGGACCTCGGAGTCACCCTGGTCAGCCGCTCGACCCGCTCGCTTGCCTTGACCGAGGCCGGCCGGGTGTATCTGCGCTGGGCCGAAGAATCGCTGCAGCGGGAGACCAGGCTGCGGGAAATGCTCGGGGCGTTGCAGTCGGTGCCGCGCGGCCGCGTGCGGGTGGCGATGGATGCCTGGATCGCCTCCTCCTACCTGCCGGACATACTGAGGCAGTTCTCGCGCGACTTTCCGGAGATCACCATCGATGTGCTCACGAGCGACTATCCGCCGGGAGAGCTCGATGGGCCGTGCGATCTCGCCATTCATGCCGGCATGTCGCCGAGGGCCGATCTCGTCGGCCGACGCGCCTATGACTACCGCCGCTTCGTCTGCGCCTCTCCTTCCTACATCAAGAGCCATGCCGGTGTGCGGACGCCGGCCGATCTCGATCACCACCGATGCCTCGTCCACGGTTCCCTGGTCGAATCGGTATGGCGACTGCGCTCGAAGACCGGCGTCGTGACCGAGTTCAAGCCCGATGCGTACGTGCAGACGAACAGCTGGCTGCTGCTGCGCACGATGGCGATCGAGGGACTGGGGATTGCCCACTTGGGCGGCCCGCTGCCCACGGCCGACATTCGCGCGGGTTTGCTCGTCCAGTTGCTGTCGGATTACGAGAGCCTTCCGGCGGGCGGCGGCAAGCTGGGCGTCTGGGTGATCCATGCCAATGCCCATCCCCCGCGCCGCGTGGAAGTGTTCGCCAATGTCGTCACACGCTTCCTGCGGGCAACGACTGCTTCGGGAGAACAGCGCACCAAAGAGCAGTTCGAAAAGCTCGTACGCCCCAAGGCCCGGGCGGCGCGGCAGCCCGATCGCAAGTCCCCCTCGAAACGGCGAGCGCGATGATCCGGCGGCCCGACCGCGACTCGCGAAGGGTGTCGCGCATTGCTAATCTGGACCCTGGTTGACGGCATGAAACGCAGCACGGATCGCATCCTGACCACCCACATGGGCAGCCTGCCGCGGCCGGACGTGCTGGCCGACCTGCTGGTCGCCCAGGCCGAGGGCAAGCCTGTCGACGCCGCGCAAATCCCGGCGCTGACCGACGAGGCGATGGACCTGATCGTGCGCCGCCAGCTCGACTGCGGCATCGATGTCGGCAACGACGGCGAGATGCCGCGCTCCACCTTCTTCGGCTACATCACCGGGCGCATGTCAGGCTTCGGCGGCCAATCGAAGCGTCGGCCGATCCTCGACATGCAGCACTTTCCCAAGTGGTGGCAGAACTACCAGGCGCGCGGCGTGCGCCGGCTCAACGTCTACGGCTTCCCGGCCGCGATCGGCCCGGTGCGCTACGAGAGCCTGGACGGCGCGAAGGCCGAGCTCGACGCCTTCGCCCGCGCGCTGCGGCGCCAGACAAGGCGCTTCACGGAAACCTTCGTCACGGCCGTCTCGCCCGGCTTCGCCGCCTGCTCGCTGCAGAACCAGCACTACGACAGCCACGAGGCCTACGTCTTCGCCCTCGCCCGCGAGCTCGGCCGCGAATACGAGTTCATCGTGGCGCAGGGCCACGTGCTGCAGATCGACTCGCCCGACCTCGGTATCGAGCGCGCCGGCTACTTCCAGGACGAGCCGCTGCCGAAATTCATCGCAGCGATGGAGATGCATGTCGCGGCGCCGAACGAGGCGCTGGCCGGCATCCCGGCCGAGCGGGTGCGCTTCCACGCCTGCTGGGGCAACCGCGACAGCCCGCACGTGAACGACGTGCCGGCGCCCGACGTGCTGCCCGTCTGCTTCCAGGTGAAGGCCGGTGCGCTCTGCCTGCCCTTCGCCAATGCGCGCCACAGCCACGAGATCGACGCCTTCCGCACCCAGAAGCTGCCCGACCACATGGCCCTGGTCTGCGGCGTCGTCGAATCGACGCACAACTACGTCGAGCACCCGCAGGTGATCGCCGAACGGCTGGAGCGCGCCGTGCGCGCCGTCGGCGACCGCGAGCGCGTCATGGCCGGCACCGATTGCGGCTTCGGCACCATCGTCGGCGACACCCAGGTCTCCGAGGACGTGGTCTGGGCCAAGCTCGAAGCGATGCGCGACGGCGCGGCGATCGCCAGCAAGCGGCTCTGGGGCTGAGTCCGGTTGATGCCGCGCATCTCTGTGACGAAGCGGTCGACGAGGCGGACCAGGGATGCGTGGCCGAACGGAAAGTAGTCGACGGTCATGCTGCCGGTGGTCGGCGAGATCGTGGTTGTGGCTGCCTGGTAGCGGGCCTACCCTCGTCCCGTCCGCATCGAGGAGGCCCCCATGACCATGAGCAAGGGTGTCGTCGTGCCGCCGGGCGGCGGCAAGCATCTCGAGGAAGCGTCGGGCCAAGGCATGTCCATGAAGCTGTTCGGCCGCGAGACCGGCGAGAACGTCACGCTGTTCGAGCAGACGGTGCCGGCCGGCTCCAAGAACAGCTGGCTCCATCTCCATCGCGACAGCGACGAGATCGCCTGGGTGCTCGAGGGAGAGTTCACGTTCAAGATCGGCGAGGAGGTCACGACCGGCGGGCCAGGCACCTGCGCCTTCCTGCCGCGCAACGTGCCGCACGCCTGGAAGAACAGCGGCAGCCAACCGGGCCGGGTCGTGTTCCTCTATACCCCGGCCGGCGCCGGCCGCTTCGTCGAGGGGATGCTCGAGCGGCCGCCCGACGGCGACCTCAAGAAGCGGCTGGAGGAGTCCGGCTGGGAAGTGCTGGGACCCAATCCCCTCTGACTCAGTAAGACTAGGGCGTTCGACGTCTCAACGCCTCGGGACACGTCCGCGAATCCGGTCGAAGCCCTCCTTGATTGCGGCAAAGCGTGCTTCGATGTACGGCTCGAGCTCGTTGTCGGTGAAGATGTAGGGCCAGTCGTCCTCGATGCCTTCGCGGACCAGTTCGCCGACATAAAGCGGATCGATGCCCTGGGCGAGGCGGTCGCGCATGGATTTGATGCGCTCGGCGACGGGGCCGGTTGCCGGCGGCCGGACGACCTTGCCGGCGAAGCGCTCCGGCAGATTGCGGCGCGAATCGGCGATCTGGGTTCGGATGTAGCCCGGGCACAGCACCGAGACGCCGATGCCGCGCGGCGCGAGTTCCAGCCGCAGGCCCTCCGACAGCGCGACCACGCCGTACTTGGAGACATTGTAGGGGATGCTGCCGCCGGAGATCAGGCCGGCGATCGAGGCGGTCGAGACGATGTGCCCGCCCTCGCCGTGCCGCTCGATCAGCGGGCCGAAGATCTCGATGCCCCATACGACGGCCCGCAGGTTCACGCCCAGCGTCCAGTCCCACGCGGCATCGCTCCACATGCCGTAGGGCCCGCCGCCGCCGACGCCGGCATTGTTGACCAGGATGTGGACCTTGCCGTAGCGCGCGAGAGTGGCCTCGGCCGCCGCCGCGAGCTCGCCCTTGAGCGAGACGTCGGCTCGCACGCCGTCGACGTCGGCGTTGGTCGACCTCAGCTTCTCGAGCGCCGCCGGCAGAGCCGCCTCCTCGATGTCGCAAAGCATGACCTTCACGCCGGCCTGGGCCAGGGCGGAGGCGATCCCGAACCCGATGCCTGAGGCAGCGCCCGTCACGAACGCCGTCTTTCCTGCAAGATCCTTCATGTGCGTCCCCCCGGGGCTTCCGTTCGGTCCAGCATAGCATCGCGCCACAGGCGCCACTCGGGCATTCCCGTTCAAGGTCAAACCGGACTACAGTTGCCCGGCCTATCCTTGCCGGTCGAGGAACTCAAGCCAGCACTCGGGAGGATGATGATCATGGCCAATGACGCGATGTACAAGCAGATGTCCGCCAAGCCGGGCTTCATCGCTGCGCTCGACCAGAGCGGCGGCTCGACGCCGGGCGCGCTGCGCGCCTACGGCATCCCGGACAGCGCCTGGCACGGCGACGAGGCCGAGATGTTCAAGCTGATGCACGAGATGCGCGTGCGCATCATGACAGCGCCGGCCTTCACCAGCGCCGCGGTGATCGCCGCCATCCTGTTCGAGCACACCATGGACGGCGAAACGAAGGGCAAGCCGGTGCCGGCCTTCCTGTGGCAGGAGCGCGGCGTCGTGCCGTTCCTCAAGGTCGACAAGGGGCTCGAAGCCGAGAAGGACGGCGTCTCCCTGATGAAGCCGATCCCCGGCCTCGATGCCCTGCTCGAGCGCGCCGTCGGCCTCGACGTCTTCGGCACCAAGATGCGCTCGGTGATCGCCCACGCCTCGAAGCCGGGCATTGCGGCGATCGTCGCCCAGCAGTTCGAGATTGCCGACCGGATCTCGGCGCACGGGCTGATGCCCATCATCGAGCCGGAGATTTCGATCAAGAGCCCCGACAAGGCCGCGTGCGAGGCTCTTCTCCGCGACGCGCTGGTCGGCCGGCTCGATGCCTTGCCGAAGGGCAGGCAGGTGATGCTCAAGCTCACCCTGCCCGAGGCCCCCGACTTCTACAGGCCGCTGATCGAGCATGCCGGCGTCGCGCGCGTCGTGGCGCTGTCGGGCGGCTACACGCGCGCCGATGCCTGCCGCCGCCTGGCCGCCAATCACGGCATGATCGCAAGCTTCTCGCGCGCCCTGACCGAAGGCCTCACGCGGCCGATGAGCGACGCCGGGTTCGACGCTGCGCTGGCCGCGTCGATCGACGAGATCTACCGCGCGTCCGCCGTCAAGGTTTGACGCAGTAAGACTAGGGCAAGGAATGGACGATAACCGGTCCGGCCGTCGCGGTGGCAGGCCCGACGAGCAGCGGTCCAAGATTCTCCTCTATCCAAGCCAGCGCCAGCCTGTTCGATTCGTCGGCGCTGGCGACGTTGTTGAAGACGCTGATCGCAGTCACCGTGTCGTCCGATGCGTAGATCACGTAGTATCCCATGAAACCCTGGACGCTACTGATGATCGGAATTACGTCCTTGATCCGGCTGGCAAGCTGGTCGGCCATACCGGCCTTTGCCTTCGCCTGACGAATTGCGGCGTACATGACACCCTCCGCCGATGGTTATCGGGCAACTGGTAGCAGGCCGCGATGAATGAACCCGGAAAGACGGTAGCCGCGGTTCCTTTCACGCCTCGATAAGCGTACCACAGCGCCTCTTTGGTAGCAGCAGGAAGCAGTGACGACTGCTTCGATCGACGAGATCCGGCCTCAGCGCTCGACGATGCGCCGCCGTGTTGGCCGTACAGTGGCGCACGCGGGAGTGCCGTCCTTGTCGGTGCCGCTGACTGTCGTTTCGATGACGCCACCGCCGTCGGCTGCACGATCCAGCAGGTCATTCCCGATGTCGTGGATGTCGATCTTCATCCGGCGAGACCAGGGTGAGGAAGCGTCGCCGGCATACTGGCCAACACATATATACACGAAGCGCCGCAGCGGACCCTCGCGGCGCACCTGGTCGCCGAAGAACTTGGGACCCGCGCCGACGCGGACCTGAAAATCGAAGACGAGCGGCTCGCCCTTGCGCGAACTTTTCGGATCGAGCGGCGATTCGTCCTTTGCCTGAAGGCTATGGAGCACGCCGGCGACCGGCCGCTCAACGACGATGCGCAGATTGATCGGGCGCTGATCTGTCCAGGGCACGTGCGTTCATAGCCTGGCGGAGCGGTAGCCAAAAGGGAAACGGCGGCTTACCGCCAGCCCACGGCCGATGCATGCACTGCCGTCAGGGATGGGTCGAGGTTTGCGGCGTTTCCGGCGTTTCCGACAGAGAGCGTAGTGCCGGGTAGCGGCTCGGCACCCCATTAGTTGAGCGGTCGTCGAGGCCCGCAATTAGCGCAATTTCCGCAACCGGTTTTCTCGATCCTCCTGTTCAGGCTGCCGGTCGAATTTCGATATTTAAGATAATTTAGATGTTGGAATCTCGATGTCGAAGAGCCGGAGCCCGTCCCCTCCGGAGGCAGGCAGCCGGAGGGGATGGGCGCGGGTGGCGGCCACGCCCTGGCTTGGTTTCGGATAAACGATGCAAAGAGCGACAACGCGGGGAAGCAACGCAACGCGTCGATAATATAACTAAAGTACATCAATGTCAAGCACTGCCGTCGTGATCCGCCGGTTTCGTTTTCACGAATTCTTTCGCACCGTAGAGGGCCACAAAATGGCGAGTCGAGCCGACGATCACGCTATCCTTGTGCCGCCGAGCCCAAGTGCCAGCACTGCTTTCAACGCAGGCACTTCTATGCGGGAGCCTGCACCCTCTTGGGCTCCGGACGCATCAGCAGATAGAAAGCCGCGACGTGCGCGATCATCAGCAGGGGCACGTAGAGGATCGGGATCGCGTAGGTGGCGCCCAGCTCCCCTGCCCGCGCCGGCAGGCCGGCCTGGATGGCGTGGGCGTAGTTGAGGACGAGGTCGGCCGTCCCCACGAGGTTGAAGGCAACGACGAACAGCCAGAAGGCTGGACGTACCCTGATCGTCAGCAGCGCCAGCATGGCAAGCAGCCCGGTCGCGAGGTCGCCATAGGCGGCGAAGGGGGCGAAGCTGGCGGGCAGGTCGGGGCCGACGACTCCCGGTACGATGAAGACGAGCCCGAAGAAGCGGAAGCTGTGCAGGGTCGCGATGGCGCGGTGCGCCTCGACCCTGTCCATCGACCTGAGCCAGGGCAGGATGTACGCGCCGAAGCAGAGCAGCCACGCCACATAGCCCAGCACGAGCTGTATCTGGAAGACCGGTTCCGTCGACATTTCAGCTTCCTGTCATGCGCGATAGACGTGGCCTCGATATGGGACCGCATTCCGGCGGGCGACCAGTCGCGATAACGTCGACGAGACATGAAGCAGAACTTCACAGTCCGGCAGGGCGCGCTCGACGGCGTGGAGGCGTTCCTGAGCGTCGCCAGGAATCGCAGCTTCCGCAAAGCCGCCGCCGATCTCGGCGTCACGCCGTCGGCGATCAGCCAGGCGGTGCGCACGCTCGAGGCGCGCGTCGGCGCGGCGCTCTTCATCCGCACGACGCGCAGTGTCGGCCTGACCGAAGCCGGCGAGCGGTTCCTGTCGCGCGCCAGGCCCGCCTTCGAGGAGCTGGTCGCCGCCGGCGAGGTCGTGCGCGATCTCGGGCGGCGGCCGTCCGGCGTGTTGCGCCTCACGGTGCCGCGGGCGGTGGTGCCGATCCTGCTGGAACCCCTGATCGCCTCCTTTTCCCGGGCCTTTCCCGAGGTCGAGGTGGAGATCGCCGCCAGCGGGGAACTGGTCGACCTCGCGGCCGGCGGCTTCGATGCCGGCGTCCGGATGGGCCAGTTCATCGCCGCCGACATGATCGCCGTGCGGCTGACGCCGCCCTTCCCGTTCGTGGTCGTCGGCAGCCCCGCGTATCTGCGCCGGCGCGGACGGCCCGAGCGCATCGACGATCTGCGCCGCCATGCCTGCCTGCGCATTCGCCGCTCCAACGGCTCGATCGGACCCTGGTCGTTCGTCGACGGCAACAAGCCGATCGAGGCGATCGTCGCGGGCCCGCTGATCGCTCACGACTTCCCGACCCTGCTAGGCGCCGCCGTGGAAGGCATGGGGCTTGCCCAAGTGCCCGAGCCGATCGCCGCCAGCCTGGTGAAAGCGAAAAAGCTCGTGCCCGTGCTGAAGCCGTTCGCGCCGATGGCGCCCGGCGTGTTCCTCTACTATCCCAGCCGGCATCAAATGATGCCGAAACTGCGCGCCTTCATCGATCACGTGAAGAGGGGGGCGAGGACTGCGAAACGGCGGATTTGAAGGTTGCCGTCGCTGTCATTTGTCGCGCGGCCTCGCCGCCGCCCGCATCGACGCCATCGCCAGTCGCGCCGGCGCGCACCTCAATCCAGCGAGATGCCGGTCTGGACCGCGACGGCTTTCCACTGGCGGACTTCCTCGTCGAGAAAGCGTGCCATCTCGGCGCTGCCCTGCGGCATGGCATCGAGGAAGGCGCCGTCGAACTTTTCCTTCACGTCCGGCAGGGCAAGGATGCGGGCGATGTGCCCGGCCAGCCGGTTCGTCACCTCGGCCGGTGTGCCCGCCGGCGCGAGAAAGCCGTACCAGTTGTAGACGACGACGCCGGGCGCGCTTTCGGCGTAGGTCTGCACGTCGGGCATACGCGGATGACGCTCAGGCGTCGCGATCGCCAGCGCCTTCAGCTTGCCCGACTGCAGGTGCGGCATGACCGGCGGCATCGCATTCATCACCAGCGGAACCTGGCCATTGATCGCGTCGTTGAGCGCGGGCCCGCCGCCCTTGTAAGGCACATGGACGAGCTCCAGGCCGATCCGGGCGCGCAGCAATTCGTAGGTGAGATGCGGACCGCTGCCCTGGCCCGGCGTTCCGACGGCGATCGCCTTCATCTGCTCACGCGGCATCGCGAGCAGCTCCTTCAACGAATTGGCCGGAAAGGAAGGATGGGCCACCAGCACCTGCGGCGCCGCGCCGACAAGGGTGATCGGCGCGAAGCTCTTGACCGGATCGTACTTTGCCTTGGGGTACACCGCCGGATTGATGCCGTGGGCGACGTCGGCATAGAGCAGCGTGTAGCCGTCGGCCGGCGCGCGCGCGACGATTTCCGTGCCGAGCATGCCCGCCGCGCCGGCCCGATTGTCGACGATCACGGTGAAGCCCGCCGTCTCCTGGAGTTTCTGCGCGATCAGGCGACCGGTGAAATCGGAGCCGCCGCCGGGTGCGTACGGCACCACGACGCGGACGGGCTGCGATGGGTAGGAACCCTGCGCTCGGGCCGACGGCCAGGAGAGGCTGGCGGCGGTGGCGACAGTGGTGGTCAGAAGGCCACGGCGGGAAATGGGCGTCATGGCGGGGGCGTGTGCGGTCATGACTTCTTGTCGGCCACGGCTATACGGGAGGCAAGCAGGTTTCGGGATTCTTCCGGACGGCGCGCGTCCCCGCGCTCGTGAGCGCGCGCGGTCCGGAAGATCATGATGGGGATGGCCCCTCATCGGTCCAGACCAGATCGAACGCCAGGCCCACAAGACCGAGCTCGCCGATACGACGCACCACCGTCTCCTGCAGGTAGATGCTGGACGCCCTGCTCGGCAGCTTGAAGATCTCGCTATTCCCGATGACGTCCGCCCTGAACACATGGCGCTCGATCGCCAGCAGGCCGCCGTCGTCAAACCGCACAATCCCCGAGCGTTCCTCATCCAGGGCATCGAGGATGATCGTGGCATTGAAGAGCCAGACCGGCTCGTCGCATCGCAGGGGCAGCACCTCTCCGTACCTCTCGAGCACGGGCCGCAACGAGGTCAACGCCCTGTCCCGGACGATGAGCACCGTGTGAAGACACCACGGACAATCGGAATACTGCCGTGGCGTTCCGTCCTCCTGCTGGCGAATGAAAGACATCTGCGGCGCTTGCCATGCGGACCCGGCGGGTCCGGACAGTACGGAGAGCGTTTCCCACTGGTCCGGATCGGAGTCCCGCAGGGTCAGCCATTCAGCGCCCTCGAGCGGCGCTGGTGTGTAGATCCTCACGTCGAGCTCTTGGCCCGAGCTGTTCTCGCTGCCCGACGTGAGCGGGCCGTCTCGGGCCAGCCAGCCAAGGCTTGCTCGGCCACCGCCTGGAGGACTTCACGAGGGAAACCGGCTTTTGCCTGCACGGCGAGGCCGTGCGTCACCGCCATGACGTACGCGGCCAGGGTTGCGCCGTCGGCCGTCTCCGGAAGATCACCCTCCGCCTTTGCCCTCTCGAACCGCTCGCGGAGCAGCGCTTCGCCGGTGGCGCGATATTCGATCAGCGCCTGGCGGATGGGTTCGGCGTCGTCCGAGCCCGCCAGGACACCGTTGATGCCGAAGCAGCCCGTGCGGTCGGGATAGCGCGTGTTGAGCTCGACCGCACCACGCAGGAAATGGGCCGCAACCTGGCGCGCCGTGGGCAGCTGAAGCGCCTCCGGAAGGTAGCCCAGGTATCGCTCGTGATAGCGAGCCAGGGCTCGGCGGAAGAGCGCTTCCTTGTTGCCGAATGCGGAATAGAGGGCGGGCCTCTCGACGCCAGTCGCCTCCGTCAGGTCGGCATAGGAAGTGCCCTCGTAGCCCTTGCGCCAGAAGACACACAGCGCGGCGTCGAGGGCCGCCTCCACGGAAAATTCGCGATGGCGGCCCATCAGGTGGATCCGGCTTTTTCCATAACGGCCATTACTAAACCGCTTGACAGTCCCGGTCCATGTTTCATACCAATCGTTATCATAACGATCATTACACAATTGAAGGAACCGTCATGTCGAACATCCTGAAGGGCAAGGTCGTGCTGATCACCGGCGGCTCGCGTGGCCTTGGCGCCGCGACGGCGGACGCGTTCGCCGAGCGCGGAGCGGACGTCGCCATCAGCTACGCCGCCTCGGCCGACAAGGCGGAGGCCGTCGTGGCGAAGCTGAAGGCGAAGGGTTCTCGCGCAATCGCGATCAAGAGCGATCAGGCCGACCTGTCATCCGCCAGGCCTCTGATCGGTTCGGTGATCGCCGAATTCGGCAAGCTCGACATCCTCGTGAACAATGCCGGCATCGCGATCCAGGGTCAGCTCGTGGACGATCCCGCGCTTGATGGCGACAGATACAATCGCCAGTGGCAGGTCAATGTCATGGGCACGATCGCCAACACGCGTGCGGCGGCGCCCCGGCTGAGCAACGGCGGTCGGATCATCTTCATCGGCTCCCTCCTCGGCTCCTACGTCCCCTTCCCCGGGGTCGCCGACTATGCCGGAACGAAGTGGGCGCTCGCCGAATACGCCAAGGGCATCGCGCGCGACCTCGGCCCGCGCAACATCACCGTGAACGTCGTACAGCCGGGCATCATGCCCACGGACATGGCCGCGGAGGTCGCCGGTGAGCTTCCGAACCGCGAGGCCATCCTGGACATGCATCCGATCCGTCGCATCGCAACCCTCGAAGAGGTGGCAGAGACCGTCTGCTTCCTCGCCGGACCTTCTGCGGGCTACATCAACGGCGAGACCATAAATATAGCCGGTGGTTTCGGGATCTGAGCGGCGTCAGTCGACGGTGGCGCCTGAAATACGCACCAGCTCCGCCCATTTCGGCTGCTCGGCGGCGACGAAAGCGGCGAATTCCTGGGGTGTGCTGCCCACGGGATCCGAGCCCTGCTCGCCAAGACGCGACCGCATTTCCTGGCTGCCGACGATGGCGACCATCTCCGAGGCGAGGCGCGCCGCCACCGGCGCCGGCAGTCCCGCCGGGCCCATGATGCCGTTCCATAGCGCCACCTCGTAGCCCGGGATCACTTCCGAGATGGCCGGTATGTCCGGGAGCAGCGCCGAGCGCCGCGCGGTGGTGACGCCGAGCGCGCGCAGCTTGCCCGCCCTCACCTGCTGGAGCACCTCGACCAGCGGGCTGAAGCTCACCTGCAGCTTGCCGGAAACGAGGTCGGCCGCGACCGGTGCGCCGCCGCGATAGGGCACGTGCACCATGTCGATGCCGGCACGGTAGGCGAAAACGGCAGCGGCCAAATGCAGGGAACTGCCGGCGCCCCCCGAGCCGTAGTTCAGTTGGCCCGGCCTCGCCTTCGCATAGGCCACCAGCTCGGCGATGCTGTTCACCGGCACTTCGGGATTCACGACGAGCAGGTTCGGAACGAAGGCGATCTGCGAGATCGGCGTGAAGTCGCGGACCGGATTGAACGCAAGCCGCCGATAGAGCGCCGCGTTGGTGGCGTGCGTCGAGCTCGTCGCCATGATCAGCGTGTAGCCGTCGGGCTCCGCCCGCGCGACGTATTCGGCGCCGATGTTGCCGGCGGCGCCGCCGCGATTGTCCACGACGACGGTCTGGCCCAGCCGCTCACCCAGCGCATTGCCCATCAGCCGCGCGGTGACATCGGTGCTGCCGCCCGCCGCGAAGGGAACGACGATGCGGATGGGCCTGTCAGGCGCCCAGCTGGCCTGGGCCTGAGCGGATCGGCCGACCGCACTGGCCAGAATCGGGGCCAGAATCGGGGCCAGCATAAGGGGAATGGCCGCAAGGCCCTTCGTGAAGGATCGACGTTCCATGAACTATTTCCGGGTCTTCAGGGAATCGAGTGGGTGATCTGGGGCGATCATAACGCGGGAAGCATGCAGGTGAGAACCTTGAGGCGAAGGTATTCCTCGTCGCGCAGGCCGTAGGCGCGTCGCTGGAGGACACGGATCTTGTTGTTGAGTC